>NZ_JBALNQ010000096.1:0-7921 GCF_036961885.1 Neobacillus niacini | reverse complement strand
GACTGGTCTTAGTCATATCAAAATTTTAATAAAAAATAAAACGTGCAGCATTTAAGCTGCACGTTTAGTTATCTTCATCTGTTTCAAATGTAATAGATTCAATTTTTCCGGAGTAGGCATTAATAATCACTTCTGCTTTTTTAGTTTTCGATTGATCGATGTCAACCTCGTATACAAGTTGATCATCTTCCTTATCCAATTTAATTGAAGTGATCGTACCACTAACTTTTTCTAATGCTAATTCTTCTGCTTTTGCGATTGTGATGGGGGTATCAGCCGAAGTAGCAGGTTGATTACCCTTTTGCGGTTCCTTGCTTTCTGATTGGCGACTATCGTTCGTTACAGGGGATGATTGTTTGACAAAAGAAACCACTTCCCCTGTTCGCCGATTTACAATAATGTCATATAGTATCTGATCTTTTACTAGAGTAAGTTTATAGTTTTCCTGATCCGGGCTTATGTTTTTAATCGTACCTCCATATTTTTCTATCATCATTTGACTAACCATGTCTTCTGAATGGATAGAATGGGCCCGATTAAACATTTTTGTTCCACCATACCAAATAATGGTGCCCAGGATAAGAATGAGTAAAACGATAACGGCTATTTTTTTCATTCAATCACCTCACAACATAATTTATTCTAAAACAGTGTAACATGGGTTCTTTAAGAATCGATTAAAGGTATCTTAGAATTGTCTGAGAAGCTTATTGGTAATTTTAGCGTAACCGTTGTCCCTTTTCCTTCCTCACTTTCAATCTTAATTTCACCATGATGGGCAGCGATGATTTTCTTTGCGATTGGTAATCCTAACCCTGAACCGCCTGATTCACGGTTTCTAGCTTTATCTACTCGAAAAAATCGCTCGTATACACGTTCTAATTCTTCTTTTGGAATGCCAATTCCATAATCGGTAATCGCAATGAATAAAAAATTTCCGCTTCTGGAAATGGATATGTCAATTGATTTTTCACTGTATTTTATGGCATTGTCAATAAGTATATAAAGTAATTGTTTGATTTTCTTTTCATCAGCCATAATCAATGGGTGATCTGTGTTTACATGAATCGAAATCTCACGCTGAAACGCTTGCTGTAGATATTTCGATGTTTCACGGCAAATAGCAGCAATGTTTACTTGCTCTATTTTTATTTCCCACTGTGTATCACCCTTCGCTAGTAAAAGCATCTGTTCCGTAAGCTGCTTCATCCGGATTGCCTCGGAATGAATGGCTTCAATGGCTTCTTCCAAAATATCAGGGCGCTTCATTCCCCACCGTTTTAACATATTAGCGTAGCTTTCTACAACGGTAAGGGGAGTCTTTAATTCATGCGAGGCATCTGAAACGAATTGTTCCTGCTTTTTATAATTTTCCTCCAATAAATCCATCATGTTATTAAACGTGTTGGCCATTTGGTCCAACTCATCTTTAGATGATCGGTCTCTTCTTATTTTTTTAAATGTCTTTGAGTTCTGAATCTCTTCCATTGTCTGAATCAGTGTTTTGATGGGACGAAGGATGACTTGACTTAGTATCCGACCACCAATAACGGTGGGAATTAAAATGACGAGAGATGCAACTACTAAAATTATTTTTAGGATTCTTAGTGAATGTTCTACATCTGTTAAGGGTTCTGTTACTTCTAGTGAAACAATTTCATTATTTGTCCAAATAATCGGTATGTGTCCCACTGCGTATAAATGATGATCGATCCCCTCCACATTTATTTGTTCACCTGCTTCATATGAATACGGAAGATGTTGCAGATTGGTATTGCCTTTTACCACTATTAGAATGGGGTTGCCATTAGGAGGCAGGATACGGATCATTCCATTTGGCGGTAAATAAGACCGTAATAAACTATTATAATTAACGGTGGAACGATCGGCTTGTTTTATTCCCTCTAATACATTGCTGATTTCTGTATCAAGTCGTTTGATTGCGTTATCCTTCATTGTTTTATTGAAAACAAAGTAAATGGAGCTATTGGTTAAGACTAGTAGAATAAACAGCCAAAGGGTAGATGTAAGAATAATTTTTGTTTGTATCTTCATATCTTATTTCTTTAACATATATCCAACACCACGAACTGTGTGAATATAAGGTTTTAAAAATGGAGTGTCAACCTTTTTACGTAAATAACGAATGTATACATAGACAATATTTATATCACCGTAATAATCAAACCCCCATACATTTGATAAAAGTTGGTCGAATGTTAGGACTTGATTTTGGTTTTGTAATAAATATAGAAGTAAATCGTATTCTTTTGGTGTTAATTCAATGGATTGGTCAGCGCGCTTTACTTCACGTGTTTTTTCATTTAAGGATAAATCACCAATGCTAAGAGCATAAGCTTCTTCTTGGGAAATTGAGGACCGCATCCAAACTCGAATTCGGGCAAGCAATTCTTCGATTTCAAATGGTTTAGTAATATAGTCATTGGCACCTAAATCTAACCCGCTTACTTTATCTGGCAAGGCATCACGGGCAGTTAATAAAATAACAGGTATCTCGTTATTGACAGAGCGGATTCTCCTTAACACTTCAAGTCCGCTTAATTCAGGTAGCATCACATCTAATAACAGTAGATCCCAATTT
This sequence comes from Neobacillus niacini, assembly GCF_036961885.1. GTDB lineage: Bacteria > Bacillota > Bacilli > Bacillales > Cytobacillaceae > Neobacillus > Neobacillus niacini_H. The sequence continues at coordinate 5,319 of NZ_JBALNQ010000096.1, read as the reverse complement.
CCATTTTGAAATAATGAATAACCCTCTAACCCAGTGAAGGCAGTGCCTGTTTCATATCCTTCATGTTCAAGTTCTAATTGAATCAGCCGTGCAATTTTCTTTTCATCTTCAACAATCAATATTTTTCCTGCGCCCATTCTCAATTGGACCTCCATTTCTTTCACCACTTTAAATTAATTTTTTAATGCAAATTAACTTCTCCCTGGTAGGCTACTCCTTCTTAATCTAATAGGAATGGATTTAGTGCCACCTTCATAAGAAGTCCGAGGTTTAAAGGAAGAGCGCCTAATTTGCTATCTATGGTAAGGCAGTTGTACTTACTCATTTATTTTTTCTGATTAGAGTTATAAGGTTTTAAGAAGTGATCTTGAATACTGTTAACAGACGAGAAGAGTTATAGTTGAAAATCATGTAAATTTATTAAGTAATGATAGACACTGATATTATTATTTTATCTAAAGTCAAGAAAACAATTATGAAATCCTAAAATTTAATGATTCATTACAATGTCACACATCATATAGAGGTAAAAAGAAAAATTGGGTAGCAGGAACAATAATAATATTAATTTGGGTAGGGGTTATCTTTTGGATTGGTTCGTTATTTTTCTAAATACTAAAAAAGCTACTGAAATGTCAGTAGCTTTTTTAAAAAACTTATTTAACTATTCTGCTACCTTTGCATAATAAGAAAAAGGCTACCACAGCAACCTGATCTTAAAGTAAAGCACCCGTTAATGCAATAAGAAATTAACTTCTATTTGCTGGTTTAGCTCAGTAAGAACTATTTAAAAAGTTGCTCAGTAAATACACTTATTGAATATATGTTTTCTTCTAATAAGTTATCAATTATCTGCTTTATTACATGCGGTTCTCGTAAATCCTCGTTTTCAAATGCTAAAAGGCCATTAACTTTTATCCACTTGCTGTCAGTAATTTCATCTTCTTCGAGATTTAATGTACCTCCAGTAACCTCACCAATAAAATGAAATAAAATTACTTGATTGTTCGTATTACTGATAAAATTATATACTCCAGTCGTGCCGATCAGTTTTACATCTAACCCCGTTTCCTCTTTAACTTCCCTCCGAACTGTGATTAGGGATTATTTGCCTTGATAATTGATTTTTCCACTATGTACTGATATCCATAAATAAAAATTGCCAAGCATCCACACAAGAATACACAACTAATCATAGCTTATCTTAAAAAAGTATTAAAGAGAGGAGGAAGAAGTTGTTAGAGGGTAATGATCATAATCAAAAACAAAAGTCGAATAGAGAAATGGACCCTTTTTCAAGATTAATGTTTGGAAACCGTAAACCAAGAGAAAGTTACAAAGAAAGCGAAAATATTTCACAAGAAATTCCGGAACAAAAAGAACAATTATCTTTCGATACCAGATCAAATCATAACGATGATGATTGGTTTTTTGGACGTAGAAGAAAGGAACCTGTATCGGGTAATCAAAACAGGCAGAAACAGACTCAAAACACTCAGAATCAAATAGAAAATTTCATTAACAATGTTGATATTGGATTGCTTATGGAAACCTTTGATACCATAGTTGCTACATCTAAACAATTTAAACCATTAATTAAAGAAATAGCACCTTTTTTTAGTAAAATTTACAAAAAATTTAAAAAGTAGTTTCTTTCTTTAAGAATAGGGTTATTTTAGTTATTGGCTATGTTGAATTTTTATTGTTGATTTTCGACAAGTCGTGGTGCCAAAGTTCTTAAATTACTTTAATCAGCATTTGTCCCATGCTGTTTTATTTTGGGTGCTAGGTTATTATTCCTCCTCCGACGCCAAAAGAGTTTGCGGTTGACATTTAGTTGTATTGCAGACGTTTTTATTGTCTACTAAAGATAGAAGTGAAAAGCCCTTTTTAGGGGCTTGGCTTTAACAATCAGCACTTGTCCCATTCAGATTTATTCTGAATGCATATGATATTATTAAGCCCGCCAGCCTATATAAAGACCTCCGAAGAGGCGTTTGCATTTATTGCAGACGCTTTTTTATTTTTAGAAATTGTTTAAAGAAATCAATGATTTTTTTCAGACAAGAAGATGTTTGTCCAATCAACCCTTGTCTTAAGAAAATATATATACATAGTAGAAGTATTTTTCCAATGAATATTCAATAAAAAGGTGGTGAAAGAATATGTGGGGATCATGTGGATACGGCGGTGGCTACGATGGCGGTGACTACGGCGGTGGTTATGGCGGCGGCAGCAGCTTTGTATTAATCGTTGTATTGTTCATTCTATTGATAATCGTTCTTGCCGTGGTTTAATAAACCAAACGGTAGATTTGGGCTAAGTAAAATCCTATTTAAGCAAGGACTGGAGGTGTTATTAATGAGTGAAGGGCATAGACACGAACATAGACACGAACATAATGACGGTAGGACGTTAGTCGTTGTATTGTTCATTCTACTGATCATCGTAGGGACTGCTTTTATGAGTGGCTACTAAATTGTACGGAACAAAGGGCAGGGTAAGTTAACTGCCCTTTGTTATATAGAGAATTCTGAAATGAAAGGAAGGTGAATTAAATGCCATTTTTTGGATTTGACCGCAGAGATCGGTTTTTTCGTGACGGCTTTAGACGAAGACGGTTTTTCCCCATTGAAATTGAAATTGAAATAGAGAGAAGAAGACGGAGACGGAGACGGTTTTTCCCTATTGAAATCGAAATCGAAATCGAAAGAAGAAGACGGTTTGAAATCGAGAGAAGAAGAAGACGCAGATTCTAATTAAGCAAATGATTTAAACAGTGTTTCCATAGGCCTACGGGCCATTTTTTTTATAGAGAAAGAGAAAGAACATCTGTTGTGAAATAAAAAATTCCACATTTAATTTTTTGCAAATGGTTTATTGCATGAAACTCCCGTTTTGTCCTGCGGATTTATAATTAAATATCCTTTGAATAGAATATTATCTTGTTCATACAGATAGGTAAGGGTTTAGGGGTTTCGCTCCCTTTTCCCCTGTTCACACCATACGTGAGACTTTCACCTCATACGGCGTTCCAACTAATCCAATTCAATTTAACCATAACACTTTTGATATTTAATACCTTCCGTGTCTCCATTCTTCCGTTTCAATAAGTCTGTGCCTCTCGTGGGAGGTGAACCTCTATTAGTCTCACAAGAACCTTATTAACCGATAAAGATTTGCCTTACATGATTAAATGATTCTTCTTTAGTTTAGTGGCTATCCCTACATGTGGATTAGACATTTCATTGGTACTGTGCCACCACTTTCACTGACATAAAGGCAAGTTATACAATAACTAGTATCATTATTGCTTTCCTTACCAACGCTTCTTCGGAAGTAAGCCCTCCACGTTATCAGCTTACAACGTTGAATTATATCTATTTTAGAATGAACTTAGGTACTTCCTGTCAGCCTGTTAGCATTCATACGCCTGTAACGTATCATGGATTTTCATAATAGTTAGTCTTACTCACCCACATCTAACCTAGTTTAAAACCAAGTATTTCTTTATACCATTTTGCTGACAAAGCAAGGTCTCAAGATGCCGAACATACACATGTTTTATATCTTACTTCATGGGATGGCAGACCTGTTCATAGACATCATTTCTCAGGGGTAACCTCTTTTAATGCTGGCCATGAACATCGATATGCAGGAAGTACCGAACCAGCCCCTACTGGAGTACCTCATACACATCATTATTTTACGATTACTTCCTTCAATGACGGGCATAAACATGAAATTAGAGGAGTCACAGGGCCTGCTGTCCCCTTGCCTGAAGGAGGGCATTATCATAAATTTCACGGAGTAACCACTGTAAGCGGCACTCATCCTCATTCACATAAATATAGTGGCAATACAAGCCCTCGTAATTAAACAATCTTAATAACTTTTTGATGACAGTCACTACGTTACAGTACTATAAATCTAAGGAAATATGCCACCACCCTCCACCATGTTAACTATTTTACACTTGTTATATCCTACAATAGTCTTTAGATATTTTTTCAAAAAAAAGCTGAGTCTTTATAGAATCAGCCTTTTTATATTTAAATAATTGTCCTTCTTTCTTCTTGTACTAATCTGCCACGTTAGTGGAACTAGAAAAGCTGCCAAAATGACAGCTCCAATCTTGAACTATTGCACCCGTTTGTTTAAGTAGAATCCTTCACAATCTTTGCTAAACCTTATAAACTCCAAAAAGACACCTTCTTATTAAAGAAAAGCGCCCTATAATGGAATAAAACATCAGTTTCTATTAACTGGTTTAGCTGAATAATGAACAGTTATATAACGGGAGGTTCATGATATAATTATCATAGATAATCGCTTACAGAAACAAAAAGTTATGAATTAATTATTCTGAAAATTAAGTCTTTTGAGAGGCGAACAAAGATGACAATGGAATCAATTAGTAAAGAACAAACTATTTTTAATCACATTGGAAATAAAATCAAAACAGAAGATAGAGAAATTAATATCATTGCTAGATTAGAAGAACCACTAATAGTAATTTTAGGAAATGTTCTGAGTGTCGAGGAATGTGACGAACTAATTAAATTGTCAAAAGACAAAATGCATCGTTCCAAAATTGGAGTTACACACGAAGTAAATGAGATAAGAACAAGTAGTAGTATGTATTTTCAAGAAAATGAAAATGACATCATTACCAAAATTGAAAAAAGAATATCCTCTATTATGAATATACCCATTGAACATGGGGAAGGTATTCAAATTCTCAAATATACTCCAGGTCAAGAGTATAAAGCTCATTTTGATTTTTTTACATCTTCAAGTAAAGCAACAAAAAATAATAGAATTAGCACAATCATCATGTACTTAAATGATGTGGAGCATGGGGGAGAAACTTTTTTTCCTAAACTAAATTTTTCAGTATCCCCACAAAAAGGAATGGCGGTGTATTTCGAATATTTCTATAACGATAAAGACATAAACGAACTAACTTTACATGGTGGAGCACCAGTTATAACTGGTGAAAAATGGGTTGCAACACAATGGATGAGAAGACAAAAAAGTATATTTCTTACTTGAATTCTTTCGTTCCAAGTCGGACACAACCTCTCAAACATCATTGTAAGGACTAAATATTGCTTTGAAATAGAGTTTGATCAAAAATACCTCACAAACCCTTATTTTACGGTAAATAAAAAGAATCCATTTTGAAAAATCTTTTTATCAACATCTAAATTATAAAAAGTCATAAAAAATAAAGGATAATACATATTATACATGACTAATATGTATTATCCCTTTTACTTTTTATTTCACAATCGCGCACGTTACTTGAATAAGAAT
>NZ_JBALNQ010000095.1:0-10838 GCF_036961885.1 Neobacillus niacini | reverse complement strand
CTTTCTACTATTATCTTTAACTAAAATAGAAATAAAAATAACTAATGAAGTAAATATTTGTATATTAATGAAATAGACTAGTTATTTTCCTAGTTTTATTGTTTAATATATAAGGTAATTTATTTTAAGTATTATTCGACAATATGATACAATTATCACTGGACTTTAAAAAATATAAGAATAAATACAAATTATTTAATTACTAGACAACTCAAATTTCCCATATTAAACAATTCGGAGGCGTATTTAGATTGAGCTATTCCATAAGGATGACAATATTAATTATCATAGACTTACTAGTTGTTTTATCCTCTGTATTTTTTAGTGGTATTTTTCAGCACCCATCCTTACAACTCACCATATTAGACATTATGGACTATAGGATAATTTTCCTACTAATTGGTTATCTTTTATTTTCACTATTTTATGGTCTTTATAATAAGGCATGGGAATATGCGAGTACACAAGAATTAATCGCTATTGTTAAAGTAGCCACTCTTGTAGTTCTCCTTTATGGAATAGTTGGATATGTTTTCGGTGAGCAAATTTATGTTAGAGTACAAGTAAGTTTATGGATGTTCTTAGTACTTTCAATTGGTGGAACTCGATTTGCGTGGAAAATTTACCGTGACTGTTTCTTAAGTGTTTCTGAAGACTCTAAAAAAACATTAATTATCGGGGCTGGTTCTGCTGGTGTAATGGTGGCACGACAATTAATAAAAAATACAAACCCTGAATTAAAACCAATTGCTTTTATTGATGATGAACCAAAGAAATATAAGTTGAAGATTTTGAATATACCTGTAGTTGGCAACACCTCGAAAATATCCCAAGTAGTTGATAGCCTTAAAATTGATAATATTATTATTGCAATTCCATCTTTAAGTAAAAAGGAATTAAATCGTATTATAGAAGAATGCTCAAAAACAAAGGCTAAAACACAGATTATACCGATGCTTGAAGATTTAATGACTGGCAAAGTTTCAGTTAATGAATTACGCGATGTTCAGGTGGAGGATTTATTAGGAAGAGAAACAGTTAATTTGGACATTGAAAGTATTTCTGAGTATGTATCAGGTAACACCGTGTTAGTTACTGGTGCAGGGGGCTCGATAGGTTCTGAAATCTGCAGGCAGATATGTGAATTTAAACCAAGAAAGATTGTATTGTTAGGACATGGAGAAGATAGTATTTATCAAATTGATATGGAGTTAAGTTCAGAATATAAAAATCAAATTGAAATTGTACCTATAATTGGAGATATCCAAGACCGGAAACGAATATTTGAAATTATGGAAAAACACAGGCCATTTGTGGTGTATCATGCAGCTGCCCATAAACATGTTCCTCTTATGGAATATAATCCAAGAGAAGCTGTGAAAAACAATATTTTTGGGACAAAAAATGTCGCAGAAGCTGCGGATACATTTGGTGTTAATACGTTTGTTTTAATTTCTTCGGATAAAGCAGTAAATCCTACAAATATCATGGGATCAACAAAAAGGTTTGCCGAACTGATTATACAAAGTATGGCTCAATATAGTCACACGAAATTTGTAGCAGTTCGTTTTGGTAATGTCCTTGGCAGCAGTGGCAGTGTGATTCCTTTATTTAAAAAGCAAATTAAGGAAGGCGGGCCAGTTACAGTTACCCATCCGGAAATTACAAGGTATTTTATGACGATCCCTGAGGCTTCACGACTCGTGATTCAAGCTGGAACATTGGCAAAAGGCGGAGAGGTATTCGTTCTAGATATGGGAGAGCCAGTTAAGATAGCAGAATTAGCGGAAAGTTTAATAAAACTGTCGGGTTTTACAGTAGAAGAAATTGGAATCCATTTTACTGGACTTCGCCCTGGTGAAAAAATGTATGAAGAACTGTTAAATGAAAATGAGGTTCATCCTGATCAGGTTTTCCCAAAAATCCATATTGGAAAAACAAAAGTGGTTCATCCTGAAATATTAAATCGGTTAATTAATCAACTTCTAAAGATGTCTGAAAAAGAAATGCATGATACGTTAATTGCTGTGGCGAATAATAAGTTCAATCGTACTACTTTGCTTGAGGAAGTATACTAATACTTGATTGAATAAAATCCATTAAAGTGCTTACTTTCTAATTAAGCACTTTTAATTGTTGTTTAGACTAAAATTTGAATAAAGTGAGGATGACTAAAATGATTGGGAATAAAGTTAAAAATATACCATTCTCTCCACCGGATATAACTGATGAAGAAATAGAAGAAGTAATAAAAGTGATGAAATCTGGTTGGCTTACAACTGGACCTAAAACGAAAGAGTTTGAAGGAAAAATTGCTGAATATATTGGAACTAATAAAGCTATTTGTTTAAATTCTGCGACAGCAGCTATGGAACTTACTCTTCGTATTTTAGGGGTTGGACCAGGTGATGAGGTTATTACTTCGGCATATACTTATACAGCTTCAGCCTCCGTTATTGAGCATGTAGGAGCAAAGATAGTTTTAGTTGATACTGAACCAGATTCTTTTGAAATGGATTATACCCAACTTGCTGATGCAATTACAGATAAGACAAAGGTGATTATTCCTGTGGACTTAGCTGGAAAGATGTGCGATTACGATACATTATTTAAGGTTGTTGAAAGCAAGAAAGGACTATTTAAGGCAGAAAATGAACTTCAAAGTATTTTTGATCGAGTCATAGTAATGGCTGATGCAGCCCATTCTTTTGGCGCGGAAAGAAAGGGATTGAAATGTGGGCAGGTTGCAGATTTTACTTGTTTTTCTTTTCATGCAGTAAAGAATCTTACCACAGCTGAAGGTGGAGCAGTTGTATGGAGTAACGGACTTGGATTAAATGATGAATGGCTATATAAACAATACATGCTATATAGTCTTCATGGACAATCGAAAGATGCGCTCGCAAAAACACAAATAGGTGCTTGGGAATATGATATTATCTATCCTGCCTATAAGTGTAATATGACTGATATAATGGCAGGGATAGGTCTAATACAACTAAAAAGATATAAAACTCTGTTGAACAGGCGCCAAGCAATAATAGAAATCTATGATAAAGCACTTTTACCATTAGGTATTCAAAGTATATTGCATTATAGTGAAGATTCTTCTTCAACTGGACATCTTTATTTAGCAAGAATTCCTGGTATTGGGGAAATCGAAAGAAATAAGATTATAATTAAGATGGCTGAGGCTGGGATTGCTTGTAATGTGCATTACAAGCCATTACCTATGTTTACAGCATATAAAAATCTGGGTTTTGATATAAAGAATTATCCTAATGCTTATGATTTGTATAAGAATGAAATTACTCTTCCACTTCATACTTTATTAAGTGATGAAGATGTGGAGTATGTTTGCACAACTTTAAAAATGGTAATGAAAAGTGTCCTTTGAATTAAAAGGTAATTTTTGTAAAAAAGAGAAAGAGGAATAGCGGAATGCGACTAAAGAAATGGGAAGACTTACCTAGTAATCTGAAAAATGATAGTGTGAAAAAGTATTATGATATTTTATATAAGAAAAAATTCAGCCTTTTTGCCAAGAGGTTATTTGACATTGTAGTTGCTGTTATTACTATTATTTGTCTATCACCTTTTTTCATTTTTATTAGTATTGCCATAAAAGTTGATTCCAAGGGATCTATAATGTTTCGTCAAGTAAGGGTTACACAATATGGAAAAATATTTAAAATTTATAAATTTAGAACAATGGTGAATGGCGCAGATAAAATTGGCACTCAAGTTACTACCAACAATGATGCAAGGATAACAAGAGTTGGTAAGGTTTTAAGAAAACTTAGGTTTGATGAAATTCCACAACTATTGAATATAATTATAGGTGATATGAGCTTTGTTGGAACAAGACCTGAGGTGGAGGAGTATGTTAAGTGTTATACAGATGAGATGATGGCAACATTACTACTTCCAGCTGGAGTTACTTCACAAGCTAGTATCATATATAAAGATGAGGAACGACTATTGGCTAATGCAATTGATGCAGATGAAACATATGTATATAATATTTTGCCAGAGAAAATGAAATATAATTTGATAAGCATTGAAGAATACAGTTTTATTGATGATATAAAAACTATGGTAAAGACAGTGGTAGCAGTGATAAAGAGAAGATAATGATTTTATAAATAAATGAGAACAAAAGGAGACTATTTTCATAGTGAAAAATATTTGGATTATTAATCATTATGCTATTCCACCCACTATGGGAGGTCTGAATAGACATTACTATTTTTCTAAATACTTATCAAAAAAAGGGTATAATGTAAAAATTTTTACTGCGAGTAAAGTACACAATACCAGTATTAATATGATAAAGGATAAAAGTCTTTACAAAGAGACAGAAATTGAAGATGTTAATTATACATTTGTTAAAACTAGAAATTATGGTAGTAATTATATAAAAAGAATACTTAATATGTTTGATTTTCCTATAAATATGGTAAGGGTTTCAAAATCGTTTAAAAGACCTGATATTATTTATACATCTTCTCCTAATCCCCTTGCATCACTTGCTGCAATATTTCTAGCAAAGAAGTATGGTGCAAAATTAATTATTGAAATTAGGGATTTATGGCCTGAAAGTTTTGTAGCATATAACATTATTAAAAGGAGTAACCCAATTCTTAACTTTCTGTATGCAGGAGAGAAATTTATCTATAAAAAAGCTGATACGCTCATTTTTACAATGGAGGGTGGAAAAGACTATATAATTGAAAAAGGTTGGAATAAAGAAAACGGGGGTCCTATTTCTGTTAGTAAAGTGAGTCATATTAATAATGGTGTGGATTTAGAGCTATTTAATTATAATAAAGAACATTTCACAATCATGGATAATGATCTAAATAATGATAAATATTTTAAAGTTGTTTATGCTGGATCCATAAGAAAAGTAAACAATGTAAAAAAGATTATTGATGCAGCGGAATATATTAAGAAAACAGGAAATGACAACATTAAGTTTCTAATATATGGAGATGGAAATGAAAAGGAACAGCTGGAACGATATTGCGTTGAAAATAACATAGATAATGTAATTTTCAAAGGATTCGTTGAAAAAAATAAAGTTCCTTATATATTAAGTAAGTGTAACCTTAATATTATGCACTTTGAACAAAATGATATAAAAAAATATGGTGCAAGTCTAAATAAAATGTTTGAGTATTTTGCAAGTGGAAGACCAACTGTTTCGGATTGTGAGTTCAGATATGACTTAATTAATCGGTATAAATGTGGAGTTGTTGTTGATAATGCTAATGCCGAGCAATTAGCTGAAGCAATTGTTTCATTTTTTAAAATGCGTGACAGTGAATATAACAATTATTGTGAAAATGCCCTAATTGCATCTCAGGATTTTGATTTTAAATCATTAACAGACAAACTCGAAAAAATTATTTTAAATGATTAGATGGGAGAAATTTTTATGAGCAATTTAAAGGATAAACTACTAAATAAATCAGCGACACTTGGAGTAGTTGGACTTGGATACGTTGGTCTCCCTCTTGCTGTTGAGAAAGCAAAGGCTGGATATAAAACGATAGGGTTTGATGTACAAGTATCTAAAGTTGAAATGGTGAACATCGGTAAAAATTATATTGGTGACGTTGTTAATGAAGACCTTGAAGAAATAGTTAAGTCTGGACTTCTTTCAGCCACTACAGATTTTGCCCAGGTTGCTCAGGCAGATTGTGTGTGCATTTGTGTACCAACACCACTTGATGAGCATCAGCAGCCAGATATCAGTTATGTAAAAGCCTCTGCTGAAAGCATTGTCCCATATATGCACAATGATATGTTAATTATATTGGAATCAACTACTTATCCAGGGACTACAGAAGAACTTCTTAAGCCTATCCTCGAGAAATCTGGCCTAAAATGTGGTGAGGATTTTTACCTTGCTTTTTCTCCAGAACGTGTGGATCCTGGAAATTTAATTTATAAGACTAAAAATACACCTAAGGTAGTTGGTGGTATAACTCCAAAGTGTACTGATGTAGCAGCTGCACTGTACGAAAGTATTCTAGAAGCACCGATTCATCGGGTCTCATCTCCAGCTGTAGCTGAAATGGAGAAAATATTAGAGAACACTTACAGAAATGTTAACATTGGACTAGTTAACGAACTTGCAATTCTAAGCAATAAGATGGGCATTAATTTTTGGGAAGTTGTTGATGCAGCCAAATCAAAGCCTTATGGTTTCCAGGCTTTTTATCCTGGTCCAGGGCTTGGAGGGCACTGTATCCCGCTTGACCCATATTATCTTTCTTGGAAGGCACGTGAGTATGGGTTCCATACCTCAATGATTGAATCATCTATGATGGTTAACGATCGTATGCCTGAGTATTGCGCTGAGAGAGCGAGTAAGATATTAAATAGACAAAGAAAAGCTATGAACGGATCAAGGATATTAGTTTTGGGTGTAGCTTACAAACAAGATATTGAAGATTATAGAGTAAGTCCTGCTATACGAGTGATTGAAGAGCTTGAAAAAGAAGGCGCTGAGGTTGTTTATTTTGATCCGTATGTTCCGGAATATCGCGAAAATGAAGTTGTTAAAACGGGCGAGCCTGAATTAACTGCCAAACTTATTAAAAGTGCTGATCTAGTTGTCGTAACAACTGCACATACAATGGTAGATTATTCTTTTGTACAGCAACACGCCAAGGCTATTTTTGATACAAAGAATGCAATGAAGGATATTAATAATAGAGAAAATATAGAATTATTATAGAGGGGGAGCATCATGAGTTTAAGATATGCAATAATCGGTTGTGGAAGAATTTCACCTAACCATATAGCAGCTGCAATTGAAAATGGGCTTGAAATTGTTGGTTTATGTGACATAGTAGTTGAAAATATGAAGGATAAGCTTAATAAATTTAACTTACCAGAATCAACTCCTCTATATGTTGACTATAAAGAGTTACTAGAAAAGGAAAAACCAGAATTAATAGCTATTTGTACAGAGAGTGGAAAACATGGTCAGATCGCTCTAGATTGTATAGAAGCGGGCAGTAATCTTATTATAGAAAAGCCAATCGCTCTTTCACTAGAAGAAGCTGATGAAATCATTCAAAAAGCTAAAGAAAAAAATATTAAGGTAAGTGCATGTCATCAAAACCGCTTTAATAAATCCATTCAAAAAATAAGAGAAGCTATTGAAGAAGAACGCTTTGGAAGGTTACTTCATGGAACTGCTCATATTCGTTGGAATCGTGGCGAAGATTATTATAAGCAGGCCCCTTGGCGAGGAACATGGGAACAAGATGGTGGAGCATTGATGAACCAGTGTATTCATAATATTGACCTTTTACGTTGGATGATGGGTGATGAAATAGTAGAAGTAGTGGGTATGACAGATAACCTTAAACATGACTTTATTGAAGCGGAAGATTTAGGTATGGCGCTTATTAAGTTTTCAAATGGAAGTTACGGGATTGTTGAAGGGACAACTAATATTTATCCAAACAATCTTGAAGAAACATTATATATTTTTGGTGATAAAGGCACTATTAAAGCTGGTGGAAAATCAGTGAATATTATTGAAGAATGGCAGTTTGCAGATATGAAAGATGATCCTGAGGTTGTCAAAGCAAAGTACCAGGAAAACCCTCCAACTGTATATGGATTTGGGCATAATCCTCTATACACGGACGTGATTGATGCAATTAAGAATGATAGAGCACCATATGTTACAGCTGAAGATGGAAGAAACGCTTTGGAGCTAGTGCTTGCTATATATAAATCAGCTGCAGAGGGTACAAGTGTAAAGTTACCACTGGATAAGTGTAACTCATTGGATTTCAAAGGTAGGTTTAATAGATGACCTTCTTTGTCCATGAAAGTAGCTATATTGATGAAAATGTAACAATAGGTGATGGAACAAAAGTATGGCATTTTAGCCATATTCAAAAAGGTGCTCAAATCGGAGAAAAATGTTCTTTGGGGCAAAATGTAAATATTTCTAATAACGTTAAAATTGGTAATGGAGTAAAAATCCAAAACAACGTGGCGGTTTATGAAGGTGTTGTATTAGAGGATTATGTATTTTGCGGACCTTCAATGGTATTTACAAACGATTTAACTCCAAGAAGTAAATATCCAAAAGGTATTCAAGGTTATAAAAAGACACTTGTTAAATACGGTGCATCTATTGGAGCAAACGCTACTATTGTATGTGGCAATACAATAGGTCGTTGGGCGATGATTGCTTCAGGAGCTGTTGTGACAAAGGAAGTACCAGATTTTGCGCTAATGGCGGGGGTACCAGCTAGGCAAATTGGTTGGGTTTGCGAATGTGGCGATGTTCTAAAAAATGAGTTGCAATGTAATGAATGTGGTAGAGAATATGCCCTTATCAATGGAGAACTTATAGAGAAATCAAAAAGCTAACTTTTATGATAAATGGAGATTGATGAATTATGGATTTCAGAGACTTAAAGGCACAGTATCAGAAATATAAGCAGGAAATTGATTCTGCAATTAATGAAGTGGTTACAAGTGCAAATTATATTAGTGGCAAACAAGTAAGTGAGTTAGAAGATGAGTTAGCTGATTTCGTTGGAGTTAAACATTGTATATCTTGTGCAAACGGAACAGAAGCGATGACATTAGTAATGATGGCGTGGGATATCAAAGAAGGAGATGCAGTGTTTGTACCAGATTTCACGTTTTTCTCAACTGGAGAAGTCGTCTCGTTTAAAGGTGCAACGCCTATTTTTGTGGATGTAGATCGGGGAACTTTTAATATTGATACAGGTAAATTAGAAACTGCAATTTTAAAGGTATTAGAAGAAGGAAAGTTAACTCCAAAGGTTATTATTCCTGTTGATTTATTTGGTCTCCCTGCAGATTTTCCTGAGATAGAAAGAATCGCTAAAAAGTATAATTTATTGATATTAGAAGATGGAGCTCAGGGATTTGGCGGTAATATCAATGGTAAAAGAGCATGCAGTTTTGGAGATGCAGCTACTACTTCTTTCTTTCCAGCCAAGCCACTAGGTTGTTATGGTGATGGTGGAGCTATTTTTACAGATGATGATGAGTTAGCAAGATTGCTGAAATCTTTAAGAGTACACGGAAAAGGCGAAGACAAATATGACAATGTAAGGATTGGGGTAAATTCGAGATTAGACACAATCCAAGCTGCCGTATTAAAAGTAAAACTAAAAGCATTTATTAATCATGAATTGGAAGATGTTAACCGAGTATATCAATTATATAGTGCTCGTTTAAAGGATATTGTGGAAACACCATTTATTCCAGAAGGTTATTATTCCAGTTTTGCCCAATATACTATTAAGCTTAAAAATAAGGAACAGCGAGATGGTTTACAAGCAAATTTGAAAGAGAATGGAATTCCTAGCATGGTCTATTATGTTAAGCCGATGCATAAGCAGGGAGCTTTTTCAGATTTATATATATATGAAGATGATTTTGAGGTTACTAATGAACTATGCAAAACAGTTCTTTCTTTACCGATGCATCCTTATTTGACTGATGAGGAAGTCAAGAAGGTATGCAATGCTATTATTAATTATAGAAATGGTATTTAGGTTAATCCTAAGATATATAAGAAAAAGTTTGAGAGGTAAGGAAATTGAAAGTACTTTTTTTAGGAAATGCAGCAAGTATTCATACAGTTAGATGGGTAAATGCCTTAGTCGAAAAGAATCATGAAGTTCATTTAGTGTTCAAGCATGATGACAACCCAAAGGATAATTTAATATCCAAAAAGGTAATTCTTCATCAGCTTAGGTTTTCAGGGACAAAGGGATATTTCATTAATGTGCCTGAAATGAAAAAATTGTTCAAACAATTGAAACCTGATATTGTGAATGCACATTACGCAAGTGGATATGGAACCTTGGCTAGATTATCCCAGTTATATCCTTTAGTTTTATCTGTTTGGGGAAGTGATGTTTATGACTTTCCGTATCAAAGTAAATTTAGAATGAATTTAGTTAAAAAAAATTTATTATATTCAAATGCAATTGCTTCAACAAGTTATTGTATGGCTGACCAGGTGAGGAAATTAATCAATCCAGAAAAGCGTGAAATATTTGTAACTCCATTTGGTGTAGATGTTAATAAATTTTGCCCAAGTAATAAGGTCAATCATTCCAATAAGATTAATATTGGAAACATAAAAACATTAGCTCCTAAATATGGAATTGATGATTTTATCAAATCAATAAGGATATTGGTTGATGATTTGATTGTTAAAGACTTAAAAGAAATTGCTGAAAAGATTAACGTATATATTTACGGTGAAGGGGAACAAAAAGAAGAATTGATTGAATTAATTCATAATTTGGATCTTGAAAATATAATAAAACTGAAAGGGAAAATACCTAATACTGAAGTACCTGGTGTATTGGAGCAACTAGACATTTTTTGTGTAGCAAGTGTGTTGGATAGTGAAAGCTTTGGAGTTGCCGCTGTTGAAGCAATGGCAATGAAAAAACCAATTGTAGCCACTGATGTTGATGGGTTTAAAGAAGTAGTTAACGATGGAGTTACGGGTTATATTGTGGAAAGGAAAAAGCCTGCAGCCTTGGCACAAGCATTAGAAGATTTGATATTGGATAAGGAACTCAGATTGCATATGGGTGAACAAGGTAGATTAAGAGTTTTGAAATTATACAATTGGGATAATAATGTGGATACAATGACAAAACTATATGAAAAATTTTTAATTAATAATTAATAAATTCAATGTTTTGTAATTTAACGATCGAAGACACAAAATTTTAGGTGTGAATTTATGGAATATTTATTTATCTTTATAGTAGGATTATTAATATATGTTGAATATAAAT
>NZ_JBALNQ010000094.1:0-5300 GCF_036961885.1 Neobacillus niacini | reverse complement strand
TAATTCTATTTAGTTAGTGAGTATGATACTCTCGATATATTTAAATGCAAATTCCATGCCAACTTAGGACTTAATTAATAATAAACAATTGAGGATAAACGTTTTATCGTTTAACTAAGGGATTTTGTTTATTAAACTTCGGGTGTATTACGCTGTAATATAAAATGTAATTGTATTATTAGTAATGTATAGTTGTAACATTGATACCAAAGTATTTTGTCACATTGTCACAGTGTAAATCTTCACAAAAAAGGAGGCTGAATAAACAGGCCCCAGATTTGATGTGAATAAACAATATTATTTTTCATCTAATATGATTTCACCCTCAGCTTCCATCCTTTTTATTAACCGATAGATCGTCATTCTTGAGGTATTTAGAAGTTTAGCTGCTTGACTAATATTTCCGTTCGTACTTTTTAAAGTACTAATTAAAATATTGTTGCTTAAATGATTTTTCTTTACCTTTTTTCTCACAAGGTTATTTTCTGTTTTCCTTGTATTTTCTGGAGTTGGAGTCTCCTCATCATGGATTTCCTTTGGTAGATCTGAAACTTCAATATTATTTTTATCTAAATAGAATAGAGTTTGCTCTATTACATTTTTTAACTGGCGAATGTTTCCAGGCCAGGTATAGGATTCTAAAATTTTCATCGCACTGGGGCTAATACTAGGTGGGTCCGTGTATTTATTATTTTGAATAAAAAGTCTTGCAAGTAAGGAAATATCCCTTGATCTTTTACGTAATGGAGGGATAGATAATTGTATGACATTCAGGCGATAGTAGAGGTCCTCCCGAAAACGTCCAGCATCAATCTCCTTTTTTAAATCTTTGTGCGTAGCTGCAATAACTTGGACATTAATCGAAATCGGTTTATTACCACCAACCGGCAAAACATTTCGTTCTTCAAGAACCCGAAGTAAATAAACTTGAACATCTAGCGGAAGATCGCCAATTTCATCAAGGAAGATCGTTCCCTCATGGGCTAATTGAAATCTCCCCTTTTTCCCTTTTGCATTTGCTCCTGTAAATGCCCCACCTTCATATCCAAATAATTCACTTGCAATGAGTTCCTTTGGAATGGCACCACAATTAACTCCGATAAATGGTGCATTTTTTCTTGGACCATATACATGAATGGATTGGGCAAATACTTCCTTTCCTGTTCCAGTTTCTCCTGTTAACAAAATCGATTTTTCACTGTGGGAAGCTTTTTTCGCCACATGTATAATACGTGTAAGCTCATCATCTTGGGTAATTATATTTTGGAAGTTATACCTGGTTTGTCCTTTTGTTGGCATAAATGAAACAGAGGATGCTACAGTAGGTCGATGGAAAGTTGCTAGACCGCCATATAGGGTTCCGTTAAGTTCATAAGGTTGAATTTTTATTCTCCATTCATAACCATTTGGTGATTGGTAATGATGCTCCTCCATTGCTGTAAAAATTTCTGGATCAATAAATTTTAGAATTGAATCTCCTACTTGAATTTGTAAAGTATCTGGAGCAATTTTATTAAAACTTGTGATAATACCACCATTATTAAAAAATAATAATGGATTTTGGTCTGACTGGAGTAAAGAATTTAGATTTAAATAATTTTCATTTACTAGTTTGGTTCTAATCATCTGTTCAATATGTTGTTTACGATTTAAAACTATGTAAATGTCCTTTGCATTAACCAAATCCTTAAATCTGGCAAGACATAAGACTCCTAAGGGTTCTTTTGTAAAAGGATCACAAATGGGTGCTGCAGAGCCGACTAATGAGTGATTC
This sequence comes from Neobacillus niacini, assembly GCF_036961885.1. GTDB lineage: Bacteria > Bacillota > Bacilli > Bacillales > Cytobacillaceae > Neobacillus > Neobacillus niacini_H. Next base: position 3,526 of record NZ_JBALNQ010000094.1, on the reverse strand, counting down.
ATTTTACAATAATGTTCACCAGCAAACACTTGCATGGGTTTTTTTTCATAAAGGGATGTGCCAATAGCATTGGTACCAGCAGAAAATTCTGCCCAATTTGTTCCAGGTTGATAGAGTGTTTGAAATTTACGATTAAGAGGATCTGTTCCAGTAGTAGTAAGTAGTATTCCCTCCCGATTTGTTATGAAGATTGAAAAAAGATCATTTGCATTCTTATCTACAAGATCTTTAATAATCATTTCAGCTATGTTAAGCAGGAGAACGTTTTGCTCAAGAATGCTTTCAAATTCGAAGTCATTATACTTAGGATTATTAATATTCTTGAAAGGATCTACACCAAATTTTCTGCTACGTGACCATGATGAGGCAATTACACTTCTGAGGTTGAATGGGGCTTGTCCGCTTACTATAAAGGATTCCCAATCATCCTGTAGTTGCTTATCTAGAGAAGGGAAATCTTTTATTTGTTCGTTACTTAATAGACAATTTAACATACCTACCTCCTACTAACGATTGCTCTTTCAATAGTAATTCAATACACAGTTAAAAATTCCTTTTTATTTTTCAGACTTTTCTGAAATCAAGAACTAACTTTTTTAATTATTCGCTGAATTTTTTGTGTCAGGAACCAACTAATTCTTGGGATGAATCCGTATTTTTACCACATAAATTAGATAAAAAATCAAATAAGTGGCAGCTAGACAATGAGGTGGAGTTGGAATCTCACCAACCATCAATTTATCACGAAGATAAAATAAATCGATTATAAAAAAATATAATCAAGTGAATATTAAATGTTAAGATATATTGTTAGCAGTATTTTGATTTTCCATGTTTTGGTACTTATTAAGTTAAGAAGGTGTATAGGTTTGGACTTTCCGACAATACATACAAACGTTTGGGATGCTGTGATCGCCGTACCCACTGTGATGTTGATTACTCAACTGATAAAGGTAATTTTTAAAATAAAGAAAAAGTATGTTCCAACAATAGCGCTTATTCTTGGTTTAGGTATTTCAATTTTTATCAGTCATCGCCATCATTTTATCCCAGGTCTTTTTATGGGTTGGTTCTATGGAAGTGCTGCAATTGGTTCGTATGCTTCATTGAAAACAACTATGTTGGCATTAAGAAAACAGAAATGATTGGAAACCAATCGAACAAAAAAGGTGACAGGCACCATCTAATTTTTTGAGGGTGCCTGTCACTTTTATTAGACTATAGTTTTTCATTTATTCAAATCCTACTTTTGTCATTTTACTAAACATCCTATTAAATTTATTGTTACAATGACAGGAAGAGTATAAATTGAAATAGTTTTTTAATAGGAAGTGTGAACACAAATGCCAGAAATTTATTTAGATAATTGTGCGACTACGAAACCCTATCCAGAGGTAACGAAGAAAATAGTGCAAATGCTTACGGACGTATACGGCAATCCTTCTTCAACATACCGTCTAGGTAAGGAAAGTAAGATGGAACTTGATCATGCACGACAAATGATTGCTGATTCGCTTGAAGCAGAGTTTGATGAAATCTACTTTACTTCAGGAGGTACCGAGTCTGACAACCTAGCAATAAAGGGAGCTTGCTTAGCTAATTCAATGAATGGAAATCATATCGTGACTACAGTTGCTGAACACGCTGCTGTTACGAAAACAATCAGGGATTTAAAAAAACAGGGATGGACTGTAAGTTATATTCCAGCACCTAATGGAGTATTGGACATGGAAGAGTTAAAAAATGCGATTACAGACAAAACAGTCCTTGTTAGCGCGATGTTGGTCAACAATGAAACAGGCTGTATTTTCCCAATAAAAGAGATTAAACAAATCATTCAAAAAAAGCAATCCCCCGCCCTTCTACATTGTGATGCGGTACAGGGGTATGGCAAGGTCCCATTCACTGCAGCGAGCCTTGGCGCCGACCTAATTAGTATAAGTGCACATAAAATACATGGTCCTAAAGGTGTGGGTGCGCTGTACGTGAAAAATGGCACAAAAATGTTTTCTTGTATACTTGGGGGCGGACAGGAAAACGGTTTGCGTTCAGGAACAGAAAATACTCCTTTTATCAGTGCTTTTGGTGAAGCGGTACGAATCAAATTTTCCACTATGCAAAAGGATATTTCGCATATGAAAGCGCTCAGGGATTATTGTATGGAATTGATCGTTGCTCAGATACCGAAAGCGGTATTAAATTCAAATCAGCAAGGAGCACCACACATTGTAAATTTCTCTCTACCAGGGCTATCAAATAGAAAGATAGTAGAGTTCCTTGATTCCAGGGATATTTTTATATCCAGTGCAGCAGCTTGTAAATCTAAAACTGCTTTTTCCCGTGGCCCTTCTGTGCTCGAATCACTAGGAGTTAGTCGTGCTCTTGCAGACAGTGCGCTGCGGATAAGCTTCTCCTACCTAACTACTAAAAGTGATATTGATACCCTAGTGCAGACACTTGTTGAGTATTGTAGACTTCAAAATGTTGAGCTTTTAAGAAAATAAAATAAAACGATATTCTCTAAAGAGGTTTTTTTATGAAATCTAGTCTAGTAAAAACGGTTGGGATAATGTTAGTTTATACAGCAATAATAGTTATCTTAGCAACATTTGGATTATTAGAAAATATGGAGTTTAATTTTTGGCTAATTCCGTTTAACATGATAATTATATACGACCTCCTAACAGAGTATCCATATGCATTCAGTTCTCCACCAGAGGAAGGTAGCAGAGAAACAATAGCATTTTTAATTAACATCATTCTAATTTTTTTGGTACACTTTTTTGCATTCCTTCCAAAACGAAAATGGCTAAGACGTACATTAACTACAACAATAGTACTAATTATATTTTTATGGTATCTATTAATCTTTTATTTTTTGATAGCAATCTCTGCAGGATAAAATCTATATTTCACACAAAAATAAACTTAGGAGTTAGATCCTTCCAATTTTATGGATGGTACCTCTGTTTTTTAGGGTGGTAATCTAGGTTTCTTTTTCGTAGTTACAATCCTAAGAGTTTGTAATAGCACATCCTAAATCATAATAGTATTATGTTAACTGTTCATTACAAAAAGGACATTAGGTCAATTTCTCCTTAATACCTCCTATTCAGCAATTGTATTTTCAATGTCTTCAATTACATCCCAATCTACATTTCCTTCCTGTTCATTACAAATCTTTTCTAAAAGAAGAAATGCCTGTTGGTTCATCCCTCCATCATATCCAAAACTAGAGAAAAATTGATTTTTAAACATAACAAACCAATAGTACTGACTATAAAGGATGTCTTCAAAGGTGAATGATGAATTATCTATTATATCTTCGGTACATTGTTGCAAAAACAAAAAATATTTTAATACATTTGATAAGCCTTCATCCTCAACCATGAATAATGTTAGATTCATCCAATTTAGGATTTAGTCTTTGAAAATTTCTTCTTTTGAAATAATTTTCATTGTTTGCTCCAAATTAAGAGAATAAAAAACCTTGAAGCATTAACCAATATTTCTTCGACGTTTGTAT
>NZ_JBALNQ010000093.1:0-5280 GCF_036961885.1 Neobacillus niacini | reverse complement strand
TTGTTGTTAAAGTCTTAAAGCCGACTTTAACGTGACAATTTTATTTTTACGTCATTGAATTTAGTTTGCTAGCTCTTTTCTTATCGGATTTTATTCTGTTTTCTGCCAAAACACAGCACTTCATAATTTTTTTTACCTAAAAGTAACAAAGTTTAAGAAAAGAGCCTTATTGTTTCACAAATTCTTGGTTAACAAAAGCATAGGTTTCGGATTGCCCATTTTCGCCGAGGAGAGTAAGGGTATTATCGACTAATTTAGCATCAGACATCCCTTTTATGGCTAGGTTTGCCTGCAGGCCAATACGCCCTTTTTTTGAAATTGGACTGTACACCCATACAAATGATTCAAAGGTTTGATTGAGTGCCATAATGACCACCTCTGAATTGCCATTCTGATCGAAATCGTGCTCTGTGTGAAAAAGAGAAAACCCTTCTTTTAAAACACCCTTTTCATCAAATGGTGAAACTTCAGAATCCATCACCAAATCAAACGAGGTTTCAGTTTTTTTGCTGTCGGTTAATACTAGGCTTTTGCCACCGGTTGGATTTGCTTGTCCAAACACCATTAGCTGTTGCTGCCCATCCACATTAAAAACATAGGGATTATCAACATCCCAGCGTTTAAAAGGATCCAATGAAGGTTTTTGATTCTTGGTTTCCTCTGTCTCTTTTGCAGCAACTGTACTTGTTTTGGAATCAGTGTCACCATCCTTTTCACCAGCGAGGAGGCCATAGCCTAGGTATACCCCGCTACCAGCTACCAGGATAATCAGCAGAACAATGGAAAGATTGATCCCATACCTGTTAAAAAACTTAACGATTGGACTAGCACTTTCATTTTGGACTTCTTTGACTACTTTTCTAAAACTAACCGTTGAAATCTGTTGTAGTTCCTTTTTCGTATTTTTATTTTTCCAAATTGATCTTGGATGGGTTTTCAAATAATTCTTCAAGGCTCGATGGTAGTGATAATCGAGCTGAAGGTTTTTGTCAGTCCACTTAATAAAAGCCAACACGAGGTTATCATCTGCATGTTTACTCAAATAAGCAAAAAGCTGTGGATAATGGAAGCTGCCATCTTCTTCATTAAATGCTGCCAATAAATGCTGAAAATACTTTTCAGATAAATGACTTCGTAAAACATTTTTTAATACATTCCGAAGCTCTTCACGGCTATCAAGTGATAACGGCTGAAGAAGTAATTCTACGGAAACGACTGGGCTGTTAAATAGTTCATGAAGGACTTCCATCATCTTGGATTTACGAATAATTAGTTTATCCTTACTCTCTTTCACATGGAGTCTTCCTGTTGATAAGTACGCAAATATACCGATATCCTTAACCGTAACATTGTTTAGGTCAATCGCCTTCAATAATGTTAATTCCGTGGAAATCATCATCATTTCTTTTATTTTTGAAAAATCAACATCTTGGTTGGTTACCTTAAATTCCTTTACCGCACGTGCTGCAATAAAAATATCAGAAGAATCAACCAAAGCTTGAGAAGTCCTTTTAATGATAAGGGCTTGAAAACCTTTATTTTTAGCTACAAATGGCACGGTTAGCAGCAGTTGATTGATTGCACTTAAAATATCCTCAACACGAGTATGGTTGAATTTTTCAGTAAGATAGTTCTCTAAAATTTGTGTGTAGTCGGGATGGAGTGTAATAAACTCCATTAATGGTTCGTACGTTTCAATACTTTCCTCTACTATTTTCATTACCTCATGAAAGATAGGGTTATGATTATAATAGTCTAATGTATTCAGAATAAATTCCAGTCCCTTATCATGAAGGGAAATCTGGTTGAATTCCACCACCGCTTTTATAAAATCAATCGCTGTTTCAACCTCTACGGCTGCTTTTTCTTCTTTTAAAATTTGCAACCACAGCTTTTCCAAATCTTCCTTTACCGCTTTTTCTACTTTTAAAAAATTCAAGAGACTATAAAGGAAACTTAGCTTATTTTGTCGATAATAATCTTCAGAGCCGTTCAGAGTTTGGTAAATTGCTGTTAATTGATCGTAATTCTTCAATTGAAGTTGATCTTCTTCCGTGAAACCGAACAGCGCTTTTTCAGCAAACTCAAAGAATTCATCAAGTCTATGTCCAACTAACAGCTGCTCCCAGGCAAAGTTCAAGTATTCATGCTGACCTACAAGGTCAATACCAGAAAATTTCTGGTTAGCGAAATCAAATATGTATGGCTCTTCCATTGAGCGGCCATGGTCATTTAGCGTTCCAGGTTCAAAAAATAGGACATGGACATCGTTTATTCCTTCAGGCTCACTCGTATATGTCATGGCCCCGAAGCACCTTCGATGGCTGTGCGGTAAAAAGTGATAAAGCAATTCTAGTAATGCAGCAGCCACTTTTGTGTAGTGATGCAGCTCTACATTTAGAGATATATAGACCTTTTTCTTCCCAGCAATCGAGGAGATTACTGCGAATAGCAGCTGTTTAAACTGTGACTCTGTGATCCCCAATTCTAATAGGAGATCATTCATTCTTGCTTGATCGAGACCTTCGGAAATGGTAATCGGGACATCGCCATCACCCGAATGAAAAATACCACCAGGTTCCCGAGTATAAACCTGCTGTTCAATCTTCTTTTCACTCACTGCTCATGTCTCCCTTCAATAAAGCCAAGTTTGTAAAGCAGCCAAATGAATTTACAAATATATTACTAGTTTAACATCGCCGATGCTGATTCCAAAGGAATATTATGATAGAAATATTAAAATTTACCTATTGTAATGAACCTTACTATTTTTTAGAAAGGGGAATAAATTTATTGAAAATCCCAATGCATGTAATCTGACCTAATCCAATCTCCGAAAAATCTGTTTTATAGACTGAAAAAACAAAGTAATCCGACTCCGTTGTTCCTATATCAAAAACCTTTTCTCCTGCTAATGATAGAATTCCTTTTTCGAGAAGATTTGAAGATTGATCCATCGCTTCATGATTGATCCACTCTATGTATGCTGAACGCTCCGGGTTTGTTGAAGATAATACAAATACAATAACGATTAATAGGATAATAGAAATGATTCGTTTCATTTTGCAACCCTCGATTCTAATTATTTCCAATTTTTACTCAAATTAAGTATATATGGAAGAAATAGGGTTGTAAATACAAATTGGCGGGGTACAACGTTTTCAAAATCCGAATAAATACTTACAGCAATTTGCTGCAGATTGAAATCGGATTATGGCGATCTCTGGCTTAAAATACACTTGGTCAGTAGAAAAACCTCTAGGTGAAAAAAATTTAGATATTTTCTTACCAAATAGATCAACAGTTGATCCAAAAGCTGAATATACGATAGCAGTCAATAACTTTATGTCAGATGGTGGAGATAGCTACACGATTCTGAAGAAGGTAAAGAACGTAAACTATGGTTAACGGATTTAGATACTTTGGTGAACTATGTGAAAGCACAAATAAAACCGATAACAGCAGCAATTGAAGGCAGAATTTTAATTGTGAAAAAATCAACTGTCGACAATCCAACAATAAATCCGACCAAGCTAACAAACCAACAAACCCAACAAATCCAACAAAAGTGAAAAACTTCCTAATACGGCAGCCAACATGTATAACTATTTATTATTTGGTATTTTTGTTGTCGGGTTTGGAATCACATTTATGTTGAGAAGACGAAAATTAGAGAATTAATTGTAATACAAAACGGGGCTGTGCAAAAAGTAGGTATCTGATCTTTGGTAGCTCTTTTAGTAAAATGGAGTAACTACACCCCATTCCAAGAAATAACGCTTTTTTATGTGCAATCAATTGATTATTATAGAAGATATGAATAAATAGTTTTAATATTTAGCATTATTAGCAAGAAGAACTATAATTAAGTTGTGGGAAAAGATTAAATATACCATTATTTTGCCAAATCTGGACCATTATCTTATACTTACAATATGTTGAAAGGATGCGGTTAATATGCATAAGGTAAGAAAGGCTATTATCCCAGCAGCTGGACTTGGTACTCGTTTTCTACCAGCTACAAAAGCAATGCCAAAAGAAATGTTGCCCATTGTAGATAAACCGACTATACAATATATAGTAGAGGAAGCAATTGAATCTGGGATTGAAGATATTATTATTGTGACAGGAAAAGGGAAAAGGGCCATTGAGGATCATTTTGATTCTGCCTTTGAACTGGAACAAACTTTGCTAAACAAAGGAAAGTTGGAGCTCTTAAAAAAAGTCCAAGAACCATCGAGAATGGTTGATATACACTATATTAGACAAAAGGAACCAAAAGGGCTAGGACATGCAGTTTGGTGTGCACGGAATTTTATTGGAAATGAACCATTTGCGGTGTTACTCGGGGATGATATTGTTCAAGCAGAAACTCCGTGTTTAAAACAACTAATTAAAGTTTACGATCGAACGCACTCTTCCGTTATCGGAGTTAAAAAAGTACCAGAAAGTGAGACTAACCGTTATGGCATAATTGATCCGAATCATCAAGATGGGCGTTCCTATCAGGTTAAAAATTTTGTAGAGAAGCCTAAATTAGGAACAGCCCCATCCAATTTGGCTATTATCGGCAGATATATTTTTACCCCCGAGATATTTATGTTTTTGGAGAAACAGGAAATCGGTGCTGGTGGTGAGATACAACTAACAGATGCTATCCAAAATTTAAATCATATTCAACGTGTATTTGCCTATGAATTTGAAGGCCAAAGATATGATGTAGGAGAAAAACTCGGATATATAGAAACAACTATTGAATTCGCCCTTCAAAAGGAAGAATTGAGGGAAGATTTATTAAAGTTTATGGCGAGCAAGCTTGAAACTATATAAGCTAAAATACACATAACTATTCTGTACAATTAGGATGGTTATGTATTTTTTGGAGATAATTTCTATTTTATTTTACAATGGAATTCAAGTCACGAGTTTGCAGTTCAAAATGAAGGGTTAAAGAATATCTATTAAAATTTTTGAAGTTCAAAATGCAAGAAATGGAAAATTATTATATGAATTTAGGCTGCAAAGGAAACTCTACTACCTGTTAATTTTATGTTGCAATTTATAAAATTTATATGACTAATGGCCCGAATTATTACAAAACAATATTACGAGAAGTTAGTATATAAATCAGAATAAAGAATTTATAGTAAAACAACCTTACTCCATTTGGGTAGGGTTATTTTACTAAGTTGAACCAAAAATTTAGAAATCAATTGGAAAGAAATAACTAATAGTTTTAATTTGAACAGAAATTGGTATAATAAAAGCTTGATAGTCATT
>NZ_JBALNQ010000092.1:0-1906 GCF_036961885.1 Neobacillus niacini | reverse complement strand
AAACTCTTTTTTGTGTTGTCCATATAAAATTAATGACAAGAAATCTCAACATTAATCCCTTGAAATTATTGTCTCATCTGCTTTTTTGTGAACGGTAAAGTCTGTGATTATCAACACTTTATGATCAATGCTTTGGGAGTATGCTATATGTATTTATATGATTAGACCAAGCCATGATGAATGATGAGAGTCTCGGTGTATGGCGATATAAGGCTGAGGAGGTTGGATAATGGAGAATTCGAAAATTGAATGGAGTGCACCACTGCAACAATTAATGGACGAGCATGTGTCACTCCGTGCAGATATGACTCGTTTTTATGAAATGACCGAAGACATAGAATTCGAATCGGGCCCAAATGTGGTTCAACTGTTTGCGAAATTGTACGGGATGGTTACGGCTTTCACTGGTAAGTTGAAGGCACATTCCAAACGAGAGGAAGAAGGGTTGTTTCCCATGATGACCCGCCTCCTCGGAGAGAATGATCGAACGATTGAAACGATGGAATTTGAACATATGAAAGCAGAGCAACATCTACAGGATTTTCTAACGGAAGCTGGCAAGAAGGGAGCGACCCTTGATGAAACCGATGCCCAATGGATTTCTGTTTACGCTGTTCAAGCTCATACTACCTTAACACAACACTTCGCTAAGGAGGAAAAAGTGTTATTTCCGTTGGCGGAGAAAATCTTGACGGTTGGAGAGAAAGCGGAACTGGAACGACTGTTTCTGGTTTGATAATATTGACTAAATAAATAAGCTAGCTGAGACATTTCATACATGAAATCTCTTGCTAGCTTACCTATTTTGTCTAGAATGCTTAAAGGTTTCAACAGAGAAAATGGAGTTGTCACTTGAAAAAAAATAATACACAATTGACCTAAATCAAGGTAATGGCTGAATTGGCTTGCTAGAATTAGCATATAAGAACCGAAAGGAGACAAATATAATTGTTTCATAAGCATACATAGAAAGCTGGGATTAGCCAAATTTTTTTAATCATTAATGTGAAGTGATTCACAATTTTAAAGGAGAACCTTATTATGAGAAAATTAATAAATGGAAAAACAATGGCACTTGTTTGGACTGTATTACGAATTTGGATAGGGCTTAAATGGATCGAAGCTGGTTATTCAAAAATTAAATCTGGTTTTGATGCAGGTGGATTTTTACAAGGAACTATTGCCAATGCAAGCGGAGATCATCCTACCATTCAAAGTTGGTATGCCAGCTTCCTCGAAGGATTTGCCTTACCAAATATAGAGTTTTTTAACATCCTGATCCCTTGGGGGGAATTTTTTGTTGGCTTAGGACTTATCCTAGGGTTAGCGACAATTCCAGCATTAATTGGTGGTGCCTTCATGAATTTTAACTTTATGATGGCGGGGATTGGATTTTCTGGCCTTGATTCAAAGCTATTCGTGATAGCAATCATTCTATTATTTATTGGAAAAGGAAGGTATTTCTACGGCCTTGATAGATTTGTAGTCCCATACATAAAAATGCATTTTTCTACAAAACGAAGTATGTTTCAAAATTAAATAAAAGAGATCCACATTGACGGTTCTTGAGGGAGGAGGAGCATTGGCATAGTGCTTCCCCAAATATTGATATTATGAAACTAAAAAGGTTTTGAATCGTAAGACTGGATATAAGAAATAAAAGGGGGTATAAAGATTGGGATTTTATTTTTACCTAACAATCATTATAGGCGTTTCTCTCATATATTACGGGTATGTTAAGAAAAAAGATAATGAACTAAAGATGAAAGAAATAGAGTTAGAGGAAAAAAAGTTAGAACTGGAGATTAAAAAATTAGATCAAGATAAAACGAATCGCATCTTATAAGAATATGCTGAATGAAAAAATCCTTGTTAATGTTGTTATATCAACATTAACAAGGATTTT
>NZ_JBALNQ010000091.1:0-1413 GCF_036961885.1 Neobacillus niacini | reverse complement strand
TGAGGTGACCCCCGAAAGTTAGAGTTTTATTTTATGCAGCTAATTGGCTGGTATGTATACGGTATTGTACCGGACTCATGCCTGCCAATTTTTGCTTTATACGCTTGTTATTATAGTAAATCATATATTCTTCAATTCTCTTTTTTAATTCCTCAAATGTGCACAGTGCTTCCCCGTAATACATTTCTTGTTTCAGTAATCCGAAAAAGTTCTCCATGGGCGAATTATCTAAACAGTTTCCTTTTCGCGACATACTTTGGAATACCTTGTTTTCTTTAAGGGTTTTTACCCATTTATTATGTTGATAATGCCATCCTTGATCTGAATGGACAGTTGTTCTAAACTTTGAATCTTTTACAATTTCTAGAGCCTCCTCGAGAGGTTTGAGCGCTAATTCTAAGGTTGGGCGCATACTTATCCCGTACGATAGAATTTCACCATTAAACATATCCATAATGGGACTTAGATATAGTTTTACACTGTCTGAACACTTGAATTCTGTAATATCTGTCGTTAATTTTTGATGACACACATTTGTATTAAAGCGACGATTGATAAGGTTATTGGCAACAGTCCCCGTCGAACCTTTGTAAGAGCTGTACTTACGTGATTTTAATCGGAACTTGTCTCCCTTGAGCCCACGCTTATTCATAATACGTTGAACCTTCTTATGATTTGCTTTGATTCCACGGTTTTTTAATTCTAAATGAACACGACGATAACCATAATTTCCGTTATGTTCTTCGAAAATGGATTGAATAATTTTCTCCAATTCCTGGTCTGGATTATCCTTCTTCATGTTTTTAATATGATAATGATAGGAGGATTCAGGGATGCCTACTATTTGTAAAACATCTTTTAATTTGAAGGTTTCTTTGAGTTCGAATGATAACGCTGCTTGTGCTTTTCGAGATAGCCCTTCGGATCCATCTGAAAAGCTCGTAACTTTTTTAAGTATTCTACCTCTAAACGTAGAAGTTCGTTTTCTCTCTCCAATTTTTGTTCGTACGTTAATTCTTTTTCTTCTTTAATTTTTTTATTTCCGCTGTTCTTAGCTTTATCTGACATGGATGGCCGTCCTTTCGCTCTATCCAAGGCCTCGGCACCACCCTCCAAAAAAACTTTCTTCCACGAAGCTATCATAGAAGGGTTAGTTAGCCCAAAATGAAGGGCTGTATCAACCTCTGAAGAACCTGTTCTTTTCATAAAGCTTAATACATCCAGCTTGAATTTAACAGAGTAAGTTTCCTTACTCTTCTTTTTCATTAAACCTTTCTCCCCCAATTTTTCGTAAACTTTTACCCATCTCATAATGCGTGTATGATCCTTCATATTATGCTTTTGTGCTAAAAGCCTATATCCTAATTTACCTTCTTGATACTCCTTTACTACCATTAACTTAAATCCTTCACT
>NZ_JBALNQ010000090.1:0-17980 GCF_036961885.1 Neobacillus niacini | reverse complement strand
AAATTTTTATCAAAAAGTAATTGCTTTTTGAAGAATATGATAATAAACTATTATTATAGTAATAAAAAACATACAAGGAAGTGCTTAGCATGGAAAATACAATTAAAGCAGTCGGTCCTTATTCTTCCTACAGGAAATCTGGTAATCTTTTATTTATTTCCGGTCAACTACCAATCGATCCAAATACAAATGCTATTGTATCTAACAACATTGATGATCAAGCAAAACAGTCTTTGCAAAACTTAAGGGCACTATTAGAAGAACTAAACTTAGATATGTCTGCGATTGTAAAAACAACTGTTTTTTTGAGTGATATTAAGGATTTCAATACAGTAAATGAAATTTATAGTAGATTTTTTGAAAGCCCTTACCCAGCTAGATCAGCGTTCCAGGTTGCAGCATTACCAAAAGGTGCATTGATAGAAGTTGAGGCAATTGCCCAAGTCTAGATATAAGAATAGTTCTATCATTTTCCTAATTATTTAAATTTTTTAATTTAGTTGAGTGATAGACCCGATGCCTTTGGTTAAATTTTAGATACACGAACCGTCTTTATTTATTAAACTCTTTTGAAAACGCTTCACCGAAAGGGGTGATTGGCTTAATACAAGTGTTCGGACGGATATGGTAAAAAAGGATTGTTGGAATTATAGTTTTAATATACTTAGAAGGCTAGAATCTATTGAATATTTAATAAAAGTTTTATTCATTTAACTAGATAAAAAAATGGAACATTTAAAAGGCGTTTTCATATAAGCTCTATTGCAAACCAAAAAAGGAGGCTTCATACATGATAGACGAAATTAAATTGGTAGAGGAAAGTCCCATGGCAAAAACTAGGTCACGTGCGGAGATGACCGAAGCAGAATGGAAAGCAGTGACCAAGTTTGACAGCACCGATTGGGGCTGGGTTATTATGAGTATTGGGATGGCAATTGGTGCAGGGATTGTATTCTTACCTGTACAAATTGGTTTGGTTGGTTTATGGGTTTTTCTATTATCGTCTGTTATTGCGTATCCCGCTTTATTCTTATTACAAAAATTATTTATTAATACGTTAGCAGAGTCTCCAAAAGGTGGGGATTATCCTAGTGTTATCAGTAATTACTTAGGGAAGAACTGGGGCTTTTTGTTAGGACTCTTATACTTTTTAATGATTGTAGTGGGGCTGTTCTCCTATTCACTTGCTATAACAAATGATAGCGCCTCCTTTTTACATTCATTTGGTGTAACGGAAACGGTATTATCAACCAATCCTTTTTATGGATTAGCGCTTATCTGTATTCTAGTTGCATTAGCATCCCGTGGCGAAAAGTTGCTTTTTAAAATCTCTTCAGGCATGGTACTTGTCAAGTTAGGTGTAGTCGTTGTTTTGGGAGTCGTGATGATTCAACATTGGGATTTTGCCAATATCGGAGCATTTCCGGATTTAGGTTACTTAGTAAAGCAAACCATTATCATGATGCCGTTTACTGTATTTTCCATCCTATTTGTCCAAAGCTTAAGTCCAATGGTTATTTCTTATCGTTCGCATAATAAATCCATTGAAGTAGCTCGTTTTAAAGCACATCGAGCTATGAAAATTGCCTTCTGGGTTCTGTTCTTTTCGGTCTTTTTCTATGCGGTATCTTTCAACCTTTCAATGTCACATGAACAGGCTGTTATGGCAGCTGAGCAAAATATTTCAGCACTGGCGATGGCAGCACAAGGGAATGATGGCAATTGGCTTAAAATACTTAGTTTTGTCTTAAATATTTTTGCCGTCATGACTGCGTTTTTCGGTATATTCCTAGGATTCAAGGAATCAAGCCAAGGGATTGTCATTAATATCCTTACCCGTTTTATGCCGGAAGAGCGCATTAATAAAAAGGTATTATCCAATGGTATAATTGTTTTTGCAATCCTTCTTGCATGGGGAGTTGTTGCGTTGAATCTGCCAATCCTACTCCTATTTAAATATTCAGGGGCGATTATCGCTTTAGTTGCCTGTATTATTCCTGTTTATCTAGTATGCAAAGTGCCATTTTTAGCAAAATACAGAAAACCATCTTTAATCTTAATTACTTTTATTGGTGTGCTTTTAATTCTTTCTCCGATCCTCTCATCTTGGTAAAAAATAAGTGGCGGTTTGGACTTTTCGGAAGGGGGATCAAGTGTCCTCCTTCTATATGAAGAAACTTTTAAGGAGTGAAAAAAGTGAAATACAATTTTGACGAAATTATTGAACGTAAAGGCACAAATGCCATGAACACAGACGGCTTTAGGGAATATATTTTTAAAGCAACAAAAGACATGGTTTTCCCATACAAAGATGAAGAATTTATTCGTATGTGGGTAGCTGATATGGAGTTTGCTGCACCTCCTGAAGTGATCCAAGCCATCAAAGACCGTGCAGATCAACGGATTTTTGGCTATACAAAGGTATTTGATCCAAACTATTATCATGCTTTCTCCAATTGGACGAAGCACCATTATGACTGGACTTTTGAAAAAGAGCACTTGGTATTTTCGCACGGAATTGTTCCCGCATTGTTTGAGTTGGTGGGATATATTTGCAAACCAGACGAGAAGGTTTTAATCGTTACGCCATCTTATGCGTATTTCAAGTATGCTGTAGATTTCCATAATATTGAATTGGTAACATCTGATCTAGTGAACCAAGATGGGTACTATACAATGGATTTTGATGATTTAGAAGCGAAAGCGAAGGATGAAAAAGTTACTTTATGTATTTTCTGTAATCCTCATAACCCAACAGGACGTGTGTGGACAACTGAGGAATTAAAGCGATTTGGCGACATTTGCCTTGAGAATAATCTAACTATTATTTCAGATGAAATTCATTGTGACTTGCTTAGAAATGAAATGACACATACTCCTTTGGCAAAGTTATTCCCAGAAACAGATAGAATCATTACTTGCATGTCTGCAAGCAAAACATTTAATCTAGCTGGGTTAATGTTCTCCAATATCATTATTCCAAATGATGAAATTAGAGGCGTATGGAAGGCTCTACATAATGATACTGAAAATCCGCTAAGCATTGCAGCAACGCAAGCTGCTTATGAGCATGGTCATGACTGGCTCAACCAATTAAAGGACTATCTAGATGACAATTTTGACTTTACGAAGCAATATTTAGAGCAACATTTACCTGAAGCTGTATATCGTATTCCCGAAGCAACTTATCTTGCTTGGGTTAATATCAGTGCATATTTGCCTAACGAAGAAAACTTACCACTATATTTTGCCAACAACGCTGGAGTCCTTCTAGAAGGAGGAAATATGTTTGTCTCCAATTCAGATGGCTACATTCGTCTTAATCTGGCATGTCCAAGATCAATTTTAACAGAGGGACTAAAACGAATTAGTGAAGTGTTGCAAAATGTGAACGAAAACAAGGCGTGTTGTGAACTGCAATCTGTTAAGTAGAAGGTAAGAATAATACAAATAAGTAGAAATAAAAACAAGTGGACAGGTTTTAAACTGGCATCTTTGTCAAGGAAACTATAGAAAAGAGATTATTCAACTAAAAGATGATTCCTATATTGAATAGGAGTCATCTTTTTTAAATTCATTGAGCTTTAGAGAAGGACTTGCATCAGTTTACTGAACTGGTGGGAGGTCTTTTTTTTATATTGGCGGTCATATGAGCGTAAATATTCATGTTTGTGTTAATGTCTGTATGCCCTAAGCGTTTAATTTCTATTTAGGCAGTCGTACCGTTTTGAAATAAGACGCGATGATTTATCTCTTCTTGCATTTGGTATAATAGTTAATGTAACAGGTATTATTGATACTATTTGATAGAATCAATAGATAGGACTAAAGCGTTATAGTAATACACTTTAAAGGAGTCATGTATTGATGAAAAAATTTATTAATGCGACGATATATGGAGACCAGGAATCTCACGAAATTTTAGTAGAAAACGGTCAATTTAAAGCAATAGGTAATGATTTAGAAAACGCTGCTGAAGTAATAGATTTAAATGGCCGTTTCGTGTTGCCACCTTATGTTGATCCTCATTTACACCTAGATTATATCTTTTCAGGGCTAGGCGAAGGAAATGCAAATGTTTCAGGTACGTTATTTGAAGGTATCCAGCGTTGGAGTGATAATAAGAAGTCATTGACAGAAGAATTAGTACGGGACCGTGCGATTAAAGGGATTCAAAAAGAAGTGAGTAAAGGGGTACAATTTATTCGTTCACATGTAGATATTACGGATCCCAATTTAACAGGGATGAAAGCTTTAATTAAACTCCGTGAAGAACTGAAAGATATCGTTACATTACAACTTGTAGCATTTCCTCAAGAAGGATTCTTTCGATATAAAGGTGCAGAACAATTAATGGAAGAGGCACTTAAAATGGGGGCTGACGTAGCAGGAGGAATCCCTCACTTTGAAATCTCATATGAGCATGGTGTTGAATCATTAAAACGTATTGTAGACATAGCAATAAAATATAACGTCATGATTGATATTCACTGTGATGAGAACGACGACCCAAATAGTCGATTTTTAGAAGTGTTAAACGCGCTTGTGATGGAAAAAGACTATGGTACATACACCACAGCAAGCCATACATGCAGCTTTGGTTCAGTAGAAAACAGTTATGCAAATAAAATGTTAGGTTTATTTAAAGAATCACAAATTAGCTTTATTTCTTGCCCAACCGAAAACGCACATTTACAAGGACGTGGCGATACTTATCCGAAACGTCGTGGCCTAACACGAGTTAAAGAGTTATTAAATAACGGAAATAATGTCGCGTTTGCCCAGGATTCAATTGCAGATTATTGGTATCCATTAGGAAATGGGAACATGATGAATATTTTAGACAACGGGATTCATTTAGCTCATTACACACACATTGATGAAATCAATAGGGCGTTTGACTTGATCACATACCACGGAGCAAACATTATGAGAGTGAACGATGAGTATGGTATTGAAGCTGGAAAGCCTGCTAACTTTATCGTTTTAGATGCACAAGATGCTTATGAAGCAATTCGTGAACGTGCAGAAGTACTGGCATCCATTCGCAACGGTGAATATCTCTTCAAACGTGAACCACGAAAAAATGAAATTGAAATAGATTTCTTTAAATAGGAAAAGAAATATACATTAAAAGAGCGCAACTTGAGATAACTCAAATTGCGCTCTTTGGTTTATAAGAAGTCTTTTTCTTATTGCTAATAGAAATGACGACAGTAATGAATGATAAGATGATGAATATTCCACCTGCAAATGGATTTACTTCGACTGAAAGTGTATCTACAATTCCAGCTCCAATCACTGAACCAACAGCGACACCTAAATGAAGAGCTGAATTATTCAAGCTTTGCTGAATTTCCGATGATTCAGGCGCTATTTCAATTAAATAAGATTGCATGGCTGGTGAAATCGCCCAACTGAGGATCCCCCAAATGATAATGATGGTGAGGAATACTGGAAAGAAATCTGTTGAATATGGAAAAATAAAGAATATAGCACTAAAAACGACTAGGGCAATAACCATTGTTTTTCTTGATCCCCATAAATCTGCCATTACACCGCCAAGACCTCCACCGACTACAGCAGAAAAACCAAAAATGAAATAGATAACACTAATCCAAGTAGCATTAAAATCAGAGGTTGATTCTAAATAAGGCTTAAAATAGGCATACATAATTGTATGGCCTGTCATATAGAGGAATGTCGTTGTCAGCCCTAAAGTGATTTTGGTATTTTTTAATGTTGCAAGCTGCTGCCTCAACGGAATTTGAGGTTTCGGTTGTATACTTCCCATTAATACATGAACGCCAATAATTGATAATGCTGTTAATATCGTTATAAGTACGAAAGGAGCTCTCCAGCCAAAACGATCTCCGATGATAAGCCCAAGCGGTACCCCTAAAACTAACGAAGCACTTACTCCCACAGAGACGATCCCAATGGCCCTGCCTTTAAACTGTTCTCCTACTAAGCTTGGAGCCATAACTAAACACAATATGATTAATAGCGCTCCACTTAACGCTAAAATGATTCTACCTATAAACAAAATAGAAAAAGTAGGTGAAAATACGGTTACGATACAGCCAATTAAAAAGATGTACAAACAAACTAATGTTAGCCGTTTTCTTTCTATTTTAGCTGTCATGACAAGTAAAATTGGTGCTGCAACTGCAAAAATGACAGCAAAAACAGTGATTAGCAAACCGGCTTGGCCGATGCTTACATGTAAATCCTCTGCAATCAAATCTAAAATCCCGCTAATGATCAGTTCGACCAGACCTATAATAAAGGCTATGATCATTAAAAAATAAATACGCTTATCCATGTTGTCTCCTTCCTAGATATATCCCAAACTATATACTATCCTTTTTAAAGAGGTAACTCAACTGTTCCAAAATAATAGAGATAGCACTTACAAGGGTTTCCATTGGCTACGATCATAAAAATTATTAATTCTCCTTTTTAATATTCTCATTTAATAAAGCAAATAACTAATGATAATAAAGTAATTTCAAAATAAGGGGAATAACACCGTGAAACGTTTGTTTAAGTTGAGTTCTACTTGGTTTCCTATTTGGTGTATTTTATTACTCATGTTGGTTATGGTGGCAGTTTACATACCTGTCTTTGGAGGTTCGAATCAAAATTTAACAGATGTCCCTTTAATTATTGTGAACGAAGATAAGGGCAAGGCGGGAGATGCAATTTTATTAAATCTGATTGAAGCGCAAAATGGAAATTCCTTTAAATGGGATGTAGTGAAAACGAAGGATATGGCAGTGAGCGATTTAAAAGATAATAAAGCATATGGTGCATTAGTGATTCCTGCTGATTATTCTGTACAGCTTTCCCAAGTACATGAATTACTTATATCCGGAAAAGGATTTGGAAAACCGGCAAAATTAGGCATTTTATTGAATGAAGGGGTTGGCCAATCAGCTTCCTTGATTGCAAGCAATACATTACAAACAGTTGTAAAAGCCACTTCGAATGGGATTAGCAGTCACTTTAAAAGTGAATTAATCCAAAAAGGGACTACTGTATCGCCTATGAGCGCATCTTTATTAGATCGACCAGTACAATTTACCACGAAAAATGTACTGGGGCTGTCGGTCAATTTAAATAAAGGTATGACTCCATTCGTGATGAGCATCATTGCTTCTATAACAGGGTTGGTGGGAGCCAATATGATTCGTGGGTACCTTGTGAAGAGCAATGGGATTCTTAGAAAGAAGGGCTCCCCTTTACCTGAGTCGCAAATTCTTGCATCCGCATTGATATTGGCGATCTTATTAGCATTTTTTGGCTCCGTTATTTTGCAATTGTCGGTATTTGGATTTTTTGGTAGTACACATGCTTCTAGCATTTGGTATATTTTCCTGTTTTCCTTTTTCTGTTGCTTAACCATGCTCTTCTTATTTAAGGCTGTTGCATTATTATTAGGCGGCTGGGGAATTTTGGTGATGTTCCCAATCAATTTTATGGGGATTTTTTCAAGTGGTGGAGCCTTCCCCCTTTCGACCTTGCCACCGGTTCATCGCCTTTTTAGTTTTATTTTACCTACTAGATATATGGTAGATGGTATGAGAGCGCTACTATATTATCAAGGAAGAATGCAAGCAGGGCTAAGTGAAGCATTATGGGCCTTATCTATTTACTTTGTTGTCTCATTGGCTATTATTATTGCCTTCATAAGCATTGAGCAAAAAAGAGAGAGGGAACATGTAGCTGCCATACAAGTAGAAAAAGTTGGAATCCAATTGGATAATGAACTTCATTATATGCAACAGGCTCATAATACTACGAAAAATGATGAAAATTCCAGGCACGATAAAGAGTTTCGGAATGCCTTAAAATCATTACATGATAAAGATAATAAATAAAGGTTTTTGCAAAATTGACGTTTAATGTACGAACCGTCCCTAGAACGACATCGCTTTTTGCATATTCTTCTTCTAATTCTTGCACATTCCATTTTGCAAACGCCTCTGCAAGAAGCGATGTATATGTAGGTTGTAAAGAGTGTATTTTGACAAATACAGGCATGCCATTAGATGTTTAAATATAAAAATTACTTAATAAATTTTATATTGTTTTAATAATCTTTACTTTCTGGTTTTATTTGTAAAGGGGAATTAGACATTTTTATTTAAATTATACGGGGTGGAAAAACACGGAAAGTATCAGAGAGGACAAAATAGAAAGCGTAATTATTTTCTTAGAATAGATTTGTTTGGGGTTTATATAAAAATTTCATTTGTTGCAAAATTCTACAAATACGTAACGAAGCAGTAAAAGAAGAAGTAGCAGTTGAAGAAACAGAAGCACCAGCAGCTGAAGATGGCCAAGTAGAAGAAGGTACGGAAGCCGTTGAAGAAGACGTAGCAGTTGACGAAACAGAAGCACCAACAGCAGAAAATGACTCTAGTACATGGGTAGATGAAACATATCAATTTATCTTTAATGGCTATCAAAGCCTCATTGGATACTATAAATCCCTTATTGAACAAAATTTAGCTCAAACAAGTGAAGAATCTGAAAACGTTGAAGCAATTGATGTAGTATCCGATATATCTGCTGATGCCGGTGAAACAGATACAACAACTTTAGAGGCAGATACATCCCAAGACATCTCTGTTGATAACGCAAATACAGATCTAACAAATGATACTGACGTAAATCTAGAAAGCCCAGTCGTTGTAGAAAATGAAGATCAACCTTCTGACGTAGAAACATCAGAGCAAGAAACCGTAGAATCAGTTGAAAATACAGTATCAGATCTTGAAGAATCAGTACAAACAGTAAATGAAGAAGAAATTTTGGCTACTGAAACAGAACAAATGAGTCAAAATGAGGTAGATAAGGAATCCGACCAAATCTCTTTTAAGGATAAAATGATAGGATACTATCAAGACCTAGTAGCATCATTTTCTAACTTTATGAACTTCTTAAAATAAGAGGGACTCTCTAGCATAATCGATTGTAGTATAAGAGTATAATAGCTTTTGAACTGAATAAAAAGAGGGAGGGGAATGAATAAAGGAGAATATTCATTCCCCCCTTTTTTGGTGTAGGGTTTCAATCTCTTGGGCTGATACAAACTTACTGGTAAGCTGTGTTTATATTTTCTGGGATACTTCTTGGCCTATGGGTCGCTATGTTAAAGGACCCATACCCGATGGTGCGGTGACGAAAGAGGGAGGAAAAATTTTTATTTCTTGTTCCCATACCTCTCATACCGTTTTGATTAAAGTAAAGGATAATGGCACCGGTATAGACGAAGAGAATATACCCAAAATATTTGATCGATTTTTTCAAGTGGACAAATCCAGGACTGAAGGAGCGGGAGCTGGTCTTGGGCTTGCTATTGCAAAATGGATTATTGACAAACATCATGGCAAAGTAAAAGTGCATAGCAAAGTTGGAGTGGGAACATGTTTTGAAATTATTTTTCCAAAGAATCAAAAGATATAAAAGAGTGCCTTTCTGGAGAGGATAGACCTCTAATAAAAGTAATTGATTTAACTAATCCATTAACCAGTAACCTCATAAAAATAGAGTATGATATGGTGAAAGTGTAACAATTAGGGAAAAGAAAATGGAAATATACAGAACTATCTTCCAAATATTTGAAGGAATGTCCGTATATGTCTATAATTATTTAAGGAGTGTTTCCAAACGGTCCATTTTCTAGAAAACAAGGAGATTTAGTGTATATAGGGAATTATTAATAATGAAGGGAAGTCGAAGGTTAGAAAGGTATGAATTAAATTCCAAAAATATTTTATGCTTTTCTTTCAATATTCGTTTTTCAATAACTCTTAGTAGTATTTATAGTTTTATTTACAGAACTTTTATTGATTTTTGGAAAATGTTTTTTAATATTTGCTATGTATTTGTCAGTCATTTACTTTATCTTAGGATTACCCGTTTCAATAATAAGACCTTTTAATAAAGAAACAGATTTATAGAATTATCATTTATCGATTAATGTAAACCTTTTCATATTTAAGAGAATAATATTTATTGATTAAATAGATGCTTTATTAGAAAGGACATGATTGTTTTGAATTTATATCAACTATTCTCGTTTTCTACAGCTCGCTATCCTGACAAACTGGCGCTTGTCCAAGATACTAGAAAATGGAGCTATTCACGACTGTCAGATGAAGTAGACAAGGTGGCTTCATCCTTGCATAGACTCGGCTTGAAGCAGGGCGATCGCGTTATGGTCCTATTAAAAAATAGAATCGAAACGGTAGTAGTGTTTTGGGCTGTTCAAAAACTAGGTGCCATTTTTGCGCCAATCAATCTTCGAGCATCTACAGAAGAAATTCTTTACTGTGTGAATGATTTGGAAACAAGATTCATCATTTTTGAAGATGCTAGTAAACATCTCATATTAAACCAAAAGTTTAGCGAACGTCCTTTGTTAATTGGACTGGAAGATTCATTAGGAGATTTTAGCTATGGAGAATTGGTCAAAAAAGGTACCACGAATGTTGAACCTTTTTCAGAACAAGATGATGACATAGCTGTTATTTTATATACCTCGGGTACTTCAGGTAAACCCAAAGGTGTGCCACGTTCCCACAAAAATGAGTATGCAGCTACCATTGCCCATATTATTCATAGTCACTATCATACATTTGAAAAAACACTAGGGATCCCATCTTTATCACATACTATTGGACTTCGTTCGCTTTTGGCCATGACGTATCTGAATGGTGCTTACTTTCCGGTTCAAAGCTTCGACACTTATCATACGCTCAAATTGATTGTAGAAGAGGAGATTAGCTGTCTGTTTCTAACGCCAACGATGTATCACGAAATTGTGAATTATCCACAGGCAAACACTTTTGATTTTTCCTCGATTCACTCAATTGTTTATTCTGGCGGTCCTATGCCCGCTAAACTAATCAGTAAGTGCGATGAACTGATGAATCCAGACTTTTTTGTTAATCTTTATGGAAGTACAGAGATTTTCACACTCAGTATCAATCAGGATATTCGAAACAAACCAGGAAGTTGTGGAAAAGCAGGTATCAATGGTCGATTGAAACTGCTTAAATTAAATCGTTTATTGGAGAGTCATTTTGACTGGGTGACCGAATCAGGTGAGGTAGGAGTAATACTTGTGGATATTAGTTCACCGGAAGCCTTTAAAGGCTATTGGAACAGACCTGATGCGACAAAAAAATCCATCAATAATGGCTGGTACTTTACAGGAGATGTCGGTTATCTTGATAAAGAAGGTGAACTTCAAGTCGTAGGTCGAACCGATGATATGATCATTTCCTGTGGCGAAAACATATACCCACAAGAAATCGAGAAGGTTTTAATTGATCATCCAAGTGTAAAAGAGGTTGTCGTTGTTGGGGAGGATGATGAAAGGTACGGACAGATTGTGACAGCCTTTATTGTGACAGATGAACAAGAATTGACTCCACAAATGCTTGATTATTTTTGTAAAATGGATGAACGGCTTCCAAATTATAAGAGACCACGTAATTACATATTTGTAAAAAATATTCCCAAAAATAGTGCAGGTAAAATATTACGACGCGAATTAAGGGATGGAAAGTACGAAGAAGTGTTATAAGAAACTGCTTACCTGACATAACATGACTAGAAATGGGGTGTGTTTTTTTGAAAGGAATCTTAATTGTGGATGATGATCTAGAGACATGGAGAAATGTCCAATCGATAATTGAAAAAAGCCCTTATATGGATTTTCCTATTCGTAAAGAAAAAACAGCAAATAAAGGACTTGAAGTCATTAAAGAAAAGAAGCCCGCTTTTCTTTTAATGGAATTATCACTTTTCGACATGGATGGGATCGAATTCGGAAAAAAGGCAAAAGAAATCCATCCAGAGCTTCATGTGATAGTCATAACCCATTTACAAATGTTCAAAACCGTCCTAGCTTGTATCAATTCTGGATTTTCCGCTTATTTACAAAAGCCTATTACGAATGGGGAGTTGGTACAGACACTTGACCGTCTACATACGGGTAGATTGCTCCATTCCGTTCCTTATTTGGAAACGAAGGAGAAACCTCCTGTTGGAGAAATGGAAACGGATCTTGGTAATCCGATTCAGACGGCCATAAAATATATCCATCTTAATTATCAAAAGCCAATACAGCTTAAGGAAGTAGCCGATCTGGTCTACCTCAGTTCATCCTATTTCAGCCGTTTATTTAAAGAAGAAACAGGACTGAATTTTGTCGAATATCTAACAAACTATCGGATAGAAAAAGCCAAGTATTTGCTCAAAATTACAACCATGCCCATTGAAACCATTGCAAATCTAACAGGATTTGCAAGCTCTGCCTATTTTGCAACCAGTTTTAAACGGAAGGAAGGGCAGACACCAAAAGAATATCGGAATATGATTACCTTTGCAGAGACCACCAATTAATGGGATGGTCTCTTTTTCTATTTTACTGTAGCTATTTAAAAATAAGAGGAGTGTGTTCCATTTTAATAAAAGGAATTTTGAAGATTACTAAGTGCAAAAAATTGAAAATAGTCAGATAAAAATTTTAAAAGATTTTTTTATTTATCCTGAGATAATGTGGTTTGCTTATCAGGTGATTTATGGGAAAAGAGAAAATCGTTTAATGCTGTACAATTCGTGACCTGATGTAAGGTTTTAAAGATGATGAATGAAGATTATAGTGATTTTTCGCTTATGATTTCACAAACTTTTTGATATGCACACCTAAAACCGCAAAAAAGTAAAACAAAAAATTGAAAATCAAGAGACAATGAATTTAAAACTTTTGACATCCATCGTCCGCTAAAATCGTTTATGAAGGCGGTTACATTTTAAACCTTCTACCATTAAAGCGTTACGAAAGATTGTAACTGCTGTAATGAAGGATTCTCTTAATACCTGCAGTTTTCTATAAACCTGTAGCTTAATTATATACTCCTGCACTATTAGAGTATGTAAGACCCAGAAAAGAAAGAGAAGAAAGGGATGTGAAATGTAAGCGGTTTCGATAAGCGAAATTTTTTTTAGCAAATCCCAAAAAATCTTTTATGGAGGATCACTACTATGGAAAATGTAAAACCAATGTATCAAAAAGAACCTAACCGTTGGCTTATTTTAGTCGTAAGTGTAATTATGAATATCTGTGTAGGCTCAGCTTATGCATGGAGTGTATTCCAAAATCCACTCATCACTAAGTTTGGATGGGGGACAACGGAGACATCACTAGCCTATACATTAAACTTAGCACTCATACCAATAGCTATGATTGTAGGTGGTAAGATACTCGATGCAAAAGGTCCTAAAATGGTCACTTTAGTTGGTGGTATCATCTTTGGCGCTGGATTCTTTTTAGCAGGTTTTTCATCATCCCTGATGGTACTTTATCTAACTTATGGCGTACTAGGTGCATTTGGGATTGGAGCCGTATATGGTTGTACTGTATCAAACACAGTTAAATGGTTCCCTGATAAAAGAGGTTTAGCAGGTGGATTAACCGCTGCAGGATTTGGCTCTGGAGCTGTTATTTTTGCCCCACTAGCTGCAACTTTGATTGGACAGTATGACGTTCTTACTACATTCAAAATTTTAGGTGTTGTCTTTTTAGTTGCCATCGTCCTTAGTTCCTTCTTTATTAAACAACCAGCACCAGGTTGGAAACTTAAGGGTTGGGAACCACCTGTCGCTACTACAACAACATCAAATACAAATAGTAAAAATGATTTAACACCTGGACAAATGTTAAAAACAGGTAAGTTCTACGTATTATGGATTATGTATGCTATCGGTACAATTTCTGGACTTATGATTATCGGTCATGCCTCACCAATCGGACAGGAACAAATTGGACTTAGCCCGCAAACAGCCGCAGTGGCAGTAAGTATTGTGGCGCTTGCAAACACATGCGGAAGAATTTTCTGGGGTTGGGTTTCCGATAAGATTGGCAGATATAATTCAATCGTTTTCATGTACATCTTGAGTGCAGTTATGTTACTTGTTTTAAATATAGCACAAAATTTACCAATGTTTCTTATTGCAACCATGAGTATAGCGCTTAGTTTCGGAGGATTTATGGGTATCATGCCTTCCGTAACTGCCGATAATTTTGGATCAAAAAGCTTGGGTATTAACTATGGAATTATTTTCACAGCGTTTGGACTCGCAGCTGTCGTAGGGCCAAGAATTGCTTCAGTTGCCAAAGAAACAAGCGGGGGCTTATACTCTTCTGCTTATATTATAGCAAGTGTCTTGAACATCATTGGAGTTGTCATTGCTTTGTATATGGTAATGAAAGTAAGGAAAGAAAAGCAAAATCCGATAAATCCTGAATTTGAAAACAAAAAAATTATTTCTTAATTGGAGGTAAGTCAAAATGGCGATCATACAAACAGTTGATCAAGCAGTTGAAAGAATAGAACATGGTATGAAGATCATGGTTGGGGGATTTCTTGGAATAGGTACTCCACTGAATATGGTTGATGCGATTGCAGAAAGAAATATTCGAGACTTAACATTAATCAGCGTCGTTGCTGGTTATCCTGGTGGAAACCATGACCTTGGTAAACTCACGGCAAACAAACAAATAAAGAAATTTATTGGCGCTCATATAGGAACAGATCCGAAAATTAGCGAGCAATACAATAACGGTGAATTAGAACTGGAACTCATTCCGATGGGAACTTGGACAGAACAAATTCGTGCAGGTGGATCTGGACTTGGTGCTGTCGTGACAAAAACAGGTCTAGGTACAGAAGTTGAGGAAGGTAGAAAGAAAATCACATTAGATGGACAGGAATATTTACTTTTCCCTCCATTGAAAGCCGACGTGGCGATTATTAAAGCTCACAAGGCAGATAGAGCTGGAAATCTTCTATATAGAGGTACATCAATCAATTCAAATCAAATTATGGCAACAGCTGCTGATTTAGTCATTGCAGAAGTGGATGAAATTGTGGAAATCGGTGAAATCGATTATAACCATGTCGGTACACCTGGAATCTTTGTTGATATTATTGTGCAAGGTAACACTTTAGAAGAAAGAAAAGAAATCTTTGAAAATCTTTGGACCGAAACAAATAGATTATAAGGGGGCTAATATGATGGATACTAGAGAATTAATAGCGAGAAGAATTGCAAAAGAATTTGAAGATGGAATGGTTGTAAATCTGGGATTTGGCATGCCAACAGCGGCTGCTAACTATCTTCCAAATCATATAAAGGTAATTTTACAAACAGAAAACGGTGGCTTGTTGTTTGGACCAAAACCACAACGCGGCAAATCAGACCCGGATTTAGGTAACTCTGGTGGTGAACCAATCACCATGTTACCAGGATCCTCTGCCTTTGATTTATCTACATCCTTTGGCATCATACGAGGGGGCCATGTGGACGCAACGGTTTTAGGTGCATTAGAAGTGGATCAGGAAGGGAATATTGCCAACTGGAAAATTCCTGGTAAGTTCATACCTGGAATGGGTGGAGGAATGGACCTTTTAGTGGGAGCTAAACGAGTTATTGTTTCATTAATGCATACAGATAAGAAGGGGAATTCTAAAATTCTTAAGAAATGTACTTTACCTTTATCAGCTGCAAAAGTTGTTGACTTAATCATTACAGATAAGGCTGTTATGGAAGTTACAAACGAAGGACTTGTTCTAAAAGAAGTCGCTCCTGGTGTCACGGTAGAAGAAGTTGTCCAAATGACAGAAGCAGAATTATTCATACCTGATTATGTTCCAGAAATGGATGTTAGTGCACTTGTTTTAGCGTAGTCTTTCTACAATCTTTTTATGAAAAGTTCATAGATTCACATTGCTTCACTAATAAAACGAGAATCTATTCATGTTAGTGTGAATGAATTAAGGAAGAGATACCAACCTTCTTAGGATGTGCGAAGCAGGTATCTTCTCCTAAATTTGTAATGAATACGGAATAGGGGGAGTGAATACCATGTTTTTTCAACATTTACTTTATGAAAAAGCGGGAAACGTTGGTTTAATCAAAATTAATCGGCCTGATGCACTGAATGCTTTAAATTCAGAAGTCCTTTATGAATTAAGTGATGTATTTGAACTTGTTGAAAATGATGAGGAAATTCGCGTTATTGTATTAACAGGGGAAGGAAAAGCCTTTGTTGCTGGTGCTGATGTTTCTGAAATGAAGGGTATGTCTAGTAAACAAGCAAGAAAGTTCAGTACATTGGGATTAAATCTTTTTAGAAGAATGGAATTATTAGAGAAACCAGTTATTGCCGCGATTAATGGATTCGCCTTAGGCGGCGGTTGTGAATTAGCACTTAGCTGTGATATACGCATTTCGTCCGAAAAAGCGAAATTTGGACAGCCAGAAGTTGGGCTCGGAATTACCCCTGGTTTTGGTGGTACACAAAGACTTCCACGTTTAATAGGAACTGCCATGGCAAAAGAATTAATTTTCACTGGAAATATGATAAACGCAGAAGAGGCTAAAAGTATCGGTTTAGTGAATCGTGTAGTTGCCCCAGAATCATTAATGGAAGAAACTTTAAAACTAGCAAATAAGATTGCCTCTGTTTCTTCTACTGCAGTGGCTTACGCTAAAGTAGCGATAAATCGGGGAGTGGAAACAGATATCGACACGGGAATCGAGGTCGAGAAGGATGTCTTTACCTTATGTTTTGCTGAAGAGGATCAAGAAGAAGGCATGAGTGCATTTCTTGAAAAAAGACAACCAGCTTTTAAATAAACTTATAGATAAGTAAAAGCGCTCTTGAGTAAAGTATAGACTTTACTCTGTGAAGAAAAGCTTCGAAGTATTCCTTATGCTTAAGGAAGTTACGTTAAGAGCAGGGCGTTTGTAGCTAGACAGTAGTCTCAGTTTAGAGATGATATTCTTCAGCTAAGGACTGTATGGGAGGAATTACAAATGAAAATAGCCGTAATTGGTGCAGGTGTAATGGGATCAGGAATTGTTCAAACGATTGCTCAAGCAGGTTACCAAGTAGTGATGAGGGATCTTGATGAAAAATTTATCGAAAGAGGATTCTCTTTTATTACAAAAAATTTAGATCGAAGTGTAAGTAAAGGAAAAATGACAGAAGCTGAAAGAGATAGCATTCTAGCTAATATTACGGGTTCAACAGATATTCAAGATATCCAGGATGTCGACTTAGTTATTGAAGCAGCAGTAGAAAACCTAGAATTAAAGAAAAAAGTTTTTTCCCAACTTGATGAAGTAGTTCATGAAGGTGCCATTTTAGCTACCAATACTTCTTCTTTATCAATTACAGTAATTGCGAACTCGACAAAACGTCCAGATAAAGTAATAGGTATGCACTTTTTCAATCCAGCTCCTGTTATGAAATTAGTTGAAGTGATTAAAGGAATTACGACATCAGAAGAAACAAACAATCTGGTTATCGAGCTAGCAGAGAAATTAGGAAAAAAAACGGTTCAGGTTGAAGAAGCTCCAGGGTTTGTTGTAAATAGAATATTAATCCCAATGATTAATGAAGCTGTTGGTATTCTTGCAGAAGGTGTTGCTACAGCAGAAAATATTGATACCGCGATGATTCACGGGGCTAACCATCCTATTGGCCCACTTGCACTAGCAGACTTAATTGGAAATGATGTATGCCTTTCCATTATGGAAGTACTTTATAAAGAATTCGGTGACTCAAAATATCGACCTCATCCATTATTACGAAAAATGGTTAGAGGTGGACAACTAGGTAGAAAATCTGGTAGAGGATTCTATCAATATTAATAGGAATTTATACAAATAAGAAAAATAGAAAAAGCATGTTCCAACTTAATGGAATATGCTTTTTGCCCCTTCATTATAATAGCCATCATTTAAAGGACATACTTTACATTTTTATGCTCACACCTGGGATGCGTTGTGGTTATTGATTTAGATTATCCGAGACACCGCCAAAACTAATACAACTATAATACATAAAAAAATGCGAAGGCTTCCTCAATTTTATTGAGGAAGCCTTCGC
>NZ_JBALNQ010000089.1:0-9841 GCF_036961885.1 Neobacillus niacini | reverse complement strand
ACTGATGATTACCAACAAAATTTCGGAGTGGTTTAATTTATACAACAAAGATATATACCATTTTTTAGTATATTACATCGGATCAAGTGATGTAGAAGATCTGGTTCAGGAAGTTTTTATCCGAGCCATTAAGGGCTTTGATACCTATCAGAAAAAATCAAGTCCTAAAACTTGGCTTTTTTCGATTGCGCGCCATGTGGGGATAGATGAAATGAGAAAAAGATCGCGTTTAAGGAAAAAGCAAATGATTTGGTCTAGGGATGAACAGACGGAAAAGGAAACACCTGAGGAAATTCTAGAACTAAATGAAAATAACAGGTTATTATATCAATCTATCCAATCTTTAAAAGCCAATTATCGAGATGTCATCATCCTAAGAGGGATTAAAGAATTCTCTGTATCTGAAACAGCAGCCATTTTAAATTGGAATGAAAATAAAGTTCGGATCACCTATCATCGTGCCTTAAAGACACTACAAAAAAGTATAGGAGGATTTTCACTATGAAAGATTATGAGAAATTTAGTGATTTAGAGAAAAAAATTCGATCATTACCAGAACCTGATTATGATAAAAAATTTACAAAAGATGCGCAAGATATTATCCATGAAAACCTATTACAATTTGCAAGTTCATATGGTAAAAAGAAAAAGAGAGCTTCAATAATGAAAAAGATTTCAGTAGGTTTAGCGAGTGTTGCTGCCTTCGTGCTATTTGCCATTCTTACTTTTCCAATTAATGAGGATAATCCATCAACTTCCGGTTCAAATCAAGAAGGGCAACATAGTGAAGAAGGTACTACAATTGATGACAAGGATAAAATTGATAGTAATAAGAACGAAACTGATACGATTTTATATGAAAATACTGAGTTTGGATTTACCTTTTCATTACCAAAAAGTTGGGGTGAGTACCAGATTGTTCAGGAATCCTGGGAAGGTATTTCTTCTAATCAAAATGAAATAATTGAAAATGGCCCTATCCTTTTAATTAGGCATCCTGGATGGAAGGAGGAAAAACCGAAACAAGATATTCCAATTATGATTTTTACCCTAAATCAATGGGCGTCACTTGGAAAAGAGGAATATCATATTGGTGCAGCACCGATTGGTCCAACAATACTGGGACAAAATAATAAATATGTTTTCGCGCTTCCAGCTCGATATAACTTTGCATTTTTAGAGGGATATGAGGAAATAGAAACCATTTTAGAAAACAATCCATTGCAACTGAAAAATGTAGAATAAGATCCATCCAAAAATGATTAATGAGCACCAAGGGGAAAACTCGCTGTATTCATATGGCGAGTTTAATTTTTTTATTCCAAATGCTGTAACAATCATTACGGCTAGAATTTTTGAAAATAGTTACTTAAATTTATATTTCTTTTTCCATAGGTGACTTTTTGCTCGAAAATATTTTTGGTAAAATTAGGGTAAGTGCAAAGGTTTGATTATGAATTATTTTTCATTTTAAAGCATTAAAAAGTCGAAAGGGGAGGACCGTTTTGCCGAGTGTAACGAGTTATTTTTTTAAAAAAGGCATTAAAGCAGGTGTGAAAAAAATTAACCTGGAAGAAAAGGATATTGCTGAAAGTAGACATGTTATTGATTCGTTTGCACAGAAATTTTCCAGACTGCCGAAAAACTGTAAGGTAGATCCCATCCAAATTGAAGGAATTTATGCTGAGTGGATTTCAAACAACCAGACAGAGGAAGGTAAAGTGATTCTTTATTTGCACGGAGGAGCGTATGTATATTGCTCAGCGGATACCCATCGATCATTGGCTGCAAGAATCATGATTGAATCAGGTGTAAAAGTCCTCCTCCCTGAATATCGTCTGGCCCCCGAGTATCCATTTCCTACAGCAATAGAAGATACTCTCCGAATTTACCGATGGCTACTAAAGCAGGGTTATTACTCTGCCAATATCATTTTTGCAGGTGATTCTGCAGGTGGTGGCTTATCGGTGGCAGCCACACTTGTACTTAGAGATCAATCTGAACCACTCCCAGCTGCAGTTGTCTGTCTGTCCCCTTGGGTGGATTTATCAAGTTCGGGCGACAGCTACAGGGAAAACAGCGAAAAAGACCCATATTTGAGGTTAGAACTGGTACGAAAAACAGCTCAGCAGTATGCTGCTGGTGAATCTCTCGATCATCGATTAATTTCTCCCGTTTATGCTGATTTTTCTGGATTTCCACCAATGTTTGTTCAAGTGGGCAGTATTGAAATTTTATTAAGTGATTCACAAATGTTAACGGATAAAGCTTATCAGGCAGGTGTGGAGGTTCATTTTAAAGTCTGGGAAGGTATGTGGCATGTTTGGCAAATAAGCAATAGATTACCTGAAGCCAAAAAGGCTACGAAAGAAATCGGTGAATTTATCAAGTGGAAAATCAACGTAAATTAATGAGGAACAACGAAGGTATTTATTTACCAAAACTAAATCGTGAAAGCCCCTGCTTTTAAGTATGGGGATGAACCGATTTTTTTATTGCGTATTTAGGTTTGTTTTGCTAAAATATATACGAACATACGTTTGAAAACAGATGTGATAGTAGGTGTGAAACATGGCGAAAGCAAAAACTCCTTCATTTATCATTGATGTAGAATTAAATGGTAGGAATAGAGACTTTTTAATGATCGAATCTGAATTGGAAGTTAATCGAGTGATTTATAATACTTCGTTGGGCGAGTATTTGAAGAGAGAAAAACAAATGAAAAGGACAATACGATACAAAAAGTTAGTCCGTATTTCAAGAGCCATAAAGTCACATCTAGCTAAAAATCATAACAAAGAAAAGAAGGAGTATTTTGAAAATGAACGAAAAAACCTCTCTGAAGAATTCAAGAAACTAAGAGAAGAATTTGGATTAACTGAATATTCGATGCACGAATACATAAAAGAAATTCGAAATCACTTTAATGGTAAGACGAACTCAATCATCGCACAAACAACTGCCACAAGAGCATGGAATACTTTCAAGAAGAAGTTGTTTGGGAGTGCGAAAAAAGTGGTATTTGTAAAGCGTGGAGAAATGGATTCCTTTGAAGGGAAAAACAACCATACAGGTTGGAGATTCAAAGAGGAGAAGGTCATCTCAAAGGATAGGGTATTTGGATTGAAGGTAAAAGAAATGGATATGTATCTAAAAGAAACTTTTCATCTACTAAACTCCCAACAAACATTTCAATACAAGAACAAAGAAGAGGAAACGGTCACAGACTTTTATAGGGTAAAATTCGTTCGTATTTTAAAACGCATTGTAAGAGGAATCGTTCGATACTATGCTCAACTGGTTTGTGCGGGTTATCCACCAGTAAAAAGAGACAGGAAAACTGGACAAGTTAAATATCCTTTAGGAAAAGGTCCGGTCGGGATCGATATTGGCACATCTTCGATTGCCGTATCAAGTACAACAAAGGTTCTCTTGAAAAACCTAGCTGAAAACATTAAAAAAGTAGAACATGTTCAACGAGAAATCAGGTTATACAATAGAAAGCTAGACCGTTCGAAAAGGGTAACGAATCCACAGAACTTCGATGAAGCAGGCCGTATTAGAAAAGGTAAAAAGCAGTGGGAGTTTTCCAAGAACTATAAGAAACTAAAATTTCAATTGAAAGAGTTATACCGAAAATTAGCCTTATATCGAAAATTTAGCCACCAATATGAAGTCAATCGAATGGTCATGTTAGGTGATACATTTTGCGTCGAAGAAATGAATTTTAATGCTCTCCAAAAACGTGCTAAAAAGACAGAAGTTAGTGAAAAAACAGGTAAGTATAAAAAGAAAAAACGCTTCGGTAAAACCATAGCCCGTCGTTCTCCCGCAACCTTCATAAGAATTCTTTCAAAAAAAGTCACAGCCTTGGGCGGGACTTTTTTCAAAGTCAAGACGTCCACATTTAAAGCTAGTCAATATGATCACAAAGCAGACAACTACAAAAAGAAAGAATTAAAAGAAAGATGGCATAGATTTGATGATGGTACCAAGGTCCAACGTGATTTATATTCTGCTTTTCTTTTAATGAATTCAGATATGTTAGGATTGAAATCTGATAGAGCCTCTTGTTTTAATACGTTTGAGCAATTTTATAAATATCACGAAGAAGAAATTGAGAAGATCGAGAATGAACATGAAGTAATCTTAAATTCTGGAATCAAATTGAAAGTAAAAAAGACTGCAGGATGTGCAGCCTAACATTTTATTTCTTTGCGGTTTGATGTAGCCGAGTTCACAAGAACAAAAGATGTAGCCGTAAATGGCAACAGAGGTTGCTTTGACTACGAAAGTTCTAACAGAACTAGTTCCAGTTCCTGTTTCCAAAGCCGTTTTCTTCTGAAGAAAAGTGTGTGTACGAATAGGAGAAGACTAGGAAGTTATGAACCCACTGCATTTATGCATGTGGAGCATCAGTTTTGTTTTCAGAATCTTCAAATTGTCCTCTTGTAAGCTAGTAGTTTTCAATGTAAAATACAGTTAAATAGCAATGAATGATTATTCATTCATTTAGGAGGGTGGCTAAGAAATCATTTGAAACCATGGGTTGGAAACATCAATATTTAAACAGAGGTGAGGGAGCATGTCCGAAAATAATTCTTACGATTCTGTTAGACGAGTAAGTGAAGTGTGGGAAAAAGGATTAAACGGTTTATTATTTCAATCCATTGATAACAACCCATTAATTCAAATAACGAAGCTTGGCATTGATGCGAATTCTAGATACATAGAGATGTTAAAGAGAAATCGCGAACTAATGGCTAATTTTATGAATCTACCAACTAAAAATGATGTAGCTAATGCGGTTAAACAAACGATCCAAGCTGAAGAAAAAATAGATATACTTGAAGAGCAAATATGGAATTTACAAGAAAGTTTTGCTTTGGCAACAGAAGAACAGAACAAAATGCTAGGAGAAATAATTAAATTCACCAAACATATCCATTCGGAATGGGAAAAAACAACTCAGGAACTTGCTAAATTAGCTGAAATGCAAAATGAGTTTGAGGCAATGAAGAAGCTTTTGCAAAAAGAAAAAAAGGAAAAAGTTCAGACAGCCAAATAAAGGAGAAGGTGGAATAATGATGGCGGTTAAATCACTTGTAAATATTCCTGCTCTCGATATTGAATCGGAGAGGCAGCGGTGGAACACAATTTATAAAGTATTAAGTGGACCAAAGCCTGATATTGAGTCAACACCTAGAAAAGCGGTCTGGAAAAAAAATAAATCTGTTTTGTGGTATCACCCTGCTCCAGAAAAGAAGTATACCACTCCCTTATTTTTGGTATATTCCTTGTTAAATAAAGCGTATATTTTAGATATTTCTGAAGATGGAAGTGTCATTGGCAATCTTACAAAACAGGGGTACGATGTCTATTTGCTCGATTGGGGTTCCCCAGGTTTAGAAGACAAGGACCTCACTCTGGATCATTACATTTATGACTATCTGGAAGTTGCGGTAAAACGGGCATTAAGACATTCAGGAGCAAAAGAAATATCTTTAGTAGGCTATTGTATTGGCGGAACACTTTCTGCTATTCTAACATCATTTACCGATCTGCCCATCAAAAATCTTATTCTGGCTGCGGTTCCCATTGACTACAGCGATCTCATTGTACCTGATAAATGGGTAAAAGCCATCCAAAAAGGAACCCTCAATTTTGACAGGTTCGCGGATGCTTACGAAGTGATTCCATCAGAATTTTTATATGCCATCTTTATGGGACTGCAAGGATTTAATATCGGTCCAACGATAAACTTGGTCACACGTGCCACTGATCAAAAATATGTTGATAAATGGCGGAGAATGGACAAATGGATGAAGGACGCCGTTACATTTTCAGGAGCAGCATTTAAGCAAATGTTTAATGAATTATACAAAGATAACAAGCTTGTCAAAGGTGAAATGAAGATTGGAGGTCAGAAAGTGGACTTAGCCAATATTAAATGCAGCACATTGGTCATTACCTCGACAAGGGATGAATTAGTGCTAGAGTCACAAAGCCTTCCTGTCATGGACCTGATCTCAAGTGAAGATAAAACCTACCAACATGTGGAAGCGGGACATGTATCACTGTGCTTAACTGGAATGTTTGCATTTGCAATTGATCCGTGGTTGTCAGAACGGTCTACTAAAGTAAAAGGTATATAATGATAAAGGAGTAAATGCTTAATAAATTATGTGGGCCTACAGAAAAAAATCTGTAAAACCTTGTATTTTAGGTTTTACAGATTTTTTTTATTAAAAACATTAATTTCCAGCCCCACGATATTTCTTCACGCCCGCATTCCAGAGAAGAATTGCAATTCCGAAGAAAAGGATTCCCATGACGGGTGTAAAAAAGGCGTAACCAATCCAGTCTTCGCGATTTAAAAAATAGGATGCTGGATACACACCAACAAAGGCGAAAGGTAGGATCCACGTTAATACAAATTGAATAACCTTGTTATAAATATTTACCGGGTAGCGACCGTAATTGCTGATGTTGTACATCATTGGCATGATATCAGTACGGCTGTCTGACCAAAATCCAATTGTTGCGAGAGAAATAAAAATACCAGCATATATTAAAGCCCCGCCAAGCACCATGACGATAAAGATAAAAACATCATACCAAGCAAAGGTTAAGCCCTGATGTACGGCAGAATAACCCATAATCACTAAGCCGGTTACGACACCGAATAACGATTCCAGCTCAATTCGTTCCATAATAATTTGGAAAAGGCTATGAACCGGGCGAGTTAAGACACGGTCCATTTCTCCTTTAACAATATAGCGCTCATTAAAGTCCCAAATGTTAAAAAAGGACGAGAATAAGGCATAGGGAACAAGGAAAAATCCATATATAAAAATGATCTCATCACGGTTCCAGCCACCTAAAACGGCTGTATGACGAAATACAATTAAGATGAAGATTAAATTGACAGCTTGAGACAACAAATCAGAAAGGATTTCAACTACCGTATCGATACGATATGCGAGCCTTGTTTTTAAATATTGAGAGGCATATTGAAAGAACAATGTTACATGAAACATTCGTCAGCCCCCTTGTACAATTAAGTGTTTTTTTGCTAGTATCCATAAAAGACGAATCGGAATTAGTAAGATAAGAACCCAGACTGCTTGTAAAAGCAAAGCGTTATAAATCTCTTGACCGACAAAGCCTCCTGTAAAAATCATACTAGGAACATAGCTGATCGCTTGAAAGGGCAAATAGGCCATCAGCCCTTGAGCCCAATCTGGATAAAATGAGATTGGAAGAAGTAAACCTGAGAACAAATCGATCACGACACGTTTTGCTCGAATTAACCCTGAGTTATTAAATAAAAAGAACGTCATCATTCCAGTTAATAGGTTAATATGCGTATTGACAATAAAACTAAAAATGAGCGAGATAAAGAAAAACAGCCATGTTGCCAAACTAGCATCAAAGCGGACTGGAAAAATCAACGCAACAATGATCATCCCTGGGACGGAGAAAAATAGTAAGCGAAAGATTCCTTCCCCAAGTGCCTGCATCGTTTTCATCCCTAAATAGTTATAGGGACGGATCATTTCAATCGCAACTTTGCCATCTTTGATTTCAGCGGCAATTTCACGATCAATATTGTTGTAATAAAACGCTCTTGCCATCCAGGCGACTGCCACATAGGTGGTCATTTGTATAACTGACAATCCTTGAATTTCTTCTTTCCCGCCATAAATCGCAGACCATAAAAAATAGTAAGCACCAATATTGATGCTATAGATTAAAATCCCACTATAATAGTTTGTCCGATAGGCGAGCATCATTAAAAAACGAACCCGAATCATTTCCATATACATATTCATGTGAGGGCCATACCTTCTTCATAAATCTTGCGGACAATTTCTTCCGTAGACACCTCGTTGATTCGAACATTTTTAATCGGATTTCTTTGTACCACATCGCTAATTACTTGCGATACTAGTTGTTCATCCCCATTGATATAGCCCAACCAAGTGGTAGGGTCCTTTTGCTCCCATTGAATATTTTCAGTACGGGGAAGACTGCTGCGCGGGGTTTCGGACAAAAATTCAAATTCGATTTGTTTTCCTTCCACAGCATGTTCTTGAAGCTGATTCAGCTTACCGTCATAAATGATTTTCCCATCATCTAGCAGCACCACTCGTTCACAAAGGGCTTCAATATCGGTTAAGTCATGTGTTGTCAAGAGAATGGTTGTTTTATATTGCTCGTTAATTTCCTTTAGAAACTTACGAATCTTTAATTTTACTAATACATCTAGTCCAATCGTGGGCTCGTCTAAAAAAAGCAGTGGTGGATTGTGGATCAAGGCTGCGGCTAATTCGCAACGCATCCGTTGACCAAGAGAAAGCTTTCTGACAGGTTTATTTAATAATGGGCCGATTTCTAACGTTT
This sequence comes from Neobacillus niacini, assembly GCF_036961885.1. Classification (GTDB taxonomy): domain Bacteria; phylum Bacillota; class Bacilli; order Bacillales; family Cytobacillaceae; genus Neobacillus; species Neobacillus niacini_H. The sequence continues at coordinate 1,435 of NZ_JBALNQ010000089.1, read as the reverse complement.
CAATTACATGGCCCATATGGTTGTTATAGTCCTCATCCGAAACGCGGTATACTTTTTTTAATAACCGGAAACTTTCTTGAACGGCAATATCCCACCAAAGCTGTGACCGCTGACCAAACACTACGCCAATGGTTCGCACGAATTCTTCTCGCTGCTTATGGGGGTTCATCCCATTTACCACAATGGAACCGGATGTGGGCGTCAAAATCCCGGTTAACATTTTAATCGTCGTAGATTTACCAGCACCGTTCTCTCCAATATAGCCAACCATTTCTCCTTGTTTTATGGTCAAGGAAATATTATCAACAGCCGCATGGACTTTATAATTTCTCGTAAATAAATCGCGAAAAGCTCCAGCCAAACCTGGACGGCTTGAATAGGAATTAAATTCTTTCCGTAAATTTTGGACCTCAATGACATTCATTTCGTTGCCCCCTAAAGATATAAAAGAAAAACAAATTCACCAAATATAAATCATACCGTTCGCGGGTTTTTCATGCAAGCAGGGCGCCCTTGCTTTTCTTGAAAACTTTTTCAAAGCAGTCAGATTAAACTGAGAGAACGTCAGTGTTTAATTACAGGATAAATATTGCGGAGGTATCATTTTCATTCTATTTAGGTTATTATTATTAATATATTTAGAACACTAATGTTCCTAGGGGGTTGTAAATGTTAGGAATCTTTTTTGCTGGTATTGCCCCTGGTTTAGCTTTATTAAGTTATTTTTATTTGAAAGATAAGTATGAACCAGAACCGGTATCGATGGTATTTTTCACGTTTTTTTTTGGTGCTTTGCTAATCATTCCGATCGCATTTATTGAATATGTTCTTAAAGTAGAAAATATAGTTCAATATGATTCTATATATGCTATTTTTTCTTCGGGTTTGATAGAGGAATTTTTTAAGTGGTCTATTTTATTTTTGATTGCATTTAAAAGTGCTGAATTTGATGAGCCTTTTGATGGTATAGTCTATGGTACTTCCATTTCTTTGGGGTTTGCAACAGCGGAAAATATATTGTATTTAATGAATAATGGGATGGAATTCGCGCTAACACGTGCCTTCTTGCCAGTTTCAAGCCATGCCTTGTTTGGTGTTATTATGGGGTATTATATTAGCAAAGCGAAGTTTACAAAAGAATCGAAATGGCCTTTGTTTTTGTTATCTATATTGCTTCCAACCTTTTTACATGGGATATTTAATTTTTTATTATTAAACCAAGGATCATTGTTTGCGATGTCTCCTTATATGATGTTCTTATGGTGGTTCGGTTTGAGGAAAGTACAATTGGCGGAAATTTCGAGTTATAATCATTTCCAAAAGAACTACACGATTAAACCAAGACCAAATCTAAAATCAGGAATTAAGATTCTCCTACCTATTAGTAGATAGTGAGTTAATTCATCATGATGAGAAATAATTATTTTTATAGAAA
>NZ_JBALNQ010000009.1:0-73445 GCF_036961885.1 Neobacillus niacini | reverse complement strand
TTTCGGGGGTCACCTCAAAATCCGTTGCCTTTCTCACTACATCTTTAAAAATACTTTCTATAAAATTCTCTTCTAATGCTGCCACTTAACTGAGCATAAATCCTAGTGGTCTCGCTTTTTTCGTGCCCTAGTAGTCTTTGAATAACATCAATCGGAGCTCCGTTGTTTAAAAGGTGGGTAGCATAGCTATGGCGTAGTTGATGTGAAAGGGATTTATTAGGGATTTTTAATATCTTTTATAATAAGGAATTTTCTAAACCTCAATTTGACTTAGCATATAAATGGGCAAGAGAGAAATTTGGAGAAGAAGATAACCTAACAAAAATATTGAAAAATGACCATGACACATGGATTAGAAGAATTGTATCTATGAGAAATGCTATAGAACATCCTGGAGGATACTCAGGTCATCTAAAAATCAATAACATTATGCATATAAATAAAAATATTCTCCCATATTTTAATGCTCCAACATGGCAATTAAACAGTCATACAGAGTCCTCTATTCTTCCTGATATGGCAACTTTTATTGAGAATAATTTAGGATTAAGTGAGGATATTCTAGTTATTTTGCTTGAAAAGTTACCAAAAGGTGATATACCATTAATTATTTATGAAATTCCAGTGGAGGAAAGAGATGTAAATTGTCCTATTAGATTTAAGGTATCCCTCCATCCTGATTACTTAATGCAATTAGAAAATTAACATAAAAAAGAGATGGCTATACAGCTCTCTCCATACAATATCCATCTTAGGCTCATTGTTTGTCACAGCAGTCTTTTTAATATAGGAGTGTAAACTATTTTATATCAGTATTCTTGTTGAAGTAAAGGGTAGCGATTGTTGAAGAACATTTAGTCTAATTCCTCGGTAAAACTACGAAGGAATTAGACTTTTTTATCTCTCAAAATCTTTATCGATTTATATCTTCATTTTTTTGATATTACTCCATTGGTAAACACGTTGGCAACAAGTGGTTAATTTTGTGACAATCGCTGGTAAAAAACATTGCAGAAGTGGTACATTCTATTGGCTGTAATCACATTTTTTTGTGTTCTATTTAAAATAGGTGTATGTTTATTTATAATTTTAGTATTAGCTTGGAAAGGGAATTTAGGTATGATTAATAACACAGATGTTATAGAGAGATTGGGTTCACTGGTTGGGAGGGAACTGACAAATGTTACTCTTCACGAAGTGATTTTTTGTGAAGATAAACATAAGAAAATACTAGTTCGATTTAACCTTGGTAAACAAACCTATATTCATTATAAGATTAATAAACAAAACTCAGATAAATATGCTGACATTTTGATTTCAGGTAATCCGAATACTTTTCGAATGGGTGTAGAAGAGAAGGATGGAAGTATCATTGTGATTTCCGCCCCGAGGGTCTCTTATCAATATTTATAGCTTCCAAAAGCCGTTTTCCGTACCGGAGAGCGGCTTTTGTCACTAAGTTAATAAGAGCTTTGTCGGCTTGGATAAATAAGACTTAAGAACCCTCATTTACTTATGGTAAGGTTCCCCACCATTAATGCAAAACTAAATCCTCAACAAACTGGCCATTTAATGGAACAAACTATTTTCACTTGCCAGTTTCTTAATCCACTTATTAATTTCAGGAGTACTTTTTCACTATAAATAACACCCCTTCAGATCAATATCTAAAGGGGTAGAACCTGCATCCTTTTAATAAACTTCGTAACAGAACTTTATTTTATATTTAGAGCTACAATGCCATTGCTTTTAGCAAAGTCAATGTTAGGGGTATCGTTGTTTGAGTCTACACTATTTCTTAAAAAAGTTGGTAAGTTTGTTGTTATTGGTTGGTACAACCTTTGTCAGTTAGTGATACAAAAAATGGCAGAGGTGGTAAAAAACATTGGCAGTAATCAATAACTTGGTATCTAGGAAAGTACAAACATTAAAATAATCATTCAAATGCTAACATTTTGCTAACGCAATCAAATGAAAACCGATAAATAATGGTTAAAGATGTTATACCTCAAATTCCCCAAAACCTTGATATACCGCACTATTTGCACCCCACGTTAAATATATTTCACACATCACCTTAGGGGCGGAATGATGTAACCTGCCCCTTGAATCCTTGATATGACTGGGTTTGTTAGTAAGGTGAGAGTGGTTTGCAAACATTGAGGATTATAATCGAGGCTTCTCATAAGTTCACTGAACTTTTGAGAGGCCTCTTTTTTCATTACTTGTGTTACGTGAAGATAAACATTTTTGTAATCTAATCATCGGTATGTCCTAAGGAATGGGGTGTTAATTCTCAATTTATGTCTGCGATGGCTAGAAGCCTTGCCATTCTATTATGAACTTCATCAATCGCATATTCTTAAAGTTGTAAATTTATTCCTTGTTGGGCCGCAGTCGTTAATGGTGTGACATGACTAACAAGATGACTTGGAGCGGATTGAAGAACATGAGTATTAATTGTCTATATTTTTAGGAACGGTACAAAATGGTTGGTTAGGCATTTTTTCTGAGATTTTGGACATCCTCTTAACATGTAGATTACTAAGGAGGAAAGCCGATGACGGAAGTTAGGAATTTTGAAGTTGAACAAATACTTAGTGGCCACCCAGTACACCAAAGACACGAATTCTCTTTTAAGGTTGATGACAATGAGTTTAAAGGTCATTTTCAAGAGGGTGAAATTACGTGGATGCATCCATATCCAAAACAAATACTAAGTGAAGAAAAAGAAGTGAAAATCGAAAATACAATCCGTGAATTGTTGGGAGAACATGGGGTTTCCAGTGGGATTGATGACATTGAAATGACGCAAGTGTTTGAAGACCGATTACACGAGCGCCGCCAAGTCACTCTTAAAGTGCAAGGACACGAGTTCAAAGGGTTTGTTCACGAAGGAGAAATCCAGTGGTTTCATCCTCATCCAAAACAAAAGCTTAATGAAGAGCATGTTGAAGCGATTGAAACACAGATTCATGAAAAAGGATAAATCTTTCCTAAAGGATAGGTCAGGAATTGACAGTCTACAACTTTAAGGTAATAAAACGTTGACTTATATGTAGTGTAATCTAGCCCATTCTTTTTTGAGAAATGGTTAAGTACATTTTCCAACCTATCTGAGAAGTAGACATGTAAATAATTTTTATCTATAGCAATAACCACTTCCTATAAAATTTTAAACCGTTCCGTTTTGAGGTGCATAACGATAAATTGACAAAAGAAATGGCATACGAATCGACGTATGCCATTTCCCTTTAATATAAGGATTTTGAACACCTCTTTTAGAAAAGTGGAACCAATAATGACATGATAAATTTAAAGGACAAAGATTGTTGTACACCCAAAATCAAGTGTCAAATGGTGTGTCAATTGGGAAGTCAATTCTTAAGACGTTTCCAATGATAAATCTATTAAAAATACATTTGCTTCTTTAAGGGGGCGATCGCGGAACAAGGCAATCGCTTCTTGCACTATTGGAGCAGGTTAGCACAAGAAATAGGGTATTGTTTTTATAGAATGTTACATAATAAAAAGTATAGACATGCCCTTCAGCAAATGATGGAATTATCAAAAAATACTGGTAATAGAGGTAAGCAATTAGTAAAATAATGTATATACTAACACTATTGGAGGTGAAGTTATATGGAAAATAAACCACCACATTATGATGGAAGTATCCAAAACAATCATGATTTTAAAAGTGAAGCGAATAACAGTGAAGTGTTTGAGTTAACAGATGAAATGAGAAAAAATATAAGTGGAAATCCTTATATGAGTCATATAACCGAATAATTGTACATAAAAGGGTGTTGCTAATCAAAGCACACCTTTTTAATTTTCTTAAGTAGATCATTTGCTTAAGCTAAACAATATTTTATATATTTTTATCTTTAACCAAAAATATATAGTTTCGAGATAAAGTATATATTTTTATTTCAATACAAAAACTAGAATGACAAAACAAGAGAAAAGAAGGGAAGTAAGAAAATGGCAAAAGTATTGTATATTACAGCACATCCACATGATGATACTCAGTCTTATAGTATGGCAGTAGGTAAAGCCTTTATTGATACCTATAAACAAGCAAATCCTAATGACGAAGTTGTGAATGTTGATCTTTATAAAGAGAATATTCCACAAATAGATGTTGATGTTTTTAGTGGTTGGGGAAAACTCCAATCAGGAAAGGGATTTGAAGAGCTGTCAGCAGATGAAAAGGCAAAAGTAGGTAGATTATCAGAACTATGTGAACAATTTATTTCAGCTGATAAGTATGTTTTCGTAACACCTTTGTGGAATTTTTCTTTCCCACCAGTATTAAAAGCATATATTGATTCAGTTTCTGTTGCTGGAAAAACATTCAAATACACAGAACAAGGTCCAGTAGGTTTGTTGACTGATAAAAAAGCTTTACATATACAAGCTCGTGGGGGTATTTATTCAGAAGGACCAGCTGCTCAAATGGAAATGGGGCACCGCTATTTAAATGTTGTAATGCAATTCTATGGAGTCCCTTCGTTTGAAGGTTTATTTGTAGAAGGACATGCAGCAATGCCAGATAAAGCACAAGAAATTAAGGAAAATGCAATTGCACGAGCTAAGGATCTAGCCCATACATTTTAAATTTACTAAGGGAGCCAACGGACATTGGCTCTTTTTTTAGGCTGTTTAACAATGGGTCCTTATGTTGAAGAAGAACAAGTACAAAACAAAGTTATTTACTGCACAGTACAAATAGAATATGTAACAGGTTTATACAGCAAATATTAGATAATATTTCACTAAATATGATTATATTGTGAAATTTTGCACTTAAAGGGGCTTTACTTTAGGAACCAGCTGCCATTTCCAGACGGCTTTCCTTCTTGAACTATTGGGCAGGTTATTTTAGAAGGATTGACGGTTCTTTTTGTTGAATTTGGTATATTAACGAAGCAGGGCAGTTGAAGAACTGAGTAAAATAAATGAGGTGTAGTATGTCAGAAATATGTATTAGATTAATAAGTTCAGACAATTGGAGAGAAGCACTTGAACTATCCGTACACGATGAACAACAGAGGTTTGTTGCATCTGTTAATCCTCCTGTTGCTATTGCTCTTGCTAAAGCATATATAAGACCAGGAGGAAAAATGGTAGAGTCATATGGAATTTACAATCAAAATAAGATGGTAGGCTTTTTCAATGAGCTAAACCAGCAAATAGAAGTTAATTTCTTATTGCATTAACGGGTGCTTTTGTTGAACTGATGAGAATCAAGCAATAGCACCAAGTATAAAAAAATATTTGTTTATAATACGAGGAGGACATAAAATTGAGGTTACCAAATTTTAAATATAATCCCAACCCAATCTTATTAAAGGTCATTAAAGAAGAGAAAACGTTATGCCCTGTATGCAATAAGAATAAAGATTATTCTTACGTTGGTCCTTTTTATTCTGTTGAGGAAGTTGAGAGTATTTGTCCTTGGTGTATCTCCGATGGATCAGCAGCTAAAATGTTTGAAGGGGAATTTCAAGATGTTGAAAGCTGTGATGATGTCGAAAAAGATGAATACATAGATGAGCTTATATATAGAACTCCAGGATACATATAGAACTCCAGGATACTTAGGTTGGCAACAAGAATATTGGCTAAGCCATTGTGGAGATTTTTGTGCTATAAAAAGCTATGTTGGTTGGGAAGATATAAAAAATATAGAAGATGAACTTTCCGTTGATATTCAAAGAATTTGTAATAACTTTCAAATTACTGAAGAAATATTTAAAAGTAGTTTGAGTAATGGTGGCGATCATCAAGGTTATCTCTTTCAATGTATTAAATGTGGCAAACATCGTTTACATAGTGACCTATCATAGTATTCAAAATTAAAACAGCTGTAAGAGGAAGGTTTCTACTTACTAACAGGTGCAAGTGTTGAAGATCAAACTTGATCGGCACATCTTTTTTTCTTACCGAAGTAAATAGAAGTAAAGTTTAAGTGCGAAACTAGTTATCTTATCATTCGTAAATAATATAAAGATTTTAAATCTGGATTTTAATTATAAAGGGGAGTTGTTGATGAATCCTATGGATATAATGGCAGTGGGTTTTCCTGCTGTTATAGTTTTATTAGTCCTAATTGGCTTTTATAAAGTGTTCGTAAAGAAGAGAAGTATAACACCTTTCTATACTCCATTTGACGAAATAACTAGACAAACTGAAGTTGAGTTTCACGAAGAAGAAATAGTTTTTGCAGAAGATGAAGACCAAGGAGACGATAAGAATAAAAAAAGTAGAATGAAAATTTCCTTATGTGGATAGTCATTAATATCTAGTTTAGGAAGGTGAAAAGAAGTGGAGAAACAATTTGAAATGGCACACCGCTTTAGTAGTCATCATCGAAAGGAATTAGTAAAGGACAAAATATGTGGATGCTTTTATTGTTTGAATATCTTTAATCCCTCTGAAATTACCGATTGGTGTGATTGTGAAAATACAGCAGTATGTCCTTATTGTGGAATCGATTCTGTCATTGGTGAGAGTTCGTGATTCCCGATCACTAAACCATTTCTTAAAGGAATGCACAAGGAATGGTTTTAGTATCGCTTATTCTAAAGGGTCGATGGTTCAAGCCTTTATCAGTAAAAAGGAAATGTCGACATGGGAGAACATGATGACGGTGTGTCGGAAGAGTTTAAGAAGATAGTAGCAGGGCTTAATGAAAGGCTGAAACGAAAAATAAAGAATACAATGCTCATTATTTATTTTTATTAATGCAGAAAAAAGAGGTGAATAGATTGAAAAAAATAATAACAATTGGTTTAATTTTCATTTCTATTATTCTTTCTGGATGTAATTCAAACAATTTAAGCGATGCTGAATTTGCTAACCTTACACCAGCCGAAATTAGAATGGATAACTCTACTTATCTACTGACTGATGAAGTTTTAACTACTGATGAGGTTGAAGAACAAATAGGAAAGGCTGCTAAAATTCAGGAAATTGTTTCTTACTCAGAAGACCAAAACCCATATAAAAATCCGAGTAAAATTTTTAAGGTAAAGGATGTAAGTGTCGAAAAGGCTATTGCAATTCAAGTTAATGACAAATTGTATATCGCAAATATTGAGGAATAGTTTCAATAACTAAATTTCTAGTGGCTTTAATCATCCATAAAAGAAAATTAATTAGACTGGAAATAGAAAGTATCATTTAAGATGAGATAGTCTATTAACTTTCTGCATCTTGCAAGCGAGTAGAGATGGTGGTGAAAATCGAATGGATACAAATAACTCAGAGAGATTCTTGAGTGCTTCTTTTTCGTTACTGTAAAGGAAATTAATAAGATTTTGTCGAATGATTGTAGTATAAATTAAATGTTTTGGTAGGGGAAAAATTAGTGGATTTGAAAAAAGAATTCCATAAGGACATGATTGCTATTTATCAAAACGCCAAAAAAGAATGTGGTTATAATGCGACACGATTTCTGCAAATGGTTGCTGCTAAAGATGGACTCACGGGTGCAAAAAAATTACATTCAGAAAAGTCAACCAACAGCTGGATTTGCACAGCCTTTCTGCCTACCAACATCGACCAAGTTTCATATGTTTAAGATGGTTTTTTCTTCGAATATCCTACTACCACGATTGGTGAGGGGGTTAATCATTTCTTTTTTGAACCTGAATGGGAATATGTATCTGCAGATAGTGCATACGATGTAGTATTTTTAAAAGTAAAGCATCATCCATTGAAGGATTTTGCTTTACTTTTGAAGGATTGTGCTAAACCAACCTGTTGGACGTTCTCTTCTATTTTAAGAGCGTGAGGTGTTATTTTGTAATTTTTTCGTCCTTCTTTTTCAACTTAAGATAAACAATAGCAATTAATGCAGTAAAAAGACTTAGACCCAGTGGGACAGTGATTATGCCTGGACCTTGTTCCGTAACAATCGTATTTTTCATTTCACCACCAATTTCCGTCATTTCTTTATAATGACCCTTGATATAAAATAATCCTGCTCCGATTTTTGTTCCTAATTTAAAATCGATTAATGATAGAGAAACGATTAAAATTAGAGTAAAAACAATCCAACTCGCTACAAAAACATTTGTTACAATTATTCCTTTTTTCATCTGATGACCGCCCCTCTCATGATTTTCTTCATATTATCTCTTATATTTTTCCCATCTGTCGAAAAAAGAGTAAATAGATTTAACATCCATATGATTCCTATAGTTTGAACGATTTCAATTGAAGAGAGTAAAAATAACAAATTTCCTATTAAAAAGGGAATAATGGGTCCCATCAAAGAAACAAAAATGTCCTTTCTTGGGTCAACACGCTTTCTGAAAACCCCCATATTTAAATTTCTCTTCCCAATGAATCCTAGTTTTTTAATTTCCTTCATCATATATAATCCTAGCACATGCGAAAACTCATGAACAGCTATGGAAAGTATGAAACCACCTCCTAGCATAATTGGTTCCCAAATTGTAACCGGATTAGACACATATAAAATTAAGAAAGATATCGCAAGTAAACCTCCATTTAAATAAGGAGTTACAATTAATAGGTAGAAGAAGGTAATGATTAAATTCTTCTTTAAAAAAGCATTATCAAATCTTTTATTTAACTGAAAGAATTCAAATAGCTGCCTGAACTGAAAAGTTCTGACAAAAAATACAAATGCAGAGAACCGGTCAGATATTCCCTTTCTTTTAATATTCAAAAGAAATTCTTTATTTAATGTTTCGAATAAACTAACACAATCATGATGTGCGAGCTCTTCCTTTATTTTATATTTCTTTTTTGTTATTTTGACGATATCACCGATGGTTTTTGAATCATCTACAAGTGATAGGATATAATGCCCCGTAACATTGATGTTATAATTTTCATTAAATGATTCATCTCTTATAAACTTAGGATGTAAAGTTACTTGCTTCGGAAAAGAGGGGATATCTTTTTTACTGAGATACATATAATGACCGCTCCAATCTCTTTTTGCTTACTAAAACATATATTATTACAGAGACACCAATACATAAGAGTACGATGATGGTGTGCATCCAACTTATATTGAAACTCATAAATTCAATTCCTTTGTTGACAGCAACATACAGAATCAAAGAATATATAGTAATTAATAATTTACCAGTGTTATGATGTTGATCAAAGCTCATAGAATTCACGACCAGCGCTAAACTTGTAAATAAAAAGAGTTTGATCAATTGTTTTGGATATAAGGCTAGGTGACATTGGATGAGTCTGCAATACAAGACAAAGTCCTTACTGCCGAAGGTGTCAAAGAGTAAATGAGGTGGAGACATGGAAGGAAAGTCTGTACTCTTACCCGGGGAGAACCTGTCGATATGCCGTACTCATATGGTAAGCCTATATAACCTCCCGACTACTGGAGGACCAATGGTAAGAAATCATAAGTGGGTTATAGAAAGTGAACTTTCAGCGAAGTAATAAACAAACTTAATCTATTACAAATAAAACAACTAATTAAGAAAGCCTATAATCAAATTTATAGGCATTTTTCAATTGTCAAATGTAGAAAAAGGAGACTAGCTTTAGTTGATTTGAAAGAAAATGAAGAATTGGAAGTAGTAAAAGTTGGGGTCGAGGAAAAAATAAATGAAGCAGGATATACGCTATTGGATTGAAAGCCAGCCATACAATATGACCAAACGTTTTTACTGACCTGGCCAAAGAATCCTCGCTAGCGCAAGAGTAAAGTTTAGTTATCAAAATATTAGAATTATTATTGACACTAAAAAACTAGAATGTTATCATTCTTTTAAACTGCAGACGAGGGAGTAAAACTGTTAAACGGTCTCTCAGCGAATCCGGGATGGTGTAAGCCGGACAGATGACGTAACAGCAAATGGGCCTCAGAGGGCGAAGTGAACGATCGTTGATTTAGTAGCTAAGACGCAAAAGCCAGCGTTAAAGGGCTAAGAGTGTGTAAGCACTCTGCTGAGAGGGTATGTTGATACATATCAAACAAGGTGGTACCGCAGGTTAACACTTGTCCTTGAATTTTATTTAAGGGCAGGTGTTTTTTGTTTTTTTATAAATGGATATTAATTGCAAATGTAGAAAGGAAAAGGTGCTATGAATGATAAATTTACGCTATTTAACTTAAAGGTTGAGGTGGTAGGTTCAGATAAACCAATGGTATGCAGCCATAAGGAAGGGGACTACTTCTTAGTTGAAGGGGAAAACTTGATCTTCCCGGAAAGGAATTCATTTTCCATGTATGCCTTAAGCGCTATTTTGCCATTGCTGCCTGCAAAGCAGCGGCCATTACATGCGAATGACTGGATGTTGTCCGATAGTTTTATTGCCTGTCCCGATCCAAACTGTGGGGCTAAATTTAAAATAACTCGTACCGAAACGCAAGAATTTAGTCATGCTGAATGCACAATAGAACCTATACATAAAGGAGATCAACAATAATGGCAGAACGATTCGAATTAGCAAAAGATTATACGATTAGCAGAGTGATCAACGGGTGTTGGCAGTTATCAGAAGGTCATAGCTTACAAGCAAAGTTAGATATGCAAGATGTCATAAAGGCCTTCCATATGCTGGCTGAAAGAGGATTTACGACATTTGATTGTGCAGATATTTATACGGGTACTGAAGAACTCCTCGGTGAATTTTTAACGGAACTAAAAGAAGGGAGTACTCTTTCACCGCATGATATTCAAATTCATACGAAGTATGTACCGGATATCAATTTGCTTGGTGAGATCGATTACACGTACACAGAAAAGATCATTGACAGAAGCCTCAAACGTCAAAAACGAGAGGTATTGGACCTTGTTCAGTTTCATTGGTGGGATTACAGTGTGCCTGGATTTGTTGAGACAGCGGGAGATCTGTTGAGACTGAAAGAAAAAGGAAAAATCCGTAATATTGCTGTTACAAACTTTGATACGAAGCATTTGCGCGAAATCGTTGATGCCGGTATCCCTGTTGTGTCTTGTCAAAATCAATATTCGGTTTTTGATAGACGTCCAGAAAAAGAATTAATCGATTATTGTAAAAGCAAAGGAATATCCCTGCTGTGTTACGGTACATTATCTGGAGGATTGTTAGCGGAAAAATGGATGGGTCAAACTTCGATACAACCCGAAACACGCTCTCACGTTAAATATTTTCAGGTCATTGAAGATACTTTGGGCTGGGATGGCTATCAGGAATTGTTGGTATTGCTACAAAGGATCGCTAAAAAGCATTCTGTCAAGGTTTCCCAGATTGCTACAAAATATATATTAAGCAGGCAAGGTGTCGGAGCCTCTATTATTGGAGTTAGAAATAGCAGGCATGTTGAATCAAATACTCAAATATTTACCTTCGAACTTGATAATACCGATATCGAAGAAATAAGACAATTCTTAGACAACTATCCAATAGTAGCCGGCGAACCGTTTGAGTTAGAGCGTACGGTTGATTCGAAATATCGCAATATTATGAAGATGAATTTAAATGAAGAATAAATGAAACTGTATGTTTAGTTTAGAATAGAAAGTTGAGCATAGAAGAGGAGAGTTCTGGTATGAATAAAAGACTTGAATTTAGAGGTGGCTGGGGCACTGCGTTTATTCCAGTGGTGATTTTTCTGTTTTTCTGTATCTTGTATTTTATCGTGTTTAAAGCGTTTGAAATGTATGCACTTGCCATGGGAGCTTTCGTCGCACTGATGATAGGTTCCATTTTGGTGAAAAAGGGTAACTATGATCGTTTCTGGGATTCTGTCTATGAAGGTGTAAAGGAAGCTGTTCCCATTACCATCCTGCTTTTTGTAATCGGGATGTTCTCGGCGCTGATAAAAGAGGCAAACATTTCGGCAGGTTTCGTATGGCTTGCCGATTTGCTGGGAGTGGATGGGGGATTATTCACCGCGTTTACTTTCTTAGCCGTTTGTGTCATTTCTACTGCTACGGGATCATCAATCGGAACTATGTTTACATGCTTCCCTATTTTCTATCCAGCAGGAGTATTGTTGGGATGCGACCCTGGTGTTCTTGCAGGCGCCATCGTTAGTGCTTCTATTTTTGGCGATAACTTGGCACCGATATCCGATACCACCATCATCTCTGCAGGAACACAAGAATATACAGAAAAACAAGGCTTTGCTGACATCGGTGGCGTTGTAGCCACCCGACTGAAGTATTCCCTGGTCGCAGGTGTGATTTCGTTTGTTCTGTTCTGGATCTTCGGCGGTGGCGGCGTAGCAGGAGCGGGCGCTGCGGATATCCTCGAGAAGAACATGAATTCAACGACATTGGTCATGCTGGTTCCTGTAGCTGTTATGTTAATCGTGGCCATTAAAACCCGCAATATCTATAAAGCGATTACTGTAGGAATCATTTTAGGAACCATCACAGGTCTAGCATTTAACCTCTTAACGTTTGACCATGTCATTTCCGTTAAAGATGGTGCACCGGCAGGTTTCCTAACGGGTGGTATCAGCAGCATGATGGCCACGGTCACGCTGGTCATTTCCGTTTATGGGATCATGGGTGTGCTTAATGGTGCGGGTGTGCTTGAAAAAGTTACAAATGGCATCCTTAACAGCAAAATGGGAAAAACGGTACGTGGTGCTGAGTTTGCGATGATGTTAGGAATCTCGTTTACCACGTTAATTTTCGGGGGTGTGACCAGTGCGTCGATGACTACATTTGGAAAAGTACAGAATGAGATTGGCAAACGTGTGGGTCTCCATCCTTACCGCCGTGCCAATCTGCTTGATGGTTTTGCAAATGCCATCGTGCTCGTTATCCCGTTCCTAAGTGTTTTTGTATTCCTCGGTGCTTTATTGTCGGAAGGGTATGATTTTATAGCGCCGCTATCATTAACACAAGTCAGCAGCGGTATGATCTATTGCATGGTCCTGTTCTTGGTTCTATTATTCTCGATTATAACGGGGTGGGGCCGCCAATTTGAAGGCTTAGGAGGAAAACCGGTTAGCAGTCCCCAAGAACATACAAACCATAGTGCTGTAATCTAGAGGTGTTATCAGCTCCTCAGGTGTTGCCAAATACACTCTGAAAGCGTAGAAAAAATCATGTTTCTGAAGTTAACAAAAAAGAGCTCATTCGTGTGGGCTCTTTCTTACGTTTAGTCAATTGCGGAGATTTGAGCCACTTTTTGCGGACATGGAAATAGTCATTCTTCTACTGACATACTTGATTGCGTCCCAAAATGATAATTATTTTTCTAAGAAAGAAGGAAAAAACATTCTTAATAGAGAACAGTTTAACTGAGTAATTTTAGTAAGGGGGAAGAGTTATGAAAATAAGAAAAGGTTTAGTAAGTGCACTGATTATTGGTTCACTCATCGTATCAATCCCATTGAGTGCTTCAGCAAAGAATATCAATAAGGAACATTTTGATTATGTGGCTCTGGGTGATTCACTTGCAGCAGGACAAACCCCAATGAAATCGTTAGATAAGGGATATGTTGATTACCTAACTAGCCGTTTTGAGCAATCTCAATACCATGTTGCACTCGACAATTATGGGGTGTCGGGTTATACGACAACCAATATTTTAAATGAATTGTTCAATCCACTTAATGAACAGAATGCTAGCTTACTAGAATCAATTAGTGAGGCGGAGCTTGTCACCATTGATATTGGAGCAAATGATCTTTTGGCACAGTTAGGCTCAATCCAACAGAATCCAGCATTGGCACAATCGGTGTTAGAAGGAATAGGTAATAACCTTTTTGCTATTTTAAGCAGGATTGATAGCATCAATCCTGGCACAAATGTATATGTAATGGGCTACTATAATCCGTTTCCTCATTTACCAGAAGCACAACAAGCAGCACTATTGCCGTTATTAGATGCTTTGAATCAAACGATTCAAAATATGGCCATGATGAATGGTGATATCTTCGTTCCAACCGCGAATGTGATCGAAAAACATGAGAAGGAATACCTTCCAAATCCGGCTGACATTCATCTAAGCTTAGAAGGGTATCAAGTCGTAGCGAAAGAGTTTTGGAAAGCGATTCAAAAAAATAAATAATGATTCATTTTGGGCCACATTCAATTACAGGAACGAACCAATATTAATTAATCTAAGTTAATAACTTATACCCTTTCCAACTAAAGCAGGAGTATAACTCTCTGCTTTTTTCTTATCTTAGATGGGAAAATTTACCTACAATACATTGAAAAACAATATGAAACTAGGGGAAATAATGAAATATTCAACAAAATAAGTTTCTGACCATGATCATTCTTTCTATAAAAATCGTACCGTTAATAACCGCAAATTTAATGATTTGAAGAATGTTAGAGAAGAATTAGAGAAAAGCTGGAATTTGACCCGATATTCTAACTCACTTTTAAAAAGGTCAAAGATTGAAAAACACAGAAGTAAGGTAGATTTATTCCAGATGGGAATCCCTTTAACAACCTAAAATAGGTTTAAATGGGAAGCATTAAAAAGGAAAATCATCACTATGTAATAGTGGTGGTGATGAAATCAGTTTCTAATCCATGAGAATGTTCATTTCCTTAAGATGTTATATGACCATAATAATCGATAGAAGTTAGATCAGACCCCACGCATAACGATATTTCTTTTGTTTGTTGTCTTAATAATAATCTTCAGTAATATTTATTGACCTTTCCTTGTAAATGGGATGATTTTGTACTTTATGTAAATAGTATAAATGTACAAAAAACGACATAAAAGGAGACAAACTGGAAATGTCAAAACAGGAAAAACAACAAAAGCCAAAAAAACCGTTCTATAAAAAATGGTGGGTTTGGGTATTTGCTATCATCGTAGTTGTGAAGATTGCTTCCGGTGGAGATGGTACTAGCGAGGATACCGCAATTGAAAACAAGTCAACTGATACCCAGACGGCGAAAGAATCACAAGAGGAGAAAGTAGAGGAACCGAAGACCGCAGAGGATGACGTTCCTAGTGATTATAAGTCTGCTTTGAAAAAGGCTGAAACCTACGCAAAAACCATGCACATGTCCAAAAGTGGTATTTATGATCAATTAACTTCAGAATATGGCGAAAAGTTTTCTCCAGAAGCAGCTGAGTATGCAATGAGCAAAATTCAATATGACTGGAATGCAAATGCTTTGAAAAAAGCTGAATCCTATTCAGAAACGATGCACATGTCAAAACAAGGAATTTATGATCAACTTATTTCGGAACAAGGCGAAAAATTTACTGCTGAAGAAGCACAATACGCCGTTGACAATCTGAAAGCCGATTATAATGAAAATGCCTTAGCTAAAGCAAAAAGTTATCAGGAATCAATGAGTATGTCATCGGAAGCGATAAGAGACCAATTAACCTCTGAGTACGGTGAAAAATTTACACAAGAAGAAGCCAATTACGCGATTGAGCATTTAGGTAAATAAAAACGCAAAACACGCCCTCACCTTTTCTTTGGTAGAGGGCTTTAAATTTAGTATTTATACCGTGATCATTATTGATTTCGCTAAGGAAAATTAACGGTAACATACTTTTTATCACTGAATTATTAACTTAATTGATCCTCGAATATATCTATATATAAATTTCCTTTTGTCCCGATGACATCATACGATATGTCAAAAACAGCAAGGTTTCTTTTTTTGAGTTCAGCCATTACCCATTCTTCATCGTAGGTGTGTGGGGATAAGTTTTCGTATAAAATCTTCCCATCATAGACCAACTCGATCGGTACAGTTCCTGTTGGAGGAAGTAACGTTACATTTTGTTTGGTAGTATTTCGGTATTGTTGTTTTTTTAATACAGAGAGGGACCCATTAATCTCTAAAATCGCACACTCCACTTCTTCTATATTGAAGATATCCTTGCCTCGTAAAGCCTGTTTAAGAGATTCAAGTGAATAGCCCATTTGCTTCATTGACTCTTCGAGAATTTGTCCTTTTTGAATTATGGTAGCTGGTTCTCCAGCGATCCATTTTCCGAAGCGTGGATTTCGAACCGCAACAAGATTCAGCATAAAAACCACGGCACCCATAATAATCATTGCAATGATGAAATACAGGAATTTAATTTTAATATTGAATGCTAGATTTCCTGCAATGGTCCCCATGGTAATGGAAGCGATATAAAGGTGATAAGTCTTCTGGGCAATCGTCTGTTTACCGAGCAGCTGCACAAATACCCATAATAAAATAAAAGCAGTTAAGGTTCGAATGATGATTTCAACAGATCCTGACATTGCTATTTCTCCCTTACAAAAAATCCCGACAGATCGATTGTGATAGTATGCTCTACCTGCAAGCTCTTTATGAATATTATCAGCCAGCTGCACCACGCATACCGTTTTTCGAACCACAGAAGATTGGAAGAAGTAGTTTTACATTAAGCATGAGTTTGTACATCAAGATCAGGATGAACTTCTTGCATACGGGGAAGTGGTTATCGTTAACTTTGACTCTGAAAAGCAAAAAAGTGCACCAATCCCTGTTGAAATGCGAAATAAATTGGTAAAGTTTTTGAAATAATAATGTACTTGAATTAATAAGATGGCCATTTTTCTGATGAAGGGTCTTTTTAGTGACAATAATGCATTATGCATTGTTGGTACATTTCATTGGCCATTACACGCTTAACTTCCCTAAATTCATTTAACAATTGACCTCCTTTAAAATTCAACTGGAAATGAAAGGAACAAAGGTTTTGGATAAATTTCCACATTATCCTTATTTCTGTTGATTATAGAAGATAGGAAGATATAGTATATAATTATCATATTGAAAGGAAGGAAATACCAGTCGAAAACATGGCTAAGTGTCCATCAGTAAAATAAAAGAGTAATTATTTATTCGGGACAGCAAAAGATGATTGTGCATCTTCCACAATCCGTATTGAGAAAGCAATCGTCAATTTGGAAGGAATTTTTCAAGCAAATATCAATCTAGCCTTGGATAAAAATGAACGAACCAACAATCCAGCACTAACATACCAATTTTACTAGGGTAGTGACCTAATTTGAGGAGGAATTCAATGTGAAAGTTCTTTTAATAGGAGCCAATGGGACAATTGGCCGTGCGGTTCATAAACAGTTAGAGCTGAGACATGAAGTAGTGACGGCTGGGCGGAATGAGGCAGATTTACTGGTCGATATTACATCGCCAAATAGCATCAAAGAGATGTACTTAAAAATAGGGAAGGTGGATGCCGTTATTTGTGCAGCGGGTGCCACATTTTTTGGCTCACTGACAGAACTTACGCCTGAAAAGAATGAACAATCGATTCAAAGCAAGTTAAAGGGCCAAGTAAACTTAGTTCTCCTTGGTCATGAACACGTAAATAATAATGGTAGTTTTACCTTAACAACCGGTATTATTATGGAGGAACCAATTGGGGGAGGAGTTTCTGCTGCCATGGTGGGGGGAGCAATAAAGGCCTTTGTGGAATCAGCGGCATTTGAGCTGCCAAGGGGAATCAGGATTAATCATGTTAGTCCAACGGTCATAGCGGAATCAATTGAAAAATATGGTCCTTATTTTCCTGGATTTGAGCCTGTTTCTGCATACCGGGTGGCTAAAGCCTATCAAAAAAGTGTAGAAGGTATTCAATCAGGAAAGACATATCGCGTTTACTAAGTGAGGAAATCATATAATAGGAGATATATGAAGTTAGAACATGGACGTCTTGGCAAATTTGGAAATTTTAACGGTGTTTCGGGGATATTTAAAACAAAGAATGTTAGTTGTAGGGGTAAGAGAGGAATCCAATACAATGAACCCCTGTTTTTGTCTTTGTCAACCTTTTGTTAAAATTTTTAAAAAATTCAGAATATGTATTGACACATTTTTGTCACTATTATAACATTCATAATAGGAGTAAGTTAGTGAGTACTAACAAACACAGTTAGGTAGGTAGAAGGAATATGAATACGGATGAAAAAATATTAAAAGTGGCAATTGATATGATTGCGAAAAAGGGATATAAGGGAGCGACGACAAAACAAATAGCAGAAAAAGCTGCAGTGAGTGAAATGACTCTTTTTAGACATTTTCCGAACAAAAAGAAAATATTAGAAGCAGCAATTGACCGTTACTATTATAGTTTTCAGATGAAGGAACTTTTCGACCATAATTTAATTTGGGATCTAGGAAAAGACTTATTAATGATTGCTGAGACTTATCACACAATCATGAAAAAGAATAAAAACGTTATAAAGATTGCCATCCAAGAAGGGCATAATGTACAAGGGCTGAATGAGCAGGTAAATAAACACCCAAGGCAATTAAAGGAATTACTTATTAAATATTTTGAAGAGATGAATAAACGAGGGCTTATTATAGACGACGATTATGAGCTAACAGCTATGAATTTCCTTTATATGAGTTATGGTCTTTTTATATCCAGATCATTCGTTCAAGGTCAAACGATTACAACACTATCAGAAGATGATGTAATAAAAGGGAGCGTACAGGTATTTATCAATCACTTAACTCCGAATCAGGTAAGTCATGAAATTCACTAGACAAAGAGGGAGGAAAATAACATGCATTTAATGATTCACTTAACACATGGACCAGAGGCACCAACACAAGCTGACCGGGCTTTTCTTATTGCAAAAACAGCACTTAGGGATGGTCATCAAGCGTCGATGTTTCTTGCTGGAAGTGCGGTCCAATTAGTAAAGGAAGAACATCTTGATAGTGTTTTGGGTGTTGGGGTGACGGCTACAGAGTTAAGGAATTCTGTTAATGAAATCATTGAACGAGGCGGACGTATTGTGCTGTCACAGGTTTCCTGCGGGGCTAGGGGAATAACGGAAAAGGATTTCCTTGGAAAAAAGATTGAATTAGGTTCTCCTAGTGTCCTAGTTGAAATGACTGATGCTTGTGATAAAGTCATTACTTACGGATAAAAGGGGGAAAGCAAATGACTAGAATATGGGAAAGATACTTAGATGAGAGAGATGCAAAAATTTACTCTAACGCTGGATTAGGGACTACTTATGGTTTAGGTCAAAAACCTGCCCTCCTAATTGTAGATGTCCAATATGGGTTTACTGGGGATGGACCAGAAGAGATTGAAGATGCGATCAAAACATACCCAACAAGTTGTGGATCAGCGAGTTGGGAAGCCATTCCGTATATTAGAAGAGTACTAGAAATATTCCGTGAAAAAGGACTTCCTGTTATCTATACAATTATTGAAGGAAACAGGAGCGGTGATAATGACCGTGTAGCAATTAAAGGTCAGATATTCAATCATCCTTTGCTTCTTGAAGGAGAAAAAGGAACAAAGGTAGTCGAAGAGTTAGCACCTTTAGAGGGGAATATCATTCTATCAAAGAAAAAACCTAGTGCGTTTTATGGAACCCCATTGGTTTCCCTTTTAACCGCTAAGGGGATAGATAGTGTAATTGTTACAGGATGTACGACAAGCGGCTGCATTCGAGCAACCGCAGTGGACGCATTTTCAAATAATTATAAAGTTGTGGTTCCAGAAGAATGCGTGTTTGACCGTGGTATTACGACCCATGCGATTAACTTGTTTGATATACAACAAAAGTATGGTGACGTCATACCGACGGAAAAATTGATTCCCCTTTTGGAAGCGCTTAATAATGAGGGAGGAAGTAAATGATTATTTCAAAGCAGGAAGGGAAATTAGTGTTGGTAAGGCAGGATGAACATGCTACTCAAATGGGAAGTGTTTCTAGGTTATGGGGGAACGAAAACTTCAAGAAACTAGAAAATCATGAATCTGTCAGTTTTGGAATCGAAAAACATGACTCTGGATGGAAACAACCTGATGATGAAGTATTGTTTAACGATGCTACAAAACGACCAACCAATTTTTTAGAAGTTAATTTACCGGAACATGTTCGTTTCTACGAAAATGGGTATCGAAATACCTTAAAGCAGGATCCATATGCTGGGATGATGCTGGGAATGCACTGGATTGGTCTATATACAAGTAGATTTGGCTATGATCCAACCTTTACCTATAAGGTTTCAGACGATCTAAGAGGTTTCATGAATGAAACCATTAACACAATCCAAAAAGAATGGATTGATATCAAGCAAAAATATTGGGAAGCCCAGCAGAAACGCAGTGAATTTGAAGATAAAATCTGGATGCAGTATGAGTATTTTCAAGTGTTGGATCGCTTAGGATTATTTATGGGGCTTAACAATCCTAAGGAAGTAAATGAAGTTACCTTAGGTCCAATAAGAATGACAAGGGAAAGCGAACTGGTACACTTAACTGTTAGATCTAAAGGGAATGGAGAAATCCTTATTCATCCTTTCCCATTTGCTAATGAATTTGTTACAAGTGTCCCTGGTAGAAAAATAGATGACCGTGACTATGAAAATCATCAGGAAGCAAAGGAAGTAGTTAAGGCTGCAGAGAAAGAAGATATCCAATGGAGAATTGTTGCTAGCTAATCTAACAAACTTCCTTTTTAGATTTCAGAAAATTGTAAAAATGATAAAAGCCAGAAATATAAATAATGTACAGAGATCTATTGTAATGTTAGTTGGTACTAACTAACTTCAAATGATTGCAGGTGAATAGCAGTGAAGGAAAGCTTTGTCCTCAAAAATGAATTTGCACATGTATCCGTTCAAATAGATAGGTCAGCGAATGGTGACAGGTTGTTACTAAAGGATATCCGAACTGGAAAAGTTTCTTATTTTGATCCTCTTGAACTAGAAAGTCTATTATGGGCTACACATAAGGATCTTACAATTCTATTAGATCCTTCTAAAACTAGATGGATAGATGAAGCAGATGATCTTGAATAGAAGATTTCTATTGGAAATGGATTAAGTGGGGGGAATTAAATTGACCAAAGTAAAAGCAGCTGTTCTTACTGCTAAAGAAACAATAGAAATCATGGAGTTCCCAATCCCTGAAACAGGAGAAAATGACGGACTTCTCCATGTTGAAGCCTGCGGGGTTTGTGGATTTGATAGTGAAGCCTATTTAAATGGCGCAAATGGGGTATTCCAACTCCCGTGTGTGATTGGCCATGAAATAGTTGGAAGAGTGACGAACTTGGGACATAAGGCTGCAGAGCGCTGGGGGTTAAAAGAAGGGGACCGAGTGGTAGTGGAAGAGTATATTCCATGCGGTACCTGCAATAATTGTCTTACCGGTTATTATCAACAATGTTTTGATTTGCGCTATGGTGCGATGAACATAGACAATGATAAAACAGCTTTATGGGGGGGCTTTGCAGAATATATGTACTTGCACCCGAATTCCATTATTCATAAAGCGAGTCCAGATGTAACACCAGAACTTTTACAATTATATATTCCGATTTCAAATGGAATTCACTGGGTTCAAGAAGTTGGTAACACCAAAGTTGGTGACACTGTACTTATTCAAGGACCAGGACCTATGGGTCTTGGTGCTGTAATCGGGGCGAAAGAAGCTGGTGCGGGTAAGATCATCGTTACGGGAATGTCAAAGGATAAACACCGTTTGAAATTAGCAAAGGAATTCGGTGCCACGCACACTTTCTATGCAGATACTCAGGATCTCGTTAAAGAGGTTCATGATGTAACAGAAGGGAAGATGGCAGATACCATCATTAATGCAGCAACAGCTCCTCAACAATTAGTAACAGCTTTGAATTTGGCTGGACTTAGAGCAACTATCGTTCATTCTGGAACAGATGAAAAGTTATCGCAAAATCTAATGTCTAGTAAAATTACTTGGAAGCTTTTAACGATAAAAGGAGTCCTGGGCCGTCCAACTAAAGCTGTTGGGGTGGCATTACGGGTAATTGAATCAAGAAAATATCCTCTTGAAAAGATGGTTACGCATAGTTTTCCAATAGAAGAAGCGGCAAAAGCAGTGAGAATGCATGCTTATGGAGAAGATGGATGTATTCATGTTGCAGTTGTAAACGAATCTATTAAGGAAGATAGGTGAGAAGACCAATGGAAACGGTGAAAATTTCTGATCTGATTAAAGAAGGTTCAGTCCATGGAGATGTCTATACGGATGAGATAATTTTTCAAAAAGAAATGAAGAATATCTTTGAAAATACATGGGTTTACGTTGCGCATGAAAGTGAGATTGCTAATTCAGGTGACTACAAGACAACCATTATAGGAACCAATCCGGTAATTGTAACACGTGACTCTGATACTGATGAAATCCATGTTGTCTTTAACCGTTGCCGTCATAGAGCTGCTACTGTTTGTCAGCAGGAACAAGGAAATGCAAACTATTTCCGTTGTGCATACCATGGTTGGACGTATGCAAATAATGGTGATTTGACGGGAATGCCATTCCAGGATGGGTATGATAAAAACTTTGACCGCTGTAAAATGGGATTAATTAAAGTACCCAAGGTTGAGGTATACCAGGGTTTTATCTTTGCTAGTTTATCTGAAGATGTACCGAGCCTTGAGGACCATTTAGGGCACGCGCGCAAATATATCGATTATGTGGCAAATACAGGACCTGATGGTATTGCGTTAAATGCAGGTGTTCATAAATATAGCTTTGATGGCAATTGGAAGCTTCAGGTGGAGAATACGATTGACCCCTATCATTTAAGTGTTACCCATCGAAGCTTCTTCAATTTAATAGCGAACAAAACAGGAAAGAAAATTAATTTTTCAAAGATGCATAAGAACGAAAAAATTCGTGATTTGGGGAATGGACATTCCTTATATGAATTAGACGGAGACCTTGGAATAGGCGCATTGCCTTTTAATCTAATTATATTCCCTAACCTCGGATTTGTTGGTTCTCAAGTTCGTATCACTAGACCTATTTCCGTGAATAAAACGTATGTCAGTCTGTATCCAATCATGCTTAAGGGAGCATCCGTTGAGGAAAATGCCAGCCGGTTAAGAAAGCATGAAGGTTTCTATGGACCAGCAGGTTTTGGTACCGTAGATGATCTGGAAGTTGGTTTTGATCGAGTCATGGAAGGCCTAAAGGCAAAGAGTATGAATGAAGATTGGATGGAGATAAGCCGTGGTATGAATCGCGAAGAAATAGATGAAGATGGAATTATTACTGCCACTTCGAGTGACGAGGTTTCTGCTCGAGCATTATACAAAGAATGGAAACGACTAATGGTGAAAGAATAAACGATTATTATAGGAGGCATGAAAATGAATGAAGTTCTTGTAGACCGAAAGGATATAGAAGCTTTTCTTATAGATGAAGCCTCTTATTTAGATGAAGGAAAATTTAGTGAATGGTTAGACTTATTTACGGAGGATGCTTGGTATTGGATTCCTTCTAATAAAGATCACTATGATCCGAATACGCATGTATCTATTATTTATGATAGTAAAGAGCGATTGGATGAACGAGTGTGGCGATTACAAAGTGGTTTAGCATATGGACAGGACCCACAATCGAGAACAAGACATTTAATCACCAATGTTAAAGTTCTAGAAAGAGAGGAATACTCGCTTACGGTTAGTTCAAATTTTATTATTGTGGAATTAAGACGCGGGATCCAAACGATATATTCCGGCAGATTTGAACACAAGCTGAGGATCTACGGTCACTCTTGGAAGATTGCTTCTAAAAAAGTAGAACTGATTAATAATAACGAATTTCTCGGAAACCTGAGCTTCTTGTTATAAATGGGTGCAAGTATTATGAATAGAGTTCCCGTTATCATATTAAGTGGATTTTTAGGGAGTGGAAAAACAACTGTATTATTGAATTTGCTAAAAGAATCAGAGCGAAAAGAGATAACATCTGGAATACTCATGAATGAATTTGGAAAAATGGATGTTGACAGTCACATTATAAACGGAAGAAGTTCTGTACCTATACAATCACTTTCTGACGGATGTGTCTGTTGTAGTAAAAAAAGTGATCTGATAAATAGCTTTGAACAACTATTAAGAACGAATCCACAAATCATTTTTGTGGAATTAACAGGTATTGCAAATCCAGAGGAAGTCATGGATGAAATGTTGAAAAAGGAATTAATTTCCCGAGTGTTTGTGAAAAGTGTAGTTACGCTAGTGGATGCTGAAACTATTTCAGGGATAACATCTTTCGATATGAGGACCACATATGCTAGACAACTATCTTCTGCGGATTGTATTATCGTCAATAAGATGGATAATGTAGCGGATGGGCTTAGACCCAAAATGGAAAAAGTAATTAAAGAGTTAAATGAATCGGCTGAGATTACATTCACAACCTTAGGTAAGGTTTGCCTGGATAAACTTCTAAATGTTAAAAGGGCATGCAAAAAAAGCGATCGAAAGGATTCATTCAAAACCTCTGAAAATCATGAGTTTGCAGGAGACCAACCTTCATATGATTATTTATCAACAATAGCAATTCCTGTTCCAATTAAAGTGACTAAAAGTATAATAGAAGAATATTTCTCTCTTCTAAAGCCAAACTTAATTAGGGCAAAAGGATTTGTCCAATTAGAAGAAGATAATAAGATTTATTTAGTTCAGCTTACTAGGGATAGGGTTAGCTGGGAGATCTTTTTAGAATTTGAAAGTAATCCATTTATTACTTTAATTGGTATAGATATAAATGCTAATCAAGCATTTGAGGAATTTTCGAGTCTTGTAAAAAAACCAATTGATGAACTTTTGATGAATTATATTTAAAAATATAGATCAATAATGATTGGAGAAATACCTTTTAAAAATAAATGTCACAATATGTCGTTAACTAAAATATTCAGAAAATACAGAACTATGTATAATTAAAAACATGCTAACTAGTAAACTATCATTAGATTATAAGGGGTGTTTGAACAGATGAATCTTGAAGGCGAAGCGAAATTTTCGATGGATGTAAATCAGTTATGGGACTCACTTCTAGATGAAGAAATTTTAAAAAAAGTAATTCCGGGCTGTCATGAATTAGTCTTAAAAGAAAATGGGGAATATGATGTAGTTTTAAAATTGGGTGTTGCTGCCGTCAAAGGAGAATATATCGGTAAGGTGAAAATTGAAGGTGTAGATAAACCAAATTATTATATTCTCCATGCATCTGGCAGTGGTTCTCCAGGTCATGTAGAAGCCCAAATGCATTGTAGGATTTTTGAGATGGAGGGTGGATCAAGACTTGAATGGAAGTGTGACGCTGTTATCGGCGGTACAATTGCGAGTGTAGGGAATAGGGTACTCGCAGGAGTGGCTAAATTTCTAGCTGGCAAGTTTTTCAAAGATATTCAAAAGGTGGTCATAGCTGTATCACTAGAGACAGCTGAAAATTCCATTGTAGAAGTCGAATAATAAAAATAAATATGGTTGTCCAAAAAAACGTAAAAGGTGGAAATAAAAGAATGAAAAAAAATTATCGAGTAGGACTAATAGTTCCTAGCTCCAACACAACAATGGAAACTGAAATTCCTGCAATGCTGCATTCTAAGATGACTGAATCTTCAGAAGCCTCATTCACTTTTCATTCAAGCAGGATGAGAATGAAGCATGTTTCAAAAGAGGAATTATCTAAGATGGATGTGGAAAGTGACCGGTGTGCGGTCGAATTATCGGATGCCCGCTGTGATATTCTTGCTTATGCCTGTCTTGTAGCAATTATGTGCCAGGGAGCTGGTTACCATCTAAGCTCTGAAAAAAGACTGTATGGTGCCACGGTTGAAAACGGGGGAGCAGCCCCTGTTATTAGTAGTGCCGGAGCATTAGTAGAGGGTAT
This sequence comes from Neobacillus niacini, assembly GCF_036961885.1. GTDB lineage: Bacteria > Bacillota > Bacilli > Bacillales > Cytobacillaceae > Neobacillus > Neobacillus niacini_H. Next base: position 47,810 of record NZ_JBALNQ010000009.1, on the reverse strand, counting down.
AAAAACCATTAATGCAAAGAAGGTCTCCATTATTACGCCGTACATGAAACCATTAACTGAGACGGTAATTGATTATTTAGAACAAAGTGGGATTGAAGTGATTGATTCGATTAGTCTTGAAGTACCTGATAATTTGGATGTTGGGCGATTAGATCCCAATAATCTTCCTGCCATTGCGAAAAAGTTAAACATTGATGGAGCTGATGCTATCGTTCTTTCTGCGTGTGTTCAAATGCCATCTCTCCCAGCTGTTCAAAAGGTTGAAGACGAGCTTGGGTTACCAGTGTTAACTGCAGGCACCTCAACTGTATATAAAATATTAAAGCAATTGGAGTTGGAAACATTTGTCCCCAACGCTGGAAGCTTATTATCGGGAAAATATTAATAAAAGTAAATAAAACTAGTATAAGGAGGTCAACTTAATGAAGCCCCCAAAGTTCTCCTATCTAAGACCTAATAATCTCTTAGAAGCACTTGAAATGTTGGCTGAATATGGAGACGAGGCCAAAATCATGTCCGGAGGTCAAAGTTTGATTCCATTATTAAACATGAGGCTGTCAACTCCTGCCTACATAATAGATATTGGCAGAGTTGAAGAATTGAAAGGGATAAGAGATGAGGAAGATACCATTGTTATCGGCGGGATGACTCGGCATGCAGATGTAGAAAAATCACCATTAATTAGAGAAAAATGTCCACTTTTGTCTGAAGGGATCCGGTGGGTAGGACATAATCAAATCAGGACGAGAGGAACGATAGGCGGGAGTATTGCTCATGCTGATCCTTCAGCTGAACTGCCATGTATGTTAACCGCTTTAAGAGGGGAAATCGTTATCGTTTCAAACGAGGAGGAAATGATCTTTTCACCTCAGGAATTCTTTCTAAGTTATTTATTAACCTCCCTGGAGCCAAATCAACTTGTAAAGGAAATCCGTTTTCCGAAAATAAAAAAGGGAAGTGGATATGCCTTTGAAGAGGTTGCTAGACGACATGGGGATTTTGCTTTAGTAGAGGTAGCCGCAGTCATAGAACTGAATACGGATGGGACGATTGCAGATGCAAAAATCGCATTAGGCGGTGCAAATTCTGTTCCTTTTATCCCAGAAGAAACAGAAGGATTTTTAATTGGAAAGCTGCCAGACGATTCCATTCTAAAAGAAGCTGCTGTTCTTCAATTAGATGAACTTGATCCAGAAGGTGATATACACGGCTCGAAGGAATACCGCCGATATTTATCGGGTGTTTTACTAGAAAGGGCATTATATAAGGCTGTTGAACGGGCGAGGGAAGGAGTAATCGCATGAGTATGAATACCGTTAAAATAAAAGTTAATGGAAGTTTAATAGTAAAAGAGATTGAATCTCGATGGCTGTTATCAGACTTTTTACGGGATAAACTTGGTTTAACTGGAACACATGTAGGATGTGAACATGGTGTTTGCGGAGCATGTACGGTTTTAATTGATGGTGAGCCTGTTCGTTCCTGTTTGATGCTGGCTGTTCAGGCCGATGGCTTAGAAGTTGAGACTGTGGAATCACTAGCTGGAGATGATGGATCCCTCCATCCGATACAAAAAGCGTTTGCCGACAATCATGCCTTACAATGTGGGTTTTGTACTCCAGGTTTTCTAATGTCAGTCAAAAACTTCATGGAGAATCATCCTGATTTACCAACAGATGAAGAAATCCGCGAAGCGATTTCTGGTAACCTTTGTCGTTGTACCGGATACAGCAATATTATTAAAGCTGTAAAAGAGGCATACGTTTTGTAATGTTAACAAGGAGGATTCGTTGTGAAACAATTTGTTGGCCAGAATGTAAAAAGAAAAGAGGATTATCGGCTTCTCACGGGTTCCGGAAGGTTTGTCGCTGATATTCGAATTGAAAATATGGTGGAAGCGGCAATTTTAAGAAGTCCTTATGCCCATGCCAAAATAAAAAACATAGATCCTTCTCAGGCAAAAAATTATGAGGGTGTTCTTGATGTCATCATAGCAGACGACTTAGAGGGCAGCGTAAAACCATTTACTGAATTTGTAGAATTCACTTTGCCCCCACAGCTAGAAGCTGATATTAAACCAACCATCAAGAAAAACCCTGAACCCATGCTGGCTAAAGATAAAGTAACGTTTGTCGGTCAAGCGGTTGCCATTGTATTAGCTGTAGACCGCTATGTTGCTGAGGATGCACTTGCCTTGATTAAAGTTGAATATGAAGCTTTGCCTGTGGTCACGGATCCTTTTGAAACAATTAAGGATGACGCACCTGTCATTCATCAAGAGCTGGGCAATAATATCCAATCACATTTTGAGGTGAAAGTTGGAGATATCGACTATGCCTTTAAACAGGCTAATCATATTTTAAAAACACGAATAACAACTCCTAGAGTATCTGGAAATCCGCTTGAAACAAGAGGGGTAATTGCCGAATATGAGGAGCGGAATCAACAGCTTGAAGTTTGGTCATCTACACAAGTACCGTATATGGTTAGGTCCTATCTTTCAAAGCTTGTTGGGTTGGTGGAAGACAGCATCCGTGTTGTAGCCCCAGATGTAGGGGGAGGCTTTGGTCCGAAATGCGCCGTCTATCCGGAAGAAATCATCATTCCCTATCTTGCAATGAAATACAAGCGACCTGTTAAGTGGATTGAAGACCGCCTTGAACACATGCAAAGTACTAGACATTCACGTGATCAGGTACATGACGTGGAGGTTGCTTTTAAAAATGATGGAACAATCCTTGGATTAAAAGATCAGTTCTTGCTGGATAATGGTGCACATAATTCCTTTGCCTTATGCTGTGCCTATAATTCGGCTGCTCATTTAAGGGGAATGTATCACATTCCAAATTATAATATTACTGGTCGAATCGTCTTGACCAATAAAACACCTAACGTCCCTTATCGTGGCGCAGGAAGACCGGAAGCGGTATACGTTATGGATCGAATTATTTATATGATTGCCTCTAAGTTAAATCTTGATCCGGTGGAAGTGTCAATGAGGAATTTTGTACGACCTGAACATATGCCATATGACACAGGGATTTTTTACCGGGATGGAGCCAATATGGTTTTAGAAAATGGAAATTATACTGAGTCATTAAAACAAGCCATGAAAATCGTTGATTATGAGGAGTTCCGCCAACAGCAAGAGGACGCTAGAAAAAAGGGTAAATATATTGGCATTGGCTTTTCATCCTATATTGAAGGAACAGGTATTGGTCCTTTTGAAGGGGCTGTTGTTAAAATCGATCCAACAGGTCATATTTTGGTCGGAGTTGGTTCAAGCCCACACGGTCAAAGTCATGAGACCACATTCTCTCAAATATGTGCAGATGTATTTGGAGTGAACCCCGAGCAGGTAACTGTACGGGCAGGAGATACAAGTTTACTGCCATATGGTGTTGGCACTTTTGCCAGCAGAGGAGCCGTTACGGCAGGGTCCGCGGTACAAGGGGCTTCAAAACAATTAAAGGAAAAACTTATCGCTACAGCTGGAGTAATGCTCGGAGTTTCATCGGATGTATTAGAAATGCATGGTGGAAAAGTATATCTTAAAAATGATCCAGCTAAAGGAGTTTCTCTACAGGAAATTGCTCAGGCTTCTAGACCAGGACCGCGCTGTAAGGTTCCAAAAGGAATAGAACCAGGAGCAAGTGCCACTTACTATTTTGTTCCGCTTACCGTGACATTTTCTTCAGGTTTTCATGTAGCGGTTGTGGAAGTTGACAAGGAAACAGGATTTGTTAACATCCATCGTTATATTGTAGTACATGATTGTGGCCGAGTTATCAACCCGAAGATTGTGGATGGGCAAATTCAAGGTGGAGTTGCTCAAGGAATTGGCGGTGCTCTCTATGAAGAGATTATTTACGATAAAAACGGTCAATTAATAACCGGAACTTATATGGATTATTTAATCCCAACATCAATGGAAATTCCTAATGTTGAAATGGGCCACCAGGAATACTTATCACCTCACAATCCAATGGGGATCAAGGGAGTTGGAGAAGGCGGTGCGATTAGTCCCCCTGCTGCGATTGCAAATGCAGTATGCGATGCAATGAAACCATTAAATATCGAAATAAACACACTCCCTATTAGTCCAAATAAACTAAGAAGTTTAATAGTGGAAGCTGAATTGCAGGAAGTTTATTAAATTATTAAATTCTTTCGATCTTTTTTTTACTCTATAAACAATATAAGCACAGTGATAATAAAAAATAAAAGGGGAGGCTGAAGATGGATTACATTATTTATGGAATAATCACTGGTTGTATTTTGATAATAGCTTCCATCGGTTTTTCAATGGTTTGGAAAACAGAAAACTTCTTAAATATTGCTCATGGACAAATGCTCTTAATAGGTGCTTACATGGCCTATCTTTTTAAAAGCGTACTCAACTTCCCGTTTGCTCTTTCTATGATTTGTTCTGTTATTGCTACAGCGGTGTTGGGATTATTATTTGCGAAGGTTTTCTATTTCCCAGTACGTAAAAGTGGAATTCTAGTCTTACTCTTTACTTCTATCGGTCTTTCATGGGTAATCTACGGAGTGGTTCAGGCAATTGTTGGCCCTCAGATTCGAACTTTTGGACTTGAGACAAGTAATATGATCGAATTGTTTGGGCGGCAGCTCCTTTCTTATCAAGAATTACTAATTATCCTTATTTCGATAGTTTGTGTAATTGTGCTTCATTTCATCTTAACAAAAACCAAAAATGGTAAAGGCTTCAGAGCAATGGCTGAGAATCGTGATTTAGCCCAAATTCGAGGAATCAATTCTAAGAAACTATCCGATTATGTTTGGCTGATCTCTTCGGGATTAGCCGGATTAGCCGGAATTCTCCTTGCAATGACAGGGACTTTGAATATGGAGTTAGGCTGGCAGCAAATTTTAATTATCATGTCCGTGGTAATTGTTGGGGGTATGGGGAACCTTTACGGGACAATGCTTGCTGCCCTCATTATTGGATTAAGTATGGATGTTAGTACAATGATAGTTCCTACCTCTTACAGAACAGCAATTGCCTTTGTTATTGTCATCTTAGTGTTGTTAATACGCCCTCAGGGTCTATCCAAGCGAGGTGCTCATTAATGGAGATTTTAGTTTTCCTTTCAGGTCTGATTGCATTAGGCGGTATCTATGCAATGCTTGCTGTAGCATTGAATGTGAATGGCGGATTACTTGGATTATGGGATTTAGGAGTTGTCGGTTATTTTGCAGTAGGCGCCTATTCCTATACCTTGCTCACTATTGATGCTCCAGAGGGGCTTGGGCTCCCAATGATTGCGGGTGTCATTGGAGCTGCCGTTATTACCGGTTTACTGAGTTTATTTATCGGGTATACCTCCCTTCGGTTACAGAATGAGTATTTATTAATTACAACCTTTGCTTTTGCTGAAATCATTAGAATCATAGCAGGTAACGAGGAATGGTTAACAAATGGAAATATTGGTTTTTTCGGCTTAGATAAACCATTTCAAGACATAATTCCAGGTTCCAATTATATGTTATTTTTCTCAGGGTTAGTGCTTTTAACCTTGGTTCTATTTTATATCTTTGCCCAGCGATTGGCAGATTCGCCAATGGGCAGGTACATGAGAGCAATTCGGGAAAACGAACTAGTAACCCAGTCTATTGGGAAGAAAATATTCTCCACAAAGTTAAAAGTGTTTGTATTGAGCAGTTCCATGGTTGGTATTGTTGGCTGCTTTTATGTGTGGTACATGTCGATCATTGCACCAAATATGTTTACATCCACAATCACATTTACAGTTTGGACCGCACTTGTTTTAGGCGGGATTGGTAATAACCGTGGAGCAGTAATGGGTGCATTCGTACTAATTCTCGTCCAAGAAGGTACGCGCTTTATACCTGTTGCTGCAGAATATAGCGTTGTCTTAGCAGGATTACGTCAATTTATCTCTGGGATGATGTTGATTCTCGTTCTACGATTCTTGCCTCAAGGATTAATTGCAGAAAAGTTCAAATCAGTCGAGAAGCTATTTAAATTTCATCATAATTCGTTAATCCTCGAACCGAAGGGGGTAAGGGAAAATGTTGCAAGTCAAGGGGCTGAGTAAGAACTTTGGTGGAGTTCAAGCAGTTAAAGATGTGACATTAGAGGTTAATCAAGGTGAAATTGTTGGATTAATAGGACCAAATGGTGCTGGGAAAACAACCCTTTTTAATATGATTAGTTTATTTTTACCTTCAAATTCGGGACAGATTACCTTCTTAAACGAAAAAATTGATACAGCCACTCCAGATGGTGTAGTCGAGAAAGGATTATTAAGAACCTTTCAAACTCCTGTTGGGTTTCCGAAACTAAGTTTGCTTGAAAATCTAATGGTTGTTCCTCCAAATGAAGGAGAAGGGATATTTTCCATATTCCTTTTTAGAAAAAAAATTATTCAAAGGGAACAGGAACATTATGCAAAGGTTTGTGGACTTCTCAGGCAGTTTAATTTATTTGATAAGCGAAACGAGCTTGCTGAAAATTTAAGTGCCGCAGAGCTAAAACTATTGGAATTGTGCAGGCAGTTAATGGCTAGTCCGAAAATTATGCTTCTTGATGAACCAGCTTCTGGTGTAAACCCGGTGATGCTAGATAAAATGGTCCAGCATATTTTAAGGCTTAGAAGCGAAGGAATGACCTTCCTAGTAATCGATCATAATCTAGGTTTCATTTATCGGATTTGTGATCGTATTTATTGCCTGGCAAATGGGGAGTTAATCGCCTCAGGTACTCCTGAAGAAATTTCAAATAATGAACAGGTTAAATCTGTATATCTGGGGGCGAGTTAAGATGAGCTTTCTTGAAGTAAAGGATGTCGTTTCTGGATATGGGAAAATCCCGATTTTACATGAGATAAACCTTCATGTTAATCAGGGAGAAATGGTAGGAATCATTGGGTCTAATGGAGCTGGAAAAACTACGTTAATGCATACGATAAGTGGTTTGCTGCCATTAATGAGCGGTTCTATTACCTTCCAAGGAAAGCGGATTGACCAATTACCTCCAAGTGATATAGCAAGAATGGGACTAGGTTATGTTCCCCAGCGAAAAAATGTATTTGCGGATTTAACTGTTCTTGAAAATCTTGAAATGGGTGCGTATACATTAAAAAAGCAAAAAGAAAAGATTAATGAAATGCTAGAGATGTTTCCACGCCTGAAAGAAAGAATTGGACAAAAAGCAGGAACGTTAAGCGGCGGGGAAAGACAAATGCTCGCTTTAGCAAGTGCATTGATTGTAAATCCGAAATTTCTTCTCCTAGATGAACCGATAACGGGATTGGCTCCGCAGATTATTCAAGGTCTTATCGACATGATTGTTGAGATTCGAGATAAAGGCACAACCGTGATCTGGGTTGTAGAGGAAAATCCAAAAGAAGTGTTAAAACACGCAGATCGTGTTTATTTAATGGATTCTGGAATCATTAAAATGGAACGGACTGGAAAACAATTTTTGGAAGAAGAAAATTTAGAAGAGCTATTCTTGGGCCACTAAGGAGGAGGAAGGAAAATGAAAAAAGTTTCGATGGCAGCTATTTCAATTTGTACCGCATTAACAGTAATGACGGGGTGTGCAAGCTCCACAGGAAGTTCAGGGAATAGTGGTTCTAATAGTGGCGGGGATGTGAATGTTGGGTTCTTATCAGGGCTAACTGGCTGGCTTGGAGCCTTTACGAAAGAAAATATTAATTCTATTCTTCTAGCAAAGGATGAAATTAACGCAGCAGGCGGTATCCTTGATGGGAAGAAGATTAATATCATCGACGTAGATACTGCTTCTACTGTGGAAGGCTCAATTAAGGGTTTTCAAAAGCTGGTAAACGCTGATAAGGCAGTAGTAGCAATTGGGCCAGAGACAGAATCTATGCTTGCCTTATTAAAAGAAGCGCCAAAATCAAAAGTACCAATTATGTCAGCCTTTGCAGGTTCAACAGAACTTGATGAGGTTGGCGGAAATTATGCATTCAGAACAGCCGCTTCAGACTCAACAATAGGAGAGGTACGTGCAAAGGTATTAATTGAAAGCGGAGTAAAAGAAATAGCCATTATGGTTGGAAACTATGAAGGTGCTCAAAGTGACGTTGAGAGATTTAGAGAAACATATGAAGGTTTAGGTGGGAAGGTTCTGGCTGAAGTAACCTTCAATTCAGGTCAGAATACGTATAATGGGGAATTGAAAAAGATTGCAGACGTAAATCCAAAATTAGTGTATTATTCTGGTGCCATTGACACAGCCCCAACAATTTTTAAGTCAGCAAAGCAAAGAGGATACGAATGGGATTGGTATATAACACCTGATGTTGCTGTTCAAGAATTCATTGATGTTATTGGAAAGGATATCGCTGAAGGAATTAAGACAATCATTCCAATGGAGGATGAAAATAACGAAGGCTTTAAACGTTTCAATAAGGACTATGAAGCAAAGTTTAAAGCTAAACCATCTGGCGGATATTACAATGCCAATACGTATGACCTATTAATTGCATCCGCTTTAGCAATGGAAGCAGCAGGCGAAGCAAGCGGTAAGGCAATAAATGAAAAAATCCGTGAAGTTACAAACCCACCGGGCAAGATAGTAACTACATTTGAAGAGGGTCTTAAGGAACTGCGTGCAGGAAACGATATTGACTATCAAGGTGCCTCTGGTCCAATCGACTTTGACCAACACGGAAATGTTGTATCTTCATATGCTTTAATGGAAGTTAAAAATGGCGAATGGAAACAAGATAAATTCTTTACCGCAGATTTTCTTGAATAAAATTTCTGCATAATATAAAAACAGAAAACAAAGAGGCAAAAATCAATATTTTGCCTCTTTGTTCATTTAAAATGTTGGGGGAATTAGAATGAGAAAGGGAAATCTTCAACGACTACATATCTTTTCATCACCTCAATCAGCTATTCGCTCCCAGAACCTTTCATCAGGTATTGTATCTGGTTTACTGGCAGCCACAGGTCCGCCAGTCATTATCTTAGAGGCCGCAGCGAATGGCAATTTTACAGATGCACAAACGATTTCTTGGATGTTTTCTGTCTATTTTTTTGGAGGACTATTTAGTGTTGTCCTTCCCATGTTTTATCGAATACCAATTGTGGGCGCCCACTCCATTACAGGAGTTGCATTCTTAGCAACCATAACTTCACAGGTCCCTTTCAATCAATTGATCGGCAGTTACATGATATCAAGTCTATTAATCTTTCTCGTTGGTATTTTTGGGTTATTCGCAAAATTCATGAATTATGTCCCTAAGGAAATTATAGCAGCTATGATGGCAGGTATTATTACAAGCTATGTTGTAAGATTAATCGTGGCCGTTCAACACTTGCCCTTGATAGGTGGAACCGCATTGCTTACATACTTTTTGTTTTCTAAGTGGAAATTACGAGTTCCCCCCGTCATTGCCGCCGTTTTCTCTGGGTTTATTGTTCTGATAGTAACATATAATTTTGATGTAGCAACTGGTAGTAACACTGGTTTTGTTATGCCGATATTTCAACTGCCGGAATTTAATCTATTAACTATTTTCACTGTTTCAGTACCTCTTGCCTTATTGATTTTGAGTAACGATGCAGCCCCAGGTATCGGAGCATTACAACAAAACAACTATGAGCCTCCGATTAATAAAATTGTTACTTTAAGCGGGATATTTTCTCTTTTTGCCAATTTGTTTGGCGGTCAGTCTGCAAATGTTGCGGGTATGATGACAGCTATTTGCTCGGGCAAGGAAACTGGCATGAAAGAAAAAAGGTATATAGCAGCCATAGTTTCAGGGATTTTAATTATTTTGTTTGGTATCTTTGCCTGGTGGACAGTGCCTTTTATTAAATCATTGCCAGGTGATTTTGTGTCAATGCTGGCAGGATTTGCACTATTTGGAGTGTTAGGGTCCAGCCTAAATCTGAGTTTTTCGCAGCCCACTAGGATGATAAGTGTTACGTTTACCTTTGTTATAGCAATGTCAAACATTAGTATATTGTTTATTAGTGCACCTGTTTGGGCATTAGCAGGAGGAGCCCTAATTGCAAATTTTGTAGAAAAAAAAGAAGAAAAACAGGTGGGAAAAGGGGAAACTCATGGCGAAGGTAACTCTTACAGCGGTGGAGAATAAGTCTAAAATTTATTACGGATTTCTCGCATACGGATATCTGTTAAAATGATGTCCAGATTCTCTTTTTCAATCCAAAATAAAGCCTCTTTCCCATTCTCCACTGTGCCAATAAAATTGTGTTTCTACCGCGCTTTGCTTGGTGGCCTTCTTATAAAAGAGCAAAATTTAATCTGTTCTTTTTACAAGTGAGGAAATTGATCCAGAAAAAGAGGGATTTTCAGAAGAAGTATTACAGTCTCTATTATTAGTAGAGGACTGGGCTCAAACTATTCATCATCGGAAGCGTCCCTATGTTCAGGATGAGAGAAAACACATCAAGCCGGGAATAGAGAGAATCAATAATATAAAATAAACAAGCCTAACTATGTTAAAAGGCTTGTTTATTTTTGACCATTTTTAAGTTTAATTTTCCCAAAATGAACAAAGTGTTTTTCTGTAATGTATCTGTTATATACACTAATTATCTCATTTTAACATCTGCTTGATTACAGCCATTGAAATGTACCACATTTGATATATAGCATTTAACACCAAATGATGAAAAGGTGTCCCAAAGAATGACAGACTGTTTACCACTGCCCTTCCATGTGGTGTTAAAAGATATTAACCGTATTTTTTAGAATCAAAAGTGTTGTGAAAATTTGATTGATGCTCATTAAGGTCAGTCTTATGGTATGCTCTTGTATTTCGTAGTAGACTTATACTGCCCAGTAAATTTCTTCATTTTTTTATTTTCCTTGCTCCCTTTTAAAAAGAAAAGAAGCAAATGGTAGGGAATCGATATATTAGAAAATAGGAGACAAATCTGTAAAAGATTATATTAGTCGGTGGAACCGGATCCTAAACAAAGGTTTATATAATGGAGAAACAGAGCTTACTCCTTATTTGATAGCATCTGTTGATAGGGAGTATCCAGAAGACTCTCATTATCGCCTCATACTTAAACGATATATTGAATTCCAAAACAAACTGGAACAAAAAAGTTAATAAGGATAGTTGGGAAATGATCGGAGAAGTATATAATATATAAAGGTTAGTAGAGGGTAAGGCAAAATGTAAAGAATTTCAACTTAGTTATTTTGAAATACTAGTGTTTTAAAAGATGGTAAATGGATAATTATGGTGTAAGATGTATATGTAATCTACTAATCGTTGGAGTGATTTCATGCTAAAAAGTCTATTTAAGAAGAAAACGGATTTAGTCGACTTAACCTCATCTCATATTGATGAATTCGACGAAATTGAAATTGAAGAAGAACTAGTTGTTGATTTAAAAGATGAAGCAGAAAAACTGAATGCTGAAGATATAAACCAACACGAAGAGCATTTTTCAGAGGAAAAGTTTTGGACTAAGGTTCAAAAGTTTTCTAAAAGAGCTGGAACTTCTGTAGTCTATGCCGTTCTATTACTTTATTACACACTTCAAAAGCCTGATATACCATTAAAAGTTAAAGCAACCATTGTTGGGGCTTTAGGTTACTTTGTTTTTCCTCTAGATATTATTCCCGACTTAGCAGTTGGTGTAGGATATGTTGACGATTTAAGTGTTGTACTATTCGCTTTAGTTCAAGTAGCTTTATATGTGGATGATGAAATTAAAATGCAAGCCAAAAATAAACTAAAAGATTTATTTGGCGAGAATGTAGATACAACGGATGTTGATAATAAGCTAGGTAGATAATGAATTATGAGTCTGTTTCCATGCTCATTAATCCATCCTCGTAAATTTGTCCTTTTTGGACATAATATGTTACGGGACAGTGCAGCTAAAACAATAGCACTTCCCTATAAAAAACGAGGGAGTGAAATAGATGGCTGATATCAACGAACGCAAACGTGAGGATATCGATACTGGCGAGGCAGCAGGGACTGATGTAGGTGCTTTTGCTGGGGATACCATGGCTTCTGCTCTTGATCCATTTGGTAGTGTTGCAAGTGCTGTTGCTGGCGGAGCGCTGGACAACATGGCGGAGGGAGTTACCGTTGATCACGACAATGATGGCTCCAAAACAAGAGATTAGACTTACGTAAAGTCATCCTTTAACCGAAGGGTTATTGCATGCAGTGGACTTCCTAGAGGGGAGTCCTTTTTTAATAAATAAGTTAATGAGCCTCTATAAATAAATTTCCATTTTTATTGAAAGTTTCTAATTTTTTATTGGATAGCGTCCACTAGTAAAATAACGAGTTATTTATGAATTACAACACTAGTACCAATCGTAACTCTAGAGGATAAATCTAGAACATCATGATTAAACATCCTAATACAGCCATGGGAAACATTCTTACCGATTGAAGCTGGGTTATTAGTTCCATGTATACCGTAATGAGGTTTTGACAATCCCATCCAAAGAACTCCAAATGGTCCACCAGGATTACGTTGTTTATTGATTATCATGTATGTCCCAGAAGGTGTTGGTGACAATATTTTTCCTACTGCAATTGGGTACGTTTTTATCAGCCTATTTCCATCAAAAAGTATTAATTGATGTTTCGATGTAGATACGTTAATCCATCTCGCCATGAGGGATCACTCCAGTTTTTAACATAATGTATGAAGTCATTCAGTTATTTGTTAATTAACTTGAAATTAATCAGCAACCAAGAATTGCAGGTTATGAACCAATTAATGTTGATTATTACCTTTAGAAGATGAGATCGTTAATTAAGTATCCTTTAAAATTGCTCCTTCTTATTAGTTAGAAGAATTGGTGGTGAAAATCAGATGGAAATAACTCAGAGAGATTCTTGAGCGCATTCAATCAAATTCATGACTTGTTCCGAATAGTAACAAGACCATCGTTAGATGGACCGCGGAATGCGATTTCCTTAAACAACTTCTAAAAATAAAAAAGCGTCTGCAATTCATGCAAACGCCTCTTAGGAGGTCTATATACAGCTGGTGGGCTTACTAATAGGATATGCAATCAGAATTAATCTGAATGGGACAAGTGCTGATTATAGTAATTTTAGAATTTTGCACCACGACTTGTCGAAAATCAACAATAAAATTTAACATATCCAATAACTAAATAACTCTATTCTTAAAGAAAGTAACTACTTTTTAAATTTTTCATTTATTTTACTTAAAAAAGGTGCTACTTCTTTAATTAATGGTTTAAATTGTTTAGATGTAGCAACTATGGTACCAAAGGTTTCCATAAGCAATCCAATATCAACATTTTTAATGAAATTTTCTATTTGATTCTGAGTGTTTTGAGTCTGTTTCGGCCTGTTTTGATTCGATATAGGTTCCTTTCTTCCACGTCCAAAAAACCAATCATCATCGTTATGATTTGATCTGTTATCGAAAGATAATTGTTCTTTTTGTTCGAGAATTTCTTGTGAAATATTTTCGCTTTCTTTGTAAGTTTCTCTTGGTTTACGGTTTCCAAACATTATTCTTGAAAAAGGGTCCATTTCTCTATTCGACTTATGTTTTTGATTATGATCATTACCCTCCAACAACTTCTTCCTCCTCTCTTTAATACTCTTTTAGATAAGCTATGATTAGTTGAGTATTTTTGTGTGGATGCAGCCCATTAATAGTGTAGTAAGTAATCTAAACAAGGCAAAAATCAGCATGAGTCTTTTTTCTTCATAATAAGAACCTAATGTGGATTAATAAATTAAATAGAAAATAGAAGCGTCGGTTGACGCTTCTATACACTAAAGAAGTAGTGTGTTTTGTTCTGTGATTCTTTTACAAGCTTAGTACCCGCCCATGAAACTTGCACCAACAATAATTAAAAGAATGAATAGAACCACGATTAGTGCGAAGTTCATTCTAGATCCACCACCATATCCGCCGCCGTTTGACATAATGTATCACCACCTCTTTATAGAATCTATATATATTATGGAATGATGATAAATCTGAAATGGACAAACATGGAATTTTGAATATATTAGATCAATCACTCTTTAGTTATGATTTTGGTGTAACAATTACGGAATTGCGTCAGTTTTTGAAAATTATAAGCAATTGAAAAACAGGTACACCTGAAATCGCTATAACTGGTGATTTTGTACTAACTACTGAAGAACTAAATCCTGTTGCAACAACATTACGAAAACATGGTATTGAAGTAACTGCTTTAATTTTGAATAGTCGTCCTTGTTAATAAAGGTGAAAGAGTAATACAATGATTGGCTGCGTGCTTCTCTTTTTCTTTATTCAGCTAAAAAGGTCAACCAGAAAAATCTGGCTAACCTTATAAGAACGGGGAGCAAGAGTTGAAGATCAAACTTGATCGGCAACTCTTTTTTTCTTACCGAAGTAAATAGCAGTAAAGTTTAAGTGCGAAACTAGTTATCTTATCATTCGTATATAATATAAAGATATTAAATCTGGATTCCAATTATAAAGGGGAGATGTTGATGAATCCTATGGATTTAATGGCAGTAGGTTTTCCAGCTGTTATAGTTATATTAGTCCTAATTGGCTTTTATAAAGTGTTGGTAAAGAAGAGAAGTATAACACCTTTCTATACTCCATTTGACGAAATAACTAGACAAACTGAAGTTGAGTTTCACGAAGAACAAATAATTCTTGCAGAAGATGAAGACCAAGGAGACGACAAGAATAAAAAAAGTAGAATGAAATTTCCTAATGAGTAATAACTTAAATCTCATTCTTATCTTAAAACAATGATTATCATTAAAGTTTGATGACTAATCCTATTCAACTCGGGGTGCGTTAGTTAAATTTGGAAGTCATAGTTTAAGAAGGTGAAAAGAAGTGGAGAAACAATTTGAAATGGCACACCGTTTTAGTAGTCATCATCGAAAGGAATTAGTAAAGGACAATATATGTGGTTGCTTTTATTGTTTGAAAATCTTTAATCCCTCTGAAATTACCGATTGGTGTGATAGTGAAAATAGGAAGCTTCAGCATATAAATATTCTGCCTGGTGGGCGAATGAAATAGATGGAACTCACACACATGCACGTTCATGGTTAATGGCTGGATGGAAAACGGCTGAGGTAAAACCCGGAAAAATGGTGACATTTATGAAATAATTTGCTACTTCAAAAAATGATATATGGGATTATTTGAACAACGTTGCTCTTCATGGTCAGTACCATTGAGGACAGATTAATCAGCAATTAAGAATTGCAGGTTATGAACCAATTAATGTTGATTATATTACCTTTAGAATGTGAGATCGTTACTACTCTAAACCATCAAATGGAATAATGGATTATGAAGATAAAATAAATGTGAGGAGCTAAAATGGATGGGGAATAGGAAAGATGATATTTCAGTAACGGATGAACCTCAAAAAACATATACACTTATTGGCACTGATAAACGACCCTATGTGAGTAAAACACCTGGTACATATGGCGGTCACCGCAAAACGAAAGTTTACGGACAAATGGATTGTTCTTCAGCAATACGCGCATTAAATAAAGGCGGTTATGTAAAAAATCGGGTCTTTTTTGCAGATGAGCCAACAGCGATTGCAGCAGGTTTCCGACCATGTGCAGTGTGCCTCCCAGAGAAGTATGCTATTTGGAAGAGACAAAACGTATAGAAGTCAATAAATTTGGATGATTCGCGGAAGGATATTTTCAAGAGAATTATTTGATTATTTCACTTAAGTGAAAAAAACACAAAAAGGCTTAGAGATAGTTTCATCCCTAAGCCTTTTACTTGTTGCCTTCATTTAAAGTAGTGGAATACCATTTATTTTTCTCTATTCGAGATTCGCATGTTTTCCATACATTTTAGTAGAATCCAATCCTTTTTTCTCCATAAAGCGCAAGATGACGGAATCATAAAATAACAACATCGTTTGCTCAAATAGAGATCCCATTGGTTGAATCGTCTTGTAATCACCTGTAGATTGATCCTTCGTTACTCCCGGTAATGTAACAATCATATCAGCTAATGCTCCAATGGTTGATTCAGGAGAAATGGTGATAGCTGCGACTGTACCGCCTAAGCTCTTAGCTTTTTCAGCAATGGCCACTAAGGTTTTAGTTTCACCTGAACCAGAACCAACGATTAATAGATCGCCCTTTTCTAAATTAGCTGTTACGGTTTCACCCACAACATAGGCATCAATCCCCATGTGCATCATTCGCATGACAAAGGATTTACCCATCAATCCAGATCTGCCTGCACCAGCCACAAAGATTTTCTTCGATTCTAAAATCTGGTTTACCAATTTCTCTGCTTCTGCATCAGAAATGAGCTGGACCGTTTGACTTAATTCCTGAACGACTTGTGCTAAATATTCAGTAGTCTTCTTCATGGAATTACCCTTGTTTCATTAATTCTTGCATTTCGCGTGCTGTTGCTTTTTTATCTTCTTTACTTGTAATCCCGCCACCAACAATAACTAAATCTGGTTGTTGTTTAATGACTTCGGGAAGTGTTTCTAATTTAATTCCACCTGCAATGGCGGTTTTCGCATTTTTAACAACGCTCTTGATCGTTGCAAGGTCTTCAAATGAATTTTTTCCAACAGCTTGAAGGTCGTAACCTGTGTGAACGCAGATATAATCTACACCTAGTTCATCTAGTTCTTTTGCACGAGCGGCAATATCCTTTACAGCGATCATATCGGCAAGGATTTGTTTCCCTTGTTTTTTCGCTTCTTCGACTGCACCTTTAATGGATTCGTCTTCAGCAGTTCCAAGAATCGTAATGATGTCAGCACCTGCAGCAGATGCTTGGCTGACTTCATATCCAGCTGCATCCATAATTTTCAGGTCAGCTAATACAGTTAGGTTAGGAAAGGCAGCTTTTACTTCTTTTACAGCTTTAAGTCCTTCATTGATTACCACAGGAGTACCAATTTCTACCACATCAATATGCTCTTCTACCTCTTTCACTAATGCAATTGCTCCTGGAATATCGACAAGGTCTAATGCTAATTGTAATTTCATTTATAATCGCTCCTTAATAGAATGTTTTTTATTGTGCTTCAATTGAGATGTGCTAACGTTTCCCTGTGAAAAATGATTTTCTCATTGGCACGAGGTTTAGTATACTCTGTATGTTATCCATTTAAAAGTACGCACTTTTACCGCATATAGTGATAAAAAGTATACTATTGGGTAAATTAAGCAGGAGGTGAATGAAATGCCGAATTTAGGAGAGAAGACGTTTAGCTGTGAAAAGGAATTGACACTGGCAGTTATTGGTGGTAAATGGAAAATGTTAATTTTATGGCATTTAGGCAAAGAAGGAACGAAACGATTTGGTGAATTAAAAGCCCTGATGCCAGGGATTACCCAAAGAATGCTGGTTAATCAATTGCGTGAACTGGAAGATCATTTAATCGTACATCGTGAAGTATACCCTGTCGTTCCACCGAAAGTTGAGTATTCATTGACTGAGTATGGAAGAAATCTAATGCCGATTTTAGAAGCAATGTATGACTGGGGCAAAGATTACATTGAGCATGTATTGGAAAAGGAAAAGGAAAAGGAAACGGAAACGGAAGATGAACCGGCTGTTAAGTAAAAAAAGTTTCTTTTCATACTGTAGGACAATCATAACTTGCCACGGTTAGCCATAAATAACCGTGGTTTTTTATTGTGTATGTAAAAGCAACAACACACTATATATAGAAAGAGTATAAAAAAAGCCTTGGACAGTGATTTATACATACTCGCTGCCCACGGCTTTTTTTGTATTTATCCTTTAATATTCCAAGCGTAGTTTCTTAATTGATTAAAATTCCTCATAAACCGCAGGATCCTGATTAGCAATCCTTCCATCAGGGCGGCTTAATGCCGAAATCATTGCCATTTCTGAATCATCCAGTGAGAAGTTGAAAATGGAAATGTTCTCTACCTGGTGAAGGGGTGAAGCTGATTTAGGAATCGAAATTGCTCCAAGCTGGTAGTGCCAACGTAAAACGATTTGTGGAATCGTTTTGTTATGATGGGTAGCAATTGTTTGAAGGGTATCAATTTCTAAATCTTTGAATCCGCGAGTGAATGGGCTCCAAGATTCTGTCGCAATATTTTTCTCTTCATGGTATTTTCTTTGTTCAGCTTGGTTAAAGAAGGGATGTAATTCAATTTGGTTAATGCTTGGTTTGACGCAGGTTTCTTTTTCCAAACGATCCAAATGTTCTGGTAAGAAATTACAAACACCAATTGAACGAATGAGTCCCCATTTTTTAGCGTCAATCAAAGCCTGCCAAGCTTCTACATATTTATCCTGGTTAGGATTCGGCCAGTGAATGAGGTATAGATCATAGTAATCTAGGTTAGCTCGGTATAGAGATTCTTGAATGGTTGCAACTGCTTTGTCGTAGTCCTGATAGCGACCTGGAAGTTTGGAAGTAATGAGTAATTCATGTCTTGGTACAGAACTACGGCGAACAGCTTCACCGACCGTTCCTTCATTTTCGTAATTATAGGCTGAGTCAATCAGGCGATAGCCATTATTGATCGCACCTACGATGGCATTTACTCCAGCATTTCCTTTAAGCGGGTAGGTACCAAAACCCATCACAGGCAAGGTTAATCCATCATTTAACGTAACCTCTGGAATCTTAATTTCCATAAACTAACACTCCTCTCCATTTATATCCTAAGATATCACAATTTTGATACTTCTTCATTATTGGGGTTTGCGAAAAAAGGCGGGGTCCACTTGCATGAATAATAAATTTCTCTTGGTTAAATAACTTTATAGGCGTTGGCTTTAAGGATGCTAGTAATTTTATTAGAATTAATACATTTTTGCTCATATGCTAACAATGTAATAATCCGTTCATTTTCTGTTCATTTAAGAGGTGTATTCTAAGGAAGTCAAGAAGAAAGTGGAGGTATGAATGATGAATCTTGCATTTAAAGAAATTAAGAAAAATAAAGTTAGATTTTTAATATTAGGATCAATAATTTTTCTCGTAAGTTTACTAACTTATATTATTTCAGGTTTAGCGAATGGATTATCACAGGACAATGCTTCATTAATTAAAGATTTACCAGAAGGACATTTTTACATGAATCCAGAGGCAGAAGAAACATATAATCTGTCTCGCATTGATAGCAGTTTGCAAGAAGAGATAGTTAACGACTATCAAGACGCTACCGCACTATCCATTCAAATGGGTTTTCTAGATGATCGTAACGGCAAGCAACAAAGTGTTGTATTTGTTACTTCAACCGAGTCGGAAATTTTTAATGATGTCAAAGATGGCGAAATCCTATTAGATCGTTCATTGGAGGATAAGGGGATCAAAGTTGGAGATATGTTAACGAACCCTCAATTTAGCGGTGAGTTTATTGTAAAAGGTTTTGTTGACCAAACGAAATTCAGCCATGCAGCTGTTGCATTTATTAATATGGAGGACTACAAAGAAATCTATAAAGTTAATGAGATGCAGTTAGTATTTATACCAAAAGAAAATTCTCCTCATGAGATAACGGGTTTACAATCATTTACAAAACAAGAATTTCTCAAAACAATACCAAGTTATAGCGCAGAACAGATGACGTTAAATATGATTGTTTGGTTTTTGGTCGTAATTAGCGGAATGTTGTATGCCATCTTTTTCTATATGATGAACGTTCAAAAGATTGGTTTGTACGGTATTTTAAAAGCAATCGGTGTAAAGACAAGTAGATTATTTACAATGATGTGGACACAAATGTTTTTGATTACAATTACTTCACTTGCGCTGTCTATTGCAATTAGCCAAGGCTTTAACACGATTGCACCTGAAGGAATGCCTTTTAGTTTAACCATTGAAACAACGTTGATATTATCTGGGGTATTCCTCATGATTGGATTTATAGGCACTACTATTGCAAGCTTACAAATTAAAAAAATAGAACCGTTACAAGCGATTCAACAAGGAGAGATGTAGTATGTCTTTATTCACCATTACTAAAGTGAGAAAAACGTTTCAAAATGGGGATAGTAAGGAGGAAATATTAAAAGGAGTGAATCTTTCTCTTAGAGAAGGTGAAATAGCAGCATTAGTGGGTGCATCAGGCTCAGGTAAAAGTACACTGCTTACAATAGCTGCAGGACTTCAATCTGCATCAGATGGTCAGGTGCTTTTTGAAGAGAAAAATATAAGTGCCATGAATCAAGAGCAAATTCGAGAAATAAGATCGAAAAAATTTGGTTTTATCTTTCAATTTTCACACCTTGTTCCATTTCTCACCGTACAAGAACAATTAATGTTAATGCTAGATGTTTCTGAAACGGAACTTAAGAAAAGTGAACAAAAAAGAGAAGTGGATAAAATTCTGCAATTAGTTGGAATGGAACATCGAAAACATGCCTATCCATCCTCATTGTCAGGTGGGGAGAAACAAAGAGTTGCTATTGCTCGTGCAATTATTCATAAACCTAAAGTTCTTTTTGCGGATGAGCCGACTGCAAGTCTAGATTCAAAAAGGTCTAAAGAGGTAATGGAATTAATACGAGAGATAACGAAAACCTTGAACATTACTACCCTAATCGTAACGCATGATGAAGAGATGCTTTCTTACACCGATCACATCATTAAAATGAGCGATGGTTTGATTTTAAAAAATAAAGAGTTAATTCATTAATTTTAAGATACAATGTACCACTTCGCTTATTTTTTTTAAAAAAAGCCCGGTTATTTTGTACTGGGCTATTTTTTGATATTCAGTTCGTTAGGATAGTAAGGAGGTACCATAATGACAAATATTCTAGTTGCAGATGACGATATCAATATTTTAAAGCTTGTATCCATTCACTTGTCTGAACAAGGTTATATAGTATTTAAAGCAAAAGATGGAATTGAGGCTCTAGAAATCCTAAATAGAGAAACCTGTCACTTAGCAGTTGTTGATGTAATGATGCCGTTTATGGACGGATACAAATTAACAAGGGAAATTCGAAAGCAGTATAATATCCCGGTCATCCTTTTAACAGCAAAAAATCAAATTGAAGATAAGGAGCAGGGATTTCAAGCGGGTACAGACGATTATTTAGTTAAACCATTTGAACCAAAAGAGTTAAGCTTTCGAATAAAAGCATTATTGCGTCGGTATGACAATCAATCAGATGAGATTACGATTCGCATAGGCAGTACAACGATAAATAAAATGAGCTATGAGGTTCAGATTGGTGACAAAATGTTCCTTTTACCTTTGAAAGAATTTGAACTTTTGTATTTTTTAATGTCAAATTCTATGAAAGTTTTCTCTAGAGAAAAGCTAATTGAACATATTTGGGGGATAGATTATGAGGGAGATGACCGAACTGTAGATGTTCATATAAAAAGGTTGAGAGAACGTTTTACTAAAATAACAGATGACTTTCAAATTAAAACAGTACGAGGGGTTGGATATTTGCTAGAGGCCAAACGATCATGAAAACACTCTACGTAAAATTCGTTGTCATTTTCATTGGTATCTTGATCTTGAGCAGTATTCTTGCTTTTTTAATATCCAGTGCCTATTATCAGCAAGTATTGAAACCCGATAATGATGAAAAAATCACAAAAATTGCGCAATCGGTCTCAACCTATATTGACGCGCATCCGAATATCAACTTGGATGAGTACTTAGATCATATTTCTTCCATTGGATATCAAATGTACTTAATTGATAATTTGGGGGAAGAAGGTTTTTGGGGTGCAGCGTTTAGAGATAAAAGTCTCTCTACTTCAATGATTGAGCTTGTGTTAAACGGTAATACGTATCACGGTATTCTTAACTTCCCACAAGAAACGTTTGTAACCGGATTTTTTGCAAATGAGTTGATGAATACAATAGGTGTACCATTTACATATAACGAAAGAAACTATGCCCTTTTTATCAGACCAGATATTAAACTTCTTTTTAATGAAATGCATTATTTGTTTGGCTGGTTGCTTGTATTGACCATACTACTGAGCATCATTATGGTCCTTTTTAGTACCAAATATTTAGTAAAGCCCATTTCAAAATTAACAAAAGCCACAAAATCCCTTTCCAATGGCGACTTTAATGTTGAACTTGATAGTACTCGACACGATGAGTTAGGGGAACTTTCCAATAGCTTTTTACGTATGGCAAGAAAATTAGAACAAATGGATGATGTGAGGAAGGAGTTCATCTCGAATATTTCTCATGATATTCAGTCACCATTATCGAATATAAAAGGGTATACAAAGCTATTAGAAAATGAATCAATCACGATGGAAGATAGATGGCAGTACATTACAATTATTCATGATGAAATTAGAAGATTATCTAATTTAACGAAACAATTAGTACTACTTGCCTCGTTAGATCGGAGTGATAATTTTTTGAAAAAAAAATCATTCAATGTTAGTGAGCAGATTAAAGAATTGGCACGAAATTATCAATGGCTAGTAAGTGAAAAAGGGATTATGCTAAGTTACTCTTTACCTGATGTCTATATGTTCGGTGATCCGTCTTTACTCAACACAGTTTGGGATAACTTACTAACAAATGCCATTAAATATAATAGGCCTGATGGAAGTATTGAAATATCACTGGAAGATAAGGAAGACTCGATCATCGTTCGTTTCAAAGATACAGGAATAGGTTTAAATCATTCAGAAATTGAACGGATTTTCGACCGATTTTATCGGGCAGATACCTCACGTACACGTACAATTGAGGGAACAGGACTGGGGTTGTCAATTGTTTGGACGATAATCAAATTGCATGAAGGGCATATACAGGTGGAAAGTAAAGAAAATGTAGGGACAACCTTTGTTGTAGAGCTGCCTAATAATTTATAAACAAAATTAAGTCATACATTGACGATTGAATGACCAATCTTCAATGTATGGCTTTTTATTGTAAACGATTATTCATTCTTTCATATAGAATTGGTTAAAACATAATGATTTAAAGTAAAAATAAATTTTTCAAAATAGGGCTTAACCTATTGGGAATACACATGAATGAATGCATAGGATAGTGTAGCCGCAGCACCATTGTTTCTTAACATACAGAACATGCACCTTAATAGAAAGTCTCTAATACAAAAAAGCCCAAACTGGGCTTTTTTGTATTTTTAAGAAAAGTTTAATTGGTTTTTCTTAAAAACAGATAACTGCTCCAATGATGATTAACAAGATAAACAATACAACGATTAACGCAAAACCGCCTCTGAAACCTACGCCGCCGTAGCCGTAGCCACCACAACCTCCGTACCCACCATATCCAAACATTAGATAGCCCTCCTTTATATTATTTATTCCTTATAAAATATGCAGAAAAATTTAAAGTGGGAAGGGCAATCTCACTAGTTTTTATGAGGACAAACTACGGAATATGATTAAAGCGGTCATCGATCGAAGAAAAGAGTTTATTGTTTATTGAAGATAGTTTTGATTTTGATTTTGTTGTTTACCATCAATTTCTTGAAAAATATCTGTTTCATGACCTGTTTTTTCTTGAATTGCTGTATCCGAGTGCACTTCAGGAAAATAAGCATTCATCAATTTTTTAAAATCTCCTATTGTTAAAGGTTTAGCCTCTTCTTGCAGCTCATAACCTAGTAGTCCATTCGGTTCAATCGTTGCTGTTTTGATATCTTCCATTTTTGATATCCCTTGATTACGCAACCTCATTTCTAACTGGTCAACGGTCAAGCGCAATTTTTTTAAGTTCTGAACATTTAATGTACCATTGTTGATTACAATCTTGGATTTCCCCGTAATAAATTTTTCGAAAGTATTTGACTTTAGTTGCAAGTATTCAAGGATGATGAGAGAAATAACAAAGATGGCAGCAGCCACTATTGCTTTCATAACACTTTTTTCCACAATCGGTTGAACAATAATGGTACCGATTGAAATCATCACAATCGTCTGTGCTAATGTCATTTGCGCAATAGATTTCCTTCCGGCGATTCTCAGTAGGAGAATACCAGCCAAAATTAAAATAAAGGAGTACCAAATAAAATTCACCTTATCACCTCACCATTAAGTAGTCCCTTTTAAAATTTCCAATTTTAGTTAAACTATACAAAAACCGATGGATCGTAGAACATTAATGGGGTATCACAATAATTATAAATAAAAAAGTGTTTGCCATACTTGCAAAAACTTTTTCAAAGCTCTTTATAGACTTTTTTATATTTATGGGACAAACAACCACACTCGGAGACAAAACCATTCATAGTTTATCTAAATGGGTAGATTTGAGAGGAGAAAAAGAGTGGGGAAGGATAATAAACAAAAACAAAAGGCAAATGAAGAAAAAATGGTGGAAGAACAAATCATCCCTGTAGAAAAATACAATTTAGTTTACAATTGGAAACTCGTCATGCAATTCAATTTTGCTTTATTTAAAAACAAAGATGAATTTGTAATTATAAATAATAATGATGAATATATAGCTCGTTTTAGCATTTCCGATGCAGGGGTAATCGAAATAAAAAAAACGTCATCTGGCTTAACTCCGAAGATTGATTTTAAGAATAAAATGATTAAGATACCCAACTATTACAGAGCACGGTAGGCGTTTGCATTGTATTGCAGACGCTTTTTTATTTTTAGTATTTTTTTGTCCTAAACACAATGATATTTGTCCAATCAATTCTTGTCTTTAAAAATATATATAAGGAGAAATAGCTTTTGTCCGATTGGTGGTGAAAAATGGGCTGGTTCGGCGGATACGATGGAAATAACGTTGCTTATGGCGGCAGCAGCTTTGTTTTAATTGTTGTATTATTCATTCTTCTTATCATTGTAGCTGCTAATTTTATGTACTAGGTTACGTTCATCTGTCCCTTTGTCATATAGACTTCCCGAAATGAAAGGAGAATGATCACACATGGGCTTTTTTCGTAACGACTTTAGAAGAAGACGATTTTTCCCCTTCGAATTCTTATTTTTCCCTTTTGAATTTAGAAGAGTAAGAAGAAGAAGAAGACGTAGATTTTAATAAACAAATGATTTAAAAGTATTTACAGGGGCCTACGGGCCTTCTTTTCTTCTATGGAATCGATCACATACATATTACGAAGAAATGGTGAAATTAGAGTATTAAATTCATAGGAAAAAGAAGGTCACTAAATGGAGCTTTTAACTGAAAAATTATTATTTATAGCTTTGTTTACAAAATTCATTGTGTAAACGATCTTCAACTAAAGGGTGCAATCGTTGAAGTAACGAAGCATATAGTGAAAGAGTCCAGATTATCCTTTCTTAAGCAATTAGTATCCTTTTAAAACTATGAACGGAGGAATAATGTGAGATGACAAGGATATTTAAAGCATTAGCTATAATTGTTTTATTAACTATTGTTGGGTGCTCTAATTCAACAGACAGAAGTGAAGAAAAAAACAATGATATCAAAACTGAAAATTCCAGTTTTGTAGGAATAATCAAGAAAATTAACGGTAACAGTGCAATTGTTTCTGCTAAAGTATTTGAGGGTAATCCTGAAGGTGATGTGTTTGTTGACCTTTCCGTGAATAATGACGAAACATTCCAAGTTGGAGACAAGGTAAAAGTAGGGTTTGATGGTACCATAAAAGAATCGTATCCAGCTCAAATTAATACTCTTTCTGTTGAATTGGTTGATTGATAAAATAATTCCGGTTTCAATTAACGGGAGTGGTTAGGGGTCTCAATGGCTCAACAACTTCTGAGCTATTCTCAATTTTAAGTCCGAAATGCTCACTTTATTTCCACTCTTTTCCCAATCATAAATGCCAGATATCATCCAAAAAAGTGGATGGTATCTGGCATTTTATTTCTGTTCAATACAACGTCAATATTAGCCTAAAATGAAAAAAAACCGCCAGAACCGTCCCTCTTGTACTATTTATTAAATATTGAAACTTTTTTGTAATATAGCCGTAATAAAACTATAGCCTCACGGAGAGAAGGGGGAGACGGAATGGTTAATTTAAAAAGAATATATACAATCGTTGGTCTTACTTTTTTAGTAGCAATTGTCGGTATTGTCGGATTCACCACTTGGTATACGGTTGATGAAAGTGAGCAAGCCGTTATTATTACCTTTGGTGAGGTTGAAGAAGGAGTAAACGAACCTGGGCTGCACTTTAAGCTGCCATGGCCAATTCAATCCGTTGAAACGTTATCGAAGGAAACCTTTAGTCTTCAATTCGGTTATGAAGAGAAAGATGGGGAGATAAAAGAGTTTCCAAATGAAACGAAAATGATTACGGGTGATGAAAATATCGTTTTAGCCGACTTAGTGGTCCAATGGAAAATAACCGAGCCAGCCAAATATTTATTTAATGCTGAGCATCCAGAAGAAATATTGTATAATGCTACATCTGCATCTTTAAGAAGTATAATAGGCAGTTCGAAAATTGATGACGCTTTAACCTCTGGAAAGGCTGAAATCGAAGCGGAGGTCCGGGATTTGTTATCTACATTGGTTGAAAAATATGATATCGGGATTTCAATCCTTGCTGTCAAGCTTCAGGATGTGGAACTGCCCAATGACGAGGTAAGAAAGGCATTTACAAATGTAACGGATGCCCGTGAAACGATGAATACAAAAATTAATGAAGCAGGGAAATATCGAAACAAACGGACCAATGAAGCCAAGGGGGAAGTGGCAGCCCTTAATTCAACAGCCCTAGGTGATAAAGCAGCAAGGATTGAAACAGCAAGAGGGGATATTGCCGTATTCAATAAGCTGTATGAAGAATATCGTACGAATCCTGACATTACACGGGAGCGGCTGATTTTGGAAACGCTCGAACAGGTTCTTCCCAATGCTGAAATCTATATTATGAACGACGATGGAAATACGTTAAAATATTTTCCAATCCGACCTTTGGAAAACCAACAGCCAAAGACAAATGGGGAAGGAAGTGGAAAAAATGAGTAATGATAATGTAGTCAACATAGGTGATCGTGGAGGTAAAGGGTTCAACTGGCGAAACTACACAAAAACAGGCATCTTTTTAATCATCATACTTGTCCTCTTAGGAGTATTCCTTTTCAACCTCATTGTTGTTAAAGAAGGCGAATATAAAGTTATCCGGCAGTTTGGTGAAGTGGTTCGGATTGTGAAAACCCCAGGTCTAACCTATAAAGTTCCGTTCATTCAAAGTGTCACGACTCTACCAAAATATCAAATGACATATGATGTGACCGAAGCTGAGATTAACACCAAGGATAAGAAACGGATGCTCATCGATAACTATGCAATTTGGAGAATTGAGGATCCCAAAAAGATGATTTCCAATGCTAGAACCGTTGAAAAAGCAGAATCCCGAATGGAGGAATTTATTTACTCCGTCGTTCGTTCAGAGCTTGGGCAGTTAAACTATGATGAAATCATTAATGATGAAAAATCTTCACGTGGTTCTTTAAATGATCGTATTACGGAAAAGGTGAATGATCTTCTAAGAAAAGATCATTATGGGATTGTGGTTACGGACGTAAGGATGAAGCGAACGGATCTACCTTCGGAGAATGAACAGTCCGTATTCACAAGAATGATTTCTGAGCGTGAATCGAAAGCACAGGAATATTTGTCTATGGGTGATGCAGAAAAGAATAGAATTGAGGCTGATACGGATCGTGAAGTGAAGGAATTGCTATCAAAAGCGAAAGCTGAGGCAGAATCTATTCGTGCTGATGGGGAAGCTGAAGCAGCAAGAATCTATAATCAAGCGTTCTCAAGAGATCCATCATTTTATTCAATGTTCCGTACTTTAGAATCTTACAAAAAGACGATAAACGACAAGAGTGTTATCGTCCTTCCATCCGACTCTCCTTATGCACGTTTGTTGATGGGATATACAGATTAATCATTTAAACTAGGAATATAAATAAATGGTAATGCCCTGCTATTTTCTTTGACGTAGCAGGGCTTGTCCTGCATGCTAAGGGAGTAATCGTTTATATTATGAACACTACATAATAAGAAGGGAGCGAAGTGGAGTGAATCGAATACGGATCGTTGCTTGTTTATTATTGATATTAGGCTTTATGCTTATGCTGTTCCCAGTGGACAGTTCCGCGAAAGGGGAAGTTGTCTATGTTGTACCGATTGAAAAAACAGTTGAAAAGGGATTGCACGCCTTTTTGAAAAGAGCCGTTGAAACCGCAGAGCATGAAAATGCGGACGTTATTATTTTTGAAATTAATACCCCTGGAGGAGCAGTTGATGCTGCTGCAGATATTGGCAAGCTGCTTACTTCCACGAATATTAAGACAGTAGCTTTTATTAATAACCGAGCGTTATCCGCTGGGGCCTATATTTCATTAAATATGGATGAAATCTACATGGTAAAAGGAGCGACGATGGGAGCGGCTGCTATCATTGACCAGAACGGCAATACAGCTGGAAAGAAAGCGGAATCCTATTGGTTTGCCGAAATGAAAAATGCGGCAATGCATGCTGACCGGGATCCAATTTATGCACTGGCGATGGCTGATGAAGATGTTGATTTACCAGAGTACGGAGCCGAAAAAGGAAAATTATTAACCTTAACCTCCGAACAGGCTGTAAAGGTTAAATACGCCGAAGGAATTGTTAACAATCTTGATGAACTGCTTGAATTACTCGGATATACCGAAGCGGATGTACGCCCTCTTGAACTAAGCATGGCTGAAAAAATTGCCCGCTTTATCACGAATCCATTTGTTTATTCGATTTTACTAACGATTGGCATCGTTGGTCTCGTATTGGAATTATTCTCACCAGGTTTCGGTGTTTTCGGGTTTACCGGAATTTCAGCATTGCTGCTGTTTTTTTATGGACATTTCGTCGCGGGACTTACGGGATATGAAACCCTTGTTCTATTTATTATCGGGATCGGACTGATATTAGTAGAGTTTTTTATATCGGGTGGTATTGCAGGGTTCATCGGTTTTGTAGCCATTATTGCAAGTTTCTTTTTGGCAGCAGATAACCCAGTTCATATGGGAATATCCCTGATTATGGCCATTGTTGTTGCCATCTTGATATCCATTGTAATGATTAAGTTTTTTGGTAAAAAAATGCAACTGTTTAAAAAGCTCATTTTAACCGATTCCACGAATATAGAAAGCGGTTATATTGCTAGTAAAAGCCGCTTAGAATTAATCGGAATGGTAGGGGATACGTTAACCATGCTGCGTCCATCCGGTACCATTATCATTGATGACGAAAGGCTAGACGCTGTAAGTGAAGGTGAATTTATTGGCAAAGGAACCAAAGTAAGAGTAATGAGGGCAGAAGGGGCCCGAATTATTGTTAGAGAAATACCAAGTTTGGATAAGGAGATCCCTCAAGGAGTGGCCAAGACTTAGAGGGATTTATCGGATTTTATTTGAACTTGTTGAAGTCTCAGAATCTATTAAATAAAGTGTTAGGTACCTTCCAAAGAAAAGAGAGGTGCTTGACACTTTATTTTCTTATAAGTCATTTACTGTTGGTTCGGAAGATTGGACATAGTTGATATTAATTACTTTCGGGTCTGTTGGATGGGAATTATCAATTTTTGTGATGATACACCATCGACCAGTGGTGGTGAAGGTGAGTGGAACTTCAATGTCATAACCGAATGATGAATAGAACCATCGCCCACTTTTTTTAAATCACCCGTACGTTTTAAGTTCACATATCGATAAAAAAGTCAAAAAGCAACTTGACATTGGAGTTAACTCACATGATATTCTGAATTCATGGAAAAACTTTATTCTATACAAGAGGTTTCGCAGATACTTGGGATGTCCAAGGATACACTTCGGTATTATGACCGGATAGGGATCGTCTCGCCGTCCCGGGAACATAATCGGTACCGCAAGTATTCGAGGGACGACCTCATAGGCTTGATGAATATTCAGATCATGCGGTATGCGGACTTTTCTCTTGACGAAATCAAAGGGAAATTCGATTTTCACAAGATGGAAAATATCGACTCTGCTTACGGCGAAGAGGTTGCTGTGTTCCTCGATGCTAAGTACGCAGAAACGCGCAAAAAGATTACACATTTGGAAAAGGTCTGTCAGCTGCTCAACATAGCAGCCGACACAATGAGGAACCTTAATAACGAAAGCGACCAACGATTGGCAGAATTCGTCCGCGAGCTTTACAAGGATATCCGAAAGGATGAACTTGAAATTTCCAAGGAGGGTTGTGATCAACATCAAGGTTAGGAATTTTTATTATCTGATTGCAGGAGCTCTTGCGTTACTGTTTGCTTTCACTCATGCATGGAACGGGCAATCTGCTGTGTTGCCGGCGCTCGACATTACGGCGATGTCCAAGGATACCCAGATGGTATTCACGTATGTTTGGCACATTATAACGGCGGAGAATCTGGTCTTCGGCATCGCATTCATTTTCATGTCAATACAAAGTGAACAGTCGAAGACCCGGTTTGCCGCATGGATGATTACTGCGATCCTGATCGTCCGACTGACTGTGATTCTTGGTGTAACTGCTTTGTTGGACGTTTCTGCTCTTGCGGATACGTTTATAGATTCAGTTGCCATTGTAATCTATGTCGCTTTAATCATACTGGGCACAACTATGAAAAAAAACAGTCCAGTGGTTAGCAAAGATGTCTGAGTTGTCTTTTAATTCTTCAGAACTGCACAAAGCTTTATAGCAAGCAATCTCTGCATTCTTGAAAAAACAAATTTATGATCATACTATTACCGTAGAATAATTCAATTGTATATATTAAGAGTGTGTTTTGATTAATCTTTTTTCAAAACACACTCTTTCTTTTTGTTCGTTAGTAAAAACAAGCTGTACAAGGTGTAGCGGGGTTTAGTGATACCTTAAAAGAAGGATCTGCATTTTTATATACGTTATATATCAGAGGAATAGACTTCACAGCTTTCTTAGCGATACTTGCAACTTTATTTGCTTTAGCTCTCGTGACTTCCTGGGGGGAGAAGCTCCCAAGATGGTTATTAATCATATCAGGATGGTCAGTTGGGTTGTTGACAGTTATAGTTAGCTTCTTGACAGCTCTTCAATTTTTTGGAGTGCTTCCAAAAGGAAACACTGAAGGGTTAGCCATTTGGGTGTATGTTGTAACGTACGGAGGATTGTTCTTGTGGGGAGTAACTGTATTTATAGCGACTCTGTCGTTCCAGCATCGGATTAAAAACAAACATTCTCTCTAAAAGGCAATAATCTACTTCCAGTATTTATCTTGAATATCCTTTCAATGTTAGTGTTCAAGTGACACTTTTTAACAAGCGGGCGCATTTCCGGAATAGGATTAGCGTCCTTTTTGCATGTATATCCATTTTTCTTGACAATACTCCATTGGTAAATGAATTGGTAACAAGTGGTAATCCTTGTAACAATCGCAGGTGAAAAACAAGGTAGAAGTGGAACATTCTTATGTCTGTAATCAGACTTTTTATTACCTACCATGATAAAAAACAAAAAATTATAATTACATAATATACAAGCTGTTTTTCCCTGAATATGAATGAATCAATTATTTTATAAATCGCTCGAATGAAAGCGTTTTTAGAGATCTCAGAATAGATGTAATTGTTGACATTATCTGAATATAATTATACTATTATAACGATTAATTGAGAAGGACAATGTTTGATTCAAATAAAACAGTAATTTTACAAAAATTCATATTCAAATCATAAACAATTACCAGGTAAAAGGACGATGACTAAAAACTCATTTGCTGAAGAACGTTTTTTACTATGAATTAATTGAAAATTTAGTAATTTACACATCAGGAGGAATACACAATGAAACAAGCAACGAAAAAATATTTGATTGACCGTATGTATAAAGCTTCACAAGGACTTGCAAATGCTGTTTTAGTTACACTTGGAATTGGTCTCCTTATGGAATCACTTGGAACATTTACTGGTTGGGATGGCTTTACAATCATCGGAGTTTCGGCACAGCTCATGTTAGCACCAGCTCTTGGAGCGGGTATTGCGTACCAGCTTGGAGGGAATACACTCGTCATTTTCAGTGCAATGGCCTGTGCTACCATAGGTGCAAGCGCCGTTCAGATGACTGAAAATGGTGCTACATTAGTAACAGGTCAACCATTAAGTGCAGTTTTGGCTGCAGTGGTTGCTACTTGGGTAGGGAAGCGGGTTGCAGGAAAAACGAAACTTGATATGATGGCAATCCCTTTAGCTGCTATTTTTGTAGGAGGTATCGCTGGTGTATTTTTATCCAAGATTACCACTCCGTTGCTAGAATGGCTAAGCGCACAAATCGCTACATCTGTCGCTGGGTCTCCTATTATTGGACCTATGGTCATCGCTCTTGTTTGGAGTATTTTTCTAATGTCGCCAGCATCTTCTGCCGCTATTGCAATTGCCTTACAGCTTGATCCTGTATCAAGTGCAGCTGCTTTAATTGGTTGTACAGTCCAATTTGCTGGATTCACCGCTATGTCATTTAGACAAAATGATGCTGGGGCGAACATTGCACAATCCTTAATTACTCCTAAGGTACAATTTCCGAACTTAATCAAAAATCCACGACTTGCCATTCCGCCGTTTATCGCTGCGGTCATTTGTGCTCCCATTGCAACATTGATTTTTGATTTTCAAGTTCCATATAAATTAGCAGGCCTTGGTCTTAATTCATTGATCGCACCAATCAATATTTTAGCTGAACAAGGTGCTATTGTTTTATCCATTTACATCGCTGTTGGAATCATCCTTCCAATAATCATCACTCTGGCTATTTATCATGGTTTAAAAGTAATTGGCTGGACAAAAGCAGCGGACTTAAAAATGGAATTGCAATGATAGAAAACTGAGTAGAAAACGGAGAATCCTTTTTCTACTCAGTTTTTTTTGCTTTATTTACATTGTTCTCGTTTACCAATATGATCGGAATCGTTTAGTGCTTGACCAGACATATGGACGTATGTTTGGTCTTTTTTCATTTATTCACTTCTTACTATTATCGGTCCTGGCTTTTTGAAGGTTTTTGATTCCCTTCAGTAGAAAAAAGTAGCCCCCTTAGCCTGAAACTATCGGTGAACTGGAGATTGGGTAGGATTGATTTTACAAAAATCAACATTCACCTTTAACATAGCCGAAAAATAAATTAAAAAATCTGATAAAATAGTAGTAAGCTATAGTTATTGCATTAAAAAATAGGAGAAGTCGATGAATAGAAGGAAAAACAATCAAATTATCAAGAAATACTTATTTTCCCTCCCATACAGGGCCAAGTTAATACTTGTTTTTTCCCTTCTTATTATACTTACCGCTACGATTCTCGGAAGTATTACATACTATCAATTTTCCAAATCAAGTAGGGATCGAACAGAGGAATACCAGATTCAATTGGCAGATCAAATTAACCAGAATATAAATCGGTATTTACGAGAAATGCAAATTATGTCATTGTCACCCTTGTATGACCAAGAGATAATAGATATTTTAAAATCACATCAAGAACAGGGACAGGGGACTTCTTTTCCTCCTGCAGCTGAAAGAGTCCCTATGTGGAGATATATTTCTGGTTTGATTCATATGAGAAATGAAATTAGAGGAATACATATTATGGCCAACGACGGTACAATCTTTAGTAATTTGGATTCGAATACAGTGATGTTGAAAGTATTCGAATCCGATAATGACTGGATCAAAGCGATTAAGAAGGCAGATGGGGATTGGGTATTACTACCGCTGCATAAACCATTTTATTATTTAAATAAAGATACCTCTGTTTTTTCTGTTTCAAGACTCATTCGTGATCCTTCCTCCTTTGAACCGCTGGGGATTATTAAAATCGATTTAAGGCAAGAATTAATCCAAGAGATTGTGAGTAATCCAAATGATAAGAGTCATATTTTTATCTTAGATAAGAATAACCAATTCATTTACCCAAATAAAGAAGATAAAATTATTGAATCTTCCTTTCTGGAAGATCTGGGAAATATAAAGGTAAATAATTATACCAATATTCCCATTGATGGAACGGAATATATGATGGTCTATAATCAATCGGACTATTCTGGAGTCAAGACCATCATGCTGACCCCGCGTTCAAGTGTCTTTAGTGAAGTGAATCATTTACGGAGAGTGATGATTTTAGTTGTTTTCATGGGAATTTTAATCTCGTTTTTATTAGGATTTTTGCTCTCGAAGCCGCTGGTGGAATCGATTCACAAACTAAGAAGAGCGATGAATAATGTTGAAAAAGGGAATCTCGGACAGCGAGTTTCGATTACTTCCAATGACGAAATCGGAGAACTTGGAAAAGGCTTTAATCATATGATTAATGAAATTGATCGTCTCGTTTCGGAGGTATATAAAACTAGTTTGCGAGAAAAAGAGGCTGAAATCAGAGCACTGCAAAGTCAAATGAACCCCCACTTTCTTTATAACACCTTGGAATCAATCAATATGCTGGCAATCACAAAGGGAAATTTTGATGTTTCTGATATGGTCTCATCACTCGGCAAGCTGCTTAGATATACCATTGATAATTCATCAAAAATTGTCACATTAGAGGCTGAGTTATCGTTTATTCGCTCCTATGTGGCGATTCAAAGAGTAAGGATTGGGGAAAATCTTCAGTATCATGAGGACATTGAACCAGCCGTCCTGCATGTATACCTGCCTAAACTGATCCTGCAGCCATTCGTTGAGAATGCCATCGTACATGGGGAGATTAAGCAAGGCGGAATCATTTCTATCAATGCTCATAGGGCAGGACCGCTTCTTCAAATTACCATTTGTGATAACGGAAAAGGTGTTACACCACAGAAATTAGCAATGTTGAAGAATCTTATCAAAAACCATGCTACTACCTCTTCCGATAAACATAATGGGATTGCTTTATCAAATGTGCATGAGCGACTTCAGCTCTTATATGGAAAACATTTTGGAATTAACATAGATAGTCAAGAACAAAATGGATTTTCTGTTACGTTAACATTACCAATTCAAACGAAGGAGGAAGCTGGCCGTGAAAGAAATATTAGTGGTTGAGGATGAAGCGATTATCAGACAAGGTCTTAAGGTATTACTAGAGCAGGTCATTGGGGGATTTCGAGTAATCGAAGCGAAGAGCGGTGAGGAGGGGGTATCCCTTTTTCACCAAAGAATTCCCCATTTAATTATTACTGATATTCGCATGGGAGGAATGAATGGACTTACCTTTGTATCAAAAGTAAGACAGGTTTCAAAAGATGTACCCGTTATTATATTAAGCGGTCATAGTGACTTTGAATATGCACGGACTGCGATGCGCTACGAGGTCACGGACTATCTCTTAAAACCAATTAATCGTGTTGAACTATCTGAGACGATATCAAGGTTATTTAAGACTGACTCAGAAGAAAAAATAGATACCTCCAAACAATTTCAGAAAATCCTTCAGTACATAGATGAGCAGTTAAGTCATGAAATTTCCTTAAAACTTATAGCAGATTACGTATATTTGAATCCTCAATATGTGGGGCAATTATTTAAGTCAGAGCTTAACAAAAACTTTACGGAATATATTACAGAGGAAAGATTAAAGCGGGCGAAGCAATTATTAACAGTGACGAATTTAAAGGTATACGAAGTAGCGCAGCTTTCAGGCTATAAAAGCCCCAAGCACTTTATGACGGTTTTTAAGCAGGAGACCGGAATGACTCCTATACACTACCGGAAATATTCGTAACATTTTAAAAAATCTATGTTTACCGAACTATTTCTCCCTTTGAAGGGATACTTTTACCAATGCTGCTGCATTAAAATAAAGGTCAAAGGAGGGTTATACATGAAGAAAAAGTTAAAATTGATTTTTTTAACACTTATTTTGTTAGCGTTTACATCTGCTTGCAGTAATGACGCTGGTACGGAACCAAAGGATAAGGAATCAAAAGATGAAGAAGTAGAGTTGACCTTTATGATGTGGGGAAATGAAGCGCATCAGGAAGTGTACAATAATTTAATCGCAAAATTTAATGAAACTCACCCGAATATAAAGGTGAAAATGGAAAGCGTACCATTTCCAGATTATCAGCAAAAAATTACGGTTTTAGCAGCTGGCAGGGAACTGCCTGATGTTGGTTGGGTTGCCGAGCGGATGGCACCTCAATTTATGGAAAATGGACTGTTAGAAGATGTATCTTCCTTTAAACAGGATAAAGACTATAACATGGATGACTTTTTCCCATCAACACTAGATTTATTCGAGAAGGAAAGTAAATTATATGGAATTCCATTCTCCACGCCGCCAATGGTTATGTTCTATAACGAAGACCTATTTAAAAAAGCGGGTGAAAAAACTCCTAATGAACACGTAGCAGCCGGAACCTGGAATTGGGAGCAGTTTGAAAAGTCAGCAAAGGCGATTTCAGCTGATGGTGTCTATGGCGCTAACTTCTTCCGTGATTGGAATACGTGGATATCTTTACTTTCACATACCTGGAGCAATGGCGGGGACTTATTTAATAAAGACCTAAGCAAATTTACTTGGAATAGCCCAGAAGGTGTAGAAACTTTGAAAATGCTTGATCGTATGATGTTTAAGGATTCTTCGCATCCAAAAGCAGGTGAGCAAGTGAGCTTTGACTCAGGAAAAATTGGGATGTTCTTTGATGTATACAGTTATGTATCAGCTGCTCGAAATGTAAAGGATTTTAAGTGGGACATTGCACCACTTCCAGAAGGTTCAAAAGGTAGATATCCAATGCTTGGTCAAGCAGGCTATGGATTATTCAAGGATTCAAAACATCCAGAAGAAGCAAAAGAACTTCTTAAATTCTTTACAAGTCAAGAGGGAATCACCGCTACATCAACATTCTTCGTACCGCCACGGGAATCAGTGCTAAGCTCTGATGCGTTTGTAAATCAGCCTAATAACCCGCCGGCAGAAAGTATTAAACGTGCAGTTATTGATGAAATGGATAATGCGCGCTTGCAAGCTGGTCACATCGAATGGCCAAAAATTGATACGGCGATTCAATTTGGTTTCGACGAATTATTTGGTCAATTGAAAAAGCCTGAAGACATCTTAAAAGGCATGGAAGAAAAAATCAATCCAATCGTTAAATAATCAAGAAGATGCGGTTAACCCTTTAATAGGCTTAACCGCATCCCTTTTACAGGGGTGAAAAAACTGTGACCACATCATTTGTACAAATGCTTAAAGAAAACAAAATGACATTAATCGTGAGTTTACCAGAAAACCGAGTAGAACTAGCAAAGGCGGCAATTGATGCCGGAGTGGACGTTGTTAAGTTACATGTGAATGTAGAGCACCGGGCATCAGGGAATCATTTTACTTCCGTTGAAACCTATTTTGATATTTTCCGCAGGATTAGAGAGGAATTTTCTGGACCACTTGGCATCGTACCGGGTGGGGCATTTGAAGATATAAAACAAGGGGAATTAGAGAATTTAATTGGCTTAGGCTTCAATTTCTATTCCATCTATGCCCATCATCACCCAAGCTGGATGCTCAGTCTAAATAAGATGGAGAAAACCTTCGCGATTACAAGTGACTATAACATTAATTCCATTGGTAATGTAGGACACCTAGGTGTTTCAGCATTAGAAGCATCAATCATTCCAGGAGAGCAATACGGGACGCCCCTGACCTTAAAAGATGTACTTGCCTATAACTCGATTGTCCAACATGTAGATGTGCCAGTTCTCGTTCCTTCACAACGAAAGCTTGTACCATCTGATATTCCATTATTAGCGAAGGCAGGAGTAAAAGCAGTCATGCTTGGTGCTATTGTAATTGGACACACCGAGGCAAGTATTCAATCAGAAATCACTTCATTTAGAAAAGCAATCGATTTATTGTAATGGGGGTTGGAAGGTGGAAGTAAAGATTGAAACAGCGAAACGTCCGCCCTTAAAGGGTGCTAAAAAGCGAAAAAAATTTATTGGAAGTGAAGCCTTTTACGGCTACTTATTTGTCAGCCCCATGGTGATTGGCTTTCTGGTGATAATGCTTTTTCCACTTATCTATTCGATTTATATGAGTTTAACAGATTGGCAGCTGCTCGGTGATCCTAATTTTATTGGGACAGAAAACTATCAGCGATTAGTAAATGATCCTGATTTTTGGGTTGTATTGAAAAATACAATTATTTTTGCAGCCGGATTAGTGCCAATCAATATCGTTCTGGCCCTTTTATTGGCCCTATTACTACAGAAGAATTTACCAGGTATTGGTTTTTTTCGAACAGCGATCTTTATACCAGTTATGACATCTATTGTGGTTTGGTCGATTATTTGGAAATATATGTTTGGTACCGAGGAAGGCTTTATTAATCAAGTGCTTGCTACTATTGGGATTGACGGACCTGCCTGGCTATATGATCCAGATTTAGCTATGGGGGCAGTTATTGTCGTCAGTGCTTTGAAAAATGTTGGGTTAAATATGGTTCTGTTCCTAGCGGCCCTTCAGCAGGTAGACAAGAATCTTTATGAAGCCTCCTATTTAGATGGTGCAAATAAGCGTAGACAATTTTGGCATGTGACCCTTCCTATGATTACACCTACTGTATTTTTAACCTTAATCTTAACTATCATTGGTTCGATGAAGGTGTTTGGACAAATCTATGTCATGACGAACGGAGGTCCGGGAAATCATACAAAGGTATTAGTTTACTATATTTGGGAAAATGCATTTAGACTATTCGATTTTGGCTATGCATCAGCCATAGCACTTGTTTTATTTGTGATTATTTTAGTGTTTACTGTCATTCAATGGACTGGTAGAAAAAGGTGGGTTTTCCATGAAGAATAAAAAGAAAAATGGAATTTTAACGAAGGTATTATTTTACGGTGTGCTGTCATTCATTTCCATTGTAATGATTGTCCCATTTTTATGGATGATTAATACGTCATTCAAAGATTCAACGAAAATCTTTGTATTTCAATTCATTCCAAATCCATTTAAGTGGGAAAACTATCTACAGGTGTTAGAGTCAACACCATTTCACCTTTTCTATTTTAATAGCTTATATATTGCTATTTTAGTAACAGTTGGAACCATTTTTCTTGGTTCATTAGCAGGCTATGCCTTTGCGAAGCTAAAATTCAGGGGGAGTTCCATCCTTTTTCTATGCTTGTTAAGCACGATGATGATTCCGGTTGAGGTAATCACCATCCCTCTTTTCTTATTTATGAGAGATTTAGGGTTAATCAATACACATGTTCCGTTAATTGCGATACCAATTTTAGGGCCGGCCGGTGTATTTGGTGTTTTCGTTATGCGGCAATTTTTCTTATTAGTACCAACAGAACTTGAAGAAGCCGCGAAATTAGACGGCTGCTCGTACTTCCGGATTTATTGGAATATCATGCTTCCGTTAGCAAAACCAGCTGTTGCCACACTCACAATTTTCACCTTTTTAACAAGCTGGAATGAATTTTATGAACCACTTATTTACATTAATTCAAAAGAACTTATGACGCTCCCTCTCGCACTGGCCTTATTCACGGACGAGGTAGGGACGAAATGGGAGCTGCTGATGAGTGCATCAGTTATGGCAACCGTTCCATTATTAATCATCTTCTTCTTTGCACAAAAGCAATTTATTGAAGGTGTAGCCATGACGGGTGGAAAGTAACAATAAAAAAGGATGTGTCTATTTTGAAGAGTGAACTAGAATTTGATGTTGTAGTCGCGGGAGGAGGTCCCGCCGGGATTAATGCAGCGATTGCTTCTGGTAGAACTGGAGCAAAAACACTTCTAATTGAAAGATATGGATTTTTAGGTGGGATGTCCACGATCGCACTTGTTTATCCTTGGATGACCTTCCATACAGAATCAGGAAAACAAGTTATTAAAGGGATTGCACAGGAAATCGTTGAAAGATTAATGGACCAAGGTGGTTCACCGGGTCATTTGCGCGATACCGTAGGGTTTACCAACACGCTGACTCCCTATCATCCAGAAAAATATAAGGTATTAGCAATAGAAATGCTAGAAGAAGCAGGCGTCGAAGTCCTTGTTCATAGCTTTGTAGATAAGGTAGAGGTAGTGGGGAATCAGATTACATCTATTAATCTAACAACGAAATCCGGATCGATACGAGTTTCGGCTAAACGATTTGTTGATACAACTGGTGATGCTGATCTTGCTTATTTAGCGGGTGCTCCTTGTTTGATAGGGCGGGAGGTCGATCATAACACTCAGCCGATGACGATGAAATTTCGGATGAGGGGCGTTGACCTTTCAAAGGTGAAAGAAGCGATGAAGACGAATCCAAGCAATTTCTACAAAAAAACACCCATTGCTGAATTGGATGATATCCCCCTCACTGGAGTACAAGGATTTTATAAAGAATGGAACGAATCTGGCGTACCTATTAACCGTGATCAAGTTCTCTTTTTTGCTGGCCCTGAAGAAGATGAGGTTCTTGTTAATTGCACCCGTGTTCAAGGTCTAGATGGAACAGATGTATTTGATTTATCAATGGCTGAAAAAGAAGGCAGGAAGCAAGTGTTAATGATGGCTGAATTTTTACAACAGAAGATTCCGGGCTTCGAAAAGGCCTCCATCTCAGCGGTAGGCTCTCAAATTGGGATACGTGAAACAAGGCGGATTGATGGACAATATGCTCTTACAATCGAGGATGTGGTCGCTGGAAAGAAATTCGATGATACGATTGCTCTCAGTGGTTATCCGATTGATATTCATGACCCAACTGGTAAAGGTGTTCAAGCAAATGATATCGAGGGAGATGGAAGCTATGGCATCCCTTACCGATGTCTCGTTCCTAAACTTATTGAAAACCTATTAGTTGCAGGACGCTGTATTTCCACTACCCATGAGGCATTGGCTACAACAAGGCTGACTCCTAGTGCAATGGCAACCGGGCAGGCAGCTGGAACCGCCGCAGCCCTTTCGATTACCGATCATGTTGCGCCAAAGGATTTGGATATCAAAAAGCTTCAGGCGATCTTGGTAGAGAACGGGGTAGTAATTTAAAGATACTTTTAGAGGAGGAATATCATGTATCAATTGAGAAAAATCTTTACCGTTTGTCTTGCTGTGCTCCTTTTATTTAGCACTGTAGGGATGGTTAATGCACAGGGAAAAAAGAAAAATTTAGCTACAATTCTCCTAGTTCCATTAGATGACAGACCAGCAAATGTATATTTTCCTACAGAGGTTGGAGCAACTGCAGGTGTAGAGGTGATTACACCTCCAAAAGAAATGATCGGAATGTTCACTCAGCCAGGGAATGGTGAGCAAATTGGTAAATGGCTGTTAGAAAATGGTGCTCAAGCTGATGGATTTGTTATTTCAACAAGTATGCTTGCATACGGGGGCTTAGTAGCTTCAAGGACAGGTGTCAAATCTCTTGAAGAAGCAATTGAAGATATTCAAGTGATAAAACAATTGAAACAATTGTACCCTGAAAAACCTGTATATGTGTTTGATACGATTCAAAGATTAGCCGTCACTGCAATCAGTGATGAATATTTAAAATATTATTCACAGATTAGTGAATGGGCCATCTTATATGACAAGGTCGTTAATTTAGGGATGGATGGAAGAGCGAGACTTGATCAATTAGAATCGATTATCTCAGAAGCGGTTTTACAAGATTACAAAAATGCTCGAGCAAGAAATCACACGGTTAATAACCTAATGATTGATTGGGTTAATGAAGGATATATCGACCATTTAATATTGGCACAAGATGATGCGGCACCTTATGGACTTCACCGTGCCGAAAGAGAACTTTTACTTGAAAAGGTCAATCAGCTAAATGTAGAAGATCATGTAGCTGTCTTCCCTGGGGCAGATGAGGTGGGGGTTGTGTTGGTATCCCGCTTCGTAAATCAATTGTTTCATACATCCCCAACCTTTTTTATTGAATATGGAGGGATTCATGGGGAGGATTGGATTGCTCCATTTGAAGATACAACCTTCCATTATAATGTGCAAAAGCATATCGTTTCGGCTGGAGGAAGGGTTGTTGACAACGAAGCGGAGGCTGATATCCACCTATTATTAAATACTCCATCTGTAGTTGGAACAGAAAGATCAGTGGATATTACTCAGCTTGTCATGAGAACAGATGAATTAATATCGAATGGAAAACAAGTAGCCATTGGTGATGTCTTAATCGTCAATAAAGCGGATGAGGCATTCGTTACTGAGCTTGCCGAAAAAGTCGACTTAACCAAAATCCTTTCCTATAGTGGGTGGAACACTGCTGGAAATGCATTAGGAATTACAGTTGGACATGCTGCAGCACGAACAGCATTTTTAGAGCAAGAGTCAGGATTCGGTGTGCCTTTATATGCACAAGCAGCTGAAAACCACTTTGAATTTTTACTCCATCGATTCGCAAAAGATCAAGGATATAAAAATGTTGTTCATCCAGCTGCAAGAATATATATTCAGCAAACAGGTGCGAGCGAATGGGATTTAGGTGCTAATTACGGCCTAGTAAACAATTTTGTTAAGGAAAAGCTAACAGCAGAAACAGAAAAGTGGTATCAATATTTTGATGGTGAGGAAGTTTACATTGGTTCAAGAGGAAATAAGGATTTCTTCAAAACCATTTCATCTTTAGAAAGTGTTCATGTGAACCTGCCATGGCCAAGAATCTTTGAGGCTGAATTAGAGCCAGAATTGGAACTCAAGTAATATACGAAGGATCAGAAAATAAAAGAATTGTTGAAAAGTGAAGTTGTGCGTGAGCAGGTAGTCAAATAATATAACAAAAGTGTCAGTGTATAATTTACTGACACTTTTTCCTTTCATTTATAAACTGAACAATCAGAAACACTCGTTCTTGTTTTTCAATGTTGTTATAATATAGATAGAATACAACTCCCCAGTTTTCCTCCTAATCTTCTCATAAGGATGTGTTAAAATGGCACTAGAACTGCTAGTCCGCGAAGACTCCAACCATGAAAGAATGTATTATTAT
The DNA here is from genome assembly GCF_036961885.1 of Neobacillus niacini. Lineage (GTDB taxonomy): Bacteria > Bacillota > Bacilli > Bacillales > Cytobacillaceae > Neobacillus > Neobacillus niacini_H. Next base: position 4,910 of record NZ_JBALNQ010000009.1, on the reverse strand, counting down.
TTCAGCCAGCTTTATAATAAATACAGGAAACCAATTTTGCCTATCGCCATCTTTTCCTATGACCAAAAACGAAATGAACAAAATCAATATACACGAAAAAAGAAAAAGTTCCAGTGAAAAAGGAGTTTTTGCGAATGTTGGTTAAAATGGAATTGAACCCAGCAAAAGCAGAACTCATTAATGGTTTTTTTGAAACATATCTTACCTTAAATAAAAGTGAGGAGGAAGAACTATGTCGATAGAGGTAAAACGAAGAAAAATAATTTTAGATTTAGCTGTTACGTTAGATGGTTTTATAGAAGGGAAAAATGGAGAAGTAGATTGGTGCATAATGGACCCGGACATGGGGTTTAATGATTTCTTACATCAAATTGATACCATTTTATATGGCAGAAAGAGCTATGAGTTATGGGGGCAATATACTCCAGAAACAGAAGTGACGGAAACGGATAAAGAATTATGGGAGTTAGTACATAGTAAACAAAAATATGTGTTTTCTAGAACGCAAAAGCGGAAGGATGATAAAGCAATATTTATTAATGATCATCAGGTACTAGAAGAGGTCAATACATTAAAGAATAAGCCTGGTAAAGACATTTGGTTATATGGCGGAGCTTGTCTAATTACTACTTTTATTAGATTAGGTCTTGTGGATGAATTTAGATTATCTGTTCACCCTGTAGTTTTGGGGGAAGGGAAACCATTGTTTATTGATATCCAAGAGAGGTTAAATTTGGAATTAGTTAATACAAGATCATTTTCTTCTGGCGTTGTTCAGCTAATCTATCATTTGAATAGAGAAAATCCTGAGCTGATTAAGGAGTGATTCGGGGAAGAACAAGCAGGCGAATGATTATGATTCCTTGCTACAACAGCCCTAAGTCATTGTAGGAGATTGGAACATCAATTAGATATTCGATCTATAAATAGATTAGGGACACAGACAGAAGTTGTGGAGTTCTTAAAGAACATGGCATTAAAAGTGCTTACTTTGCTTATTTTAATGAGGAGCAAGGGGAAGAGTCTGTCTCGACTCATTAAAAAGGAAAAGTCTAGTACTCTTCAAATAGATTTTTTGTTTGCTTCAAAACACATCCTATCTAGATTAAGCCATTTTGAGATTGGATCCTACAAAAGATGGATTGAATGCAGCACCATGTCCTGTTATGCTCCTTATTTGCTGGTGAGTAAGGATAATTTTATAGTAAAGGGGTGGTTTTCTTGGAAACAATACATTCTATGTTTAAGCATTTACATTGGGCGAATCAACGTATATTAGAAACCTTACAAAACGGTGAGGAGAACAAGCAGGCGAATACTCTCTTCTCTCATATTCTGCATGCGGAAAACGTTTGGTATACTAGATTAAAAGGCGCAGATAGTTCACATTTACCGATCTGGGCAGAAGTTAGTTTAGAATCATGTGTAGAGATGATTAACAAAAATCATCATAACTATGGTGAATTTCTTGCAAGGATATCTAATACTAATCTAGATCACCTAGTTCTTTATAAAAATAGTAAAGGTACAGAGTTTCATCATTCCATAAGGGATATTTTAACCCATGTTGCTCTTCATGGTCAGTACCATCGTGGACAGATAAATCAAAAGCTAAGAGCAGTAGACCTTGAACCTATTAATGTTGACTATATTACATTTAGAAGATGAAGACAGATAATAAGAGTGCAGGGCACCAATCCATTTTAATGGTGGTGCCTGACACTCTTTTTTTCTATTATCATTTCTATTTGGAAATACATTCAACGTTTTCAGGCATTACACTATTTCAATATACCCATCTGTTCCATGCACGCGAATCCGTTGACCGTCTTTTATTAGTTTGGTGGCATTTTCCACCCCAACAACTGCTGGTAAGCCATATTCCCGTGCGATAACGGCTCCATGTGTCATCAAGCCGCCAACTTCTGTGACGAGACCTTTTATGGAGACAAATAATGGTGTCCATCCAGGGTCGGTAAAGGAGGTGACCAAGATATCTCCCTCTTCTAAATCAGCTTCTTCCATGTTTAAGATGACACGAGCCCGACCCTCTATTACTCCCGAAGAAACAGGCAGGCCTACAATCGCCTGTGCTGGCAGATTTTCTCGTTTGTACTGACCAGTAATGATCTCACCGTCAGATGTGATAACACGTGGGGGAGTTAGTTTTTCATAAAATTTGTATTCGTCTTTTCGTTTGCTGATGATCGGGTAATCCAGTTTGTTTGTACGAACGACCTCGTGAAGTTCTTCAAAAGAGAGATAGAAGATATCTTCTTTTTCATGGATAAGTTTGTTTTGTACGAGTTGTTGGGCTTCTTTCAATAAAGCCTGTTTATAAAGAAAATAGCGATTAATCATGCCGTATTTCGGATATTCACGATACCCGATGAAGTTCCGTAGTATGCTGATCATTCGTTTTGTTTCTTCGGCTTTTTGTTCACCATCCGGTAATTGCTGCAGCCGATGTACTAACTCTTGTTCTTTTTTCAAGGCTTTCTGACGCCCTTGCTCAAATTTTCGATTAGCAGCACCAGGCTCATATGATTTGATGTTACCGAGGATCATCGGGACAAGTGTTATAGGTTTTTCACTCCAACGCGTTTTCATTAGGTCGATCTCTCCCGCACATCGCATTCCATATTTGTTGAGATAAGCTATTATTGCATCTTTGGTTTCCAGTCCACCATCAAACTTGACCAGTTCATCCAAAAATGTATCATCTTTTACCTGCTGTAAATAAACAATTACTTCCGGATATGGGCGAATTACATCGGCTACATCCAATAGAGTCAGACCCGTTTCCGAAGTAATATTGTTAGGTACAGATAGAGAAAGCGTGTCTGCTGCGTTTTTATCACCTAACCACTTGTTCATGTTTTCATTGATCCATGATGAAGCATTAAAAGCAGCCTTAATTACAGCGGAACTTTGCGGGTCAAATAAAAGCTTCTTTAATTGCTGGATATCATCTAGGATAAAATCAAATAAATCCGATCCTGATTTCGTCTGGATATTTTGTTTTAACTCTTCTATCGATGTTTGACTCTTCTTAATCAAATCAGAAACAATGGCCGGGTTGTTTTCAATTTCTGGCTGCATGTTGGAATGGTTTCTGCTGGGACTCGGTGCTCTCCCATCAGTGGATACTGTTTTTATAAAATCTCCTCGCTCTATAACGGTCATGAGTGCGTCTTTTATGAGCGGTTCGGATTGACCTATGGTATTTACTAGCATTTCTCTACTAACGGGTGAAGCAAGCATAGGTGTGACATCCACAAACAACCTTCCACCAGCGGTACGCATAGGTGCAGGTGTCGTTAATAAGTAAAAGGACAATCCCAATGGGCTCATGGGGTCGGTCATCATTTGTTGGTGGCCAACGGATACATAGATGTGATTTTCTTGATCGTTAACTTTGGGAATAGGGAAAAGAGTAGTAATGGGACGACTTTGGACGATATAAAAAGTATCATCAACCAAACACCATTCAATATCCTGAGGAGAGCCAAAATAAGCTTCGATCTGTCTGCCGATGTTTGATAGTTGTAAAATTTGCTGTTCGGTTAGTGTTTGAGTTTTTTGCTGATCAGGATCGATTGGTATGGTTTCTGTTCCGCCTTCTTTTCGACCATAGATTGCCAATTTTTTTGTGGATATCCTCTTATCCACGATGGTATCTTCCTTTACTTTGTAACAATCAGGAGAGACCAAGCCAGAGACCAATGCTTCTCCAAGTCCAAAACTGGCGTCGATGGATAAAAGCTTTCGGTTTGAGGTAATCGGGTCAGCGGTAAATAAAACTCCTGAAGTCTGTGGAAACACCATCCGTTGAACAATAACGGATAAAGAGACTTGACTGTGGCCAAATCCGTTTTGCATTCGATAGATTACCGCACGATCTGTATATAGGGATGCCCAGCATTTGCTGATATGCTGTAAGATTGCTTCTTCGCCGATGATATTTAAATAGGTGTCTTGCTGACCAGCAAAAGAGGCATGTGGTAAATCTTCAGCAGTTGCACTCGAACGCACGGCATAAGCATGTTCCTCGCCAAACTGGGAGAGATAGTATGCAACTTCTTTCACAACATCGGAAGGAATTTCTACACCCAGTAAGACTTGTCGAACCTTCCTGCTGATCTCGCCAATTTTTTCTCGATCCTCTACTTTTAGATTCGTAAGTTGGGCCAACAATGCTTGAAACGTTTCGTTTTGTTCGATGGCTTTCTGATATCCTACGGTTGTCACACAAAATCCTTCAGGTACTTGTATTCCTTGGATACTTGATAATTTCCCTAAATTTAATCCTTTTCCACCAACTAGTGAAAGCTGCGTTTTTTCCATTTCCTGAAAACTGAGAACCAAAGAACTCATTCAACATCGCTCCTAACGGAATATTTATCAATAGAGGAACACTGATACCTCCAACAATTCTCCTTCAAAGGTCTATTGCATTTTAGCAATAATAAATATGAATAAACAGTCTATATTGCCCCTTTTTTATCTGCTATAATTAAATTAGGGAGAGATTCCTTTTTTAAAAAAAGCTTGTCCTTACAACCGTAACCTAATACGACGCATACTATAATAGACAACCCACCAATCGTCATGTTGGTGGGTTTATTTACGTGTATTTTCTTTCTTTTGCGATTCGAGGCTTTTAATAATTAACTTCTAATTAAAGTTAATGTCTAAATTAAAGTTAAAATGTCGAATTTCTTAGAAAATAATACGTTTGTTTGATGAACGATTAAAAGGTGAATTTACAGAAAAAGTTTTGGATATTTATTTGGTGGTTTTGGATGTTTTTCTAGTGGTTTTGAACACTTTTTGTGGGTTTTGGACAATTTTCTAGAGGTTTTGGACATTTTTAAGCACCTTTTGGACGTTTAGACAATATTTGGAAA
>NZ_JBALNQ010000088.1:0-8582 GCF_036961885.1 Neobacillus niacini | reverse complement strand
CTTTCGGGGTGCAGTACATTTACGCTGCCCTTTTCACTATTGCACCCGTTAGCCATCCATGAAGCGCAAAAACCAGCGCTTCACCACAGAGAATGAAAATTGGTTTCTAGGTCGATAATGTTTTAATGGCTGGCGAAGAAGGTCGTTGAACTATGGTGCCTTTGAGCCCATCCGTTAGACTGACTCCGACGACCACGGTGTACCACCGACTGTCGCGCCCTTTATGGGTAGCACTCATGGGAGATTAATCCTTTTTTTGGTCTGTGCGCTAGCCTCTACTTAATTTGCTATAATTGGAGGTTTTTGTTTAACGATTTACCAAACTTTGGTTTTAAGACTCTTTTAATTTTCATGGGAGTTCAATAAGAATTTAATTACTTTAACTAAATATTTTGCGGAAGGGTGAAGTAGAAAAATAGACGCATATTCAACACTCGCGCAAGTTCTCCTTCACTAAATTTAAAATACAGACGGTGCATAAAGAAATTAATTCAATTAAGCCATAGCAAGTCGCTAGAACTAGAGCGTCTCATCAAATTTCTGAATCTTTGAGTCGGAAATTAAATATACATTGCCAAAAACGTCGATTTTGTCTCCTTTTACACGTACAGCGCAATCTTTGTTCGACGCATAAATATTTATTTCTTCCGATAGGGGAGATAGTTCGCTTTGAACCAGTGCCATGTTATTTTCAAGATCAAAATGAGACAGGACGGAAAAATTGTCAAGACCGATTCCGTCGTAAACAGAGCTCATTTCAACCTCATATCCAAGGTTTTTCGAGCATAACCATTTAGCGGACATGTTGATTGCTCCAGCGCTTGCTCCCATTACAACGGCGTTGCTTTTTTTAATCGAATCCGATAATTCATATTCCATCAAAAAACCATTTTGATTAAGAATATTGCCACCCAACAAGAAAATGACGGAAGCATTTTGAATTATCGTTTGGGCATCTTTCTTCTGTACGTGGTAATTAATTAAATGATACTCATCAAACATAATGCCAGCCTGATCGAGCCACGACCGTTCAGTAGCACCATCATCTTCAAAAACAGATGGATTCGAGCTAATCATAGCAAGCGATTTTCTATCAGTTATATCCTCCTGTAACGCCCTACCCAGATTCTCTGGGAAAAAATTGTTAAACCAACCTAAATAATAGTGAGTTTTCATAAGTACCCCCTCAGCTAAGTGTAAATAACATTTATTCCTTGCGTCACTCATTCTGTTTTCTTGTCACTCTCAATATGCCCGATTGTTAAACACAATTTAAACAACACTCTTCAACTATCCTGCTTCGTTAGCTTAATAACTTTCAGAAATATGAACAATTTTTTGAATAACTGAATTAACTTCCTCGCTGTCTTTAATTACAAATAAATGGTCCGCTTCACCTTCTATTGGGTCAACTACATCTTCTTTTAAAGATTCAGTCTGTTGCCTAACAAGCACTTCCTCAAAATTTGTATATGCACCCCTAAATATATTTGTGTTTTTTTGACTTTGAAGAATTCGTTTTTGAAGAACATCGTCAAGAATATCAAAATGGACCAAGATACGGACAAACTCATCAGTATTAAACAACTCTTCAAGCAAATACAATCGTCCTTTTCGACTTCGATTTGAGTTGCAAATAATAAAGTGAAAATCAGTGTGTTCTTTGGCATAATCGACAATCAGCTTTGAGAGAGAATGCTTAAGAGTATTAGGTCCGTTTTTGGGTTGTAAGTTCTTATAATATGTATTAATAAATTCTGCGTGGTTATCTTGGTCCATCACAAAAGAGTTATTTAACTGTTTTTCTAAAGAATTGGCAAATGTTGTTTTTCCAGAATGGGTTTTACCCACTGTAATAATTACTAACCTTTTCATTGCTTCAACTCCTTCTAGCATAAATTCTAGAAACAGCAAAAAAATCCCTTTAGTTGAACAAGGATTTTACCATCTTTCTTTTATCTCTTTAATAACAACTTCCGGGTTTTCCCAATGTAACATATGACTCGTATTAGGAATTAGTTTAACAGTAGCTCCTGTTTTTTGTTCAAATATGCTTGATGTTAAATCTCTATATGCATCTTGTGATTTAGGAAGGGTGGACCGGAGTAATAGAATGTTAAGATTAATAGGAAGTTTTTCATAAATATCCTCTGTTTCATCCTTGTGCATACCTCTAATGATGTTACCCGCAGTTTTACCCCTTGCGTGCCAAAAGTACTTTCCATCTTTTTTAAGCACTAAATCTTTTGCCGCAATATCTATTAAGTCTGATCTTCTAGAATCGCCATACACCGCTATATCTAAAAACTGTTCCCAAGTTTCTACATACTCTTCAAAATCCTTCTCGTAATATTCAACCTCTTCTTCCATTGAAGTAGAATTTCTTCTTTTAGTCTGGTAGCCACCATCAATTAAAATGGCTCCCAAAACTTTCTCAGAATAATTGAGTATATAGAATAAAGAAACAAAACTCCCCCAAGAATGAGATAAAAAATAAAACCTATCAATTTTTAAAATATCTACTATTTTATCCAACCAATTAGCTAAAGCAGGCATTTCATAGCTTTCTACACGAGAAAATATATCTGTTTTACCGTGACCGGGAGCATCTATGCTAAATATCTTATAATCGTTCTTTAGTTCTTCTGCAATTTCGATAAAACTAAGACTTGTACTTCCTAATCCGTGTAAGCAAAAAATTACAGGTTTATTTTCACTTCCCCATTCTGTTACGTGAACATTGATTTCCCCATCATTAATTATGTATCTCTTCAATTTTTTATCCACCTTATACCAATATGTGTTTCTTCAACAATACTGCCATTTAGCTCAATAAAAAGCACTGCCCGCAGCAACGTCTTGTTGAACTCTTGCTACCTGTTAGCCATCCATGAAGCGCAAAAATCAGCGCTTCACCACAGAGAATGAAAATGGTCACTAACCGTCAATACTGATTCTATGGCTGGGAGAGGAAGGTCGCTGAACTATGGTGCGTTAGAGCCCATCCGTTAGTCTGACTCCACCGACCACGGTGCACCACTGACTGTCGCTCCCTTACGGGAAGCACACATGGTAGATTAATCCTATTCTGGTTGTTGCACCAGCCTCTAATTATAATGATCGCCGTAGAAAGGATGTTTTCAATGGATGTAGTCATTGAAAGAGCATGCGGTATGGATGTCCATAAAGACAATATTACTGCCTGTATTATGACCCCTGAAGGAAAGGAGATTCAAACGTTTTCTACTAAAACTGTATTTCTATTACAGTTGGTTGACTGGATTAAACAACATAATTGTACACATGTCGCCATGGAAAGCACGAGTGTATATTGGAAACCTATTGTGAATTTACTAGAGGCTGAGGATATTGAGTTTTTAGTGGTGAATGCCCAACATATGAAGGCTGTTCCAGGACGTAAAACAGATGTAAAAGATGCAGAATGGATTGCCAAACTTCTTCGTCATGGACTACTAAAAGCTAGTTATATCCCAGACCGAAATCAACGTGAATTGCGTGAACTCGTCCGCTATCGTCGGAGTATTATCGAAGAACGTGCAAGACAACACAACCGAATCCAAAAGGTATTAGAAGGTGCGAATATTAAGTTGGGATCTGTTGTTTCAGATGTGTTGGGTGTTTCTGCCAGAGATATGCTTGACGCAATTGCCGATGGTGAAGAGGATCCTGAAAAACTAGCAAACTTCGCTCGACGCACAATGAAAAAGAAGAAAGAAGAACTGGAACTCGCACTTAGAGGTTATATTAATTCGCATCAACGTCTTATGCTAAAAACCATTTTAGGGCATATCGATTTTTTGACTGATCAAATTGAAATGTTGGACCAAGAAGATGTGGAACGATTGGATTCCATTCCTGGTATAGCGACAAGGATGGCTGAGCAAATCCTATCCGAAATTGGCACTGATGTTAAAAAACAGTTCCCAACTGCAGCTCATATGTGTTCCTGGGCAGGATTGGTTCCAGGACAAAACGAGAGTGCTGGAAAAAGAAAATCAGCCAAAACAAAAAAAGGAAACAAGTATTTGAGATCCGCATTAACGGAAGCAGCTCATTCAGTAAGAGGATCAAAGAACTATCTTGGGGCATTGTATAGGCGTACTGCTTCACGAAAAGGCAAGAAGCGTGCAGGGATTGTCGTCGCTCATGCGATGTTACGTATCTCTTATTATCTCTTAACCCGAAAAGAAATGTATGTAGACTTAGGCGAAGACTACTTTGATAAGCAGAGACAACAATCAATTGTTCGACATTCATTAAGACGACTCGAAAGTTTAGGATACACAGTTACGTTAGAAGAACCTAAAGCATCTTAATCCAGGCATTTTTAGACCGACCATAAATACATGAATTTGGCGCTCTCCCCTTTTTAAAAAATGAATGAGCTGCGTCCTCTTTAGTATTGCCTTTTTTCCTGAATTACAGAAGTTTATTTTCATGGTAGTTTAAGTGTACCACTTCACAAAGTTACATCGATTTTAACATATATACATTGAAACTTTTCTTACTCACATTTCATTTTATATCATATAAAGCAGTTCCCAGAACAAAAGGGACTCTATACACACGAATCATTGAACTCCTTGTTATTCTTTTCCGCTAAACTCTAAAATATTTAAACCCTCAGATGCCTCTGGTGCTTCAAAAAATTTAGTAACATGAATAAACACCGCTTCCGTGTCAAAAGCTGCTCTTTCGGGTTGTTCGTTACGCCTTTGTGCAATTTGACGTAAGCATTGCTCGTTATTTAGATTAAGGAAAATTAGTTGATGGCTTGCATTGACCTCTGACACCATATCCCAAAACCACTTTCGCAGTTTTTGAGTGTTAGCTGGAAAATCCATCACTACATCTGTACCGACACTTAATATGTTTTGGACATGCTTTTTCACCAACGGCTTGAGCTGCGCTGCGAATTTTAGATAGTCCTCAAATGATGCAATCTGATTGGGATAAAGAGATGAAAGCCATTCATCCTCAGACAACAGTACCGCATGTTTATCTATCGCCAATTGTTTTGATTTAGTTGATTTTCCAGCTCCCATTTTTCCGCAGAAAAAGTATAGCGTCCCCAATTGTTTCATATGTTTAACCCCCCGCGCTTATTTTAATTTAAACTTTTTACTTCGTTAGTTCCCATAGACATTCTCCTCTTATTAATATTTAGATGTTAAGATTTATATCAAATTTACTTATTCTACCAATTTCATTTATATTCCTTCTTTAACAAACCTGTTTACTTTAGTTCAATAAAAAAGAAGGCTGCCACAGCAACCCTTTGATCCATTAAAGAATTACTATAAACCATTAAAAACCTGTATTGATTTATAAATCGATACAGGTTTTTTAATAATGTCTATTGTCAAATTTGATTTCCTATTATTTTTTTCTTCCGTTGGAATATATTTTATAAAGGACTTTTTTTGAAAATATTTCAAAAATTTTTGTAAAAATATTTTACTCAGGCGAAAGGTGATGATATGTTTTCCATTCTTACATTTCCAAACCCAATTTTGTTTCAAAAAGCAATGGATGTTGAACACATTTATAGTGTAACTCCACTTTTGAACGAAATGAAAACGTTCGTGGAAAATTCGCCACATGTATTAGGAATTTCATTACCGCAAGTCGGCGTATCAAAACGGGCTTTTGTTGCTCGATTTACAACAGGAACAGAAATTTTAATCAATCCAAGTTTTGATATACTTGATCCAACACCCAACTCATTACCATCTGGCGAAGGATGTATCTCTCTTCCAGGGATTATAGGGATTGTTCAGCGCTACCTCATTATAAGGATTTCCTATTTAACAATCTTTGGTGAAAGGATATTCCGTGAGATTGACGGGATGGATTCGATTATATTCCAGCATGAATTTGATCATTTGGAAGGAATTCTTTTTACAAGCAAAACTTTGCAGGCATTTTAAAAAGGCAACGGATTTTGGGGCTGTTGACAAAATAATAGGATTTTCTAAAACCTGAATAGAATTTTTTCTATGCAGGTTTTTTATTTGGGGAATTTTTTATGATGGGTCTTAAAGATGAATATTAAAGTAACCTTGATTTTATTGATTTAAATGTGTTTGTTCCTTCAAATCATATTCTTCGTCAAATTAATGAAAAAATAGATTTCTGCCACGGTAGTGGAACAAGAAAAAATTACTGCCGTAGCGATCACATCATCTTGAACAAAAGCACCCGTTAGTTTAAGTGCAATCCTTCACAATCTCTTTCTACACCTTAATATAACTCCAATTTAAATGTGTTGCTCCAGAATCTCATTGATTAGAAAAAGGCACCTTCTTATTAAAGAAAGCGTTTGATAGTGGTAGTTCATTGATTTAATCTTATTCCAACTTTATCTTAAGGAAAGGATACCACTCTAAAAAATTGCACAACATAACTTTATGATAAGTAAAACGACCATAAGGGTGAATGTTAATATGAAAAAAACAAGGGTAACTACATTATTAGAACTATTGAATGCTATTTCTGAAAATGTGCCACAAGTTTTAGAAGTACAAGGTTCCATTCTTTCCCCTCATTCGATTGCTATGCCTGAAGGCTATCATTTAACTGGAAAAAATATCGAATCATGTATAGTAAGCTTTAATAATAGTGATGGTTTTGGAGTGACTCGCAACAATACCATCTCAAACCTAACTGTAATGACAAAACAAACAAACCGAGCCATTTATACAGTGTGTGGCATTCTGGATATGGGGAATCTTGTCCTTGAAAATTTGCATATTTCAGGTCAGGTTTCCATTATTTCCAGGCAAGGAACGGACAGGATTAATCTTTATGGGAACAACATCCATATTACCTCTTGCGATTCGAGGCATTACAGTGAGCAACCACAAAAGTATGGAGTTAATGTGTACCAAGGGGCAATGACTGTATACAATTTTAATTCAGATCCTAACAGTCAAATTGATTGCAAATTAACAAACATCTCCATAGGTATTAAAAATGCTCCTGTAATTGGCTCAGGTATTTTTGTTTGCGGTTTTGGCGATGAAGGTGGCAAGGTTAATTTAGAAGCACTAACTACAGGTGCAATCTATTCAAATGGAATGCTGCCGTATGGGACAGCTGATATTATTACCGCAGCAGTATTTATTGTGTATGGTGTGGAAGCAAAAATAGTTGAACATCATGACGAGATTGTGACTTACGGTGTGAATGATATGGTTCTGGATACATGGGGAAAAGTTGAAAAGTGGATTAGCCATGGTCAGGTTATTATGGACCAAGCGGCATCGGATTTGTGAATTTTGGAACAGTAAAAGATTTCTTGGCACAGGATATTATTACATATGGATTAGGAGCAAGAGGGTTTAACCAATATGACGGTACAGTAGAAAATATTAAATTTAAATCCATCACAACCTATGGGGATGGTTCCATTGGTATACAAGTCAGTAAGCCTATTGGAAATATGATTATTGAAGAAAATGTCACAACCTATGGCTCTGTTGGCAACTCTCTAGTTAAAGGCGTAATCATGAAACTTGCGGCAAATGCCGTAAGTATTAAATCAGGGGGCAAAGTCGAAAATTTGACCGTTAATGGAGACATTATTACGCACGGTGATGGTGTTACAAGTTACGCATTAGAAGGCGGAGAAGTGAAGGAACTTAACATTGGGGGTAAAATCATCGCTAATGGTAAAAATTCGAAGGAAAGCACAAAATAATTGCAATAAGTGTGCCATTTTAATTTCCTAATATAGCTAAATTAGTAGGTGTTGGCTGCTGGGACTTGGTTTTCCGCAAATAGCCTCCTTAGTAAATGAGTTTTTGATACTAAGAAGGCTATTTGGGAAGTGCAAAAAAGCAAATTTCTTTGATAAAAGGAATTTGCTTTTTATGTGTTATCGTTTATGCATTAATTTATTCGATTTAATGGTCCGATTGATGAACACAAGTTAAACACCACTCTTAAACTAAACTGCCCCGTTACTCCAATAAGAAAAGGGATAGAAGCTGCGATCCCCTGTTCAACTCTTGCACCCGTTAGCTTATGTACATTTCTTTAAGAGAAGCGAATATCGACATTATTAATAATATTGAGCACAAAAATTCCACTTTTTAATCAGGAAGCTTGTCCAATCTAAAAAGCCTTAAAATGAATAGATTATGGTGTAATCAAATTATTAGGAGGCAAAAAAATGGTTCTGAACACTAACGACAAAGACGTTAAGCTTGAGGATAAAGAATTTTTCAATAATAAGGTAGAAAATGCCCAAACGGAATCTCAAGGATTAGTGATTAAAAAATCACACAATATTGAAGTTGTTCAAACTGAAGCACAAGGTTTAGTATTGGTACAAGCATCACTTAAGGCTGCAATTGAAGCAGTTATAGTTGTCTTTGGTAAAGATGATACTGATGTGAAAAATTTAGAAAAAATTTCTCAATCTATCGAAAACTATCAAATACAACAACAATCAATTCACATTGAAGAATCAGATGGAATAAAAGTGACTCAAACGGAACTTCAATTTGAAACTGTAGTTCAAGCAGTAGTGAAACTCTTAACACAATTAGTTGTAA
>NZ_JBALNQ010000087.1:0-3419 GCF_036961885.1 Neobacillus niacini | reverse complement strand
TGACATCTCGTATGCTGTCATCGGGACAAAAGGAAATTTGTATATTGATTTATTCGGGGATCAATTAAGTTAATGATATTTGCATTTCAACAATTGTACTGTTAGAATATTCTGAACCCTGTCTCTTCCATTAAACAATCAACAACATATATATCAACACGGGTAATTTAATCAAACTTTTTTATAAATGTCGCGACTTTATTTCACGCTGCCAAATATTATCATCTAAGCGATTATCTCTACAGGCAATGATAAATCAGTTGGCGAAATCAATATTGATCACTGCATAATACAAATTTAAAGCCCTCTACCAAAGAAAAGGTGAAGGCGTGTTTTGCGTTTTTATTTACCTAAATGCTCAATAGCGTAATTGGCTTCTTCTTGTGTGAATTTTTCACCGTACTCAGAGGTTAATTGATCTCTTATCGCTTCAGTTGACATATTCATTGATTCCTGATAACTTTTTGCTTTAGCCAAGGCATTTTCATTATAATCAGCTTTCAGATTGTCAACGGCGTACTGTGCTTCTTCTGCAGTAAATTTTTCGCCTTGTTCAGAAATAAGTTGGTCATAAATTCCTTGTTTTGACATGTGCATTGTTTTGGAATAGGATTCAGCTTTTTTCAAAGCATTTGCATTCCAGTCATATTGAATTTTGCTCATGGCATACTCAGCTGCTTCTGGAGAAAACTTTTCGCCATATTCTGAAGTTAATTGATCAAAAATACCACTTTTGGACATGTGCATGGTTTTTGCGTACGATTCAGCTTTTTTCAAAGCAGACTTATAATCATTAGGAACATCATCCTCTGCGGCCTTCGGTTCTTCTGTTTTTGGTTCCTCTACTTTCTCTTCTTGTGTTTCATTCGCCGTCTGGTTATCAGTTGACTTGTTTTCGATTGCAGTATCCTCGCTAGTATCATCTCCACCAGAAGCAAGCTTCACAACTACGATGATAGCAATTACCCAAACCCACCATTTTTTATAGAACGGTTTTTTTGGCTTTTGTTGTTTTTCCTTTTTTAACATTTCCTATTAATAGCCTCCAAGAAATCGAGTCTAAAAGCTACGTTTCCATCACAAATTGCATATACATCCTTGTTATCATTCCGATCTGGTGTAGCAGTAAGACCAAGCAAAAACTTTGGCTGGAAATAGTCAAGTGCCCTTTGGAAAGAATCGGTTGCCTGCATGGTGAAATTCATCTACAATGATTAAATCAAATTCGGCTGTACGAAACTGCTCCAGATGTTTTTTAATACTTAATGTATAGATAGATGTAAATACAGCATCAACTTGCCTCTCTTTTACCTTTCCATTGTAAAACCCATATTGCTTATCCGGCATAATTCTCTTAAAAGATTCTCGAGCTTGATAGAGGATTTCTGCCATGTTTTTACCAGCGATTGCCACGATATTTACCGCTTGTTGCCAACGTGTTTACCAATGGGGGGTAACGTCAATAATGTGCGGGTTACAACGGTAAGGATTTTGAAAGATAAAAAAGCCTAATCCCTCTTTATTTTTGCGAGGAATTAGGCTTATGATCTTCAACAATAGCACCCGATTGTATAATATTGGATAAAAAATAATGTCCCTTAAAACTCAAAAAATTACGCCCCTACACATTAAATTGGAAATTATCCCTTTGCCTTCTCATTCATCCAATTTAATGTTTCCTTGATTCCTTTTTTATACGGCGTCTGTGGTATCGGTCCTATTTTCGCTTCGTACTTCTTACCACTTAAGATTACAGGATCCTCTGTCAAGTACATCATTTCTACCATCTCTCTCATGAACGGCTGAAATAATCCGATAAATTGAATCATTGTTTTTGAAACGGTTCTAATCGACTTTTTATATCCTACTTCCTTACGCAATATCTCAATTATCTCTTCTCCTGTTATTGGATGTGCAGAAGGGATATTCCAATTTTGGTTGTACGTATCTTCTCGTAGAGCTAGTTCCACCATTGCCTTTGCACCATCCAACGTAAAAATAAACTCTCGAGCCACCTTAATGTCACCAACAAAATTCGCTGTTTTATTTAGAACAACGTTTTTTAGCGTTTCATGAAGGATTGTATTTTCCGCATTTGGTCCGTATAAATCGGGCATATGCACAATCAAACAAGGGACATTGCTTCTTTTTAATCTATTTTCCATTGCGAGCCGGATCTTCCCCTTCTTTGTATGTGGCTCCTTCTTTGTATCTTCAATCACTTCTATTTTGGATTGCATACCATAAGCATAAATATTATCCACAAGTGCAATTTTTGCTTGATGCATTTCGGCAGCCCGGACTATTATCTCAATGCATAAAGGATGCTTATCCATCCATTCCTGATAAGGAAAGCTAACGGCATGAAAGATTACATCTACACCATCAGCTGCCTCGATTACATCCTTTTCCACTAATGCATTCCCTGAATAAATGGATACCTTTGATTCATTCTGATAGAGAGCATGTAACCTTTCTTTTCCTCTTGAAAAAGCAACGACTTCCACACCTTGTTCAACCAACTCACGAACCAATGCATAACCTATTCCACCTGTTGCACCTAGTACTAATGCCTTCTTCATTGAAAACACCTTCCTTTTTTAATTGACCACTGGTCAAATTTAATTAAAAAAATATAGGCAAGCTCTAAACCTGCAAATGATTTAGAGCTGCCCTATCCATTTAATCCTTTAATGATAAAATTTACGTGTGATTCGGCTGCTAACTTCGCTTCTTCAAAATTATCAACATATCCACGATAATGAGAAACAAAACCATGTAATGCTAAAAATGCGGACCAGACGTCTATAATCTTCAGTTTTTTCTTGGACAAAGATTGGACGGTTTGAGCAAACATTTGATAACTGTGATTGGCTGCTGTTTGGGATAGACTATCTACTTCTGTGTTTCTTACCATAAACATGATTTCATATTGACCTTGATGATTTAAACCAAATTCAATAAAGTGAATAAGTATGTTATAAAGCTTTGTCGAATCATCTTCAGGTCCTTGAATGGTTTCTTCTAAAAGATTGTTCAGTTTAGAAAAATCAACTTCTACAATCGCATAAAAGAGTTCTGCTTTATTTTTGAAATGGTAATAGATTGCTCCATGGCTACAGCCCAGTTGCTTTGCAATACTACGCATGGAAATTTGTTGAAAACCTTTTTCAACAAATTGGGTTCGTGCTTTCTCTAAAATTATTTCTCTTGTCAGCTCTTGAGAAGCTGTTTTACGGGGGGACATTTTCTAACTCCTTTTATTGACCATTGGTTAATAACAAGTATAACACCTTCTACCTTATAATTAAAGTTAAAAAACTAATTATTTTTCTAAACCGATTAATGTAACCCTTAATCTTTTTATTCAGCAATCTGTCCCGTTTGTAGAGGACTGATCTTATTGAAAAACATTCAAA
>NZ_JBALNQ010000086.1:0-3786 GCF_036961885.1 Neobacillus niacini | reverse complement strand
TAATAAAAGAAAAATAGTCTTCTCATTTTGAGAGGACTATTTTTCTTTTATTATTTGTTCCACTGCGGGAATATCTGCCGGAGCCCATTTGAGTGAATCTAAATTTTCTCTTTTTAACCAGATTAACTTGGAATGCTCACTAGGTGTAGGTATGCCTTTTACTACTTTACATTTAATTGAAATCAAATTTATGATAAATGTTTCATATTCATGTGTGTTGTCGTTTAAAACTTCTTTTGTTGTTTCAATTTTACAAGCTAATTCTTCATCTATTTCTCTTTCTAGTGCTGAGTAAATATCCTCATTTGCTTCTACTTTTCCACCTGGAAACTCCCACATGTTAGGCATAGACATTTCCGGCGATCTTAGCGCACATAATATTTCGTTATTATCATTTTCAATAATAGCTGCAACAACTTTTACTAGTTTTTTCATGATTGCCCCCTGATGATCATTTCTCTTCATAATAATATCATTTTTTAAGATTAGAATCTTACAACAGGTAAAGGGCTGCAATCAAAAATAAATTGGAGTAATTTATCATTTGATTAAAAGTGCAGTAAACCCTTATTAATACCAAACTTTTATCTGTTTTTCTGAAAATTTTTTGTCGAGGAAAAACCCTTAAATTTTCTAATTGATATCTGACCTTCCTTCTTCAACCACCGGGCAGGATACTTTAATTGGAATTCTGGTTTTTTATGGTAATGTATTAAATAAGGGAGGGGATGTCTTGAATAAATATCTAAAAATCATACTTGGTGTTTTGGCTGTCATCATATTAGGAATCGGGCTGCTTGTTGTTACCTTTGTATTAGAAATGAAGCCCGATAAAGATGAAGAGGCAAAGATAAAGATTCAAGCGGAGCAATATTTAGAAGATGAATTTAATGATAACTTCGAGATATATGACACTCTCTATGATAATATGGGGAACTTTGGATTTGACTATGCTGCCAAGGTTAGGGATAAGAAAGGCGGTACAGCATTTCTAGTTTATCATGATGCTGAAACAGAACAAATGATGGATACATACATTGCTGATAAATGGGCTGATGATTTAGAAGCTGAAATAAGTCCTTTTATTAAAGAGAATTTTGGAAAAGCAGCTTATGTCCATGTTTTCTTTACCAATGATAAAATTGGGCAAGAATTGGGTGTTTCCCCTGTTAATCCTAAAAGTTTTAAAGAGTTCGATGTTGCACCTACCATTCGTATTACTGTTCCCCGAAAAAGGAGCGACGGGGACGAAAAGATTCTCAATGAATTCATATCCTTTCTAAAAAGCGAAGATAAATTGCAACATGGATCTGCTTTTTTAGAGTATATTGCTGAAAATGGTGAAATTTTAGATGATGAGTGGGGTAAAGAGTTTTAACTCATTGAATGAGTAAATTCTAAATGAGATTGTTATGGCACAACCGCAGCATTTTTATTGATAAATTTTATGTAAATATTGCTTTGTTAGATAAGGAGGAATCCCAAACATGTCATTATGACAATTTGGGGTTCCTTTTCCTTTAATCTCAAATCATATGAATGTATTTTTAGAAAAAATTAATTAGCTATTCTAGCATTCACTTCAGTAGATGAACGATTTGCTGGTTTCTTCCAGAACAGTGTTAGTACGATTCCCAGAAATAGTACGACAGTCGCAAAGTAATACGGGTAGTCGATATCAATATCAAATAAGATCCCCCCTAGAATGGGGCCGCTAATATTCGCTAAGCTGGTAAACATCGAGTTCATTCCTCCAACAAATCCTTGTTCATTGCCAGCGATATTTGAAAGATACGAAGTAACGGCTGGTCGGAATAAATCGAATCCTACAAACACAAGAAAGGTAACAAGTAAAATGGAAAAATAGGAATGGACCACGGTCATTAAAAAGACCAATACAGCTGATACTACCAAGCTGTAGCGAATCAATTTAATTTCACCCCAAATTCGTGTAAGTCTATCAAATAATAGGACTTGTGAAACTGCACCAAAAATGGCACCACCTGTTATCACAATGGCGATATCCGATGGTTTGAACTGAAATTTATGGTCCACAAATAGACTAAAGAACGATTCAAAAGCTGCTAAACCAAATGAGGCAATAAAAATTAAGATAAACGCAAGAAAATATTTTGGCTCAAATACACGTTTGAAACCATTCCTCGTTTCTGAGCCTTGTTCATTATTTTCTTCTGGACGCTTGGGCTCAGATAATAAAATAATTGAAAGAATAGCGGCTAGTGTACCAAGTGCACCTGCAAATAAAAATGGTACACGTGTTCCAAACTCGGCTAAGAAACCACCAATACCCGGACCTATAATAAATCCGGTACTAATGGCAGCTGACATATAACCGAGTGCTTTGGGACGTGTGGTCAAATTTGTTATATCTGCGATATAAGCAGTTACGGCTGGCATAATAAATGCAGCACTAATTCCACCTAAAATACGAGAGAAAAATAACATTTCAATTTCTTTGCCCAGTCCAAATAAAAATTCAGAGGCCCCGAAAATAAATAATCCCAGTACAATCATAATTTTTCTGCCGAATTTATCTGCTGCTTTCCCTGCAAATGGTGAAACAATCAATTGCGCAATGGCGAAAGCGGCTGTTAAATAACCAATTGTTGTTCCCGTTATGCCTAATTCATTCATTAGCGTTGGTAAAACTGGAATCACAAGTCCAATCCCTAAAAAGGCTATGAATAAATTTATTAATAATAATCCTAAGGTAACTTTTTGAGACTTCATTTTCTAACTTCTCCTTAACAAAACGAACGTATTGGTTATCATTTGTTTTACAACTTCCATCCTAATCTATATAGTTACTATATACTCAAGGACGGTGCTGTAAAAAATGAATAAAAAAAATGGAAACTATCTAACGACGGGCGAATTTGCAAAGCTTTGCAAAGTAAACAAACAGACTCTCTTTTATTATGATCAAATTGGATTACTGTCTCCGATTTTGAAAAATGAAAAAGGCTACCGTTATTATTCAATTCATCAAATCGAGTTATTCTTTGTAATCGATCTATTGAAAGATCTTGATATGTCGCTTACCGATATTCAACTTTACATGCAAAATAAGTCTCCAGAAAGCTATTTGTCATTAATGTATCAAAAAAAAGAAGAGATTGTGAAAAAGCGTCAGGAGATTGAAATGAAGGAAAAATTTATCGAGGTACAAATAGCCTTAATAGAAAAAGCGTCACACCTTGATTTTAATCAAATTACGCTTGAACAATTACCAGAAGCAACACTTTATTTGAGTAGGAACATTGAAAATATAACGGAAGAGGAATTTGTAGAGGTTGTTTCAGATTTTCTAAATGAATTGAACGAATCTCATCTTGATACGGGATATCCCATAGGTGTTATCACGAAACGAGAGCAAATAGTAAAAGGGGAATACACGAATTACAGCTTTTTATATATTGAGCAGCCAAAGCCAATGGAAGGACATCCGTATTTTAAAAGTGTTAAGGGTGACTTTATCATCGGATATCATATTGGGGATGCGAATACAATACACCAAACATATAACCGACTTTTCTTAGAGATGGAACGATTAAATGTAACGATAGGGGAATATGTCTTTGAAGAGTATATCTATGATTCAGTAGTAAAGAATCATAAGGAGCATTATGTAACCAAAATAATCATACAAGTTGAACTCAATTAATGTTCAACATTCTACATCGATGAACTTGGTAAAGAAAAAGTGACAGGCACCATTCAAAAGATGGCGGGAATTAGTTGCGTAAGGCGGGAATTAGTTGCGGA
>NZ_JBALNQ010000085.1:0-16432 GCF_036961885.1 Neobacillus niacini | reverse complement strand
GGACACTTATAATCCAAATTATAATATTGAAGAACTATTAGTTCAATGGAAATAAATAATTTCTATTAAAAAAGTACAAATAACGACATGATAATGATATAATTTAGATTTGTTATAACATTACTGTAGAGTATTGTCGTTTACTTGCTGAAAATGTATGATTAGAATACGTTTGTAAGAAATACTATAACAAGTTGTATAATTTCCTTAAATATAGACGAATAAAAAGTGAAACTCGTTACAGATAATTTATGTCTAACTTTATATAGTTGTTGGAAGAAGGTGAAAATAATGTCTAATGCCAAAGTTGCTATTAGTATTGTTACATATAATAGTCAACATATTTTTAAGGTGCTTGAAAACCTTAAAGAAGAATTTTGTCAAGATAATCGATTCCGGTTTGTAATTTTTGATAATAATTCCAATGAAGATTATAAAAATCAGTTGAAAAAATACCAGGATTTTGCTGATATTAACTTTAATCAAGTAAACAATGGTTTTGGATTTGGCCATAATCATAATTTATTAAAAGCTAACGAGAAATATTTCTTGGTTTTTAATCCTGATGTTATTTTAGTTAGGGAAGATTTGCTGAAAATGCTGGAAATAATGGAGGAGGACAATTCAATTGCTCTATTAGTGCCTAAGATTTTAAATTCAGATGGTTCACCACAGCACTTAATGCGTGACCGTGTGTCCGTTTTTGATTATTTCTTAAGGTTTGTTCCCTTTCAGTTTGTAAAAAAAATGTTTGCTAAACGGCTTGCTTCTTATGAACTGAGAGATATAGCGAATGATCGGGAAGTTGATATTCGAATAGGCTCAGGTTGTTTTATGTTATTACGAGGTGACGACTTTAAAGAAGTAGGTGGTTTCGATGACCGCTACTTTATGTACTTTGAAGATTATGATTTGTGTATAGAACTAAAGAAAAGGAATAAAAGGATTGTTTATACACCATTTTCGCAAGTGGTTCATTATTATGAACGTGGTGCACATAAAAATTCAAAATTATTTAAGATTTTTATGAAATCGATGTACAAGTATTTTAATAAATGGGGATGGAGATGGTTCTAACCACATTCTTCCTTCCAAGTAAATGGTAAAAACTTTTTTCATATAAACTTCAATTATTATGAATAATAAATTGAAAACCAATGTCTAGGCAAAATGAATTAAATTATACAAATGTGTGGTAGTAGGAGAGGGTCACATTTATGAATAAATTTGAAAAAGTTTTATTAACGTTGTTTTTTGTTGAAATATTTGTGGGTGGTGGCGGGAGGCTCATCGATTTTGGTATTGTATCAATACGTCAGGTATTGTTTCTTCTCTTGCTATTAACCTTTGTTATTCGCATAGTAAAGGAAAAGGCCATTTTTAATAAGGAAATAAATACATTTTTTCGGTTTAATCCAGTAACTGTGGGAATATATTTACTAATTGCTTGGTTTTTTATCAGCATGGTTGTTGGATATGTTAACGGTCATCCGCTTGGTGCAATTATTACTGACTTTTTTAGGGTTTCATTCTTTGCACTTTATTTTCCATTAGCCTACTATATCTCAAATGACCGATTTTCATTAAAACGAATCATCTCGTTGTTGAAATATAGTGCATTAGCTGTAGCGATTTTTACCATTACTGTATCATTGCTTGGTAAAACGATCTTTGCTGCTAATTTCAAACCATTTTATGATTTTATGAACTGGATGATGAATGATGATTTATTCTTTAGACCGAGTAATAGCGTCTTCTATAAGAGTCATTTCTTCGTTTTAGTAGGACTTATTCTTTCACTAAATGATTTGTTGAATAGACATTATAAAAAATTGGATGTTTTCCTTGTCATTTTAGGATCGGTTTCTGTGCTTTGGTCAGAAACTAGAGGGTTTTTACTAGCGTTTATGCTTAGTATCTTAATGATTATTGTTCTAGATGTGAAAGTGATTGTTGATCAAATAAAAGGCTTATCACAAAAAATACAAAAGTTGGTTCAATCGCCGCAATTCATTAGGAAGTTTGCCATTTGTATTCTGGTAATGATAGCCGTCCCATTTATGTATAAATATATGACGTTGGAACGTTTTGAGGTAGTCACGATTGAAGAGGTACCAAATAATAATAAAAAAACTACAAACACTCAGAAAAAAGAAGTGGATGATGTTAGCGTTAATGCAAGGATGGAGTTTATTGCTGCATCTAAGGAAATATTACTCCAACCTGCAAACCTAATCATTGGAACTGGTTATGGGACAGAAATTGCAGGTAGAATCACCGGTATCGAAATGAGTTTCCTTGATATTTTATTGGAGCAAGGATTAATTGGATTAGCCATTTGGGGTTATTTATTTTTAATTATTTATTATAATTATTACGTTGCCTACAAGCGAGGTCAGCAGATAACTACAGTGGATATTTCATTAATGGCTGCTTTTATGGGCGTATTGTTATTAACCAACATTAATCCATTTATAAACAATCCAATTGGTATTAGCTTTTTCTTAGTATTACTTATTGTTTCCCAAAAGAAGAAAGACTTAAATACTAAAGAGGAATTCCAATGAAAATAACGATGGTTGTAGTCTTTTATCGACAAGAGCTTGAAAATAGTAAAACGGTACAAACCTTAAAGCAAACACTGCTCGTTAATAAAGATGCCCTTACTGAAATTGAATTGATTTTTTATGATAATAGTCCTGAAAGTCAAGACATCTCTTACTCAGACTATGAGGGGTTAAATTTATCTTATGTGCATGACCCGAGAAATTTGGGTTTGGTTCCTGCATATAATCATGCCTGGAATGTTGCCAAAGAAAATGGCAGTAAATGGCTGCTGCTTCTCGATCATGATACAGAACTCACGGATAATTATTTTAAAGAAGTCTTACACCTTCCTGAATTTGGTGAGGATGTGGCTGCGGTTGTACCAAAAATATACAGTGAAAATAGTATGATTTCACCTGTATATAGCTACTCCTTACGGCCATTAAAAGAGGACCGTCCTGCTGCAGGACTTCAAAAGCAGCCAGTTATGGCCATCAATTCTGGGGCATTAATCTCTGTTCCTTTTTTAAACGAACTAAGTGGCTTTAATGAAAGCTTTCCTCTAGATTACCTTGATCATTGGTTATTCTTTGAAATATATAACCATGGAAGAATGGTCTGGGTTGTAGATGTTTTCTTGGAGCATGAATTGTCGGTTATGGATTATAGCAGGGTATCACTGAAACGCTATCAAAGTATTTTGGATTCTGAAATGAACTTTTATAAAAATTACAAAAAAGACATCTATTCATCCTATCGAGTACAATTGGTCAAGCGTTTATTAAAACAAGTGGTAACCGTAAAAAATAAGAAAATTGCAATGTATACCTTTAAACGGCTTTTTTCAAAGTAAGGAGATTTTTTTATGAAAAAATCTGTGTGTGTCGCGACCTATAATGGTGCTAAATTTATTGTTCGACAACTGGATTCTGTTCTGAAACAGCTTAATCATATTGATGAAGTGATTGTCATTGATGATGGTTCAAAGGACAACACCATCGAAATAATTAAGGAAGCATATGGCAGCAGGGTTCAGGTCCATGTCAATGAAAAAAATCTTGGTCCAATCAAAAGCTTTGAAAGGGCGATATCTTTTGCAAAAGGAGATATCCTATTTCTATGTGATCAGGATGACATCTGGGAGGACCATAAGGTTTCTTCCGTTTTAAAGGCATTTGAGGAGCAAAATGCAGATCTTGTTATTCATGATGCTTTCGTAGTTGATGGAGATCTTACTGTAATCAACCCATCCTGGAATGATTATAACCATAACAACATAAATCAAGGGATAGTTGGGAATATTTTAAAAAACGCCTTTACTGGTGCATTTATGGCATTTAAAAAGGATCTTATTCCTGCTATCTTGCCATTTCCTGATGATATTGAAATGCATGATCAATGGATTGCGCTTGTCTGTATGATAAAAAAGAAGAAAATTGTTTTTATTCAAGAGCCGTTGATGAAATATGTCCGCCATGGCGGGAATGTTACAGGAATAAAAAAACGCCCGCTTCCTGTACAGTTAAAAGGAAGACTTAAAACGATTAAGGCGATAGCAGGTTACAAACGTTAAATTTTTGTTACATTTACTCTTTGTGTCTGTTCATACAGTACCCATTATTTATAATGAGATGGAAATTAAAAATGATTTTTTAGAAAAAATTTTAGGGAGTTGGCTTAAGTGAAAGGTATAATTCTAGCGGGTGGCAGTGGTACGAGACTTTACCCATTAACAAAAGTAGTTTCAAAACAATTATTACCTGTTTATGATAAACCAATGATTTATTATCCTCTTTCCGTATTAATGCTTGCGGGTATTAAGGATATTCTTATCATTTCGACACCTGAGGATACTGCTCGGTTTGAGCAAAGCTTAGGGGACGGTTCAGACTTAGGAATGAACTTTACATATAAAATTCAACCACATCCAGAGGGCTTAGCTCAAGCCTTTATTTTAGGCGACGAGTTCATTGGAGATGACAACGTAGCGCTTGTACTTGGGGATAATATCTTTTATGGACATGGCTTAACGGACCAGTTAAGAAAAGCAGCAGCTCGAGAAACAGGGGCAACGGTTTTCGGCTATTACGTTAACGACCCCGAACGTTTTGGGGTAGTTGAATTTGATGAAAATGGCATGGCAGTCTCCATTGAGGAGAAGCCGGAAGTACCTAAATCAAATTATGCTGTCACAGGTCTGTATTTTTACGATAACCGTGTCGTTAATATTGCAAAAAGTATTACACCGTCACCACGTGGTGAGTTAGAAATTACGGATATTAATAAAGCTTATTTGGAGATGGGCGAACTTAGCGTCGAACTTTTAGGACGTGGTTACGCTTGGTTGGACACAGGTACACATGCCTCACTACTGGAAGCATCTCAATTTATTGAAACAGTTGAAAAAAGACAATCCTTGAAAATTGCCTGTCTTGAAGAGATCGCTTATAAAATGGGTTATATTTCAAAAGAGAAACTACTAGAGCTTGCTGAGCCATTAAAGAAAAATCAATATGGTCAATACCTAATAAAAATTGCCAATCAAGGTAAGTAATCGACAAGGTGAGGTAAGAGCATGAATATTATTGAAACAAAAATACCTGATTTAAAAATTTTAGAGCCAAAGATATTCGGTGATCACCGTGGTTATTTTATGGAAAGCTATAATAAAGATTTATTTGAGTCTTTAGGTTTACATTATAATTTTGTTCAGGATAATCAATCCCTATCTGCAGCCGTTGGAACACTTCGAGGCTTACACTTTCAATTGAATCCAAAAGCACAAACAAAGGTTGTACGCTGTGTAACGGGTGCGATTTATGATGTTGCAGTGGATATTCGTCAAGGGTCGCCTACCTATGGACAATGGGTTGGAGTTATTTTAAGTGAGTATAATAAGCGCCAACTGTTAGTACCTAAAGGATTCGCCCATGGTTTTTGCACATTGGTGCCTGACACCACTGTTGCCTATAAAGTGGATGAATACTATTCACCTGAACATGATGGTGGAATTCTTTGGAATGATCCGGAATTGGGAATAGATTGGCCGACAAATAATCCAGTCCTTTCAGATAAAGATACAAAGCACCCTGTATTAAGTGCTGCAACACATCTAAATTTTGTGTACGAGAAATAGGAGGCATTACAAATATGAAATTATTAGTTACTGGCGGGGCTGGTTTTATTGGCAGCAATTTTGTCCGTTATATGGTAAATAAATACCCTGAGTACCAAATCGTTAACCTTGATTTGGTAACGTATGCTGGAAACCTTGAAAACCTCAAGGATATCGAAAATGCCCCAAACTATAAATTCGTTCGTGGCGACATTGCAAACACTGAATTTATCAATAGACTTTTTCAAGAAGAGAAGTTTGATTATGTGTTGAACTTTGCTGCCGAGTCACATGTTGATCGCAGTATTACCGATCCAGGAATCTTTGTACAGACTAATATCCAAGGGACATTGACGTTACTTGATGCGGCTAAGACATTAGGCGTAACCAAATACCTCCAAGTTTCAACAGATGAAGTATATGGTACTTTAGGTGCGACTGGTTATTTTACAGAGGAAACTCCATTGGCAGCGAACAGCCCATACAGTGCAAGTAAGGCTGGTGCAGACCTGCTTGTTCGTGCATACCATGAAACCTTTGGTTTGCCTGTGAATATTACGCGCTGTTCCAATAACTATGGACCGTTCCATTTCCCTGAAAAGCTTATTCCGTTGATGATCATCAATGCATTAAATGATAAGGAACTTCCGATTTATGGTGACGGATTAAATATTCGTGATTGGCTCCACGTGGAAGACCATTGCCAGGCGATTGATCTTGTTCTTCACAAAGGACGTAATGGAGAAGTGTACAATGTCGGCGGCAATAATGAGCG
The DNA here is from genome assembly GCF_036961885.1 of Neobacillus niacini. GTDB lineage: Bacteria > Bacillota > Bacilli > Bacillales > Cytobacillaceae > Neobacillus > Neobacillus niacini_H. Next base: position 9,995 of record NZ_JBALNQ010000085.1, on the reverse strand, counting down.
TACGAACATTGAGATTGTAAAAACGGTATTAAAACATTTGAACAAGCCAGAGTCATTAATGAAGTTTGTAACTGACCGCCCTGGTCATGACCGTCGTTATGCTATTGACGCAACGAAGCTGCGCACAGAGCTTGGCTGGTCTCCAAAATATAATTTTGATACGGGTATCGAACAAACCATTAACTGGTATTTAAATAACCGTGAGTGGTGGGAAAATATTATTTCTGGCGAATATCAGGAATATGTTAAAGCCCAGTATGGCGATAGATTAGAGGTAGAATAATGAGGGTTGTTGTTACAGGTGCAGCGGGCCAATTGGGGCAGGATGTTCTATTGGAGTTAGAACGAAAGAACCACCAAGCCTTTGGAACAGACCGGCAGCAATTAGATATTACCAATGAAGAGGCCGTTATCGCCTATATTAGTGAAGTGAAGCCAGATGTGATTTTGCACTGTGCTGCCTACACGAATGTGGATGGCGCAGAGGCAAATGAAGAAACAGCGTATCATATCAATGCTGCTGGTACGGAATACTTAGCAAAAGCTGCCAAGCTTAATGGTGCAAAAATGCTCCTTGTAAGTACTGACTATGTTTTTGATGGCACGGCTACTGAACCCTATGAGGTTGATGAGCCAACTAAGCCTCTCGGAGCTTATGGAAGAACGAAATTAGCTGGGGAACAGCTTCTTCAAAAGTATTTAGAGCAATTCTTCATTGTACGAACTGCTTGGGTATTTGGTGTCTATGGAAAAAACTTTGTTAAAACGATGATTCGCCTAGGCAAAGAGCGAGGAGAAATCGGTGTTGTTTATGACCAAGTAGGCTCGCCTACTTATACAGTTGATTTAGCACAATTCATGGTTCAATTAATGGAAACGGACAAATACGGAATTTACCATGCCACTAACAGCGGGGTATGTTCTTGGTATGAATTTGCAGTGGAAATTTTCAAGCAGTCTGATTTGAACGTAAAAGTTAATCCATTAACCTCCGATCAATTCCCAACTCCGGCGGCACGTCCTAAATATTCGGTGCTAAGTAAGGAGAAAATAAGCGAAATCGGGCTGACTCCACTTCGTGATTGGAAAGAGGCGCTAGCTGCTTATTTAAAAGAAACAACAGAGAAGAGCTGATATATATCAGTTCTTTTTTCAAATAAATAGATAGAGGGGGAATTTAAGTGAGCACAACATTTGAGAAAATGAAGTCCTACTTCCGAAATAGAAAGATATATAAAACGTTGCGGTCGAATCCAATATTACTAAAAATTAATCAACATTATCGAAGCAATCGGGAGGCCGAAAAACGGGAAGCTGTACACACATACGGGCTTGAGAGTCTTAAGTCAGTTAAAGAAGCATTTCAAGAGATAAAGCATGAATTTTGGCTGGACTATGGGACCTTGCTCGGTGCAGTACGCGAGAAGGATTTCATTGGACATGATGCGGATATTGATGTAGGGACATTTTTCACTGGAAATGAAAGTGCTAAAAGACTTGAACTGGCAATGAAAAAACGTGGTTTCGAAAAATCACGTGAATTTTGGATGGATGAAAAAATAGTTGAAGAGACATACCTATTTAAAGGCGTAAATCTAGATGTTTTTTATTATTACCCTAGCGAGGATAAAGATAAAATTCATTGTTATGCAACAGAAGAAGGAGAAAAAACGGTTTATCAAGAACTCGAAGAATACACAGTAGTCACTGGACTTACTGTAAAAAGGCTCACCTCAACATATACCGGCAGTACATTGATTGACTTTAAAGGTGATAAATTTCCAATTCCAGAAAGTTATCATCAGTATCTTGTAGATAATTATGGCCCTACCTATATGATTAAGGATGAAAACTGGGAATTCTCAAAATTAGATATAGATGTTTTACCATTCAGGGATAATACTAGGGCTATTTTAAACAAAAAATAAAACGGCAAACTGAACAGAAGGGTTTTTTATGAAAAAATCGCTTTTTAAGAACATCTTATATAAGGTAATACTAAATATCTTTAATCTGATCCTTCCGATTTTAGTGGGACCTTATGTAAACAGGGCACTTGGGCCGAAATCACTCGGAAACGTTCAATTCACAGAATCCATTTATAGCTATTTTCTTATCTTTGCCAGCTTTGGGGTTTATCAGTACGGTGTTCGCGAAATGAGCCGTGTTAAGGATGATAAACAAAAGACTAGCCAATTGTTTACGAGTTTATTTCTAATCAGCTCTGTAACAGGTATCACTGCCTTATGTATTTATTTAGGTTTTAGTTATTTTAAATATGGTGATGCGGTTATTTTCCCTATTCTGCTGATCTTTGGCTTAAACCTTATCGTCAATATTTTCTTTGTTGAATGGGTTAATGAAGCAATGGAGAATTATGACTTTATTACCATAAAAACAATTATTGTCAGAAGTATTTATATCATCCTTATTTTTACCTTTGTTAACACATCGAAGGATTACAATCATTATGCATTATTATTGGTTGTTGCTGCATTCCTTAATAATATAATCAGTTTTGTGTACATTAAAAGGAAAATCAAGTTCGATTTTAGCAATCTAAGTATAAAGCGGCATTTAAAGCCGATGTTTCTTGTCGTCGTCTTTTCTAATGCCAATGTGTTGTATACGCTGCTTGACCGATTTATGCTTGGAGAATACGTTAATTCAAAAGCTGTTTCTTTTTATGTTATACCTCAACAGATAATGGGTATTATAAATGCATTGATGCTAAGTGTTGTCCAGGTAACAATTCCAAGATTGTCCTACATTTTAAGTACAAATGATGAAAAATCATACTTGATTTTACTTAATAATATTTCAAAGGTATATTTTGCCTTTTTGTTCCCGGCATCTGTAGGATTATTTTTACTATCGGATGTGGGAGTACTAATCTATGGCGGTACTGAATTCATGGATGCAGCTCCTGTTCTAAGTATGTTTGCAATATATATGATTTTCCTTGGAATGGATTCCATCCTTGCAAATCAGGTTATATATGTAAAAAAGAAAGAAAATATTTTAGTACGCTTGATTTTCCTATGCGGGTTTATCAATCTTATTTTAAATATTAGCTTATTAAAATTAGGCTTATTTACACCAACAAATGCGATTATTACCACTTCCGTTTCTACATTAATTCTGAACTTATTAGAATATGGCTATATTCGAAGATATTTAAAAGTTGATTTTCGCTTGTTCGAATTCGGAAAATTTAAGTATCTATTTTATGCCTTACTGTTTATTCCTGTTACGTACGGAATTAGACATTTTGTTTCTGGGCCAATCCCATTATTCATTTCGATCGTTATCGTGAATTCGATTGTCTATGGCGTTATTTTAATTGTGACCAAGGATTTAGTTTTCCAAATGTTCCTTGATAAAATAAAAAAACGTTCTAATCAAGCATAAACTAAAATGCCCTTTCGGTATCACCATTAAAAGGGCATTTTATAGATAGATATTGTGAATTATTTATCATTAATGAAACTTTTTAGTGTTGTTATCGTCTATTTAATTAGATCCATAATCGGACCAACATAATTTTGGAGATTTTGTGAAAATATAGTATTAATTAGGAAGATTGATAAGCCTTTATTTAGTCAATTAATCATTATTTTTTCAGCTACTTAATCATTAAAATGTATTTTTTTGGTAAATAGTTTTATTAAAAGTGAGTTTATTTCTATTATTGACTATGCTATAATCCAAAGGATACATTAAACTAATTAGAAAAATATAGATTAATATATTAATAAATAAATTATTATCCATATCTTTTCTGGATACAACTATGGAGGACGTTATGTTATATCTAACTCTAGCAATCTGTTTTTTTGCGTCAATTTTACTCACACCGTTGGTTAAGAAACTAGCATTTAAGATTGGTGCAACAGATAAACCAAACCATCGAAAAGTTCATTCAAAAATAATGCCTCGACTTGGGGGATTAGCGATATTTTTAAGTTTTTTAATAGGAATACTGATTATTAATCCATCTTATGAACTGTTCGGAGAATTCCATCTTTCGATTGTAATTGGCAGTGCCATTATCATTTTGACCGGTATGCTGGATGATGTGAAGGAGATTTCTCCAAAGTTAAAACTGGCAGGACAGATTGCTGCAGCAGCTGTAGTAGTTATTTATGGAGGTTTACAGGTAGAGTTTATTAATATACCTTTTGGTGGTGTAATAGACTTTGGTTATTTAAGTATTCCATTAACGATGATTTGGATTATCGGGATTACAAATGCGATTAATCTAATTGATGGGTTAGATGGCTTGGCAGGCGGAGTTTCCACGATTGCGTTACTTTCTATTGCTGGAATGTCATTTCTAACAGGTAACCCATATGTAACGATCATGGCATTGATTGTTGCGGCTAGTACAGCAGGATTTCTAATCTATAACTTTCATCCAGCGAAAATCTTTATGGGAGATACTGGTGCCTTGTTCTTAGGATATATTATTGCTGTTCTATCATTGCTAGGTTATAAAAATATTACATTTATCTCATTAATCATTCCAGTTATTATTCTCGGCGTGCCAATTTCTGATACGTTCTTCGCAATCATTCGTCGACTAGTGAACAAGCAGCCGTTATCAGCACCTGACAAATCACATCTTCATCACTGTTTATTGAAATCAGGGTTTACACATCGTCAAACAGTCTTGTTAATCTACTTAATGGCTGCACTTTTTGGTTTAGCAGCATTTATTTTCTCCCAATCAACTGTTTGGGGTTCAATAATTATCATCATATCGCTGTTAATAACCATCGAGTTGGTCGTTGAAAGTATAGGTCTTATTCGCGAAGATTATAAACCGCTCTTGAAGTTTCTTAAAGGACTCAAGCCGGTTAATGTGAAAAATAGATAAGCAATAAAAAGGAAAAGTCTAAAACAAACGTTTTAGACTTTTTTTAAAAAAAAATTTCCTGTTTTTCACAATAATTTAAGTGTTTTTGAATTTGCTTTTATGGACAAGATACTATCGAGGAGGTTCGCAATGCTTTTTATTACCTTGATAGTATGTTTTACCATCTCAATTCTTATTACTCCACTAGTAAAAAAATTCGCTTTTCTTATTGGAGCTACGGATAAGCCAAATCGTCGAAAGGTTCATCAATCGACGATGCCACGACTTGGTGGATTAGCCATTTTTATCAGTTTTATTGTTGGAATCATGATATTAAAACCGATAAATCCTGCCTCTATTGCCATTCTTATCGGTAGTGCCATTATTGTCATTACTGGTATTTGTGACGATTTGTTTGAACTTTCAGCTAAGTACAAGCTTATCGGACAATTACTAGCAGCCTTTACTGTTGTCTTCTTAGGCGATCTTCAAGTTGTTTTTATTAATCTTCCATTTGGAGGACACCTTGAATTAGGATACTTAAGTATACCGTTTACCATTCTTTGGATCGTTGGGATTACCAATGCCATTAACCTTATTGACGGGTTAGATGGACTTGCAGCCGGTGTATCCTCAATCGCTTTGGTTACCATTTCTGGAATGGCACTTATCCAAGGAAATCTATTTGTAGTGGCTGTCGGTACGATTGTCTTAATGGGGACACTTGGCTTTCTCTTCTATAATTTCCATCCCGCGAGTATTTTTATGGGGGATACAGGGGCATTATTTTTAGGATTCATTATTTCTGTTCTCTCCTTGTTAGGATATAAAAATGTAACCTTTATTTCATTTATCATTCCCGTCATTATCCTTGGCGTTCCAATATCGGATACCTTTTTTGCCATTATGCGAAGAATTATTAACCATCAACCCTTATCTGCACCGGATAAATCTCATTTACATCATTGTCTTTTAAGGCTTGGGTATTCTCATAGGCAAACGGTGTTACTAATTTATGCGATGGCATCCATGTTTGGCCTGGTTGCAGTTATATACTCACAGGCGAGAATTGGTGTTTCCGTCTTATTAATCGGAGTTCTAATCATTGTAATGGAGCTTATTGCTGAAAAAATAGGATTGATGGGAAATGACTTTCACCCATTGTTAAAAATACTCCGTATGTTTAGGATTAGTACGGCAAAAAATCGGTCATAAAAAAGAGACTGACCCATAATGGCATTTACTGTGTCATTAGAGTCAATCTCTTTTACTCTATAGCAGCACTTCCAAATAATCCGTTTCCCCATTTTTAATAGCTGCCTGTCCATTTGTAAGTTCAATGATCCAATCATGAAATGCACCTACTTGACCTTCATCCACATAAACCTCAATTTCCACTTTCTCAAGATAGTGAATTTCCTTTATAATATACTCCGACTCACGAAGTTCCTTTTCTACCTTCCCAAGCCAAGTATAATCAATTGTCACATGGATAATTTGAACGAGTCTTCTCTCAACAATTCCCGTATGATCTAAACCTTCTGATGTAGCCTTGCCATAAGCGCGAATCAGTCCGCCTGCCCCTAATTTAATTCCTCCAAAGTAGCGGGTAATAACGACTACTGTATCTTTAAGCTTCCTTTTCTTTAACACCTCAAGAATCGGAACGCCTGCAGTCCCACTGGGTTCTCCGTCATCGCTGGCCTTTTGAATTAGATCATTTTCACCAATCAGATAAGCAGAACAATTATGGGAGGCATCCCAATACTTTTTCTTTAATCCTTGGATAAATTCCTGGGCCTCTATTTCTGTTTCTACCCTTTTAATATGAGCAATAAATCGTGATTTTTGAATAACAATTTCATGTTCACACACTTCCTGCCTAACTGTAAAATACCGAGATAACATAGTCGTTTCTCCTTTCGTAGCACATACAAGTAAATAAAATATTGGTGTAATATAACTTTAATATATAAGTAATTTTCTCATGTTATAATTAATAATGCTTAAGGAGTGTAAAAGTAGTTTTTAACAAAGCAGTATAGCTACCCAATATTATACTACCTATGCACTAGGAAGTTGGGAAATTTTTTGGTTTAACGCATGGATATAGTAAAATATGCCGATAAGCGTTAAACTAGAAAAAAGGTCTCTGGAGGAGAGCATGGCGAAAATTCAGAAGATTAATATAAAATCAATTGATGAAATTCGTGAAGAGATGATTGAAACCGTCACGAGCAGTAAAAGTGATATCTTTCAAATAAGTGAGCAATGCCGAAAAGATTACGAAAGTATGACAAATGAACTAAGAAGCATTAAAGACATGATGGTAAAGCTGGTTGCGGAAGAAGAGCGCTTAGAGGAACTGGTTCTAAAAGCCAGATTAACTTTATCAGAACTTAGTATGAATTTCAAAGCCTATTCTGAGGCTGAAGTCAGGGAAGCATATGAAAAAGCACACCAGCTGCAAATGGACCTTTCCATTAATTGGCAGTATAAAAAACAGCTATTGGATAAACGGTCGGATCTCGAGCGCAGACTTTTGGGGTTAGACGAAACGATTGACCGTGCAGATCAACTCATTTCGCAGATTTCCGTGGTCATGAATTACCTCATGAGTGACTTGAAGCTTATGGGTGAAGAGTTGCAGAATGCAAAGGCAAAACAGGATTTTGGCTTAAAAATTATTGAAGCTCAAGAAGAAGAGCGTAAACGGTTATCGAGGGATATTCATGATGGGCCAGCACAAATGCTTGCAAATGTTATTATGAGATCAGATTTAGTTGACCGTGTTTATAAGGAGCAGGGACCAGAGGAGGCATTTAAAGAGATTGGCAGTTTCAAAAAAATGGTCCGTGCCGCACTTTATGAGGTTCGGAGAATCATCTATGACCTTCGTCCGATGGCCCTTGATGATTTAGGCCTAGTCCCTACCCTCAGAAAATACTTACAAACAATCGAAGAATATCATAACAAGTCGAAAATTGAACTTATTTACATTGGATTAGAACGCAGGTTACCTACTAAGTATGAAGTTGCTTTATTCAGATTGATCCAAGAATCCGTTCAAAATGCTTTAAAACATGCCGATGCCTGTGAAATAAAGGTAAGGCTGGAAATGAACAAGCATGAATTAACCGTTCTAATCAAGGATAATGGTTGTGGTTTTGATACGAACAAAAAAAAGCCAGATTCCTTTGGAATGATTGGGATGAAAGAACGGGTGGAGCTTCTAGAAGGGAATATTGCATTTGAATCGAAGGTAGGAAAAGGAACAGCTGTATTTATTGTCGTTCCTTTACCGTCTAAATAAAAAAATTGTGGAGCAGGAGGGAACAATATTATGACTAAGATTGCGATTATCGATGACCATCAACTTTTCAGAGAAGGGGTTAAACGAATTCTCGAATTTGAAAAAGCATTCCAAGTTGTTGCTGAAGGTGATGACGGCAGTGATGCGGTAAATATAGTAAGTGCTTATAATCCTGATGTAGTGATCATGGATATTAATATGCCTCAAATGAACGGGATTGAGGCAACACGTGAGCTTACTGCTAGATTTCCGGATACCAAAATAATTATCTTATCTATCCATGATGATGAGAACTATGTGACACATGCACTCCAAACCGGTGCAAGAGGGTATCTGCTTAAGGAAATGGATGCAGACGCACTGATTGAGGCTGTTCGCGTTGTGGCTGATGGTGGATGCTACTTGCATCCAAAAGTTACTCATAACTTAGTGAATGAATATCGCAAATTGACTGCTGGACGCACAGGCGGTGGTGGTGCATTTGTTCAAACACTTGAGCTGCGTCGCCCACTTCATTTGCTAACGCGCCGCGAATGCGAAGTACTGCAAATGCTTGCGGATGGAAAAAGTAACCGAGGAATCGGTGAGGCTTTATTCATCAGTGAAAAAACGGTGAAAAATCATGTCAGTAACATTTTACAAAAAATGAACGTGAATGACCGTACACAAGCGGTTGTTTCAGCTATCAAAAACGGCTGGGTTGAAGTTCGTTAAAATAGTACGAAGGGCACACTCTGTTGAAGGGTGTGCCCTTTTTTTGCTTAAAAATGCAATTTGATGCGTTTTCATATAAAATAGAACAAAACAGAATGTTAAGGATGGAATTTATTATGAAAACCGCCGTTATTGTCGATAGTACCGCTTACATACCAAAAGAAATACGCGATGAATGGAATATTCATATGATCCCGTTAAATGTGATCTTTGGTGACGAGGCGTATCGCGAAGAAATAGATCTTACTGCAGCAGAATTTTACCAATTAGTAAAAGAGAAAGAACTCCCGACTACCTCCCAGCCAGTAATCGGACAGTTCGTTGAGCTATTTGAGCGTTTGTCGAAAGAATATGAATCAGTAATCTGTGTCCACCTCTCCAGCGGAATCAGTGGCACGTATGCTGGATCGATAACTGCCAGTACGATGGTAGAAAATATCAATGTCTACCCATTTGATTCTGAACTTAGTTGTATGCCACAGGGTTTCTATGCCGTGGAAGCAGCAAAAATGGCTTTAAATGGTGAAGAAACTGTTAGGATCATGGAACGACTTGAAGAATTAAAGAAAACCGCCCGAGCCTATTTTATGGTCGACGATTTGTCCCATCTGCAGCGCGGGGGTCGACTTTCCAGTGCCCAAGCGATTATTGGCAGTCTGTTGCAGGTGAAACCCCTGCTTCACTTTGAAAATAAGGTCATTGTTCCATTTGAAAAAATCCGTACCCGAAAAAAAGCAATGAAACGAATTGCCGATCTATTAGGGGAGGACGCTGCCAGTGGTGAAAATTATCAAGCCGTCATCATCCATGCTAATCGCGAGGACGAGGCAGTAGAATGGAAGTCTGACCTCGCTTCATTAAATCCAAACGTAGAGTTCTCCATCAGCTACTTTGGTCCAGTCATTGGAACTCATTTAGGAGAAGGAGCCATGGGACTTGGTTGGATGAAAAAATAAGGATTAGGAGCCAGGCTAATGGCAGCTTGGCTTTTTTATTTAGAGTACTACATAAGCCTTAAGTACAAATCTTTTAGTGGCCTGTTGGGATTAGTCCTCAATCCCCTACATTGGGGACAAAACCTAGGTCGGGCCATTGAAGATTAGTCCTCAA
>NZ_JBALNQ010000084.1:0-47551 GCF_036961885.1 Neobacillus niacini | reverse complement strand
TGGTGCCTGACCCCCGGTACATTAAAGCATTACCATACCGGGGGTCAGGCACCATCTACTTTTCCTCAATAGAGGTAATCATTTTGTCTCTTAATACATCTTCTATTTTTTGAGCTTCTTCTATATAGGTAATATAGTAAGCTAAATAAATCTTCTTTTTATGTGGGAAAGAAAGCATACGATATCTCCGTCTGACACAATATCCACTAAATTCCCATTATCATCAACAACAGATACACCACCAATTCGGTTCGTTTCTAATAGAGAGATCAATTCTTTGACAGTTGTTGAGCGTTCCGCTGTAATTACTTTTCGAATCATGCATTAAGCAGAAAAAGGGTGTCTCAAAAGATTAACTTTTGAGACACCCTTTTTTGCTATCTTTGGCTCTCATCTTTCTAGAGAACTATATTCCTCAAGAAGAATTAATTTAGTGACATTTTAAATTCTAAAAAGTATTCGTTATATGTTCCTAGCAGCTCAAGACCTAAGTTTTCATATACTTCTAAGTTGGTACGACTTTCTTCGCTTGGGTAAAAACGCTCATCGTTTACCACTTCATCATCTAATAGTTCCCACGCTGCTTTATTTGGAATCGCGTATCCTACATAATCCGTATTTTGTGCAGCCACTTGCGCATCCAGCATAAAATTAATGAACTGATGGGCACCTTCGACATTTGATGAGGTTTTAGGAATAACCATATTATCGAACCATAAGTTTGACCCTTCAGAAGGTACTGCGTAATTCAACTCTTCATTTTCATACATCATGTCTGCTGCCTGTCCAGAAAAGGTTACGGCTACTGTAGCTTCATTATTAATCATCAGTGGTGTAATTTCATCTCCAATAATCGCTTTGACATTGCCGTTTAGTTGTTTTAGTTTATCTAATGCTTCACGTAATTCGTTATCGTCACGTGAATTTAACGAATAGCCTAAACTGTTTAGGCCCATACCGATGACTTCACGTGCACCATCAACTAAAAATACTTTATTTTTTAGTGCTGGATCCCATAAATCGTCCCAAGAATCAAACGTGATATGTTCTGGAATTTTATTAGGATTATAAACGACACCAACCGTTCCCCAAAAGTATGGAATGGAAAATTTGTTTTTCGGGTCGAACGGTAAATCTAAAAAGTAAGGATCGATATTTTGCAAGTTGGGAAGTTTCGAATGGTCGATTTCTAGTAACAAATCTTCTTTAATCATTGTGTCAATCGTGTATTCTGATGGGACAACCACATCATAGGCTGAGCCACCTTGTCTAATTTTCGTTAACATCGCTTCATTAGAATCGTACGTTTCATACGTAACAGTAATGCCTGTTTCTTTTTCAAACTGGTCGATCAGTGATGGGTCAATGTATTCTCCCCAATTGTAAACGATTAACGTGTCCTTTCCTCCAGCTGAGCTAGCTGCTTCAAGCTTTAAAACAACAAAGTAAAGTAGACCGCAGGCTATAACAATTGCTAACATGATTTGAATTAATGATTTCATTGAGTAGAGCCCTCCGTTTTTTTCGACCGCATCGTAATGAAGTAATACATAACGACAATACCGACTGTCACGATAAACACTAGCCCTGAGATTGCATTAACGGTTAACGAAATACCTGCACGTGCCATAGAATAGATTTCAACAGATAAAGTACTAAATCCGTTACCTGTGACAAAAAATGTAACAGCAAAGTCATCTAATGAATAGGTGATGGCCATAAAAAAACCTGCTAAAATCCCCGGTTTAATATATGGAATAATAACACGCGTTAGTACATCGCGACGATTTGCTCCTAAATCAAGTGCAGCATCAATTAAGTTCGTATTCATTTCCAAAATTTTTGGCAAGACCATTAATACAACGATTGGAATACTGAATGCAATATGTGAAATTACTACCGATGTAAAGCCAAGCTTAACTCCAATCATGGTAAATAAAATTAGGAAGCTTGCCCCAATCACAACATCTGGGCTAACAATTAAAATATTATTTAAGGAAAGTACGGTGTTACGTAGTTTGTCATTTCTCAATGATACAATACCAATTGCTCCAAGTGTTCCGATTATGGTCGCGATTAACGCAGAAAGCAGGGCAACAATTACGGTATTGATTAAGATAACAAGTAAACGATTATCATCAAATACAGCTTGATAATGTTCTAGTGTTAAACCTTCAAATGTGGCCATTGAGCCGCCACTATTGAATGAATAAAAAATCAAGTAGAAGATCGGTGCATATAAAATTACAAACACGATGGCTAAATATACTCTAGCTGTAGTTGTTAACCCTGATCGCATTTATGCTCGACCTCCTTTCTTCTTTGTGCGTGTAAATACCATGATTGCAAACATGCTTAAAATTAAAAACACCGCAATCGTTGAACCCATTCCCCAGTTTTGTGCGACTAAAAACTGCTGTTCAATCGCTGTACCAAGTGTGATCACTTTGTTCCCAGCAATTAAACGCGTAATCATGAAAAGTGAAAGTGCAGGAATAAACGTTACTTGAATCCCTGATTTTACCCCTTCAATGGTTAAAGGAAAAATGACGCGTCGGAACGTTGTAAGCGGTGAAGCCCCTAAGTCACGCGATGCATAAATTAAGGACGGATTCATTTTATCTAACGCGTTGAAAATTGGGATAATCATAAACGGGATAAAAATGTACACCGCAACGAACACGAAACTAAAGTCGGTAAATAAAATTTGCGTCGGGTCGAAGCCCAGCGTTTCGATTATTGCATTGACCGGTCCGTATAAACCGAAAATCCCGATAAATGCATACGTTTTTAATAATAAATTAATCCATGAAGGAATTATAATGAGCATCAGCCATAAATGCTTATGCTTTGTTTTTGTTAACAGGTACGCAGTTGGATATGAGATTAGCAGCGTAAAAAACGTAATGATGAATGCATACCAAAAGCTCGATAGCGTCATCGTTAAGTATGCGGATGTAAAAAAGTTTTTATAGTTAACTAGCGTAAATTCTCCGTTTAGATCGAGCATCGAATAATACAAAACGAGCCCAATCGGTGCAATAACGAAGAGCGCAATCCATAGTAAATATGGGACAAACGCTGGTTTTGACTTAAACTTCATTCGTATACGCCTCTATGCGTGCGTCAAAATCTTCTTCTGTTTCATTTAGACGCATAATATGAATCGCTTCTGGGTCGAAATCAAGACCTACTTGTGCACCTACTTCAGCCTTTTTCAACGAGTGTACGAGCCACTCATTTCCATCTTTATCATATGTTGATAACTCGTAATGTACACCGCGGAATAACTGCGTATCGACGCGTACAACAATTTTACCTACTTCTGGCGATGTGATTTGTAGATCTTCTGGCCGAATGACCACATCGATTTTTTCGTTCGGCTTCATACCGCCGTCAACACAGTCAAATACTTTTCCAGCAAATTCAACTTTATAATCTTCAAGCATGACGCCGTCTACCATGTTTGACTCCCCGATGAAGTCTGCAACGAAACGGTTAATTGGCTCATCGTAAATATCAACTGGCGTACCAGATTGCTGGATAATTCCTTCGTTTAAAACAAAAATTTCATCACTCATCGCCAAAGCTTCCTCTTGGTCATGTGTAACGAAAATAAATGTTTTGCCGAGGCGTTGCTGTAGCTCACGCAGCTCGTATTGCATTTCTGTGCGCAGCTTTAAATCAAGTGCTGATAATGGTTCATCGAGTAAAATTACTTCTGGATCATTAACGATGGCGCGTGCAATCGCAACCCGTTGACGCTGCCCCCCTGACATTTCTGTAATTTCACGGTTTTCATATCCAGCTAAGTTTACAAACTTTAACGCTTCTGCGACGCGAACTTTAACTTCAGATTCTTTTACTTTTTTTATCCGTAAACCAAATGCCACGTTTTCAAATACGTTTAAGTGCGGGAAAAGGGCGTAATCTTGGAATACAGTGTTTACTTGACGCTCGTTTGCTGGTACGTCGTTAACACGCTTGCCATTGAGGTATACATCCCCGGTTGTCGGTTTTTCAAAGCCTGCAATGATACGTAAAATGGTTGTTTTTCCACAACCTGAAGGACCAAGTAATGTGTAAAATTTTCCACGTTCAAGTTCAAAGCTCACATCTTGTAAAACTTTCGTGTCACTGCCGTAAGATTTTGTTACGTTATCAAAACGGATAATAATATCGTTTGCCATGGAAGCCTCCTATGATAAAGATTAATTAGGATCTACTAAGGTATTTGTTCATTTTATTTAATGGTGCGAAATAGTATAAGGTATCGACTTGAGTTTAGTCATAGAAAGGCTAAAAATCAATCATTTTTTCTTACTTTACAGTAATATCAATATTTACCAATCAGCAATTACACCTCAAATAGAGATAACTATTTCATTCATATATGTTTCATTCATGTATAAAGGGTAATGTATTAATAAAGGAGTTGATTGGAAATGAGTAAAAAAATTGCTGTCTTAATCACGGATCATTTTGAGGATTCGGAGTACACAGAACCAGTAAAATCCTTCAAAGAAAAGGGCCATATAGTAACAACGATTGAAATGGAACATGGAAAAACAGTACAGGGAAAGCAAGGTAACAGTGAACTTGTTATTGATAAAAGCATTGATGATGTTTCTCCAGAGGAATTTGATGCACTATTCATCCCAGGCGGATTTTCTCCAGATATTCTTCGTGCAGATGAGCGCTTTGTTCGTTTTAGCAAAGCTTTTATGGATGCAAAAAAGCCTGTATTAGCTATTTGTCACGGCCCTCAGCTGCTGATCACCGCAGAAACACTTGAAGGACGTGATGTAACCGGATATAAATCCATTCAAATTGATTTAAAGAATGCCGGTGGAAATTTCCATGACAAAGAAGTAGTCGTGTGTCACGATCAGCTAGTCACTAGCAGGCAGCCCGATGACATTCCGGCATTTGTTCGAGAGTCATTGCGAATATTAAAATAACTAAAAGGCAGAAGGGCCTCCTTCTGCCTTTTATACATTGCACTTCTCTGGTATCAAACAGAAATGATAGTCATGAAAGAAGTACAAAGATTTATCGTTTGAAGAGAACTAACGGTAAGAAAGGATAAAAAGATGAGAAAACCTTTATACGCAGGCATCATTGTTCTTCATTTATGCCTTTTTACAATAATCAATGAAGTAAAAGCTGAGAAAAATCAACAGACTGATAGAAAGGTCATACTTGTCTCTTTTGATGGAATGAAAAATGACTACACTAAAAAATATGTTAAAGAGAATAAATTACCTTATATCAAACAGTTGATAGACAACGGGGTTTCAGCGAAAAAACCCATTACTATTACTCCTTCTCTAACAGCGCCTTCACACGCAGCTATTGCTACAGGAGCTGCACCTCATCAAACCGGGATTGTAAGTAATCATTGGCACGAACCAAATAAAACCTTAACTCATGATGACAGTGGTTTCGAAGTGAAAAGCCAGGTACCTCCGTTGTGGGTTGAAACTAGAAAACTAGGGAAAATATCTGCCACCATTGCATTTCCCGGTGCTAATCCTAAGAAAGGAAAACAAGGTGATTATTCTATTTATTTAGGAAAAACATGGTCTACAAGCAATTTAGAAACGTTAACCTATAAGAAAGCAGCCGAATGGGTACATGCTCCCAAAAGCTTTACTCCTTTAAAAGAAGCAAAATTTTCCATCAAGCTGAAAAATAAAGAGGACCGTCTCATCCACATTTTAGCTATCGACTCAACGGATGATCAGAAGCAAAATTTTGATACATTCATATTATCTGAAGACAAGAAAGTAGATCATGATGACTCTCTTGTAAAAGGAGATCAATGGGGATCTCTCTCATTACATATAAAAGATCAGCAACCTGCTGGTTTTTGGTTCAAAATGAAAACAAATAACCAAGATCTTAACCTTCCTATACAGTTGTATCGGACGGAGGTGACCTCCACCTTAATTAGTGGTCCCCAAGGATTTTCTGATGAAATTACTAGCAAGTTCGGTTTTTTCCCGGTTCAGGCTGATGATTTAGCCCTTGATAAGGGGTGGATTACTAGAAAGGAATATGAGGAGATAAGCACACGTTCTGTCATGTGGGTCACACAGGTTTCTCTCTACATAAAGCAGAAATACAATCCTGATTTACTTATGTTCTACACACCCCAAATTGATCATGAACAACATAAATATTTATTAATAGATCCTCGCCAGCCAGGATACTCACCTGAAAAGTCAAAAAAATATATGAGTTATATTGAATGGTCGTACCGGTTAGCAGACAAGGTAGTCGGTGAAGTCCTGCATTCCCTAAACAAGAATGATTATTTGTTTGTAGTCTCCGATCATGGAATGGAGCCGGCCCATTCTACTCTATCACCTAACAAAGTATTAAACGATGCGGGGTTATTAACTCTAGATCAAGAAAATAAAATTGACCTTACTAAATCAAAGGCATATGCCATTCCAAGCGGATCAGCGGCACATGTCTACATTAACCTGCAGAACCGGGAAAAAGGAGGTATTGTTCCTCTCGATGAATATGAGAATGTCCGTGACCAAATTATTCAAGCTTTTAAAGGAGTGAAAGTTACAAATAAAAACGGAGCAATCATTCAACATAATATAAAAGAAATAATGTCAGCCATTAAAACGGACAATTTCTCGTTAAATACTCTTCAAAAGCATATCAAGGATATTGGGAGACCACTTTTCAAACAAAAAATTCATCCTTATGAAACTGTAATGAAAAATACAGATAAAAATAAAACACTTTTATCACATCACCATTCAGGAGATGTTCTGTTGATTGGGGCTCCTGGCTTTGTTATGGGCAGCTCCATTGATGAAAATGTAAGTCCACCAATTGAATTAGGAACACACGGAGGGGAAGCGAAGAGAAACTCGCTTAGACCTGTTTTTATGGCTATTGGGGAAGACTTTCACAAAGGCAGACAAATTAACTCCATGTCTAATTTAGATATAGCTCCAACTATTTATGATTTACTAGAGTTAGAGATACCTTCATTTGTAGAAGGCAAAAAGATTAATAGTATTAAAAAAAACACTAATTGATCATAAAAGTGCCTATCACTCCCCGTCTTTGTCTAATCAAGATCGACATATCTCAGGGAGTGACAGGCACGCTTTTGCAAAAAAAGGATCAATCACATGATTGATCCAAGAATTATTTATTCTGCTATCTGCTTTATTAGTTTTTTATTTCCTTTGTTTAATATATTCTCGTAATCGATATATTCATAAATATCATCTGAGATTTTGCTGCTGAATTTGGCCAATTCATCTAAAGATAAATCTTCAATGCTTTTTTTGTACTGCTCACAATAGATGATGATTTTTCCGACGATTTCGTGGGCATCCCTAAATGGTGTTCCTTTACTGACTAAATAGTCTGCAACCTCAGTAGCATTTAGGAAGCCTGCTTTAATGGCCGCTTTCATGTTCTCTTCTTTAACATGAAGGGTATCAATCATTTTCGACATAATTTCGAGGCAGTCCATTATAGTATCAAGGGCATCGAAAAATTGTTCCTTATCTTCTTGCATATCTTTGTTATATGTGAGCGGCAAGCCCTTTAGCGTTGTCAATAAGGATAAAAGCGAGCCGTAAACTCTTCCTGTCTTTCCTCTAATCAGTTCTGCAGCGTCAGGGTTTTTCTTCTGTGGCATTATACTGCTGCCTGTTGAATACGCATCATCCATTTCAATAAATCGGAACTCTTGGCTGCTCCACAGTATAAGCTCTTCGCTTAGTCTGCTTAAGTGCATCATTGTGATGGAAAAGCTCGACATAAGTTCCAGCAAATAATCTCGATCGCTAACGCCATCTAAAAAATTATCTACAGGCTTAGAAAAACCTAAAAGCTCAGTAGTTAGTTGCCTGTCGATATTATGTGTAGTTCCCGCTAATGCACCACATCCTAATGGGTTTTCATCCATAATATCAATGGCGTTGCCGATTCTTCTTTTATCACGGCTAAACATTTGTACATAAGCACCAAGGTGATGGCTGAAAGTGACAACCTGAGCACGCTGTAAATGAGTATATCCAGGCATGATGACATTATTTTGAACAGCTTTGTTATTTAATGATTCTATTAGTTGTTGAAGGGCAGCCATCACTTCGTTTGCCTTTTGTTTAGCATATAATCTCATGTCGACAGCTACCTGGTCATTCCTGCTTCTAGCCGTATGGAGCTTTTTCCCGGTTTCGCCGATTCTTTCCGTTAAATTCATTTCTATAAAAGAATGTATATCTTCATAATTGCCTTCTACTTGTAGAACACCAGACTCAATATCTTCTAAAATCGACCTAAGGCCATCTACAAGTAAAATGCCTTCAGCCTCTGAAAGCAATTCACATTTTACAAGCATTTTTACATGGGCAATGCTCCCTGTTATATCCTGAGAGTAAAGTCTTTGATCAACAGGCAGAGAGGTATTAAACTTCTCCATAATTTGATCTGCTCGCTTTGTAAAGCGCCCGCCCCATAATTTCACTACAATCCAGCTCCTTCACTTACACCATACTTCTTTTTATAAATCTTAGATAATATAAAAATAGCCAATATGAGCAAGACAAAGTTTAAAATTAACGTGAACGCACTGCCTGTAATGCCAGCAACAATATACCCAATTAAGGCAATCGATGCATTAAGAAGTGCATATGGAAATTGTGTTTTCACGTGGTCAATATGATCTGACCCAGCTCCTGTAGACGATAGAATGGTTGTATCGGATATAGGTGAACTGTGGTCACCGAAAATTCCGCCTGACAGGACAGCCCCGATACAAACTAATAAATGTGCATCGAGTGCAACAGCCATCGGAATAGCGATTGGCAGCATAATTGCAAATGTTCCCCACGATGTTCCGGATGCAAGGGACATGAGAACTCCGACTAAGAATAAAACGGCCGGAATAATGAATGCAGGAACATTTCCGTCCATTGCCTTAACAATAAATTCAGCCGTACCCATTTCCTTCATAACCTTGCCAAGAGACCAGGCAAGGATTAATGTAGCTGCAACATAAACCATTTTTTGCATCCCAGTTGTATAGATGTTGAAAATATCACTGAATTTTTTCACTTTGTATACAAGCATTAAGATGATGATCGTAATGGCTGCGAATAAATAGGCTGTACTTAAGGCAACCCTAAAATCATTACCTGGTACTGGCTTAAGTGGGAAGCCATACGAAATCAATAAACTGAATAGGGTAATCAATAAAACTAACAGTGGCATCCAAATTAAGATGGCGTGTTGGTGTTTTGTTTCTTCTACACTAGTGTCCGCCCTTCTTAGCGGCCTGGATGTCGGCCAATACAGTTCCCCAGTCGTTTGAACTCTGTGCTCAGCTTTTGCCATTGGTCCAAAATCTAACTTAGAAAGAGCAATTAAAGGGACCATCGTTACAGCCAATATGGCATAAAACTGAAAAGGTATAACCTGAACCAGAGTAGTAAATTCGGATGTAGTAATATTTAACGCTTCATATTCCTTTTGAATAAGTCCCATAATATATACGCCCCATCCAATAAAAGGAACTAATACAGCAACAGGAGAAGATGTTGAATCAATAATCCAAGCGAGCTTTTCTCTTGAAAGTTTCGCCTTATCAAAGATTTTTTCAAATACTGGGCCTACGATAAGCGGCGTACCCAAATCAGAGAAGAAGATGATAATTCCTCCAATCCAAGCCGAAATTTGTGCTTTTGCCTTTGTATTAATAAATTTAATGGTATTTGCAGCAAGAGCGGCCCCACCGCCAGATTTCTCCATAAGCCCGACAAATCCGCCAATAAAGAATAACAATACGATAATAGCTGCATTGTAGCCATCGGCTGCGAGTGGGAAAAAGTAATTTCCGATTGTCTCCGTTGTTGCTTTAATAGGATTTCCCCCGACAAGAATGAGCACTCCGATAAAAGCACCGGAGAACAAAGACACGATCACATTCTTCGTTATAATTGCAAGAACGACCGCAATAATAGGTGGGATTAAAGATATCCAGCCCATGTGTTCCATAAAACATTTCTCCTTTTAATAAATAATCTATAGGTTGCATAAATATAAATGGGTAAATATTTAGAATTTACCCCAAAGTTAGATTATAAGGAACACTGACATGAAATGCAATAAGTTATTTTTCAATAATTTTATTATCCGGGTCGATCTTAGTTAACTATTCCTTATCAACCAACCAGAAACTGTATTTCAAATTATTTTAACATGGTTGCTTGGAGAAATTCTTTTGTACGTTGCTCTTTTGGATGATCAAAGAATTCATTTGGCCGATTTCTTTCGATAATTCTACCATCGTCCATGAGGACAATCCAATCAGCAACCTCACGAGCGAAGCCCATTTCATGGGTCACCACTACCATGGTCATTCCTTCATCGGCTAACTCCTTCATGGTTGCCAATACCTCACCAACAAGCTGCGGATCAAGGGCAGATGTCGGTTCATCAAAAAGCATGATATCCGGCTTCATGGCCAGCGACCTGGCAATGGCCACACGCTGCTTTTGACCACCTGACAATTTGCTAGGATATACATTCGCCTTATCCTCAAGACCCACCTTTTGGAGCAACTCCTTTGCTTCGGCCATAACCTGGTCTTTAGGGATTTTCTTTACCATAGTTGGTGCTTCAATGACATTTTCAAGGACGGTTTTATGTGGGAATAGATTAAAGTGCTGGAAAACCATCCCTACGGTTTGACGGACATCGTTAAGATTGTGGGTTTCCGGGCTAATCTCTTCCCCGCGGATTGAAATTCTCCCACCTTCCCTTTTTTCTAAAAAATTAACGCATCGCAGCAGAGTACTTTTACCAGAGCCAGATGCTCCAACCAAGCAGACCACTTCACTTTCATACACGGACATATTTATATCTTTTAATACATGTAAACTGCCATAAGATTTATGTAAGTTTTCTATTTTTATCATTTCTCGTTCATTCACTTTATTGTCCTCCTATCGATCACTAACTGCCAATCTCTTTTCGAACATGCTCACCAGCATGGTTAGTACTGCAACAAGTACTAGATAATAAACGGCTACGATTAACAAGTAGGTCATTTCATCAAAATTATTGGAACCCAGCGTCGTCGAAACATTGAACAGTTCATTCATGGAAATAAAGGCTGCCAGTGATGAATCCTTAAGTCCAATAATAAATTGGTTTCCAAGGGGAGGCAGTGCCCTCTTGAAGGCCTGTGGAAGAATGATCCGGCGCATGGCTAGTATTCTAGTCATGCCGAGAGAGCGTGCCGCTTCCATTTGCCCTTTATCAATGGACTGAATCGTCCCCCGGAAAATTTCTGCAATATAGGCACCGTTATGGAAGGCGAGCGCAAGAGCCGCTGCCCAAAAGTCAGGAATGAGGAAAATTCCGCTGAAGCCAAAATACAGAATGAAAATCTGGACAATGAGTGGAGTTCCCCTTACAAGGAACACATAGGCATTTGAAATATAGCCTAATACTTTAATCCTTGAAATTTTTAAAAGAGCAAAAAATAATCCGAATAAAATTCCAATTAAAATGGAGACAACTGTCAGCTTTAGCGTCAACAGAGCTGCATCTATGAAAAGGTTTTTGCTACTGAAAAACGTATGTAAAAAGTGCGAAAAACTAGGCAAAATAACGACATCCTTTCTTTCTAGTGATCCATCTATTATTCTGGTTTTTTCGTAATATCCTCACCAAAATACTCTAGGCTGATGCGAGATAGTGTTCCATCGTTACGAAGTCTTTGAAGTGCGTCATTGACCCGCTTGAGCAGGAGTGGATTATCCTTCGGAATAACAATTGCCTGCTCGCTTCGCTCGATTAACTGCTGCCCCTGAATTTCGAATCCTTCCTTTTTTGCACTTTTTCCAGTGACAAAATCGGTAATAACGGCGTCATGCCGGCCAATACTTAGCGCTTTTAATGCCGTAATATCACTATCGTACATTTTAATATTGCTGGTATACTTTTTGGCTGTATCCGCATAGGTGGATCCCTTTGCTACGGCAACTTCTTTTCCTTTTAAGTCATCTACTGTTTTAATCTCGCTGTCAGGTCTTGTGAATATCTGTGGGCCTGAGTAATAGTAGGGTGTGGAAAAAGTAACGTGTTTGGCGCGTTGGGGGTTAATGGTGTGGCTGGCAACGGCTGCGTCTGCCCGTCCCGTTTTAATGCCCTCGATAAGTCCTTTGAATTTCATCCTCTTCTGGACTGGTTCAAGACCCAGTTCTTTTCCGACTGCGTTTCCTACCTCTATATCGAAACCAGTCATCGATAAATCATCATTGCTAACATAGCTAAAGGGCTTAAATTCTCCTGAAGCTGCAAAAATAAATTTCTGCTTATCTATCAGCTTTGTTCCATCTGCCAGCTGGTCCTTTTGGATACAACCAGTCAGCAGCCCAATCAGAAATATGCACGATAGAATCATTATGTATCGTTTTCCCATGCTTGATTTTCTCCTTTCTCTTTCAAGCTATACGTTACTTTCCCAGTATTAAGGACTGCTTTTTGAAACACAAAAAGCAGTCCCCATGTTTCATTCACGAAGTTCGAATGTTTTGCAAGCTGTTTCTTCCACAGTATCTGCCTTATTGCTGCCATGTGGACCTATGACATAAATGGAGTCAGCCACACATTCGTCCCCATTAGCCCAATACTTGCAGTTTTCAACATTACATTTCACATCCAATTTCATAATTGTGCCACCCCCTCTAAAGGTTTTCTTATTTAATACCCCCTTCAAAGTTGGGTGAAACAAGATTTTTCCTCCCATGCTTTGCCACTGCCAACAATGGCATGATTTTACTCTCGGATAGCGTGGAATTACTCTCGGATAACGGACTTTACTATCTCACCATTTCTCAAAAAAAAAGCCTAATCCCAAAGGATTAGGCTTTTCCAAAGTTATCAAGCAATGTACGTACTTCATCTGTGGATTTCGTGTTCATCAATAGATTTCTTAATTCAGCAGCCCCAGGGAATCCTTTGACATAAATTTTGAAAAAGCGATGAAGCCCTGTGATGGAACGTGGCAGGACTTCCGCATATTGATCTTGAAGATCAAGCTGCAGTCTTAACAGATCAAGGTATTCTTTACTGCTATGCTCTTTTGGCTCTTTTTCAAAAGCAAAAGGATTTTTAAAAATACCTCGCCCGATCATAACGCCATCAATACCATATTGTTCAGCAAGCTGCAGCCCAGTTTGACGGTCAGGAATGTCTCCATTGATGGTTAGCAGCGTATTTGGTGCGATACGGTCACGTAATTTTTTAATCTCCGGAATTAGCTCCCAATGCGCAGCTACTTGGCTCATTTCCTTTCTTGTACGTAAATGAATAGAAAGGTTCGCAATATCCTGTTTCAAAATATGCGTTAGCCACTCTTCCCACTCCTCGACCTCATTATTGCCAAGTCGTGTTTTCACGCTGACAGGCAGTCCGCCCGCTTTTGCTGCTTGAATAAGTTCTGCCGCAATGTCGGGACGCAGAATAAGGCCACTCCCCTTTCCTCTCGAGGCAACATTCGGTACGGGACAGCCCATATTAATATCGATACCTTTAAATCCTAGCTCTGCCATGCCAATACTCATTTGACGGAAAAAGTCGGGATTATCCCCCCAAATATGTGCGACTATTGGCTGTTCATCTTCTGTAAAAGTCAAACGGCCACGGACACTTTTCATGCCCTCTGGATGACAATAGCTATCCGAGTTTGTAAACTCGGTGAAAAATACATCCGGTCGACCGGCTGCACTTACTACATGGCGAAAAACAAGATCTGTCACATCTTCCATTGGTGCAAGTACAAAAAATGGTCGTGGTAAATCACGCCAAAAATTATCTATCATTTCAAACTCAAATCCTCTCACTATGGATACAACTTCAAATTCTGATTCAAAAAAATATAAAGCTAAATGTTCCACTTCTTTTACACTTATATCATGCTTAATAACTAATTATCAAACACATGTACATTTAGACATTATATTTTATAAAAAACTATTGTGAAAATCAACCATGTTTATTTTAACGAAAATTGGTCCTGAATGGTATTTTTATAAACAAAAAAGCAGAAGTATAGATTTTTTCTATATCATCTGCTTTTCTATTATACCAACTCCAACCACGCGACCGCTTCACAATCTGTGGAGTGTAAAATGGTTCTGGTAGTGCCTTAACGTCTGTACCACTATCTATCGATTGGCCAACATCATCAATCCTTCAAGATTAACCTTGCTTCTCGAAGTCGCTGCAAACCGGTAGCAACCTCGACAATGAGAAAAACAATGATCCAGAATTGTAAATTGGATTGAAATAAAACCATTAATGAGAAAAGAATAAATCCCTCTGTTCTTTCTGCAATACCTGGCTGATAATAGAAGGATTTTTCACTTTTTTTATCTGAAAGTGCTCCAACTGTCAGAAAAATGGTCATGGTAAAAATAATCGAAACCGCTAGTAACAAAAGAAGAAATAAGATTCCCGGGTCAGGATGTCGAAGGGCTAACGCAATGATGATTCCTCCTTCAACTATTCGATCAAAGGTAACATCCAGCACAGTCCCCCAATAGGATGAAGTCTTACTTTCCCTCGCCATGCTTCCATCCACTGCATCGAGAAAGCCTGAAAGCCATAGAGTCACAACACCTAAATACGGTTTATCAAAAAAAATAAGAACGCTGGCCATGACCCCAACCATAAAAGCGACGACTGTTACTTGATTAGCTTTCAGTCCCTTCTTGAGAAGCCAGTGTGCTGTTTTCCAAATAACTGGTTGCACATACGGCCGTCCATATGTATCAAGCATTTTTCTATCTTCCTTTCAAATCCTTTACTTAAACTATCTAGGATACCATACAATTTTATTGAATGGTATCCCTGCCTTAACTGCTGTCCCAACCACCGGCGCTTTTTCCCAAACATTTAGTTCTACTTCCAAACATTCTCCTTTGGATTCAATCAATACCGTTTGCGTCTTTGAACCATGCTTCACTCTTCTTACTATTCCCTCAATCCATATAAAGTCCTCATTCTCTAATCCACCGGAATAGCTCGAACTGCTAGATGCTTCTATATGAATCACACGGGCTGGAATCCAGCCCATCTCATTTGTCTTCTCCGTAAAACAATGATTGGGAATCCATTTTTGCCATTGAACACGAGAAAAACGGTTTGAGAGTGCGAAAAACGACGCTACTTTTTCAGAGCTTGGATTTTGGTAAAAATCAAGCGGATTTCCCACTTGGATTATTTCTCCATCCATTAATAAACCGACACGATCTGCTACCGTAAAAGCCTCATCAACGTAATGAGTTATCCAAAGGACCGAAAACCCATAGCTTCTCTGCAAAGAATAGAGCCATTCTGTTAATTGAATTCGTAAAGGCTGATCCAATGAAGCAAATGGTTCATCCAGTAAAAGTAACTCCGGCTTTAACACAAGAACTCGGCCTAATGAAACCCTTTGCTGCTGCCCCCCTGAAAGTTGATACGGGTAGCGGTTTTCAAGCCCTTCAAGCTGTAGAGTCTTCAAAAATTCCTTTACCCGATGGTTTCTTTCCTTCTTGGAAATCCCTTTTACACGCAACCCAAAGGCGATATTTTCCAACACCGTCATATGAGGAAATAAACGTGGCTCTTGAAAGACAAGCCCTGTTTGCCCCTTTTGCTCTTCCCATTTGATTTCCCCTTCTGATAAAGGAATGAGACCTGCTATTCCCTTTAATAATGTGGTTTTCCCACTCCCCGAAGGACCCATTAATACTGAAATTTCGCCTTTCCTGATTTCCAATTGAATAGATTTTAGCACTCTCTGCTGCCCATATTGGATACTAACCTGTTCCAACCGCACATCTTTCACCCCCCATGCCCGCTTACTTTCTTATGATGTATTTTCATACATACGAAATATAATGAGACCAATATGAAAACAGGTAGAAAAAACCAAATGCTATATACCGAAACGATTGAAGCATTCCCGCTACTCGCATAAGGGAAAATGATTAACGGGAGAGTCAGCAATGTTCCGCCGCTCATAATCCATGTCGGCAAGTACTGACTTAAAGAAATAATGGAAACTATTAAACAAGCTAATAAAAGAGCCGGTGTGATCAGCGGCAATTCAATCCACAAGAAAGTTTTCATACTGCCCGCACCAAGGCTGAACGCAGCCTCTTGGAGTTTTAATCCTAATAATTTGTACTGATACCATAGCATCACAATAAAATAAGGCATCGTGACCAACATATGTGCCATCGTAACATGAAAATAGTCGGGTAAGAAATCGAGTTGAATGGCGATTCCGTGTATTCCCATTATGGATACAGTCAGAGGGATAAAAAGCGGTGAGAGAAGGACGATAAAAGCCAAGCCTCTTCCAAAAAACTCTCTTTGGCTTAATGACTTTGCAGCAGGAAGTCCTAAGAGGATATTTCCAACCACCGTCAAAATCATTACGACCAAACTATTAAATAATCCTTCAAATGCCCTTCCCGTATCCGAAAAAAGATACTTCCATGATTCTAAGCTAAAGGTTTCAGGAATAAGCTGGGGCCACGGCCACAGCTTTGTAAAAC
The DNA here is from genome assembly GCF_036961885.1 of Neobacillus niacini. Taxonomy (GTDB): domain Bacteria; phylum Bacillota; class Bacilli; order Bacillales; family Cytobacillaceae; genus Neobacillus; species Neobacillus niacini_H. The sequence continues at coordinate 30,947 of NZ_JBALNQ010000084.1, read as the reverse complement.
TCCAGAAGATAAGCGGAATGATGGGTAGAATCATAAATAAGCCCATGAAGAGAAAGAACAGCCAAATGGAGACCTTCTTCAACTTTTCCATGCTCTTCTACCTTTTTTATACCAATTTTTCTGTAGCATTAATAAGGCACATCCAATCAGAAACGAAACAAGGGCAAGGATTATATTCATCGCGAATGCGATCGGCTGCCTTTCCAGTCCAAACTGGGTATATTCCTGCCAGGCAAGTACAGGAATAAGGCCAAAAGATGTCCTTGCCATTAAAGCAGGTATTTCATAAGCCCCTAAGGCAAACGCAAAAACAACCCACATGCCGCCAACCCATAACGGCAATAAGATAGGAATGACGACCCAACGAATCATCTGACTGAAGCTCCCGCCCAGCATTTTTACCGTGTCCTTCCATTCTTCCAAGATCTTTTTTAAAAAAGGATAGATTAATAAAACGATAAAGGGAATCTCTTTCCACATATAAGCCAACAGGACACCTACTCCCCATTGATCATGAAGAAGGATCGGAAACGCTTCATAGGAATCAATCAAACCTAAACGAAAGGCAACCCTTGAGTACCATCCCGTCTGCATAAAAACTTGTGCCAGTAAATAGGCTGCTAATAAATGCGGGACACCAAATGGAAGCTGAAACAAAATTTGTAACCATGTTCGTCGATAAGACATCGTTGCTAACAGAAGCGCAATGATAAATCCTAAAATGCCGGCAGTTACTGAGACGGTTGCTGCCATGCCAACGGTAACTCCCAAGGAATGAAAAAAGGAAGGATTCCATAATTCTTTATACGCCCAAAAGCTTTCGTATTTGCCATAAAAGCTTTCTTCGCCGCCAATACTGATAAAAAATGACTGCACAAACCCGCCAACAAAAAAGAAGATAACAAACAAAAGGGCAGGGAGGATTCCCATAAGCCCTTTATGTCTATTGAACAAATTCAAACATCTACTGATTGCCCACATTTTTTAACCAGCCCCGCTCCAACCATTGGACATATTCAGCACTGATTTCTGGTAGACGGTGCTTAGACAGCTCTTCTTCCGGCAAAGTAGCCCCACCTCTATCCATTTGGGCAAACTTACTCTTCACGTCCTCTGGTAATAAATCTACAGTGAGTGCTGTGTTTTCTCCCCAGTATTCTAGTTCCATTTTCTTTAATTGAGCCTCCGGTGACAAAAGGTGATTAATGAGCACAAGTGCTCCATCTGAGTTTGGAGCATTGTAGGGAACCGCAAGAAAATGTGTATTGGACAACGTACCTTTTTCAAGAATAAAGGTTTTCGTTGTTTCCGGGAATTCTCCACTCATAATCATGTTGGAAGCTCCTGCTTCATCGTATCCCATTGTCATCCATACTTCACCATTTTTATATAGTTGGTCAAGCTGTGCAAGTGATTGTGGATAGGATGTACCTTCTCTCCATAAATAAGGTTCCATTTCATTTAAAGCTTTCCACACTATTTCAGATTCCTTTTCAATCAGCGTCTCATCAAATTCACCTAAATATGCCTGATAATCACCACTCGTTTCATTTAAGATGTGACGGATAAAAGCACTACCCGTAAAATCAGGCGGCGCTGGATATGTGAACTTTCCTGGATTCTCTTGCACCCATTTTTTTAGTTCCTCCAATGATCGAGGAGGTTGATCCATTTTACTGGAGTCATATGAAAAAACGAATTGAACTTTCCCCCAAGGAGCCTCATACCCTTCTGTTGGAAAACCAAAATCATATTGGACATCGGAACTATCAGCATCTACATATGCCTTGAAATTTGGCAAGACACTTGTGATGGGCCCTAAAAGCAAATCCTGTTGTTTGGATGTTTTAAAATTTTCTCCATTTACCCATAGAACATCCATTTCACCGGTATCCTTACCTGCCTTTTTCTCTACCATAAGCTTATTGATAAATTCAACAGCATCCATTGGATATTGTTTTAGCTCTATATCATATTGTTTCTTTAGTTGCGGGGCAATCCACTCATTGAGATAACGGTTAATCCCCTCATCCCCGCCCCACATATAAAAATTAACAGTGGTTCCCTTCGCATCAGCGACAATTTGATCCCAATCTTTATCAAGGACATTTATGGCGCCTTGATCATCTTGTTTTTCTTTGTTTTCATTTTTTGTGCTCTCATCATTGGCGGAACAGGCTGTCATAATCAAAATAAACAATACAAGAAGGCCAAAACCTGCTTGTTTTAAAAAACATTTCATCAAATTACCTCCATCCTATATGTTACACTTTGATTTGCATTCAACATAATTTTCCAGTTGCCATAGTATACAATACAAAGCAAATCCAAATCCATTTACTGAAATGGCCTGACCCGGCTTCATTTCGTTTGTGAAAGCATAGGCATTGAAAATCATAACGATTACTAATATGATCCATCTTACATGCCAAATGATTTTTTGACACTTTACCGCTGTTTCCCTCGTCAATTCTTCTTTCTTCCTTTCCATTTATACGGAAGCACGATTATGTTCTCCGGTTCCGTTATGTTTTGTAAATAATGCAGGCAATCCAGTAAAATTTGCCTCTGAATTTCTACCTCTCCTGCTTTCCCAAAGCTTCGTCCCAATGGGAAACGCAAATGCAGCGCCCGTGGAACCCGTACTTTTTTTGTTAATTGGGGAAGATGGGATATTGATATGGTCGGAATTCCTGCTTTTTCAATTCCAAATTGAATCAATCCCACGGATTGATGACATATATATCAGCCAGGATTCAAAATGACCGCATCGACTTTTTCTTCCTTTAACCGCTTAATGATCGCCGGAATCGTTTCTTCTATTAAACGTGTTGTTTCTGGAATGTATCCCATTAACCCGTAATGGGTGGGTGCTGCTTCTCCTATCTGCCCGCTGTCTGCCAATTCTTTTAGACGAAATAGCGGAAAAATACAATTAACATCCTGATCTGCATCGGTTCGATCAAAATGGCTGTGACTGATCATTAAATCCTCTGCGCAGCAATCAGATGGAATGAATCTCACCGTTGGATCCCCTGCCTCAACATCAAACATTTCCTGTGTCTTCAAATGGACACCTGCTGTTGAAATCAACGCAATGACTGACTGGCCGATCGGTTTGTTCAGCGTTGCAAACGGGATTTTTCCTTGAATGGGATTCACCATGTATTTCGCACGTTTACTGACTAGCGATTCGATCCATTTATTCCCTGAAAGCTTCATTTTCCGATTCTCCTTTTGATTATGAGAAATGTAAAAATCCAAATCATCCTCATTTATTTAGCTTTTCGTATCCATTTATTGATTTGTGGACGTACCAGCATTCCGATTACAGCTAAAGCAATCACAATGGTAAACAGATAAAACAGAACCTGAACCATTCCGGTAGCATTTTGACCTAGATAGGAATACAAAATTGTGGCCGGAAGCTGTCCAAGCCCAGTAGCCCAAAAAAATGACCAGAAAGAAATGGATGTCGTTCCAGCCGCATAGCTTACAAGGTCAAAGGAGATAATCGGTAAGAGTCTGGCAAGAAAGACAGAATGCTTGCCATACTTATCAAAGAATTGATCCCACCATCCCAATGCTTTTTTTGATACAAACTTCTCTACAATGGGGCGTCCGAGAAATTTTGCCATGTAAAAACAAAGGATGGCGCCAAGCATGGCACTACTCCAAGAAAGGAGCATACCTAAAAACCAACCAAACATAAGCCCATTCGCGAATGTAATGACAAAAGCAGGAAGCGGTGCTATGACGGATTGAAATACCATGAGTAATGCTGAAAAAATCGCTGCAAACGGTCCAAAGGACAATAAATAATCACGGAGTCCTTCCACATCTGCATTTTTTAAAAAAGTGATTAAGTTGTCAATCCTAGCTCTAAAAACATCATGACCTAAATACAGCAATAGGAATAAGGCAATCAGCCCAAATAATATAATCATTCCCACAAGTCTAGATTTCGATAAAGGTTTGATGACTGCATTCCCCTTCCTCTTAATATACTAAGTTCTCGTAAATATGTAAAAACCTCAAAAGGGGCACTTAAAAAGTGCCCTATTCGAGGTTTAGTTCAGTTAGCCCTAATCCTATTTCTTCCTAATTGTTTTTCATAGAAGCTCCATATGATTACCACGATGATTTGAATCACCAAAATGATTTCGAAAACCATGATGATATATGGATATGCCATCATATTGATAAAAAATCCGCTTTGGATCACTACGATTACGAAGAAACTCAATAAGGAAGCTAACGCAATTTGGACTTTATAAAACCTGCTATGACCCTTTTTCACCGCATAGTAGAAAAGGAATATGAATAGTATACCTATACAAGCTGCAATAATACTCTGCCGTAGCAAATGTGGAGGTGAGTAAATCCCCTCCGCATATTGCATCCTTCTCGTATAAATATGGCGATAGACGCCTGCTTTAGTACCAGTCAGATAATTGACCACAAAAACGGCAATTATTAAACCAATCTGAATGATAAGTAAAATAATGTGTAAGAGCCATTTTAGGAATTTATTACTCATAACTATCTATTCCTTTATTCTTCTCCTGTTTCAACAGGATTACTTGGATTGTTACTCCATCCAATCCATCCATCACTATAAAGAGAAGAGTCGTTTAGTCCATAAACTTGTGCATACGTTAAGACTTCCGCTGCACGCCAGCCACTTCCACACATGAATGAAAGATCTTTTTCTAGATCAATTCCTTCTTCTTTCCATAGAGCTACGATTTCATCAAAATTACGCATTGTATTATCAATGTTACGGAAATTTTCAAGCGAGTTCGCATCTGTTAATCCTGCGTATCCATATACAGATCCCGGAATACGACCTTTTTTATCATGATAAGAATATCCGGAAGTTTCTCCGATACGTTCTTCCCAAGTACGATTATCTACTAATGTATTCTTTTCAGGATTTGCTAGAACTTCCGTTTTTACTTCTTCGATTGTGTCGATTAAATCCGGATTCCCAGGTATTGGAGCACCAAAATCAGTAACCGGTTTCGGCTTATGACTAGTTGTCTCAACTTCATAGCCAGCTGCAGTCCAAGCTCCTAACCCGCCATTTAAAACTCGTACATCTTCTATACCTACATAACGAAGAGCTACAGCTACACGATAGGCAGCCATTTGACTTTCTGAAGTGACAATGACAGAGTCATCTTTCGTAAACCCATAGTTTAAGACAACTTTTTCTAACTCCTCATCACTTGCTAACATCCATGCTGGTGGTGGCTCGATGTCGTCAGTATTGATATGGAAGCTCCCCGGTACGTGACCATTAGCATACCCGTCTTTCTCTTCTCCCCAGCTCGCTTCCACAATTTTCACTTTTTTTCCTTCTTCAAATGTTTCAGGTGTTTTGCCATCAATAATATCATTTACAACACTTGCGGGTACAATCATATGATAGTTTTCAAAGTTCTCCATAGGAAGACTTTCATCTTTAGTCCACTCTTTTACATCATACGTAAAGACATTTTCATAGCCTTTTCCCTTTAAATATTCAGCTACTTCTTTGGCATCCGTTCCGTTTGCATCATACAAAACGATATTTTTATCAGAACTGATCCCTTTTGTTTCAAGCGCTGTATCTAATGTTTTTTCTTTATTATCAGCTTCTACTTTTAGCCAATTGGCAGAAAAATCAACGGCTCCAGCAATATGTCCGCCTCTCTCTACTCCATCCAGCTTCCAGCCGTTAAAAGCATCATTAATACGAGTGTCAACAACTACCCATGAATCATCATTTAGTTTTTCTTGTAATTCTTTCGTTGTAATAGCTGTTTTTGCTTCATCACTATTTTTATTTACAGGCTGAGCTTCTTTATCTGAATTACAGGCCGTTACACTTAAGATAGTTAAAAGCAGCAACATGATGAGTAAAACCGGATTTCTTTTTCCTCTAAACATTCTGAACTCTCCCTTTTAATTTATAACGTCGATGCCTACTTATCATATCAGGAATCATTCTCAGCCTAAGATATTTCACCTTTTTGTCACATTGATATTTTGACTAGTATTATTGAAAACCTATCGAAAAAACCAATAACTTGTACCTTGGGGTCAGACCCCCATCGTGGTAACGCGTTAATGTACTGTGGGTCAGGCCCCAAATTTCTCAGCTGTTCATTGCCTTAATGTGACTGAAGTTTGTCCGTTTTTCGAAACCTTTTTGAATATAGATTAGTGATAGCCTAATCACCACACTCAAACATTAGTTAGTTTGATAAGATTACTAATATACAAAACTATTAAAAAAACCTAATGGGAAAAATATGGGATATATCAATTTTTAAAGAATAAATATTCCATCGGGTAGGAGATTACAATGTTCGGCATTAAATTTTACTTAAGGCAATTAAACAGCGAAATCTTACTTCTTTTCATTCTTTTCGGCTTAACCATTTTCTCCACATTCTATAATGTAACCTTTGTATATGGAATTACTTTTACTTATGCTAGTATTTTTATATTTTTGCTGTTGCGACTATTCGGACTTCCTTTTGCGCTTTTGGCCATTTTTATAACCCTTTTGATTCCCCCGTTTGATTTCATAAATCTATTTTATAAAGTTATCTTATTATTAGAGATTATTTTTGTAGGTACTTATTTTCATGTAAAAAAAAGAGCGAAAATGTTCTATGTTGATTTATTTTTCTGGCTGACCGTCGGCCTAATAACGACTTTTCTGGCTAGCAAAACTTCGTTTGCCGGTGATGCATTATATTTTCAAATGTTTAAAGGGATACTTAACGGGCTATTTAATGTTTTATTAGCAGATATGCTTTTAGCTTATTTTCCTTTTTATAAACTGATGAAATCCAACCAATTAAACAAAAACAATGTTTCTGTCCATCAGTTTTTATCCCACTTAACGATTCTCTCAATCATGATACCTTTTTTCTTGAGTGTTTTAATTAAAACCGTGAATGCTCATGAAATTTATACAAATCAGGCATATAAACAAGCAGAACTTGTGGTTCACCAAATAAAAGCTGAAATTCATTTATTGGTTAACAATAACCAAAATGAAACATCTTCTTTAAAGGATACATCCACCATTAATGAACTTTTAGATAAACATACATCAATGCAATTTAGCATTATGATTACGGATGCTAAAAATAAAATAATCGGCTCTAATGCAGAAACTATCTCTAACAGAAAAGAGGAATACTTCAATTGGATTGATCGTTATGAGATTAACAATACAACGAACCATTTTTATGAATTGTTACCAAAAGACAATATTAATGTCCTGCCACTAATCAGGTGGCGTTCTGGCTTATTAGTTTATGAAGATACTATCGATACATTACCTATTAAGATTTTTATTCTGTATCCAATCTCACAATATCAGGACCAGGTTTTTAGGGATTTTTTAATCCATCTCAAATTATCGATTTTCTTTTCAGTTTTTATCATTATTTTTGTTCAACTTATTAGTCGATTGTTTATGAAAAATATACAACGGCTAATAATCGTTACAACAGACTTGCCGCAGAAGTTACTCAATCTAGAAAAGGTCGATTTTCCTCAGAGCAACATTGCAGAGTTAGGATCTCTTACGCAAAACCTTCAAAAAATGGCACAAAAATTAAAAGAATTATTTCAAGAAAGTATTGAGATGAACAAGCTTCTTATCGATCAAACAAATAAATTAAAGGTTTCCGAAGATAAGCTCCACCAACTAGCCTATTATGATAGCTTAACTTCCCTGCCGAACCGTCTTTATTTTCAAAGCTATGTGAAGGATTTAATCAATCATATTCAGTCGGAATGCATGGCCATTATTTTTATTGATTTAAATCAATTTAAGCAGGTTAATGATACATTGGGCCATGATGCTGGAGACCACTTCCTTCAGTTAACTGCAAACAGGTTAAATACTTTAGCAAATCGTAAATTAAAGGTTTTTCGGCTAGGTGGAGATGAGTTTGTTATCGTCCAAGTAGTTAACCGTCGAGACGAAGTAGCACTATCTATAGAAAAAATAAAAAAAGAGTTCACTGACCCTTTCAGAGTTAATGAACAGGTCCTATATAATACTTTAAGCATTGGAATTAGCCTTTACCCTGAAGACGGTCGGGATTTAGATACACTTGTCAAATGTGCAGATATTGCCATGTATGTTTCGAAGGAGAAAGGTGGCAATGCCGCTCATTTCTTTAATGAAACGATGAAAGACAAGTTCCAAGAAAGGTTAATGATAGAAAATTGTTTGCGCACAGCAATTGATGAAGGCGGTTTTGAGTTATTTTATCAGCCAAAGTTCCAGTTTGGACAAGTTTCAAGTATGGAGGCTTTGTTACGCTTAAATGATCCTAGCTATGGGTATTTATCACCAGATTCTTTCATCCCTATAGCCGAGGAAACTGGACTCATTTCAAAAATAGATGAATGGGTATTACTAGAGGCTTGTAGGCAAAATAAACTATGGCAAGAGGAATCCCTTGGAAAAGTACCCATTTCAGTTAATATTTCAGCCATAAACCTACAACAAAATTATTTAATTCCATTAGTAGAACGTGCATTAGTTGAATCTGGCTTAAGTCCTGAATATTTAAAGCTTGAAATCACGGAGAACGTCTTTATTAAAAATCCAAACCAGGTTGTGGAAGTCATCAATCAATTAAGAAGTTTAGGGGTCCACATCTCGATTGATGATTTTGGAAAAGGTTACTCATCCTTCATTCATCTGCTGCAGCTTCCGATAGATGAGATAAAAATTGATAGTCATTTTATAAAAGATATACATCAGGATGAAAAAAAGTCCCTTATTGTCCAGTCTATTTTAGACATTGCTCATGGTCTCCGGATGAATGTTGTGGCTGAAGGAGTTGAAACCGAATCCGAAAAGGACTTCTTAATCCACATGAGATGTGATGAGCTCCAAGGTTATTTTTTTAGTCGTCCATTAAATAAAATTGGAATGGCGAATTTGTTAAGGGAAAGGGAAATTAATCAAAATCAGATTTCAAATGCACTCGCTTCTTCAAAATACGGTGCCTGCCCCCCATCGCGCTAAAGCATTAATGCAGCGGGGGTCAGGCACCGTTTTCTTAGTTATTTTTTTCCTTATTTACTTTTAATATCTCCTTTAATGTTGAGTGAATATTAGTAAGACTAATTAATATAACACCCAACATAATAAAAGTAACAACTTCACCTGTAATAAAAGATATTACTCCCACCACAAACATATAAAATGTATACAACCAATTGCTCATTATTCTATCACCCAATCATAATATTTATTTAACAATCCCTTCTTGAAGGAAAGTTATGGAATCTCCAGGTCTCCTTTACTCAGTATCATCAAATGTTCAATGAGCATTTTACCATTTGAATATACGTTTCCATTTACAGAACCTTCTGGAAAAGTTTCTTTATCCGATTGATCATATGGAATCCAACCCAAAAACAGATTTCGTTCAGGGGTAAAAGGATCGAAAAACAAATTAGGTTTTTGCTTTAATTCTACTTCTATCACAGCATTCATAAGCCACTGCCATTCATCAGAAAGTTCCATCACTCCATAAGACTTTTCTTGGAGGGAGACTTTTTTCTCCATTTGCACTCTTGGAATGTAATTCTCTATCCCCTCTGTAATTTGATACCCTCTGTCTCTAATTAAATAATAAGCAATAAAACTCACTTGGTCTTGAGGATGTATATTCCAAACCAAATGAAACGATGAAGGATCCTTTCTATTAATCTTCCATATCTTTGGTTCCCCTTTTGTATCAATCGTTTCAACCGTCCATTTATGCCTTTTCCAAACCCAGTAACTTAGACCGTAATGGTCTTCATTCGATATAAAAGGAACTACCACATGGCGTTCATCGACTGAGATTGAGTCTTGGATGACACTTGCTGACGCTTCTGGAAAGGTCCTATTAATCTCTTTTACTAGTTGTCCATTTGTTAGAAAAGAAACAGGTTTTGCAAAATAAAACCAAAATATCATGAAGGATGCCAGTAAACCGAGTACACCTAAACCTGCAAGGGCCCATGTCTTTTTTTTTGTCATTTTTATTCGCCCTCCTCAATTAATGAAATTTCAGAGCGAAAATAAAGTTGTGTTTTAGATGTTGAAAGTAGGATCCCTTTCCCATCCTCTTCAAGATAAATAATGGTTTGGAAACCACTTCCCCATTTAGGAGAAGTGCCTATGAGTTGATACGGGAACCGTTCCTTCCTATTAGTTGAATCAGCATTCATATAGGTTTGTTCGTACCATTGATCACTATAGATCGTTTCCTGTTTCATTTCGTGGAGTTGCTCCAATAATTTTTTATTATTTAATGAAAGATTCTCTGCAGAAGGATGAATAGGGGTAATGGAAGCATTCTCAACAGTTGAGATATAGGCTGAAAGTTCGCTTTCGTGATAGATGGCATGATGGATTGGTACAGCAACTAAAGTTGACAGCAGGAAAATAAAATTCGCCAAAAATCCTAACCACACAAAGGACCGATAAGTTTGCCACCTATCTCCCTTTCCTTTTAGAACAATATACAAAGTCCCTACACCCAAAGGTAAAATGGGGATCTTAATCATCGTATCAAACATATTCCAATTAATTGAAAAAGAAAAGAGACCGATAATCATTACAATCAGAATCTTCCATACTTTCGGTTTTCCCACTTGTTTTTGATAGATTCGATAGGCAAAATAACCAATAACACTGCATGCTAAGAGTCCCATTAGTATGGCTATGGCATTAAAAGTAAAGTCAAAATTTATTGTCAATACAACCACCTTCACATTCTCCCAGTATCCTTACAATGGGATTTCAACCCTATTTTACCATATTAAGTTACCCCATCTAAATCTTTTAATTTTTATCTCTGGACTACCCTATCTTAAAAAGTGCATTCAAAGAATTGGAATTAGTGGGGCTCAACTAAGCTGCCAAGAAAGAGAATACACAAAAGGACTAATTAAAAAGAGAAAACAGCAGAGAGAACAAAAGAGTTGAGGAAATGGAGGATATTGAATAAACAAGAAATACAAAAAGACCAAATCTTTTACGATTTGGTCGACTAGTTGCTATTTTTCCACAAAGACAGAACGACTTTAATTTATAACAGAGCCTATTTTAAAAGTTAACCATGACCGTTGATTGAATACTCCATGTACTTCGCTTTCATCTAACACCAGTAATATTCCATTAATCTGTTCCTATAGAATTGAATAATTCTTTTTAATATTGGTCTTTGCAAAAAGGAAGTTGTTTATTGAAGGTTTGAGTCAGGGTTTTATTAGGAGATTATGGGCAATTTATGGGATTGAATAAAGATAGAAGAAGTAGTAAGTAGTTATTGGGAAAGGCTTTGAAGCGGTAATATTCCGTGCAGTATTTTACAACACATTAGCCAAAATACACATTTACACTGTTTTCTTTTTGTACTGTTGCTAAGCAGTTAAGTATAAACTTCAGGATTTGTTTTTGATCAATCCCCAATAAATCAATCCCTGCCAGGGAGTCACCTGTACGAAAAAATTCCTTGTAGGCTTTCAAAGCCTTTTCAATTTGTTCTGTTGAGAAGGTAGTGCTCCTGCCTGTCCCACTAACTCCTGCGTAAAAATCATTTGCATCAAGTAAACTGTACAATATGGTTGCATTGTAATTCCCCATGCTAAAACGAGCATATGCAATTTCATCTCCTGCTTTATTGTATCCTGATATATCATGACCCATTTTAATCATCCTCCTTCAAATTTGGTTTCTCGTACAGAATTGGGATACATAACCTATGAGAGCTTATTAAAACTATTTACTATAGTTTACATGTATATCACTCCTTTCAGGTTTGCTTTTTACCTGCCTCAGATACATTAAAGCATTACCATATCGTGAGACAGGGCACATGATATAGTAGTACCTGCATTTAGCTTAAAATTTCTTTTGCTTTCTCCTTCATTTCCTTATATCGTTCATTTGAAATATTTAGGATCGTGTCACCCGCGGTAAAATGCATCATAATAGCCTTTATTTCACGTCTATTATATTCGCCACGGTCATGAATTTTATATCCCCTGCCGTTAAGTTTAAGCCTTACCATAAAACTGGCAGCTTTTTTCCTATCTCCTCTAGGGTAAACTTGAACAAAATTTAAAACTGCTTCTTCGCATGTACAATTTGGATTCATACAATATGTGTCAGCAACCAAAAATGCCTTTCCCATATAAACAAAGCGAAAAAATTCATTGTTTTCATTCGGGAAAACCTCTGAATAACAAACAGTAATACCTTCAATAATCTTATTTAGCACTGCATGCATAGTACGGCTCCTTTTTTATAACTTGGATTTTACCGGCAGTATCCCCAATTATTCAATTATTATATTTGCTTCAGCATTTTAACAGGAGGTTATTATAAGACGAGTAGTGGATATAAAATGATGAGAAATGAAAGGGGAAAATCGCGGATTTAGTAGAAAGGAATCTTACCTTAAAGAAATGATTATATTTATACCACTTTGGTATTTTTTACCTCCCTTCCGATGAAATTATATCACACTATCTTTTCATAATAATTTTTCTTTTGTAAGGGTTTTCTACAATTATGTGAACACACTGTTCCGGGTTAATTAGGAAGATGTAACTGGGTAAAAATGGGATTCATCAAGCAAGCCTTAACCCTTTAATACTTAGTCAGCTGTTCGACAAAATTCTTCCTACGAAGAAGAGCTAAACACTAATTTGACAGGCTGTACAACTATTCTAATCAAACGTTTAGTTACCATCCATTTTACTAATTAAACATTTAATTAAATCAATGGAAATCCCTTTAGTTAAATGAACTTTTGCTTATTTTTAGGAAAGGAGTTTGTCGAATACAAAGCGTGTTTGTTATGAACAATCTTCAAATCTGACAATAGAAACTATCAAAATACATATACTTACAGATGTCTACAGTTTGTAATTCCAACTAAACGTTTGATTAAAAATACTCTGAACCCATTTAAAATACGAAACTTTAGTTTTTTCGAGTAAATTTATTGTCGTGGAAGATTTGGGTTTTGGTAAAAGTGAAATCGAAATCTATACTCTGTTCTGCAAATCTATCTTATCATTCTCATACCCCATCTCTCTTTCACCCTTCCAAATTAGTGGAAAAAATCTTCTGAAAGAGTTAAAAATAATATTTTTATTTAACAAACCATTTATTAATAGATTATTTATTATATCAGTAAGAAATATGAACCAAATAATAAGGCAATAACAATTATTAATACACTAAGAGTAATAATATATTTTTTTGATGCTGTATATGTTTGGTTATTTATCGTATTGATTTTTATTAGATAAACAACGGTTGCCATAATAATTGTAATGATTCCGATACCAACTGAAGCAATTCCTATCATATTTGCAAGTAAATCCCCAACGGATGAAAGACTTTCTTTCATACTAAAATGTAAATTCGTAACTAAGAAACCCACTCCAATGATTGCAATAGCTGTTCTAATCCAAGCTAAATATGTTCTTTCATTTGCTAAATGCTGCTGAATATACCTCGAGTCGAGTGTTGGTATGTTGTCTTTCTCTTTTTCTATTTCTTTTCCGATACTCATTGCTTCCTCCTCCTTAATTTAGGATTTCCTTTTTAATTTATACCCTTATATCGTCTTTATACCTCAAAAGAGTCGATATCCTGATTCCCCAGTCTTTACACTGTCCAGAAACTGCTAATTCCTCAATCTCTCGTTCGAATTTCCTATTGGTAAATTTTATATAGTTTAATTAGTAAATTATCATTACTGAAAAAACCTTATCCACCAATGGATAAGGCTCTCTTATTTATGCTAATACAATTTTTGCGACAGCTTCCACATGAGTCGTCTGCGGAAACATATCAACAGGCTGCACTTCTACTGTTTTATATCCGCCATCCTCTAGTATTCGCAAATCACGCGCTAGTGTGGCTGGATTACAGGATACATAAACGACCTTTTTCGGCTTCATTTCGATGATGGTTTGCAAAAAGGTTTCATCACAGCCTTTTCGTGGTGGATCCACGACCAGTACATCCGCAGAATTCCCGTCTTTATACCACTTTGGAATAACAACCTCCGCTTCCCCGGCAGCAAACTCTACATTTGTGAACCCATTTAGCTCTGCATTCCGTTTCGCATCTTCAATTGCCTCTGGAACCACTTCTACGCCAAAAACCTTCTTCGCACTTTGCGCTAAAAATAAGGAAATCGTTCCAATTCCGCAATAGGCATCAATTACTGATTCATCGCCGCTGAGACCTGCATATTCCAGTGCTTTATCATAAAGAACCTTTGTTTGAACAGGATTCACCTGATAAAAAGATAGTGCAGAAATGGCAAACTTAACATCACCAATGTAGTCATAGATTACTTCATTTCCCCAAAGAACGGTTGTTTTTTCGCCAAGGATTACATTCGTTCGTTTGGAATTAACGTTATGGATAATCGATTTCACCTTTGGCAGCCGCGCAATAATTTCTTCAACTAATTTCGTTTTGTTTGGAATATCAGACGTCCTTGTAATAAGCACGATCATTAGCTCACCTGTTTGCTGACCGTACCTTGCCATGATGTGGCGAAGAACACCTTTATGTGACTCTTCATGATACGCTGGTACACCGAGTTCACTGCATATTTCTTTTACCACCTGGACCGCGTCATTAATTTCCGGAAGCTGAATAAGACTTTCATCTGTATCTACTATTTCATGACTTCTTGGTTTGAAAAAACCAGCAATCAGCCTACCATCTTTTTCACCGACAGGGACCTGAGCTTTGTTTCGGTAGTGCCACGGATGTTCCATCCCTAAAATTGGATGCACGATTACATCCTCCAACTTTCCTATCCTGGTAAGCACTTGACGAACTTGATTTTCTTTATATTTCAGCTGGCCATCATAGCTAATGTGCTCAAGCTGACAGCCGCCATACTTATGAAGCTCGCTGATAGGTAATTCTACACGGTATGGGCTTTTTTCATAAAGTTCCATTAACCGTCCAAAACCATAACCTTTATTCACTTTAATGACTTTAACCTGTGCCCTTTCGCCAGGCAGCCCATTTGGTATGAACAACGGAAAGCCATCAACCTTTGCGACCCCAGCACCATCATGGGTTAAATCCTCAAAAACTACATCTATAAAATCATTCTTTTTAACCGGTATTGTTTTTGTCATGTTTTACTTCCTTTACACCGAATTGACTAGCAAGATTGTATCATAAACCCAGTCTAATTGCGAAATTATCCATAAATTGATTGTATACCATTTATACCTGCACAAATTGTCGGAGTATTTCGATTTAATAATATAACAAAAGTGTTTATAATAATATCAATCCCATTCGAAGGAGGTGGTTACGATAAAGAATGTATCTTTTCTTCCCATCGCATTGCTGCTTGCCTTCATATTCTTTTCCGTTCATCATACTTCCAATTTATCCATTCAATTACATCATTCTAATAAAGCAGTACTCGTCATTGATGATTGGAGTATGAAATCACAATCTGGTGATGACCAGAAACATTTTTTTCAGTTTGATATAATCGGAGTATTAGCACTACTGTCATCGATCGTAATCACCAATCGAAGATTCTTTTCTAGAATTCACCACAAAAACTTTATTTTCCTTCTACCTGTTTTTCATCAATCGAATTATGTTATCTCCCCCCTGGATGCTTAAGTTAAATCTTACAAAAGGGGGAATAATCAATGTGGATTCGCTTCTTGATGATCGGTGTTTTTTCATTAACTGCTGTAGGGATGTTGACCTATCAAGGAATTGAAATTTACCATGCTTTCATCGATTTTTTTAAAAATAAATAAAATATTAAGGTTGAATCCCGCGGATCTTAGAAATAATCCCGCGGGATTTCGTGTGGTATTCCGCGAGAATTCGGATTAATCCCGCACGTTTCCACAATAATCCCGCGAACCACCAAAAAGACACCCAATCCGGGTGCCTCCCAAAAATCTATTCTGCCTGCATTTCCGCAACTTTCTCTTTTACTTCTTCAATATTCCTCATTTTGTTATCCCAGCATTTTTGGCTAAGGTCGACTGGATATTCCTCTGGATTCAAGGTCCGTTTATACTCATCCCAGAGAGCGCAAAGGTTTTGCTTCAAATATTCACGAGACTCTTCTAGGCACGGAGTTTCATAAACAAGTTCGCCTTTTGAATAAATCACTTCATGAAGCTCTTTTGCCGTAAAGTTTGTCACAACTTTATTCATATACGTGTGCGTAGGGTGGAACATTTTCAACCGCTTCTCCGGGCATTTTTCATCCGCAAGCGCAATATAGTCCCCTTCCGCATGGTGATTTTTATTATTAATGATTCGATAAATTTTCTTAATTCCTGGTGTTGTGACTTTCACTGGATTGGAAGAAATTTTAATCGTATCTTCCATTTTACCGTCATCACCTTCAATCGAGACAATCTTGTATACTGCCCCAAGAGCCGCTTGATCATAGGCGGTAATCAGCTTAGTCCCAATTCCCCAACTATCAATTTTCGCACCCTGTGCCTTCAAATTTAGAATCGTATACTCATCTAAATCACTTGAAGCAACGATTTTCGCATCCTTGAAGCCTGCATCATCCAGCATTTTCCGTGCTTCCTTTGAAAGATAGGCAAGGTCACCACTGTCCAAGCGGATCCCAATAAAATTGATAGAATCCCCCATCTCTCTGGCAACTTTAATTGCATTCGGAACACCCAAGCGAAGTGTATCATAGGTATCAACCAAAAAGACACTATCCTTATGGGTTTCTGCATATTTACGAAACGCCGTATACTCATCCTTATAGGCCTGTACCATCGAATGGGCATGTGTACCGGAAACAGGAATCTGAAACAACTTTCCTGCTCTTACATTACTTGTTCCTTCAAAGCCTGCAAGGTAAGATGCTCTTGCTCCCCAAATCGACGCATCCATTTCCTGCGCTCGACGTGTACCGAATTCCATCGCAATTTCATTACCTAGAACCTGCTTAATTCGCGATGCCTTTGTAGCAATCAATGTTTGATAATTAATAATGTTTAATAGTGCTGTTTCAACCAACTGCGCTTCAGCCAGCGGTGCGTCTACACTTAAAATCGGCTCATTTCCAAAAACCAGCTCGCCTTCTTTCATACAGCAAATTGTTCCAGTAAAACGCAAGCCTTTTAAGTAAGCTAAAAAGTCATCCTCATAACCGACCTCATTTTTCAAATATTCCAGATCATCATCAGAAAAACGGAAGCCCTTGATAAATTGAATCACCTTTTCTAAACCAGCAAAAACTGCATACCCATTCCCAAATGGGAGCTTACGGAAAAATAATTCGAACACTGCGCGTTTATTATGTATACCATCTCTCCAATACGTTTCTATCATATTGATCTGGTAAAGATCCGTATGCAGCGTTAAGCTATCATCCTGATAAATGTTTTTCATCATACCCCTCCGAAAAACTTCTTTTTCAACATATTAACCAATTTTAACATTATAAAATCTATTTAACCATAGCTCCAAGCGATTGCACAAAGTGCCCCAATGCCCATTCATGGCCCTTTTGATTAAATGAAGCAACAGCCTCTTTATGAACAACAATCGAAAAGCCTTTATTGTAGGCGTCTACAGCCGTATGGAGAACACAAATATCTGTACAAACACCAACGAGATGCACCTCTGTAATTCCCCGCTCTCGCAGTTTGATTTCAAGGTCTGTTCCAGCGAAAGCAGAATAGCGTGTTTTATCTATGTAATACACATTTTCACAGTCCTTATTCTCATCATAAACTTTTTGAAGGCTGCCATATAAATTTCTGCCTGAAGTCCCGCGAATATTATGCGGAGGGAACAGCTTTGTTTCTGGATGATAGGAATCCCCTTCATCATGAACATCAATAGCAAAAACAACATAATCGCCGTGATCAATAAATTCCTTCGTCAATTGAACAATCTTCTTCTCAATTTCCTGCCCCGGCACACCACAAGTTAAAGCCCCGGCATCCGCTACAAAATCAACCGTATAATCGATATTAATTAATGCTTTTTTACTCATTTCGATACCACCCCTTCATTTATAACTATTTCTCTACAGGAACCATTTATTCCTTTAAACTAAAAAAGCCCGCTCCGCAATGGAACGCGCCTTTTTCAGCTATATCTTGTTCCAGGTACCCAATCGCTTGGTTTATCAAGAGGGCGAATATCATCGAGTGGCACAAACACCTCTAAATGACGGTACAAGTTTGCAAACTCCGCTGGCAGCAACCCACCAAATTCACCATCAAGATTTACTTGAACCTTTTCAGTAGAATGTACTTTAATTCTACTCGCTTTTGCATAAATGACATTCGGATCATTCACATGTTCACCACGAATAGCTAAAGTGGCGACTCTTACAAACTCCGCCAAATTAATCTTTTTCAAAATGAGCAAGGAAAATAAACCATCGTTAATCGATGAATCCGGAGCAATCTTTTCAAAGCCGCCAATTGAATTCGTCAATCCTACAAGGAATAACATCGCTTCCCCTTCAAACAGCTTTCCATCATACTCGATTGTAAGGTCCGTTGCTTTAATCGAAGGCAGCATTTCCATTCCTTTTAAATAATAGGCAAGCTGCCCAAGCATCGTTTTTAATTTACTTGGAACTTCGTATGTAAGCTCCGTGATTCTTCCGCCGCCCGCAATATTTATAAAATATCGATCATTAATTCGACCAATATCCACAGGTATCCGTTCACCTTTTGTGATAATATCGACCGCTGCCCCAATGTCTCTTGGAATGTGCAGCGCTCGGGCAAAATCATTCGTCGTACCCGCCGGAATAATTCCTAATTTTGGTCTGAATTCCTGCTCTGCAAGGCCATTTACCACTTCATTTATCGTACCATCTCCGCCTGCTGCGATGACAATATCATACTGTCTTTCAACGGCAATTCTAGCAGCAGCCGTTGCATCACCAGCACCCGTTGTCGCATGACAAGATGCCTCATATCCGGCCATTTCAAGCTTCTCCATAATTTCAGCAAGATGGCGCTTAAGAATTTCCCGCCCTGATGTCGGGTTATATATCAATCGTGCACGTTTCATCATTCATCATCCTATTTTTATGAAATCAATAAATGGTATATGATGGGTCTCTTCTATATTCTACCAATTAACACCTTGGCTTACAATGATTAACCCAAGCAATGTATATTAGTCTATCCAACTTACTGCCGTCTACTATCATACCCTTTTTTTATTTTTTTGCAAAAAATAAGATGCGAATTACTGTATGTTTAAACTGACACTATGGGTATTCATAATATTAATATGGTAGTTACCTTCACCAGACTGGTACACGGCGTTTCTTTGTATTGCTTCATTCTGGTCACCGGTTTCGGTTACTTGCCACGCTCCATCCTTACCATTCACCACATCTACACCAACAGCAGAAATTTTCAAGTTACTATTTTCAGCAGTCTTCACATCTATGAATGACGCACCATTTATACTCCAATCATTTTCAAGAGACCGTGGATTTAAGGTAATATCGTTACCATTTCCAATGACTTCAAGCTGTACACCACTAGGAATAAGAATGGTTGAAGCAATTTCTTGATGACTATAAAAAGGTCCCAACTCGTTTGGCAGAGTCTTTACATTAACATAAAGTGTATCTCCCTTTTTATTTGCATACACATAATCGTCCGCACTCTTAATTAGCTTTTCCTTGTTCGCTGTTTGTGTCCGGTACGTTCCAAACATCGATACTTCTTTTTCATCTGTTGCTTCAATTGTTGTTTGGTAGCCTGTTGTTCGTAACACTACCCGTTTGATACTATCATTCATTTGATAGGAGAAATCAGGAAGTTCAAACGACCGCTCTTCCCTTGCAACCACTTCTTCAACCTTGCCCATAATACCTGTAGCACTAAGCGTCGCGAACAAGATTCCTACCATTCCTAGCACCCCAACAAACAGGATACTAACAAAATCATATTTTAAAATCGGCTTCTCCTGCCGTGAGAAAAACAAGTATAAGAGAATTTCAATCCCTAGAACAATCAATAGTAACGGCCACCAAGCCGTCATCACATGGACAAGATCAAATCCCATAAATCGCGAAAGAAAAAGGAAGAGGCCAAGAAAAACGAGTGAGGCCCCCATCGAAAACGTACCAACACGCCAAGTTCTCATTCCTGCCCCCCCTTTCCTTTTCTTAAAAGGAACCCAATTCCAGCTCCGATTAAGAGTACCCCTGTTAGTGTGTTTTTCCACCTTTTCATGATTTATTTGCCTCCCCTTTTCGCTTACTGCCAGATAAAAGCCTAATACCGCCGCCAATTAACAGCACACAGACAAGCCCCGTCTGAAAATATCTTTGTACCCAATACATTAAATCGATCTGAATAACATTTGAGATCATCGGAGAGAAAACAGGAATTAACACATTCATGAATAGGTAATACAGCCCCATTACAACTAAACCGATTCCCACCCACTTCTGATGATTGATCAAATAAGAAATAATTGGAACATCCTCGATTTCTTCCTCACCATATTTGGATACCTTCTGCATAGCGTCAAAAAAGCTGTAGAACCAGATAATCGGGATCAGAAACAAGAAGATTCCAAGGCGTAAAATATCTAAGATGTAGATCGAAAACAGGAAAGCCGCCATTAATTGAATTCCACGTTTTTGCAAGCCAAGATAAAGGTGCCCCGCACCAGGAAAAATGGAAAGGAAAGTGGCAATGGATTTGCTCTTTTTTCCATCTTCTCTTCGTGTTTCAAAGTCTTCAAATATCGTTTTATCGATTAATTCCTCACCACGCTGCTTTTTATTTACCTGTTGCACCGAGTCAAAAAATCCGTACACCCAAATGATTGGCAGCCCTAACAGGAACACCATAAACTCACCACGGCCACTCAGCGCAGTTATAAAAATCACCATTACGGCGAGTCCTAAAAATGATGCTAACAGTGTCAACCCACGGTTCATTAGTCCAAGCTGAAAATGACCTAAACCTGGAACAAACGACAACACAATCGTATGAAATCTTTCTGACTCCTGGGTTACTTGCAATGGTGGAACATCCGGATTCGCAGCTTTAAGTATCTTTTTCTGTTTGGAAATTTGAACACCCATGTCGATAAAGCTAATTAGGTAGAGAAAAATACCAGCCATAAAGGCAAGAATGGAAATTTCCTCATTGCCAGAGAATAATCCTGCAACTGTAATAAAGGCACATCCTATAACGGCTAGTAGGTATAGCACCCCCCTGAACATGTTGCCGAAATAAATATGACCGAGGCCGGGAAAGAGCGATAGCGTCAACGCCTTAGTTGAATTTTTCATTATTTATTTGCCTCCTTTTTTTCCAAAGAATCCATCCATGCAAAGGTTTTATCAATAACTTCATCTGTTATCGAAGGTTTTATTTCCTTACTATGCTGTGGTGCCTCGACAGCACTTGCATAGGTTGCAAGCGATTGAAACACTCCTGAAAAAGTAAGCAATAGGGTTGCAGCGGCTGCAATCAAATAGTGAAAAGCAACCTGTTGATAAAATGGCTTTTTCGACTCTATTAATGGTTTTGTAACAACTTCTTTTTGTTTCGAAATTTCAGCCATCACCAGGTCGGTAAAGCTTGACTCATTTGAAAGAATTGGAAGTGATGATTCATGTACCGATAGAGCTTGTAAATAATGCTCCAGACATTGGTCGCATGAATACAAATGACCTTCAAGTTCCTCACGGGCCTGATCATTAATTTCGTCTTTAACGTAACTGAGCCATTCATCATAACTAAAATGCTTCATGAAAAATCGTCCTCCTTCCAATTCTTTTTCATCCAAACACGTGCCCTGTAAAGCTTTGTTTCGATTGTTTTCACCTGAACATTTTGTTCCTTAGCCATTTGCTGATAACTCTTTTCCGCTATATAAAATCCGTAAATGACATCACGATAATTCTCTGGGAGCTCCTCAAGTCGTTTCCTAACCTGAGTAACCCTTTCACCTTCAAATAATTCCTTTTCGACACTATCCTTCGGTGTCCCTAATGCCGGATGTTCCAAGGACTCGACTGATTCTTCCTTCCGTCTTGCCAGCTTCCGTTTAATATCTATGGCATGATTAACAGCAATCCGGGTCATCCACGTTTTAAAACCTTGATTCTCATATTGGGAGAGAGAGGAATATAGTTTTATAAATACTTCCTGAGCGGCATCTTCTGCTTCCTTTTGATCGCGAAGTACAGCAAAGACGGTCCGGAACACATCATTACGGTACTTCTCTACCAAAAGGCGAAAGGCATGATCACTGCCGTCCAACACTTTTTGTATTAAAGCTGAATCACTAATCGCTCTCTCCCCCTTTCTATCTGCGACCTTCTACCTTAATAGACGATGTCACCTGAAATAACCCCTACACTTTAATAAAAATTTCTTTTCACAATTAAAATAGTAGCATAAAAAAACGTGCGCTATAGACGCACGTTTTGGTACTTATCTATTTAGGACTTAATCTAGCATTCTTAGTATGCTTACATTACAATCATGCGGGATTACAAATTGGTCTGTATCTGGTAATGAATTTGCTAATTCCACTAAAGCATTCGCTCTAGCCTTCTCTTCTAATCCTGCGAGCCAGGAGAGCGATTCAACCTTTTCTACCCATGTCTCTGTTGTATAGGAAACGGAATAGTTAAGTTTATAAAAGTCCCTTAGCTCGAAACCATTCTTTTGCCATTCACCGAACCATTCAGTTGGGAAGCCATTAATCCTCTGCTTTGATTCCGCTTTTGTTCCAGCAGGTTTTAATCCACCGGTAACATATTTAGAAATTACATCGAATGTCTTATCAACCACTAGTGGACCTGCAAGGAAACCCGAATCGATCACAAGTAATAACCCTTTAGGTTTAAGGATTCTTTTTATTTCATGAATGGCCTGTTCCCGGTCAAACCAGTGCCAGGCGCGCATGACAGTTACCATATCAAACTGTGATTCTTGTAAACCTGTATCCTCAGCGGTACCTTGTACATAAGGTATTTTATAACTTTTTGACACATTTAAAGTTAATGCCTGTTGAAGTAATTCATTAGACGGATCCAGGCCAATAACGTCTGCCTTCCTCATTGACATTTTTCTTGTTAATGCGCCTGTTCCACATCCAATATCTGCCACCTTTTTTCCATCAAAAGAAATTCCACGAATAAACAGACTTTCCATTAAACTTGCAGGAATATCTTCTCTTGCCTTCGCATAACTTTTAGCAACTTGACCAAAATTTATCTGTTCCATGTCGGTCGCCCCTTTAATATTTCCTTTTTCAGGAATTACTAAAATGATACCATTGAAGTATGATAAAATGCTATTGTAAATGTAAACACTCTCACAAAGGAATGATGATATGGTCTGGTTGCTAATCCTTTCCTCCTACCTAATTGGCAGTATTCCTACTGCGCTAATTGTGGGCAAGCTTGTTTTTGGGGTTGATATTCGTGATCATGGAAGCAAAAACCCTGGCGCTACCAACACATTAAGAGTCCTTGGCAAAGGATCCGCTATCATCGTCGTACTCGTTGATATTGGAAAAGGAGCATTCGCTGCTTCACTTCCTTTATACTTCAACCTTGATGTTGATCCACTTTACTTTGGACTAGCTGCCGTAATAGGTCATTGCTTTCCGATTTTCGCTGGATTCCGCGGGGGTAAGGCCATTGCTACCACTGCTGGAACTCTTGCAGTAGCAAATTTTCCATTGGCTTTAATTGCTTTTGGAACATTTTTTCTGGTGATTTTTTTATCGAAGTACGTGTTTTTAGGGTCCATTTCCGTTGGTCTAAGCTTGTTGGTTTACTCGTTTATTTCGCAAGAACTTGAATTTGAACTCATTTTTTTATTTTTCACTATATTTTTAATCTATCTTCACCGCTCTAACATTCGAAACTTCATTTTAGGAATTGAACCAAAAATCAATGATAGCAACCTAATTAATGATCGGATTCCTCCAAAAAATAATAACCTCAACACGTAAAGAATCCCTGGCTGCTGTCCAGGGATTCTTTTTACATTATAATAGAACGGGTATAATGCTGTTGGCAACGGTTTGCCATATCGATGCATCGTTCTGATAAGACTTGCCGAGACTCTTATAAAAAGCCAATTGTTTCTCTTGAAAATCCGGAGCATCCTTATCCGGTAGTTCAGCCCGTCCCTTATCTACAAGAGCTTGTATTTCTGTCGCTCGCGGGCCCCATACTCCCACTTCATTTCCTTCTTGATCAATGAAAATAAAAATTGGAATCGCTCTAGAGGTTCCATTTGTTAAATACTGATCCATTAACTCTAGATTTTGGTCCCTAAGTACAAACCGAACTTCCATGTTTGCAGCTTCAGCTATTCTTAGTAACACTGGGTTGTTTAGCATGGCATCCCCACACCAATCCTCTGTTAGAACAATCGCTTTCAGGTTCTTTGACTGGAGTGCTTCAAGTTTCTTTTTATCCTTATTGTCTAACTCAAAGCGCTCAAAAATAGAAACCATTCCTTCTTTATTTTTTGTCATTTGACCAATGTATTCATCTTTTGTTAAACCTTTTTGAAACCAAGAATTTAAATTCAAGTTAAACACTCCCTTCTATGCCTATTATCATAATCCTTTCATTTCCTACTTACAAATGAAAGAATTCATACCTTTTGTACTACTATTCCAAGAGTATTTTAACCTATTTTAGAAAAGTTAAAAATTAGCAGTAGATATAGTTAAATTCAGTTGATAGAATATTTCATATATATAAAATATTATTTTAATTTTATTTTAACATAACAAAGGGGGAAATAGTATGTCCAATGAAATACTACAGCTTGTAACCATTGGAATTTACCTGGCGATGATGCTATTTATTGGATGGTATTCTTATAGAAAAACTAGCAATCTAACAGACTATATGCTTGGAGGAAGGTCTTTAGGACCCGCTGTAACAGCATTAAGTGCCGGAGCTGCTGATATGAGCGGCTGGCTATTGATGGGATTGCCAGGAGGAATTTATCTAACTGGTTTAGCAGATGCATGGATTGCTATTGGTTTAACAATTGGAGCATACCTTAATTGGTTATTGGTTGCACCTCGTCTTCGCTCATATACTCAGATTGCCAACGATTCCATAACGATTCCAAGTTACCTGGAAAACCGTTTTAAAGACAACACCAAACTCTTACGGATTGTATCCGGTATCGTTATTCTGGTCTTCTTTACTTTCTATGTTTCTTCAGGGTTAGTATCTGGAGCAGTCTTTTTTGAGAGTTCCTTTGGAACAAGCTACCTTACAGGCCTTTTAATTGTCGGTGGTGTTACCATTGCTTACACATTATTTGGCGGGTTTCTTGCTGTTAGTTACACCGACTTTATTCAAGGATTAATGATGCTGATTGCCCTGCTTCTGGTTCCAGCAATTGGAGTTTTCGCAGGAGGGGGTCCTGCAGAAACGTTCGATACGATTCGTGCTATTGATCCAACATACCTTGATTTCTTCAAAGGAACAACAACTTTAGGGATTATTTCTGCTATGGCTTGGGGACTTGGTTATTTTGGTCAGCCGCATATCATTGTACGTTTCATGGCTATTACAACTATAAAAGAAATAAAAAGTGCCCGTCGCATCGGAATGAGCTGGATGATATTCACGCTAATTGGTACCATCTGTACTGGATTTATTGGAATTGCTTACTTCCATAATAATCCACAGCATGTATTAAAGAATCCAGAGGCCGTATTTATTGAACTAAGTCAGATTCTATTCCATCCCTTATTCGCTGGATTTGCCTTAGCAGCCATTCTTGCAGCTATTATGAGTACCATTTCATCACAATTAATCGTTACATCGAGTGCATTAGTTGAAGACTTATATAAAGTGGTTATGAACAAAAAGGCATCTGACAAACACCTAGTCTTCTTAGGAAGAATGGCGGTTCTTTTGGTAGCTGTTGTCGCTGCCATCCTAGCTCTTGATCAAAACAGCACCATCCTAGACCTTGTAGCATATGCATGGGCAGGCTTCGGAGCTGCCTTTGGTCCAATCATTATTCTAAGCTTATTTTGGAAGAAGATGACCAACTGGGGTGCTCTTTTCGGTATGATTGTAGGTGCTGTTACGGTTATTGTTTGGAAAAACGTTGGACTTGGTGAAACACTTTACGAAATCGTACCAGGTTTTGTTTTAAATTTAATTGTTTCTTATATCATTAGCTTAATTACGTATAGGAAAAATGATATCATTGAAAAAGAATTTAATGAAAGTGTCAGCCTATTAGAAAAGGAATAGAATTTTTCGAAATGCCCGGATATTAAAATCTGGGTATTTTTTTATCTTTCTGACTGACAAATTTCTTCTTTTTGCATGTTAATCAAACGTTTGATTAGTTTTGATCCTCCCCTTAATAATAAAGGTTTTTTCATTTGAAAAGGGTAGAATTATGTCATTTAACTAATCATTTGAATAAATAGTAAGGAAATGCTTAAAAGATAGGCTTTCTGCTCAAATCCTAATAAACTTATTGTCGATTTATCATTCTAAAATCGGTCCATTATCATTCTAAACAGTGAATCAGGAAACATCCGACAATATTCGCCAGCGTAATTATTAATTAAGCGTTTGATTAAAAAGTACTTCAACCCTTTATTATTAACAGCTTTCGTATGAAAACAGGGATGAATTATGTCGACTAATCAAACGTTTGATTAGTCTTTTTCAAACCCGTATATTTAGTGAATTTTCCTGGGAAATCTTCAAAAATATTTGTCGAGTTTTTTTCGACAAAAAAACTGGCAGTATATATCTGCCAGCTTCGTATTTTATCTTTTGCTTAATTCCTGATTCAATAATTGGTTTACTAATTGTGGATTGGCCTGACCCTTTGTCGCCTTCATTAGCTGCCCAACGAGGAAACCTACTGCTTTACTCTTACCATTTTTAAAGTCCTCTATCGATTGTGGATTCGCATCAAGCACCTCAGAAATAATCTTAAGAAGTGTCCCTTCATCGGAAATCTGAACAAGACCTTTTTCTTTAACGATTGCTTCAGCGTCGCCGCCGTTTTCAATCAACTCATTAAAAACAGTCTTAGCAATCTTTGAAGAAATGGTTCCGTTAGTGATCAGCTTTATCATACTTGCTAACCCTTCAGGTGTTAGGGCAATTTGATGAAGCTCTTTCCCTTCAGCGTTCAGGTAAGCAGACACATCTCCCATCATCCAGTTCGAAGCCAATTTGGCCTCTGCGCCCGCCGCTACAGTACCTTCGAAGAAATCTGACATTTCTTTTGTTCCCGTTAGTACCTTGGCATCATATACAGGTAATCCTAGTTCTTCTACATAGCGCTTCTGCCGTTGATCCGGAAGCTCTGGGATTTCAGCTGCAATCCTTGCTTTCCATTCCTCATCAATATAAATATCAAGTAAGTCTGGTTCAGGGAAGTAACGATAGTCATCGGATCCCTCTTTTACACGCATCAGTAATGTAGCCCCGGTCGCTTCATCAAACCGACGTGTTTCTTGATCGATTTTTCCACCTTGCGTGATAACCTCTCGCTGCCGTTCCTCTTCAAACTCCAAGCCTTTGCGGACAAAGTTGAAAGAGTTTAAGTTTTTTAATTCTGTTTTCGTTCCAAACTCTTCTTGGCCAACGGGTCGAATCGAGATATTGGCATCACAGCGAAGTGACCCTTCTTCCATTTTGCAGTCCGATACTCCCGTAAACTGGATAATCGATTTTAATTTTTCAAGATAAGCATAGGCTTCATCAGGTGTGCGGATATCAGGTTCAGAAACGATTTCTACTAAAGGAGTTCCCTGGCGATTATAATCTACTAATGAATAGCCATTCCCATGACTCAGTTTGCCAGCGTCTTCTTCTAAATGAATTCTAGTTATGCCAATCCGTTTCGTATAACTATTCACCTCAATTTCAATCCAGCCATGCTCTCCAATCGGTTTATCAAATTGCGAAATCTGATAGGCCTTCGGATTATCTGGGTAAAAATAGTTCTTACGATCAAATTTCGTATGGGTGGCCACTTGGCAATTCAAGGCCATTGCTGCCTTCATTCCGAATTCTACCGCTTTTTTGTTTAGTACTGGCAGCACGCCTGGATAACCAAGGTCAATCACACTCGTATTGGAATTCGGCTCGGCACCAAAATGGTTTGGGCTGGCCGAAAAGATTTTTGATTCCGTTTTTAACTCTACATGCACTTCAAGACCAATTACTGTTTCAAATTCCATCGTCTTCACCCCCTATATTCCTGGCTTTTGTTTATGAAAATCTGTTGCCTGTTCAAATGCGTGTGCTACCCGATAGACCGTCGCTTCATCAAAATGCTTGCCGATAATTTGTAAACCAAGTGGCAGACCATTATCAAATCCACATGGAATGGAAATCCCAGGTACTCCCGCTAGGTTCACAGGAATCGTCAAAATATCATTCACATACATCGTTAACGGATCATCCATTTTTTCACCAATTTTAAATGCTGGTGTTGGAGTGGTTGGTCCAATGATAACATCATATTTTTCAAATACATTTTCAAAGTCCCTCTTAATTAACGTCCGGACCTGCTGCGCCTTTTTGTAATAGGCATCGTAATAACCAGAGCTTAGCGCAAATGTACCGAGCATGATCCGGCGTTTTACTTCGTCACCAAAGCCTTCAGCTCGTGATTTCTTATATAACTCAAGTAAATTATCCGCATTTGGAGTCCGATAGCCATAGCGAACACCATCAAAGCGGGCTAAATTAGCAGACGCTTCGGAGGATGATAGTAAATAGTAAGCTGCCAATGCATATTTTGAATGCGGCAAACTTACCTCTTCCCAAACTGCTCCTTGTTTTTCAAGCACCTTTAAAGCATCCAGCACGGATTGGCGGACCGTTTCTGTCACACCCTCACCTAAATACTCTTTAGGTACAGCAATTTTTAAACCTTTCACATCACCTGTTAAGGCTGCAACGAAATCAGGTACATCCACATTCGCGGATGTGGAGTCCATTGGATCTAATCCAGAAATTGCTTGCAGGAGATACGCATTGTCTTCAACCGTTCTTGTAATCGGTCCAATTTGGTCAAGGGAAGACGCAAAGGCAACTAGCCCAAAGCGGGACACCCGTCCATATGTTGGCTTCAACCCTACTACTCCGCAAAATGATGCAGGCTGTCTGATAGATCCCCCAGTATCTGAACCCAAAGAAAATAGCACTTCGCCAGCTGCGACCGAAGCTGCCGATCCGCCTGAGGATCCACCTGGTACTCGTTCAAAATCCCATGGATTGCGCGTCTTCTGATAATGGGAGTTTTCATTTGAAGAGCCCATTGCAAACTCGTCCATGTTTAATTTACCGATTGTTACCGTTTCTTGCTGCTGCAACTTCTGAACAACAGTCGCATCATAAATGGGGTTAAAATTTTCTAGAATCTTGCTGGCACAGGTTGTCCGAAGTCCCTTTGTCACCAGATTGTCCTTAAGACCGATTGGCATCCCAAACAACATGCCTTTCTTTGAGTCCGTACTAAGCTTATCATCAAGGGATTTCGCTGTTTGCCGAGCCCTATCTTCATCCAATGTTAAAAAAGCCTGAACCTTATCCTCAACTTGAGCAATCCGTCCGTATGACTCATCAACGAGCTCAGCGACTTTTAGTTCTTTTTTATGTAAAAGTTCATGGAGATCTGAAACTTTATAATCGAATAAACTCACTTTCTTTCCTCCTACTCGCTAATGATTGCTGGAACTTTAATCTGACCATCTTGATGATCAGGTGCATTTTTTAAAACTTCTTCACGTGGCAATCCTGTTTGCTTAATATCTTCACGGAAGACATTTTTCATATCCAGCACATGGTAGGTTGGTTCAACATTTGCCGTATCTAATTCATTCAACTGTTCTGCAAATGTAATAATCGCATCAAGCTGTTTCGTGAACATTTCCGTTTCTTCTTCTGATATCGCTAATCTAGCTAAGTTCGCTACATGCTTAACTTGATCATTCGAGATTCTTGTCATTTTTACTTACCTCCAATCCCTAAAGTCAATAGTTAATTTAATACTGATGATACCAAACTATTCCGCTTCACCGCAATGATTCCCTCATCAGTATTGGCAAAATAAGTACTTTTTAGATTGCTAGTTAGAAAAAAAGGATAGAAGTTAAATCTAGTAAAGTGCTGATTGGAATCTTTTTTTCCTAATGATAGGGAAAAAGCAATCTAAATTTTTCATTAGACTGCTTTTTATTAGCTATTATGCTTTAAATAGTTTCGAGAAAAGACCTTTTTTCTTTGGTGGTTCTGGTAAATGGATTTCTTTTTTTGTAATATAAATTTCTTTTTTGTCAATCGCATGGTCCATAGCTAGCACTAAACCAATTTCTGAATCGTGTTCCTTATTGGTTACGATTGTATGCTCAAGATTGTGCTTAGCTGCGAGCTTCACATACTTTGACAGGGCGGAATAGTCGATATTTCCATTTAAAAACAAATTGGCCTGAGGATTTTTTTTCATTTCTTGCTCAATCTGCGGGTATATATCTGCTTCTATTACTTGGCTTTTCTTAAGGGAAACAATAATTCGCTCACGTAATGTTCCTAAAAACTTCCGCCTTTCATCTGGTTTCGTTTCCAAAGGGCCAAGAATCCCCTGCTGAAGGACTTCCTCCACACTCGGCTTTTTCAAATTAGATCAACTCCATTAAAAGGGCTATTATTATCTATGATATTACCCTAAAAAATGTTCATATCCAAAAAACCGGCTTCTCCTTTTAAGGGAGTTCACGTTATCCGAGAGTAAATTCTGCTATACGTGAGTAAACCCTCGCCATCCGAGAGTAAACTTCGCTATACGAGAGTAAATTCCCGCTATACGCCAGTATTTCTCGC
>NZ_JBALNQ010000083.1:0-17941 GCF_036961885.1 Neobacillus niacini | reverse complement strand
ACTTTCGGGGTGCAGTACAATTCCGCTGCCTTTTCACTCTTGCATCCGTTTAATAAGGATAAAACTCATTTTAAATTACATTTTTAATATTTGCGATAGGTAACGGAATCAGTTACTTTTAAAAAAGTGCTTTCTTAGCTTGAAAATCACCTGTAAATCCAAAATTTAAAATAATTCATAACTATGTACTTCTTCTTTACAATTTACACAATAGCCTCTTCCATTAGTTAATGGAACTGGGCAGCCACATTCACAATATTTTAATTCTTTTTTTGTTTGATCTAAAGGCACAAACCTATGCCCGCAATATTTACATTTTTTCATATAGCTATTATTTTCTTTATTGCATTTAGAGCATATCAACTCTCATTCCCCTTCCTACCGCTATTCGAACACTAAAGGACCTTTACTTAAGTTTTTATTTTACAATCCTTTTTCATGGATAATTATACCATATTTTATTGAAATAACCTTGCATCCTTAGCGGAACTGTTTTTAGTATACAGAAGCCAAAGTCTATAATAGGTACCCCGTGAGTTGAAATAATAATAAAAAAGCAAAGGCAGAGGAAACTAGAGTGAATAATTACCTTTGAAAATGGAGAAAGGTATTATCAAAAGAATGTCTATTTGAAAGGAATTACTCTTGTGATAATTAAAGGACAATTAATTTATAAGTAATTTAAAAAAAGGGGAGAAATATATTATGATTTAGGCGTTGTTACAGAAATATTTGATGGAAGATACTTTATGAAGATGAAGTTCAAAAAATGTACCACAAGCGAGAAAATTGAAAATCTAAAAGAAAACTTAAAAGACGAAGAAGTAGGGTGCGTCCCTTTAACAAAGGATGGAAAACCAGCCCTAATAGAGCAAAATATATTTGGAAGGTATATTTTTGATTAAACCAAACAAGGACACGCTTTGGTGGTCCTTGTTTAATTAATCTTCCTCGTTTGTTAAATTGGAAAATGACCTCCGCAGGAATCATTTCCAGAACCACTCTTTCACTAACGCACCCTTTAGTTAAAGAAGGGTATAAAACTTTACTTTATTAAAAGAATCTTCTAAGTTATAATATGCCTTCCAAATATTCACATCTATCAAGTGCTTCCATTTCTGTTTTAAATCCATTTTCAAGTATTTCATCACCATAACATATACACCATTTATTTGAATTATCTACCCATACAACTTTAATCGAATCCCAATGAGAATAACCTTCCTTGTGTTCCATATTACAAAAAAATTCATCCCATTCATCAATATCTAATCTTTTCATAATTAAATTCACCTTCCAATTTTTAATTTGATTTAAAATAAATATCAATAAATTTTTAGTTTTATCCTCCTTCTATCTTGTGGTTTTTATGTCTATAACTATTAGAATGATGACACTTAAATCTTCAACTAAACTGCATCGTTAGTGTAATAACTTCTACAAAAAAGGGTACTTCTCCTTCTTTAAGGAAGGCACCCGTTAGCCATCCATGCATCACAAAATCATTGCTGCACCACAAAGAATGAAAATGGTTATGAAGTGTCAATACTGATACTGACCTTAATCCAGTCAACCAATTCATAGACTTTTTAATTAACACTCTCCTCTTTTTTTTAACGATTGAGCAGGGTCTTCTTAAATATTGTCATTTTTCTAATCTTGAGGAAACTTATTTTCATGGTAGCTTAAGAACAATACTTCACAATCTAAAATTCAAGCGATAAATGGAGAATATAGTAAGATACAATGCTACGATAAAATATCTAAAGTGGTACCGATTATGTAATAATTCACAAAAGTGATATAGTGATGGGGCTACTAGTTTTGTTGAACGTCTTCCATGTGTATACACAGTATTACCTTCGTCATCTTCACCATGAAAAATAAATCTTCCAGCCTCTTGTTTCTTTAATTTATTAAAATAAGGCACAGATATTATTTCGTCTTTTTCAAGGATCTTTGAAGGATCCTTTATGATTTTAAGATGATAGCAATAGCCAATGCAGTGGAATGAGTTCCTCCGAAGTCATAATAAATGTAAATCTTTAGGATCCTCCTATTATTAGGTATTCCTGAAAGCTTTAATTTGAGTCTTTAATGAAGCATATAATCCGACGGTAGCATTTCCGTAGAAAAAGCCCATAAATAGACCCACCCAAAGATTATTTCGATGAGTAAAAAAAATAAATTATTAGTCCAATTAAATTGGCTACCCCTGGAATAAAAGGCTTGTTAATTGGGAGGAACCATTTCAAAATTTGTGTAACAATGACTACTGTAGGTACAGCAATTATCGCATCCCAAAGATTTGTATGTATAATTGGAAAAGGCTCCATTCTTCCCACACCTCATTATTAGTTGATTTTACAAATTACTCAACATCTGTAGGTGAAGAAAATTTATCTTTATACTTGTCTACAAAAAGATGACCATCACTATTGACTACGGCATAATAAATATCTTTTATTTGTAAATTTCTTTTTTTGCATTCAGCTTCAATCCAGTTATGGTTATATTTTTCTGAAAAGTTCTTTTTGATTATTTTTCCGTCCATAATGAGTTCAACTGGTAGCGACTCAGAAGAATTGGGTAAATTAAAATCTTGTTTTGTTGTATATTGAAACGGTTTCTTTTTAAGAATGGACAACTCTCCACTCACTTCCAGTAATGCGAATTCCACTTCGGATATATTAAAAATATCCTTTTCTCTTAAAAACTGATTAAGATCGTCAATGGAGAATTTTACTTTTCTCATATTCTTATCAAGAATTTTCCCGTTTTCTATTAGCACGGTAGGTCTTCCAGATAACCATTTCCTTATATTCCGACTTCTGGAAGATAACACCATGAACAAATAAAACAATATTACTAAAATAAGAAATGAACTTAGCATTGATTTAAATTTTATGTTCACATCAAACCCCATGTTAGCAACGAAAGATCCAATCATAATGGATAATGCAAAGCTATAGTGACTTTTATGAGTGTTAATGTGCTTTCCAATGACCATAGTAATAAGTATTAAAATGATAAAGCTGACACTTGTTCTCAAAGTCGGTATTAGAATATCTTCCATTTAAATCCCCTTTATATTTAGAATGAAACAAAAAGTAGTTATCATTAAATATCCTTTTTAATCTTTCCAAGTTTTTGTTTTTTATCAATTTTATAAAAAAACACATTATCAATTTATTTCTACATATTTTAGCAATTAAGAATAGCTCACATAAACAGAGTGAATATTCTGACTTGTTATTTTTAGTAAGAAGCAGAATAAAGTGACCAATTTCTTATTATGCTAACCTGCCAGTTAGCACAAGAAGCGATTGCTCTTGTTGAACAATCGCACCCGTTTGTTTAAGTGAAAATGTTCACAATTAGGAACAATTTTATATCAAAATAGAGCCTTGTTTATTCATTGTTTACTTATCTAATTTTCGAATGTCCTAGGTATAACCACCTGCATCAGAGATAACCTATCATATGGAGGCGCTAAACATGGGTCGAAAATTTGAAAAAAACCTTATAAAATTGCTTTATTTCTTTGAATTGGAAAACCACTTTTTATTCGCTTTCTTTTTCCTTTTTATTGGTCAGATTTTCAATGTCTGTTCTAAGACGTCTCTTCAATAATAAATACGATTTTTCTTAGATGGAGGTTCTTAATCAACAATAAGAGTAAAAAGGAGGAGGCATTTCTTCTTCCTTTCGTATTATAAGTTCAACCAGATATTTCTGGTTGAACATTTTTTTAGGTCAAGAAAAAAGACCGCCGCAGCAATCATCCTCAGCCATCACAATATATGAATCCCCCCTACTTTATGAATGCTTCAACGATTTAATATAATTTATCATTAAAAAAAACCGTAAAGAATGTTTCCCCCTATTTTTGGAACAATACAATTGATTGTATTAACGAATAAGGAGGTTAATTAGAAATGGACATTCAAAAATTAGCCGATCATGAGTCATTGGATCTACATGAAGTTATTAATTTTAAAACCCTTTGCTTAGCGAAATCAAAACTAATGCAAGGACTGGTATTTGATCATGATTTGAGAACATTAATGCAAAAAGATGTTGAACAATCCATGCAAGCACTTGGAGAATTACAGGCAATTTATCAACGTGCACCTTTTGAAGCGCCTGTTCCTCAAAATCGACCAACACCAATAATAAATTGAAAGGAAGGCAAATTCATTGAACAATGACTATTTAGACCCTATAAACTCGCTACACGTACCAGAGTTAGCTGATACCACATTTGCGATGGATTTACTTCTTCGTGCCAAAGAAGGTGTGCGCAATATTGCAGTTGCATTAACAGAGTCCGCGTCACCTGATGTTAGAACCCTCTTAAGAAACCAATTAATGCAAGGCATTGCCATGCACCAAGAAATTACAGAATTAATGATTAGTAAAAAATGGTTCCATCCATACGAATTAAGTGAACAGTATAAACTAGACCAACTCTCTGCCAATAATACTTTGATGATTGGCAAAATGAATCTATTTCCTGTTGAGACCAATAGAAAAGGTATGTTTGACCGGACACCTGATGAACACTAACACTGGAGGCTGTAACCAATGAAGGCGGTAACGTATCAAGGTATTAAAAATGTTGTAGTCAAAGAAGTTCCAGATCCAAAGATTGAAAAACCAGATGACATGATTATTAAAGTAACGAGTACAGCTATATGTGGTTCTGATTTACATTTAATCCATGGCATGATTCCTAACCTGCAAGAAAACTATATTATTGGCCATGAACCAATGGGAATCGTCGAAGAAGTTGGTTCAGGTGTGACTAAACTGAAAAAGGGGGATCGAGTAATTATTCCCTTTAATATAGCATGCGGTGAATGCCATTACTGTAAAAACCATTTGGAAAGCCAATGTGATAATTCAAATGATAATGGTGATATGGGTGCCTATTTCGGATATTCTGGTACGACGGGTGGCTATCCAGGTGGGCAAGCTGAATATTTAAGAGTGCCATTTGCCAACTTTACTCATTTCAAAATTCCAGAGACTTGTGAAGAACCAGATGAAAAGTTAGCAGTTATTGCCGATGCGATGACTACTGGTTTTTGGACTGTTGACAATGCAGGTGTAAAGAATGGAGATACAGTTATTGTTCTTGGCTGTGGTCCGGTTGGTCTTTTTGCTCAAAAATTCTGTTGGTTAAAAGGGGCAAAGCGAGTCATTGCAGTTGATTATGTCAATTATCGCCTGCAGCACGCCAAGCGCACCAACAAAGTAGAAATTGTTAACTTTGAGGACCATGAGAATGTAGGAAACTACCTTAAGGAAATCACCAAAGGCGGTGCAGATGTTGTCATTGACGCTGTGGGTATGGACGGTAAAATGACTGATATGGAGTTCCTTGCGAGCGGAATGAAGCTTCAAGGCGGAGCATTAAGTGCGTTTATCATGGCTTCACAAGCAGTGCGTAAAGGCGGGACAATTCAAGTTACTGGCGTTTACGGCGGCAGATATAATGGTTTCCCTCTTGGAGATATTATGCAGCGAAATATCAATATCCGCTCTGGGCAAGCACCTGTGATTCACTATATGCCATATATGTTTGAATTAGTTTCGACAGGAAAAATTGATCCAGGAGATGTCGTGAGTCATGTACTTCCACTTAGTGAAGCAAAGCGTGGCTATGAGATTTTTGACACAAAAATGGATGAATGTATAAAAGTCGTGTTGAAACCTTAAGGAAGGAGGTATCAAAAATGAACTACGCCTTACATGAAGTTCTTGAGGTCCATGAGATGACTGCATTTAAGACCACATGTTTGACTAAGTCCAAAACGATGAAAGCGTTAGTTACAGATCAGCTATTAAAAGATATTATGCAGCAAGACATTGATGTATCTACGAGACAATTACAAGAATATGCTTCTATCCTTTCCAACGCTAAGCAGTAAATTAGGAGATGAATGAACATGAATCCAATCATAGAAACTTTAACTGGCATGGACGGACTATCGGATCAAGTCGTTGCAATGGACCTACTGATTTCAGCTAAAAGTGGAGTTAGAAATTATGCCATGGCAGTAACAGAATCAGGAACACCGGAAATTAAAGAAATGCTCACTCGCCATTTAGTGGAAGCTATTGATATGCATGAACAAATATCCGCATATATGGTAGAAAAAGGATGGTACCATGCTTGGGATACAAACGAACAGATCAGTTTGGATTTAAATAATATCAATACAGCATTGAACTTACCGACATTATAAAAAATTTCTAGGAACAGTTTAACACCAATTAAACTGTTCCTATTAAACTTTTGAGTTGTTTTGGCAGAAGTAAATAAAGTTAATACTTCTTGCTTACTCGTGTTTGTTTACACTATATAAAGTAATCAATTAATTGACTAATTTTATTATGAAAAGGTCGGAGCAGGAAATTCATCAATTTTGATACGAAGTAAACTATATGGTTTCTGTCGTAAGTCTTTTCCATAATGAAATCTAGGCTGTCGATGTAATTGGTTCACAATGACATACAAATATTGATCCGGACCAATTGAAAAAGTATCCGGCCACAAAATTCTCGGATCATGTGCGATAGTTTCCATTATGCCATTTGGCAATACCTTACGGATACTGTTGTTTTCATAATCTCCAGCATAAACAGTTCCCTTTGCATCGGTGATCATTCCATCAGACGCACCTTTTTCTCCCCAATACTCCACATGATAAGGTAAATCCATGTCCGGTATCGTTCTGTCTCTCAGGGCTTCTGTTGAGATAGAGAACAAATGACGACTGGTTAGTGGAGCAAAAAATAATGTCTTCCCATTGGGAGAAATCGCAAGACTATCAGACGCCAATCTAAATGGAGAAGTTGAACCGTCTTTGTTTCGATTCATTAAAATTTGACCTTCTACTTTCGGTAAAAAATAGGGATCGGGTGAAGTTGAATTTACCCCATTTAACCGTCTAAACGCATTTCCATTTGATAAATCTACGACGATAATAGCTCCAGGTCCTCTTGAAGAAGAATCCGTTATATAGGCATAACCTGCTTTTCCTACACGAAAATCAAAACGGACATCATTCAGATAAGTTGTAGGCAGGACAACATCTTCTGTAAAGGTATATACTTTTCTTATTGTATTGGTTTCTAAATCAACAGCGACTAATTTTGCCCCCCCTTTAATAGGTTCAGAAAAATTGGGTGCCGCTGTATCTAATATCCAAAGCGTTCCCCTTCCATCAGCAACTACACTTTGGACACTGATGAAAGTCATTGTGATATTCTCGGGATTAACCAAATTTGTTTGTAAATTAGGATAAGGTTGCAATTTATCCTCAACAATTTCCCCCACCGTAAATTTAACATCGTCTCCCCATTTCGGAAAGCAAATGAAAATACGACCGGTTTCTGAAACAGTAACACCTGTAGGCATAGCCCCATAAAATGCATAAACTAGTTCTAAATTACCGAAATATTTTTCACTAGGTAACATAGGTTTCATAATATCCTCCTCAAGCATTCAAACGGGATATCACCTATATATGATTTATATTTTTTCTAGTGCATGTTTCTTAATAAGTTTTTCTATACGAAAAGATGGTTGAATGGATTGTTTTCGAAATTTAATAAGTCTGTCAGAAGAAAGGAAACATTTTAATTTAAAGGTCTCCAGATGAAGTAGTATTCAATTGGCAGGTAGCGAAGTTCAATATTCCCGAATCAACGTTAAGCTGTTATAAATAAAAATTGGTAAACTTTTCTTTTTTACTTTGTGAAGAAATGTGCTTAAGCTAAATGCTTCGTCCACAAGCAAAAAGATCGCCTCAGCAAACTCAATCTTTAACTCTTGCACCGGGTAGTTCAATAAGATTATTGATACAGACCTTTCTAACTACTTTAGCCAATAAAGCCTCCAATAATAGCGCCTCCGATTACTCCTAACCCAATGATTGGTAAATAGGCTTTTGTAATAAGGGCGTCTGGGAGGCTAATTAACAACCCTATCAAAATTCCTTTTGTCCACCCATACATAGGAAGAACAGTTACTGATATTAAGAAACCAATCGTAAATCGATTAATAAATGAACCAATAATAGCAGTACGTTTATCTTTAAATTTCATCGGAAGCATTATTAGTACAGATAATAAACCAAATATTAGACCAGATATAATTCCTAAGAAAATGCTACTCATTGATATTAAATATCCTTTCTTAACTAACTCATCAATCGATATGATTCTTTTAGAAGAACTAAAAATTCTTTATTTAGTTCGTCTACACTATGAAATCTAAAGTTATTATGAAATCTGTTTTTGGAAACTTGTTCAATCTTAGTTATCTTCTCGTGTTCAATTTGATGGTTTGTTACTAAATTAAAATCTAACCATTTCTTTTTTGGGTGAACTCCTCCAAAGGAAGATTTATTCAAAAGATGTATAGAAGTCTTTTTTAACTCAATTTCAAAAGGTCCTATTTCTTTCAATGAATCGAGTATTTTTGAATATATTTCATAAACATTAGATGCCTTATTTGAGAATAATTCATCTTCTGACATATCACCATCTCCTAGTTTCACTTTAACATATTAAACTTTATTACCTTTATTTTGCCTCTTTTTACATCATTTTACCATTTCTTTATTCACTAACCGCTACGTTACTTGAAGAAGCAACTCGCTTTTATTACACCTTTTTCTCGAATTGCGACTTACCAATAATGTAAGATCGTTAACAAATTTCCTAACAAAATACCCCAAATGATAAAGCGACCATAATCGGAATACCACTCTTTAATATAAAAGGTAAAAGGAATCTTTTCTGATTCAATACGTTCTTTTCGAGTCACAAAATTTATCTCCTTTGTCAGTCATTATTGAAACTCCTTTTCAGGTTTCTATTCTTCTTTGTGAATATCAAAGAAATCTTCTCCAATTTCTTCTAAAATTTGTTTCTGTTCTTCTTCGGTAGTTTCAATTTTCTTTTCTCCATTACTTCCGTAAATAATTATTTTCTTTTCCATTTTTAACAACTCCTTAACGTCTAATTTTCTTTCAAGGGTGACTTAAAGCTGGCATCTCAATTTGAACTAACCTGCTCCATTACTTTAAGTACATAATTTCACAATCTCTTTTAAAGTTTAACATATAGATAGATCTAATTTTCATTAAAGTGCATGTTCCACAATCTGGCCCTTTAATGAAAAATGAGCGCTTATCCTTGTTCAAGGTTAGCGCCCGATTGCGGAATAATAAAAAATCAAAAAAAGCTTTCACTTTTTTTCTATTTTTTAGTCCTCTAATTTGTTCCATACCTTTTAGCAGCTCTAGTACGAGCACGCTCCGCTTCGACCTCACGATTCCGAGGCTCGGTACTCGTTACCAGAGTGTTCAATAGTTCTTTAGAAACCATGGCAATCTCATTGACTGCACGAATAAACGCCTCCTCATTCGCTTTTGAGGGCTTGTTATAACCCGTTATCTTTCTGACGTACTGAAGAGATGCTGCATGAATCTCTTCTTCGGTAGTTGGTGGATCGAAATTAAATAATGTTCTAATGTTTCGGCACATAACTTACTCTTACTCCTTTTTGTTTTCATTATTGTTGGTTTTGAAAAATGATTGATTAAATTTCACGCATATAAAAATTAATTTATTCGAACAAAAATTGATAAAAATAATGGTTCTTTGTATTTTTAGAATTACCATTGATGGAAAATTCCACTTCATATCTAACACCTACTTTTAAATAAAGGCAAATGTATTTATTCTCCATTGTTTTTATCAATACCTTCTTTCACTAATCTACCACGTTAATTCAATAAGAAAAAAGCGTCTCCACATATTATAGAAACGCTACCCGTTATTATAAGTAAAATTCTTCACAATCGTTTCCCCTTCCCTCTCACGTAGTAAGTGATAACTCCATTTTGGTTATCCTTTGAGATACGCTCATACTCTCACCATTAACACATTCGGAGTACGTCACTTACGCATTCGTGGCGTTGAAACACTATAAATTGTTCAGCCCTCCATGAGTTTACTCATTACTATGGCTTCTGCTGAATTCTTGCGACTAACCGTTTTCGACTGTACTACTGTACATCCACAAGACCTCCCAGGGTAAGGCTACTATCTTTCCTCTTTTACTCGCCTGATGTACTCAACAAAGTTACGCACATCTTTTGGACTTTGACTTGCTAAGGAGTCTTATCCCTTTATAGAGCCTTAGTATCAGATTTCTGTTCGTCGAGCCAAGATTTTATTCCACGCTTCCTCCGCCCCTTTCCTCACGGTAAGTACCTTGCGCTTCCTTAGTGGTTGGTCAATGTGTACCCCCGCAGTGGACTTTCACCACCTAGATAGTTGTCATGCTTGGCACACTAAGAAAAGCCGCCAAAATGGCAGCACCTTTCTTTAACTCTTAATACCGTTTATTGAAAACGGATATTATTTTATTAATCAACCAATTCAACAGAAAGAGTATTAATTTGAGCAGGATTCGATTCTTTAATGATGCCATCAAATCCTACTTTTATCTTGTCTCCAACTTGGAATGTTTCATCATTATTCACGGAAAGGTCAACAAACAAATCACCTTCAGGATTACCCTCAAATACTTTAGCAGAACCAATTGCAGTGTTACCGTTAATATCTTTGATTGTTCCTATAAAACTGGAATTTACCGTTTTGATTTCCTTGTTTTTTTCTTCACTTCTTTCAATTGAATTAGAACATCCAACAATGGTTAATAAAACAATGATTGCTAATGCTTTAAATATTCTTGTCATCTCACTTTATTCCTCCGTTCAAATGCTTTTTAATGTTAATGGTGCTTTTGCCGAAGAAAGGATAATCTGGACTTTTCCACTATCCTGCTTCGTTACTTCAATAAGAAAATGGCATTACCTCATGGTTGAAGTAATGCACCCGATTGTTTACGTACAATATTTCACAAACCTTTATTGTGAGAACTTCTTACAAAGTATTGCTGTCATTGAAACTGATTTTCCTCATATTTTGTTAAATAGATTAATTGAATCCTCTATATAAAAATATAATTTAATGTATCGTGAAACCTGTAAAAAATCTTCAAAACAAATTGAATTATGGAGATTTTAAAATTTTTAGTACCTTATGGAGTGAAAATGAGATGAAAATTGAACATGTGGCTATTTGGGTCAATGATTTGGAAGCCATTATGAAGTTGGATCAACGCTTCCATAGTTGAACAAGAACTTATTTAGATTTAAAATAAATTATCTCAGGGTCTCCTTCATCTAAATTTTCAATAAATCCACTTTGTATGAATCCATTTATTTTAAAAACTTCTTGCATCGTTTGATTTGATTTATTAGTAGAAGAAAAGATTTTCTTTGTTGGGGAAATGTTTATAAAATACTCAATTAGCGATGAAGCGTATCCCTTTCGTCTTTCTGTTGGTTTAACTATTATCAGTGATATGAAACTACAATTAAAGAAATGAGTATCAAATAGTAAAAAACCAACAATAAGATTCTTATTATTAACCACTATACATCTCTCTTCTTCAATGGCTTTCATAATGTAGTCAAATCTATTATTGTTACCGATTACCTCTTCATCAATCTTTACTATATCATCTAAATCAATAAATTGAGCCATTTCTATGGATTTCAAAATGTAGTCTCCTTAACTTTTTAGATTACAAAATATATAATAAATTAGACAATTATTATAATGGAGAGAAAAAATATGCTAGAATCCCAAACTATCTTTACAAACCAATCTTACTTAGCTAACTTGCTGCATTAGTTCAATTAAAAAGGGGTGCCACAACAACCCCCGCTGTTCTTCTATGCTCTTGTTACTAGCCTATTTCAATTATAGACAATGCTAAAGTTGTGAATGTCTATAATATCCCTTTACTAGATCCATAAAATTTTTGGCTGGTGTTGAGACATAATGATGTTCAAGCAAAATGACGCCTAATGAAGATGTCATATTGGCATTGCTTAATGGTGCCGAGTAAAGACTTTTTGCCCCGTATACCTCAAAAACAGATTTTGGCACAATCGTTACCCCTGTTCCCCCCTTCACCAATTCCATTAATACATGCATATCAGAGCATTCCGCAATATTTTTTAGTTGAAGCTTTTGCCTAGTAAAAGCTTCAAGAATCGTATTATATATACCCAGCCCCTCTGTACTAGGAAAAATAAGGGGCATTTGTGCAACCTCTTCTAAGGATATATTGTGGACTTCGGTATTACTGACGAAAATAAAAGGCTCATTAATAAGATGATGGTAAACTAAACCTCGATGTTCAAGCGGAAGACGAACAAATGCCATTTCAATAGCTCTGGTTTTAACCATTTCTGCTAAATAAAATGAATCATTTTGAACAATTTTTAACGAAACATGGGGATAGTTTCTGTGGAAGGTTTGCAGCATGTCTGAAAATCCCGAAACGGATAAGGTATTTATTCCTATATTGAGTGCGCCCTTTTTCCCCTCCTCCGTATCCTGTATTTCATTTTTCATTTCTTCAAAACTATTGACGAGATGCAAAGCACGTTGATAGAGCACCTTTCCCTTATCGGTTAACTCCATACTCCTCCCATTTCTCTCGATTAATTTAACACCTAATTCATCCTCCAATTGTTTCAATTGTATGCTTAGAGGTGGCTGAGACAAATGAAGCCTATTAGCAGCGGCAGTTATATTCTTTTCTTCAGCTATTGCTATGAAATACCGCAATTTTTTAATGTCCATGAATTCCTCCTTCTATTTAAAAAAAATATGGTTTTAATATAAATTATATATTTCTAATATACCTCTTGTCCATGATACGATAACGAACGAACTAGAAAGGAGTATGACATGGAACGTCTATTTAAATTAACGCAACATGGTACGACACTTACAAAAGAATTTTCTGCAGGTTTTATTTCTTATATAACCGTGGTCTACATTATTATTGTCAATGCTACGATTTTGGCTGCAGCTGGTATTCCCTTGGAGGCAGGCATCATTGCAACCATATTAACTAGTTTTTTGGGATGTTTAATAATTGGCTTTTGGAGTAATACCCCTATACTCCTCATTCCAGGTATGGGGCTCAATGCGATGTTCACTTATACCATTGTTCAATCTGGGGGATTTACTTGGCAGGAGGCGTTGGCGATGGTTTTCGTTACCGGGCTGATTTTCATCGTGATTGCCTTTACACCCCTTGCAAAAGTGATTACGTCCTCGATTCCCAATTCCTTAAAGGAAGCCATAACCATTGGAATCGGAATCTTATTGATATTAATTGGGTTTGACAATGCTGGTATTATTACAGGTTCTGAGCACACCCTGCTTGCAATCGGAGATTTAAGCAGTCCCCAAGCTGTCACTACCTTTATTGGTTTGATCATTACAGTTATATTATTTGTTAAAAATATTCCGGGAAACCTTCTTCTAAGTATTTTAATTACATCGTTGCTATCGATTTGGTTTGGAGGAGCTACCTTCGAAGGGATATCTCTTACGATTCCATCTTTACAAGAATACATGGGCGTTTTTGGACAATTATCGTGG
The DNA here is from genome assembly GCF_036961885.1 of Neobacillus niacini. Taxonomy (GTDB): domain Bacteria; phylum Bacillota; class Bacilli; order Bacillales; family Cytobacillaceae; genus Neobacillus; species Neobacillus niacini_H. The sequence goes on along the minus strand of NZ_JBALNQ010000083.1, from coordinate 4,384 downwards.
GCACAAGCAGGGAACTTGGTCTTCTGGCTGACTTCCATCTCTTTTGCAATGGTGATTGTCTTTGAAAATATTGGTTTGATTCATGGGCATAGCAAGATGTTAAATCGTTATGAGAGTGATAAGAAATCACTACAGGCTACAGCGATTTCGGTATTATCATCAGGAATATTTGGTACGAGTCCCACTGTAGCATCTGTGGAATCAGCAGCTGGAATAACAGCCGGAGGAAGAACAGGGTTAACCAGCATCGTAACAGGACTATTGTTTCTTGTTTCGATATTGTTCATACCAGTTATTAAAATGGTTCCGACAAGTGCGGTTTCACCTATTCTGATACTAATAGGGGTTCTTATGTTGCAAAACATTGTTTATATTTCCATCGATGATCTGACAGAGAGCTTACCTGCACTTCTCATTATTGTATTAATTCCTTTAACCTATAGCATTGCAGATGGTATGGCAATCGGCTTTGTTCTATATCCATTGTTGAAGCTTTTAATGGGGAAAGGAAGGGAAGTTCACCCTGCACTTTATTTGATTGCCCTTCTGTTTTTTAGCAATTTTGTTATTCAATACGCATTCTAAATAGTAAGAATAGAAACGAGCTAAATCAGTGTTTGCGAATAAATTTTCTCGCCGCAGCCTTCCCATTAGAATTTAGAAGAACATACCATCACTTTTTTACTTTTATTTTCTCGGGTATAATCGTCCAGTACATTGGGTCTTCCAAACCGAGCCGCCAAATACCGATTCCCCGTAAGTTATATTTTTCTACAAGGTTTAGCTTAAACCGCAGACTATGGCTATTCTCAAACCATACCTGGTGGTTATGTTGATCTTTATCTACGTAGCTGAAATGAGGTGTTTGCGAACGGGTGTCCCATATAACTTTAGCTTTATATATTTTTTTCTGATCCATTAATTGTGCATAGGAGCTATACACGGCTTTGTTTGCTGTGGTATCCCAGTCCCATCCATAACCTGCGATACCGAGTAAAATTTTTGAAGGTGGTACTTCCTGTTTCAAAGCATAATGAATCGTTGCTTCTGTCCAATCGACTGATGCTGTTGATCCGGGTGTTGTTCTGGGATTGTGTTCATCGTATGTCATAATCATTAACCCATCTGAATATAGACCAAGTTTTTCGTAATCAAACCATGGTGACCAGGGATTAGCACGGGAATCACCTGTGTTTGCCGGGACTGAAACGGTAACTTCTTTTCCATCACGGTGCAAAGCATCAGATAATTCTTTTATCATCAGACTAAAGGAATCCCGGTCAGTCAAATTCAAATTTTCCATGTCAATATTTATACCATCATATTTAAACTGATTCATTTCATTCCGTAAGTTCTGAATGAAAACATTGCGGTTACTATCGTTAATGAGTACATTACTCGCCACCTGCTTGCCCTTCTCCACGGTTTCATAAAAGAGATTATGTACAACCATATATACCTTTAGGTGTTTTTCATGAGCACTCTGAATAACCATTTTTTTATGGTCTGCTGTAACCGAATCGATAAGATAGCCTGGTCGCTTATCATCGAGCTTGTACCAAAAAGGTGCAATGATTGTTAAACTGTTGGAATGCGAGTCAACTGTAGGTTGAGACCCTGGTAACGTTCCCTCCTGTTCTGTGTAAAAACCTAAAACCTCGCGAGGAGTTTTATTCGTACTGACATTTTCTTCTTTTCTTTGTGACTGACCGCAGGAAGACATTAGAATAAAGACCATGCTCAATGAAATGATGGTGAATAACCGATAACATTTTTTTGCCATACTACACCTTCTTCTAATCTGTATACTTCTTAAGTTGATTAGAAAAGTTGCAAAATATACACGAATTGACTTTCCCCCTTACAGGTCTCAGGAAAAGACTACTAGTTAATTTAAGTAGTTCGGATTTGAAGTACAAAATTAAAAATAACCATCATCAATAAAAAACGCACTGTGAATAATATTGTGAATTCAAGTGTGTTTTACTATGTTTGCACCTCTGAAGTAAACCCTTTAGATGTATATTAACGGGTTTACTTTCGGAATGGTCTCATTCCGGAACCCTTTTGTCGACAGTCTGAAAGGAGCATATTGATTATGCTCCTTTTACATTTTATTGATGAATTTCATCAATTGTCTTAAAAATTCTTGAATATACATTTTTTATCTGTTCATTTGTTTTTATATCGTTGTAAAAACTATATCCCCAACTTTTTAATAACTCATCTTCTTTTAAATTAAGAACCCCAGCAGCATAGCTTTGGCCAGCAGTCCAATTCCAAGACTCATCATATTCCGTTTCTTTTACGGTAAAAGGGATATGACTATTAGCTGATATAAAAAAGAATGGAATAGTTGAGTCTAAATAAATATTTGCATACTTGCTTTCAGCAGCTTTAGGAAGATTTTCTTCCGTAATAAAGACTGCGTCATAAGACTTCAGTTCTTCACTTGCCATTTCATCAAATGAGATTTCTGTAAAAATCACTTGTTCCTCATTTACTTTTAGTGGTTCTCCAACCACCGCTATTTTTAAAGGCTTTCCTTCATACAACTCAAAATCAGGACTTTGAGTACAAGCTGTTAGTGCGAATAATAGTATTAGCAATATAAAAGATAAATAGTTCTTTCCTTTTTTTCTATTCATATGTAAACCCCCTTATACATCAAATTTTACCATAAACCCCCATATTTCTTAATGAAGTATTCTGCTCCGTTAGTGGAACAAGAAAAAAGCCGCCGAAGCAGCTGGTGATCTTAAACTATCGCACCCTTTAGTTGAAGAAGGAATATTTTAAACATAGAGAGATAAAACTATTTAAAAAAGCAATTTAGTGGAGGAGCTATGGCATTTTCAATTTTTTTTGCATTAACAGTGATAATAAATCTTACATATGCTCTATCCAAAAAGAATCTTCATCTATTTGAAATATTCTTCATTTGGATGGTAACTAACATTATTCACCATAACTTTATGACCATCTTCGCATTGAATATGGAGATGATCAATTTTAATAGCCATTCAACTAGTTATTGGACAATGGCACTTATCAGGGTCTTCCTTATTCCTGTACTTATTATTTGGTATATAGATAAAACCCAAGGGGCAAAAAACAGGAAAAATTGGATTATGCTATTTATTTTAATACCCCTTTTGATAGGGATTGAATATCTAGCCAATCTTCTTAATGTATATGATTTTGTAAAATGGAATCTTTTTTATTCCATAATAGAGTGGGTTGTCATTTTACTTCTTATAAGCTACCTCTCTACTAGCTTTAGAAAAATTCTTAGAAAAGGGATGAGCTAATTGTTACCATTGCCAGAACAGTTTAACGAAAATGAATGGTTTATAATTCTTACCATTGTTTGTGGTTTCATATTGATTTTGTTCCTCCCAAAAAGATACCCTCTTGTAATTTCTATCTTATTGATTTTGTTCACTGTAACTATTGCTATTATTATGGATCACCTGATTGCAACGCCACCCTTGGATTTATATGACCTTAATGACCTTGAAAAATACGAGGTAACAGACATAATAACGTATTTGATGTATTCCCCTTATGCATTACTATGTGTGTACTTATTTGACAAGTTTGATCCAAAGGGTATTTATATTACTGCATATGTGATCCTTTGGTCTCTTTTTGCTATAGGCTTTGAATGGTTAGCTGTGTTTTTTAATGTTTTTAAGTTTAGTGGATGGACTTTTCTTAATTCATTTGCTTTTTACCTTCTTGCTACATCCATATACATACTTTTTTTTAGATTTATTATGGACTCATTAAAAAGTAAAAAAATCAAAGAGGTATGAAGTAAAATTTTTAAAATAGGAAGACTACAGAGTCTTCCAATAACAAGGTAAAATAGAGCAAAAATGATATTGCTCTATTTATATACAATCGTTTCACTATTGCTATTCCACATTCCTGCCCCGTTAGCACAACAACAAAACGCCGTAGCGGTCATCTTCATTAACCAACAATTTAAATTATTTTATTAATGGATAACCATTGCTTAAACTGCTGTACTCCATTATCATATTCTATTTCCTTATTATTAATGGAAAAAATTCTTGTTCCAAATGGTTCTAATGTTAATTCGCTTTCTGGGGTAATATTTTGAATCCCATACCCTTTAAAATAAAAGTTAATATTTTCTGCCTTTGTGTTAATGGGCGTTATGAGTTTATGGTCTCTTTTAATAGCCCATATTAAAGATGTCTCATTAGAAACAGAACGTGAAATTAAAGAGCAAATAAAAAAGGAAGAAAATCAATGACTGATCTTTCATATTATGTATTGTTGATTTTCTTATCACTTTAATTCGTAACTCAATATTACTCCATTGTTGTTAATAGACTAAAGTATAGTATACAAT
>NZ_JBALNQ010000082.1:2366-24350 GCF_036961885.1 Neobacillus niacini | reverse complement strand
CCACTGAACTACTTCCGCATTATAATGTTTAAAACATAAGTGCGGGTGAAGGGAGTCGAACCCCCACGCCTTGCGGCGCCAGATCCTAAGTCTGGTGCGTCTGCCAATTCCGCCACACCCGCATGTATTAATTTCGCTACGTCGTATCAGCGACATTGATAATGATACAACGAATTGCGACAGAAATCAACAACAAATTTTAAGTATTTTTTTGGTATTAAAACTATCACACTAAAATGTTTCCACAATAAATTTAATCCTTCACCCTCATCTTCTCTATTTTTTGTCACTAAATATTCTCTGTTCATGGGATATATAACCTATTTAATTTCCGAAAAGATAAAAAAATGGTTTGGAACCTTTTTAATGGGAGAAAATACATTATGAATTATTCCCATTAAAAATAAAAGGAGATGCATTTACCTTGAGCCATAACCAGAAAAAAGACGCTGACAAAAAGATCACAAACAAAACTGGTCAGGAAGAAAACTTAATTACTAGTGAGAAATCACCTGAATTCGATGTATTCGGTACAGCATTAAATGACCTCCACAGTCCCTTTGAATTTTAAAAAGCCCAATGTATGGAAGGGAGATATCCTCTTTTGTACATTGGGCTTTTCCTTATCTTCTAATCGCTTTTAAAATGATTGCTTCCCCTACAAAGGAAAAAACCTTCTCCTTCTCGATAACCAGCCTGAATTTATCCTTTATCTTTTGGGAAGCTTCAAGAATATATTTATTTAAGTCTTCTTTTTCAGGTTCTGATAGTTTCATGTTGGCGCACCAAGATTCAAAATGAAACGTCTTCTCAAACCGATGCCATTCATATATTTCTAAACTGCTATCCTCAAGTTTCTGAATCCATTCAGATTTTTTCCAGGCACGAAAATGACTGTAATCACGCATTTTTTCGATAGTATTATAAAATTGATCAAACTCTTTGTTTTCTGGCACAACATTATCATCTAATAAAAATTGTCCTTTTGGCTTTAGCACCCGTTGTACTTCTTTAATAAATAAATCGACATTTGGAAAATGATGAGGAGCAATCCTGCAAGTGACAATATCAAAAGATTCATCTTCAAAAGGCAGTTTTTCGGCATCACCTTGAACAAATTCCACATTTCGATGACCATTTTTTCCTATAAAGTTTTCAGCTGCTACCAACATCTCTGTAGTCAGGTCAACCGCTGTTATTTTTTTAACTAAAGGTGCAAAAGCATTTGCAGTATGCCCACCGCCAGTGGCAATATCAAGTAAATGTTCCAGTCCATTGAGTTTAGCCATTTGGACCATCTGCAACAAATCTTTCCCATCTTTGTGAATAGGACTAGAAACATATGATGCAGCATTCTTTCCAAATTGCTGTTGAACATCTTTTTTAATATCCATTCTAATCACCTCTTAATCTTAATTTAAACTAACCAGTTAATAATTAAAATTATGAGATTTTTATAATTCATCATAAGAAAAACTTATTATGATTTACATTTCAAATTCTACTACTACCGGGCAATGATCACTGCCCATGACATCACAATGTATATCTGCAGCGATTAAGGAATCACGAAGTTTTTCAGAGACAATAAAATAATCAATCCGCCAGCCGATATTTCGCTCGCGAACCTTGGCCATATAGGACCACCAGGTATAGGCTCCATCTTTTTCAGGATAAAAATGGCGATAGCTATCTACGAATCCTGACTCTAGCAATGTAGTCATCTTTCCTCTTTCTTCGACTGTGAATCCAGAATTCCCAAAATTTGATTTTGGATTTCTCAAGTCGATTTCCTGATGGGCTACATTTAAATCCCCACATAAAACAACTGGCTTCAATATATCTAATTCTTTTAGGTGAGCTTTGATTTGTTCTTCCCATTCCAACCGGTAATCCAGTCTCGCTAAATCTCTTTGAGAATTTGGTGTATAAACATTGACTAGATAAAACCTTTCAAACTCCAATGTAAGAATTCGTCCTTCATCTTGTGAATCCTCATCCCCTAATCCATACCGAACAGAAATTGGTTCAACCTTTGTGAAAACAGCCGTACCTGAATAGCCCTTTTTCACTGCGTAATTCCAATATTGATGGTACCCATCTAGATCAAGGTTTATTTGACCTTCCTGTAACTTTGTCTCCTGAACACAGAAAATATCTGCATTAACTTCTTTAAAGTAATCTAAAAACCCTTTATTTACACAGGCCCTTAGCCCATTGACATTCCAAGAAACTAATTTCATTTTTATCCCATCCTCAATTAATTATTATTATTAATAGATTGATAGGAGCATTTTAACAGTATTGAATTTGAATGGAAAGCAATTTGTTCAAACGCTTCTATTTATTATGTTCACAAAGGTATTTGTCCCACACAAGTGGGAGATGGAAAAGTGGCCACATAAGGAGATCATGTGACCAGAACTAAAGAAAGTGAAACGATCTTTGGAATGTTGCCCCTTGTTATGGAACAAGGTATTGTTCAGTTAATTTTGTTGAAAATAGCTGGGAGGCCGGCACGATTTTGATATTTCTTTTTTCAAATTCTTCCATTGATTGAAAGACTCCGACTGAACATACCTTGCCAGTTACCCCTACATGACCAATAGCAATTCCTTTACCAGAGAACTCGGTGATTTTTGCCAACCTATTCATCTGTTTTCTAACATGATTGGCGGAAGATATATCATCAAGAAAAACATCTCGTTTCAAAATCGGCACATTCATTTCCTTTGCGATTATTGGAAATTTAGATTTAGGGCTAGTACCGCTATCAATAATGTATAGCTTCTTCTCCTTGGCAACTTCAACAATCACTCTAACGATATCCTCATCCTCAACCGCTAAGGAGCCCATATGATTATTCATCCCGACAGCATGAGGAACTGATTTTAACGCTTCCTCTACTCGTTTTTTTACTTCTTTAGGCGAAAGGTCGACCGTGATGGGCTTTGGACCGAGCCAGGAGCGTTTCCCCTTTTTCGGCTGCATGGGTAAATGCACGATTACCTCAATTCCATTTTTATGTGCCCACTCCGCGTGTTCCCTAGAGTTTTCTGTGAAAGGCATGACCGCAGCTGTAATCGGGACGACCCCCTCAAGAAAATCTCTAACTCCACCTGTTCCACCACCAAAGTCATCAATAATAATGGAAGCCTTTAACTGCTTAGGATCATTATTTTCAGCTACCGCTGAATTCTGCGCAGAAAGCAATAGAAATGGGATTAAAAATAGAGCAAATTTTTTCATAACAACCTCCCTGTATGGATTTTACGTTAATTTACCCTGGGAGAATGGATTTAAGTAATTAAATGAAAAAAAGGACCTACAAGGCCCTTCTTACTAAGCAATCTATTCGTCGTATACTTCAACCTTTTCCATAACATCGCCATTTCTCATGGCTTTTGCAGCTTCTAGACCGGAAGTCACTTTACCAAAAACTGTGTGAACTCCATTTAGATGTGGTTGAGACTCATGAACAATAAAGAATTGGCTGCCACCTGTATCTTTACCAGCGTGAGCCATTGATAATGACCCTGGAACATGAGTGTGCGGATTACCTTGTGTTTCACATTTAATCGTGTAGCCGGGACCACCAGTCCCACGACCCTCAGGGCAGCCACCTTGACTAACGAATCCAGGAATAACGCGATGGAAGGTTAAACCATTGTAAAAACCATCTTTTGCTAACTTTTCAAAGTTTGCAACTGTACCCGGTGCTTCATTTGGATATAATTCAAACTCGATTTTTTCTCCATTTTGCATTTGAATGTGCCCTTTTTTTGCCAACATGAACATCTCCTTTATGTAAAAAATCATTTTTATCATACACTTTCCAACGCAGAAAAGAAAGTTTCTTGGTTTAAAACTTCAATATTGTGGTATTATAACAGTACCCCTTCCGAACATTCGCTTGTTGCGGGACACTTAACCACTGTACGGACGGAAGGGGTACGTAGTGACGCTTTACGCGGCATTGCAAAAAGCCAAGACTGCGGTCTTGGCTTTTTTAATGTTCTTTATTTGTTAAACGATAAAATACAAAAATAAGCGATAAAAATACCAGGTAGCCAAAAAAGCTATAAATATGCTTCCACTCACTCGCGTGTTCAAATAGACCAAACAGTTCCGATAACCTTTCCATAATTGGCATTAATAAACTGAGAAATAAAATAATACCTACTTTTCCCCATTTAGTAACCCGATTCATCATATTAATGAAGACTAAAACCAGAATGGGCAGAGCGATGAAAGTAAAACCAATATTAAACGAAAATATCTCTGGAAACGGTCGTTTCGGAAACATGTACAAATTCTTGCCGACAAAGTAAAGATCCAAGCAAGTACCCAGCAAAATGGCCAAAAAAACGGTAGGGCCAAATTCTTTAATCAAAAAGGGTAATGACTTTTTTGGCCAAGGCGGCAAGTTCAAGCCTTTCGAGCGTTTTACAGTATTCATATTCAATCTCTCCGGTAATTTGTGTTTCATTATGATTCGAGAGATAGTCCAAAACCTGCCAATCACTAAACCAATCTCCCTTTTCCGCTTCTTGATGTTTAACATTTTTCCAAACAGACAATAAATCTGGACTATATATTCTTCTCGCACCCCATTTCAGCTTGCAGGCGTTCATGCGTAGTTGATAGGGAATTCCCGGAATTCCTTCATTCACGTTATTGAATATATGCGGCCAATAATCTTTTCTTGAACCTGTATGATGGTGATCCTTTGCCCATTTTACAAATGCATCTTTATTTTGAAAAAGAACAGCGTACAATCTTTTTCCTAATAAAATCCGCTCATGTAAGGATTGAAACTGATGAAGGGTTTGCCCAGCAAGACTTTTTTTTCGATAAGGAAACAAAATATGATTAAAAGACAGGGTATCCTGCAATTTAAATTCTAAGGTTCCTAAAACATCTTGTTGATATATCTGATTTTGAATGACCCTCTTCTCTAAATAATTTTGTTCATTTATGATGAGAGCTAGAGTAAGAATATACGGATCCTGTCTCCGCCAAAAATAATTCCAAATGCTATCCATAAAGATTGAAATGTTTAAAAATGACAGCAGGTAAAACAGTGGCTTTCCCCTTTTTAAACTTTCACTGTAAAGTAACAGCTGCGGATAGGCATCTTGAAAAATCAACCAATTCCCACGTTCTAAGAAGGTAAAGTAATCATTCCTTTCTTTTTCAGTAAGCAAACGAGTGAGAAAATCCCCCTTTAAATCGGTCATGTTCCAGCCGCCATTCCTTGATACCATATGACCTAAAAATGCCCAATGAATTTCGGGATGTTTTTGATAAATATCCAAATACGCCTTCGTCCTACTGATATTATTCTTGTTAAGTTCTCGTGTATCACGTTTAATCCTTTCTAAAAGACCTTGCTCCTCTTTTGTTAACGAATGGCTTTCAGAGTTATTTAATTTTGCCTTTAGTTCATCCTTAATGGTATCAATCGCCGTTTTCTGCTTACTTCTGATAAAAAAAACACCAATCACCTCCCTCGAGAATTCTCCTTCTACTTGCTGAATATGTATAAATAAGAATATTCAATTGGGAGAGGATGAACGCTTGCGATGATCGATACAAGTAAAGGCGTTGACTGGCTGGTTGAAATGTTGAGAAGGGATCAATCTCCCGATGGCTCTTGGACTTATTCTTTCGAAACTGGTTTATCAACAGATGCCTATATGATCATTTTATTACGGACATTGGAAATAAATGATGAGAAATTAATAAAGGGGTTGGCTAGCAGGATTTTATCCAGGCAAGAAAAAAATGGTGCCTGGAAGCTTTTTTATGATGAACGTGAAGGAAATCTCACTGCCACAGTAGAATCCTATTACGCTCTTCTGTATTCTGGATACTATGAGAACAAGGATAATCGGCTTCAGGCAGCGAAAAAGTTTATTTTATCCAAGGGCGGTATCGAAGAGGTTAGTATGTTTACTAAGGTAATGTTGTCTTTAACTGGACAACTAAAATGGCCAAGATTCTCCCCTCTTCCGATTGAAATCATCTTACTTCCACTAAATTTCCCCATCAACTTTTATTCCTTTTCGGTTTATGGAAGAGCAAATCTTACACCGATGATGATTCTCGCAGATAAGAAATTTACGTGGAAAACAGATAGAAGTCCTGACCTATCCAATTTATTTGTTAGCCGAAATCATCCTGATACCTGGATTCGTTCGAATGAAGTACGCTCATTTTTTTCTTTTATTGAGGAAGGGGTAAAGGATTTGATTGGTTTGCCCCAGAATCTTCATAAACTAGCGATCCAGCGGGCAAAAAAATATATGTTAAATCATATTGAAAAAAATGGAACGTTTTACAGTTACTACAGCTCAACCTTTTTAATGATTTTTGCTCTGCTTTCACTAGGGTATAAGAAAACTGATCCTATTATTACCACTGCGGTTAATGGAATTAAATCTATGAAAGCTGAAATCAACGGTCTGCCACATATGCAATATACGACAGCAAATGTTTGGAATACCTCGTTAATTGGGTATGCGCTTCAAGAAGCTGGGATATTACCAGAAGATAAAATGATTCTACACGCAAATCAATATTTATTAGACCGACAACATGATAAATACGGAGATTGGGTTATTCATAACCCTAACAGTTTGCCTGGTGGTTGGGGTTTTTCAAATATAAACACGATTAATCCTGACATCGATGATACGACAGCGACACTAAGATCACTTTCGCGAATGACCGGTTCCAATCAAGACGCATGGAATCGCGGGATTAACTGGTTACTGTCGATGCAAAATGATGATGGCGGCTGGGCTGCTTTTGAAAAAAATACCGATACAAAGCTTTTTGAGTTTTTACCAATTGAAAAAGCCGAGTTTATCTTAACCGACCCATCTTGTGCAGATATCACTGGCCGGACCCTCGAGTTCTTAGGGAACTATACGAATGTACCCAAAGAACATGAAACGATAAAAAAGGCAGTAAAATGGCTAGTGGACCACCAAGAATTGGATGGTTCTTGGTATGGCAGATGGGGTATTTGCTATATTTACGGGACTTGGGGTGCAGTAACTGGGTTAGCCGCAGTTGGAGTATCAAACAGCGATCCTTCGATAGAAAAAGCAACTAACTGGCTACGAACAATTCAATACGCGGATGGAGGCTGGGGTGAATCCTGTTATAGTGATAGTAAAGGTAAATATACCCCACTTAAGGCGAGCAATTTGACCCACACTGCATGGGCACTCGATACACTGATTAGTGTTTCAAATAGTCCCACCCCTGAAATCAGAAAAGGTATTTCCTATTTAATGTGGAATTTACAAAAAGAAGATTGGACGACTGCCTACCCAATGGGACAAGGAATGGCTGGTGCCTTCTATATTCATTATCACAGCTACCGATATATCTTTCCTCTGCTAGCACTGGCGCATTATCGGAGAAAGTTTGAAGCATGATCGACGGTGACGTAAGTGTCACCGTCGTTTTTATTTAATTTCTAGCAGTTGCTTATAGATTTCAACAATATCCTCTACCTTCATTCTGACAAGACCGCTCGAAGATGGTGCAACAAAGTCAATCGTTCCAGGCACAACTGCCTCTTCTTGTCTCCCCCACGGAACGTTCTTGCTTCCACTATATTGCTGATAAACGCCCTTTCCTACAAAACAAACGATTTTCGGAGTATGTAACTCTATTTTTTTACGTAGAATTTCCTTACCTTCCTTATATTCTTCGCTTGTAATTTCATCTGCAGCCTTAGTTGGTCTAGCAACAATGTTTGTAATCCCCATTCCCAGCTCCAATAATTTGGAGTCTTCAGCCGCTTCATATTTTCGTGGGGTTAAACCTGCTTCATATAATATCCTCCAAAACCGATTATTGGGATTAGCGAAATGGTTTCCTGTTTCACTAGAACGAATACTAGGATTAAATCCAACAAATAGGATAGTTAATTCAGCCTTTATATGATCACGGACTAGTTTCATGAGATTTTCTCCTTTTATCATGCATTTGTAAAAATTACGATTGGTTCTATTTTATCACATTGTTTTCAGTCTTTTTTCAGAGTAGTGGTCTAAACTGCAATTAAAAGTCAAAGGAGGATTTGTCTCATGAAAAAGCATTGGATAATATTCATTGTTTTTCTACTAACAGCAGGTATTTTCATTTCAATTGGTACAAACGTTTTTGCCGATGATGATGATGACGAAAAACATGAAGTTTACGAGGAGTATGGTGATGACGAAGGTCGTGATCATGATGAAGATGAGGAGGATTATGAGTCAGATTATGAGCGGGCGGGTTCTGAACTAACCCAATTTAAAAGTCAGCAGTCAGAGGAGTTCTGGAATATTTGGTCAAGGGAGCCGAGTAATAATACAGAAAATGTTTTGCCAATTACAGAGCCATCCGATTTAACCTTTTCCATTGAAAATAGGAATGTACGTTTATATACTATCCCTAAAAATGGGCAGTTACTTGTATCCGTAAATGACTTTGCCAATTTGGTAGAAGCTGAATCAATCTACTATCCTAAGAGTAAAATCGTGATTTTAAAGAAGGGCAATGCGGAGCTGATTGTCAGAGCAGGATCAAATGCGGTTTTCGAAAACAGGGTGAAACAACCTATGCCAAGTGAAGCTGCCGTTTATGAAGATTCTATTTACCTGCCAATCTCAGTTGCTGCAAATGCACTTAGCTACCGTGTTTCCTGGGATTCAACCAACCAAATAATCATCTTAAAAGAAATTGAAAGGAGTTGGTAAGGATGGGAAAATCAAAAAGTCCCAAGTGGATCATTGGTCTGACAGGAACTGCACTATCTGCATTTGTATTCAGCCAAATTGCGGCTAATCAACCAGCTGATACCGAATTATCTGTGGATAAGGCAGTTATGAACACAATGAGTAACGAGGAAAAAGAATTAGTACAACTAGATTGGACTAACTATACAATAAATGGAATGGTCAGTATGAAAGGTGTTGTGGAAAGTGACCGCCAAACTCGAAGAACGTAATGGACTCGATATTCTAACCATGGAGGCCATGAATTCTACCTTCTATATTGCCGTTTCAGATTGTAAATTCAGCAATTGGAAGGAAGTGATTTTTGGATGGATTAACTATGTTGACAGGGAGTGGTCCCGCTTCAATTCGGATAATGAATTGGGAATGGTAAATAAGCTGCCAATTGGCGAAACAATGGCTTTATCTCCCCCATTGTTCGATGTCCTCGATAAAGCTGGATTTTACCGAGAGAAATCAACCGGACTTTTTTCGCCCTATTTATTGCCCCAACTAGAGTATCATGGTTACCAGCATTCCTTTCCATTTACTACGAGTAAAAAGGTAAATACAGGTATGCCGAATGTTTACAACGAGGAGGGGTCACCCTTCCAATTTGATTCTTTTACTAGGACTATTAAAAGAATTTCTGAAGGAAAAATTGATTTAGGAGGCATTGGCAAAGGGTATACAGTGCAGGCAGCTGCCAACTGGTTAAAACATTTCGGTAACTCAACCTCGGGTATTGTCGATGGCGGCGGCGACTTAACGGTTTGGTCGAATGGACAGAAAGAATGGAGAATTGGGGTTTCACATCCTTATAAACATAATTTAGAAATCGCACAATTCCGATTAAAAAATGCCAGTATCGCTACATCGAATGTGATATTCCGCAGCTGGACCCAAGGTAATCAAAAAAAACACCATGTTTTAAATGGCAGGACTGGATTACCTGTTGAGAGTAATATCATTCAAGCGACTGCAATTACCGGCAATTGTTTAGATGCAGAAGTCGCTGCAAAGCTTTGTCTAATGGTAGAAAGTCATAAAGTAAAGGAACAGATTCCCGTTCATTCCTTACTTTTGATAACGGATGATGGAAAAATCATCAATGAATAAAGGAGATTTAAAGCCGTGAACGTATATTTTAGCGCTTGGACATTCATTCGCGTATCGGGATTTTTGGCGTATTATCTGATGACTTTTTCACTTCTTTTAGGACTTTGCAGTTCCCTATCCATCATGAAAAAGAATAAAGTCAAACTTATTTCCCTTCACCAAGTTAGCGGTTGGTACGGATTGCTTACGATATTTTTTCATATGGTTTTAATTTGGCAGGACCAATATGTTCCCTATTCGCTGAAAGAAGTTCTCCTTCCTTTTTATGTAGAAAATGAATCAATCTATTCTGGACTAGGAACCCTATCGTTCTTTCTATTCTTCCTTGTGATTGGTTCCTCTGATTTTTTCATCAAGCATCTGGGTAAAAAGAAGTGGAAAAACTTGCACTTTGCTGTTATTCCGGCATGGATTATGATGTTTATTCATGGTATCGGAATCGGGACAGATTCCTCTGAAGCTTGGGCTTTAGTTTTATATGCTTTAGGAGGATCACTGCTCATTGTCTTCGGATTTGTTCGCTACTTGGAATATGTAAGTCTTCATAAGCAAAAAAGCAACGAGCTACTTAAACAAATCAAATAAACGGCAGCGAGTTACTGCCGTTTATTTTTTAAAACTTATTGTAAATATACTACCCTCGCCCTCTATGCTGCTGACACTAATTCCCCCCCCATGAGCCTCGACTATTGTTTTTGCAATGGATAGTCCCAAACCGGAACCACCTTTTTCCCTCGACAAATCCGCGCGATAAAAACGGTCGAAAATATAAGGAATATCTGTCTGTGAAATGCCGCAGCCAGTATCTTCAACAGTTAAGAGTATTTTATCATTCTCTGATTTCAGTGATACTGTAACCCTGCCTTGATTGGTATAACGGAATGCATTGTCCAATAAAATATACAGCAATTGCTGTATCCTATTTTCGTCGCAATTAAGATATACCTCACTTTCAATTTGTTGTTCAAATCTAATATGGTCTTGTTTTTTTCTAATAAATCTTTTATATGTGGATGAAACTAATTTTGATAGGTTAATATAGTCTTTTTCCATTATTAATTGGTTTTTATCACTTCTGGCTAACATTAATAAATTATTAATTAAGTCATACATGAGGCTTGCTTCAATTTTTAAATCCTGAAGTACTTCTTGTCCATAGACACTTAAATTTTCTTTCTCTTCTCTAATTAATACATCAATCGAGCTATAAAAAATACTTAACGGGGTCCGTAATTCATGGGAGGCATCCGAGACAAACTTTTCCTGTTTTGAAAAAGCCATTTTAATTGGTTTCATTGCTTGTCCTGCAAGATAATACCCCATAAAGGCAAATAATATGCTAAAGAGGATGGTTAAAGCAAATAGCAGCCACGTGATGTTCTGAATCAGGTGTTTTTCTGCTGTTATTTCCTTGCCAAGTATAACAAATCCGTGCTTATATCCTTCGGTGACTAGTGGATGTTTTACAACAAGGAAATGCTTCTGTTTCCACTCTGCCTTTTTTGTAAATGATTCGCCTGTAAATAAAGGATTTTCCCTAATCCAACCAAATAGGGATTGAGTTGTCTCCTCCCCATGGATAAACCTATCATCTTGATTGAATACGTAGTAAAAAACCGTACGATTTGGATCAAACTCCATTCCATGGTCATCTTTATCGTATAAATCCTCAATAAAATCCATTTTTTCATTATTATAGAATGTTTGTATTTCATCCCTGTCCTTTTCATTTATAAAATGTGAAATATTAAAATATAACAAAAGGATAAAAAGGATTAACAGACAGAGTATTGAGAAAGTAAATAACAATGATAACTTTGTTTTGACCTGGTTAAACATCGCTCATTCTCACTTTATAACCAATTCCTCTGACATTTTGAATGAATGACCTGCCCTCAGGAAGATCAATTTTCTTCCTTACTAATTTAACTAGCGCATCTAAAGCATTATCTGATACTTCTGTATCATAACCCCATAGTTTTTCAAATAGCACTTCTCTTGTGATAACTTGATTGTGATTTCGCATTAAAAGTTCAAGCAGCTGATATTCTTTTTTAGAGAGTTCAATAATCTCATCGTTTCGTTTAAGTTCATGAATGGTTACATTAAGGATAAAATTGTGAATTCTAATCACATCTTCTAACTTTTTTTCTTTTCTCCGGCTAATCGCCCGAATACGTGCTAATAGCTCGTTAAACTCAAAAGGTTTCACAATATAATCATCTGCCCCAGAATCTAAACCAGATATGATATTATCGTTTGCGTCTTTTGCAGTCACAAATATAATTCCACTTTGAATTCCTTTTTCGCGCAGTTTTTTGCATACAGATAGTCCATTCTCACCCGGCAGCATCCAGTCTAAAATAATGACATCATAGTGTGACAGACGAGCATATTGGTAGGCTTCTCTCCCATCTTTTACCCAGTCAACTCGATGAAATTCCTTTTGTAGTAAGTGGGTAATCAATTTCCCAAGCCGTACATCATCCTCAGCCAGCAAAATATTCACGGTTTCCACTCCATTTCAAAAAATTTCCTTCAGTATAATCATAGCAAGTTTTTCTGAAAAAGAAGTGAAATTAGCGTGAACATACTCTTCTTACCTGTTATTTTATTGAATTGGCCGTAAAGAGGTCAGGAAGGTTGTGATCAATCCTACAATCGATACGATTAACAATGAATATAGCAATCTAGGCTCCTGCAGAAGTATAAGACTCGACATTATAATCACAGTATCAATTGCATAAGCAATAATACCTACGTTAATCTTAGTCCATTTTGAAAGTAATAGAGCGAGCAGATCCATTCCGCCTGGACTTATTTGATTCCTTAACATAGTCCCAACACCAGTTCCCACGATGAGTCCTCCAAGGATCACGGAACTAATAATCGGTAAATGAAATTCTCCTTTTAAGGGTAGTAATAACTCCATCATGAAGCCTGAAAAAACAGCACCAATCATTCCATAGAAAAAATAGTCAAAATCCGTTTTATACGCAAGGAGGTAGACAGGAATATTCAAAAACACAAAGGTTAAACCAATGCTAAAATGCCACAGATAATTGAAAACGATACTTATTCCAAACATACCGCCGTTAATTAAATGGAAGGGCAATATAAATCCGTTCACCCCAATACCGATCATCGTACTTCCGAATCCGATTACAACTAATTTTTTCAGCATGCTACCATCCCTTGTCCAAAATGTTCTATATTACCACTTATATGTTTGTACAAAGGAGTTCATTCACAACAAAAAAAACGGAGAGTATAAGACCCCGTTCCCTTAAACAGCTACGATTCCTTTTGATTTTTTGACATGTTTGAACCAGGAAACCCCTAGCGTTACTAGAGGTAAAAACCATAAAAAAATGGCAAAGGGCAAATACTTCAGAATTGGAATTCCAACTATTGTACTGCACATGATCGTGAGCACACTCCATGGCACCATTCCAGGAAAAAGCATTGTCGTATCGCCCATCACTCTAGCCAGCTCCGTTTTCCCATACTGCCTTGACCAATGCGGTAAAAATGACCTTCCCGTTAAAATAATCGGGAGCGTTTGATTTGCTGCAATAAAACTAATTAAGAGAGTAGCTAAAAAGGTTTTTACCGTGTCACTTGGTAAGGAAGTTGAACGTTGCAGCCATTTATCTAAATAAGGCTGGATGACATTCAGTTCCTCCAATAGACCGTTATATGCACCTGCTAGGGCTAGAAACAATAATAATTCATACATATGAAGGAAGCCTCCGCCAAGGCCTTCAATGCCAAACCAAAAAGCCTGGGCTATCTCAGAAATTCCCGTCCCCTCTAACATCGTAATAATAGCCGCACAAAGTATACTAGACAGAAAAGCATAAAGAATGCTCAATCGAAACAGAACAAAAAGCAGCAACACAAGGGGTGGAATAAATTTTATCAGTGAAAGCTCTCCCCATTGCAATGGCACGACATGATTCATTTTAGAAGCAGTGACGTAATCAAAAGCTCCATAGAAAATAAAAGACATAATTACCACAATTATGGTAGTAGGTAACATCGCATTCCATTGTTTTTTCACCGGTAATTCGATTGTATGAGCTAAAAGCTGATGTGCACTCGAAAAAGGAGATGTTCGGTCTCCAACGAAAGCCCCTGAAACCAATGCCCCAGCTGCGACCTCTGCCGGTAAATCTAATATTACAGCTGTCCCCAAAATAGGAATTCCTATTGCACTTAGCGTACCTACTGTTGTACCCAGGAGCATTGAAATAACCAGCGTAGTAACAAATGTTAATACAAAAAAATAGTCTGGATGAATAAATGAAAGGGCAATTTTCACCATTTGGGCGATTGTCCCTGACAAATACCAAGAGGGAAGTAAAAAACTAACTAGGAATAGGATGAAAATAACAATTCTAGTTTTATATACTCCTCTTAAACTAATTTGGAGGATTTGTTTAAACGATTGCTTATTCTGTTTTGAAAGAAAAGCTAGAATGAGATAACCTGGCAGAAACCCAATCACAAGCGGTTGGTGAAATACCACTGACCAGCTTACACCTGCTAAAGTTACCGATAGGAGAAAAATTAGTTGCTTTACCGAAAATCTATCCATAAGATACCAACCTTAATTTTTAATATACCTAATTATAATGAATGCTGAATCTTTCGGAAAGCAAAATAAATGGAGCCGTGTTTTACAGCTCCATGCAATTTAAATGTATCAAAGTGAGTAATCCCTAAATCAAACGCTTCTCTAAGCAACTCTCTACCACTTTCTAAACCTTTGGAAATGAAATCGAACCTAATAAAAAAATCCCCAAGAGTTTTTCTCTTGGGGATAAAAGCTTAAACCACGTCATCCAGCTGCATATATAAACGTTCCCTTTCCATTTCCATTTGCTCTAATTGGGTGAAGTGTTCTTGAAGTGTTTCAAGTTCTAATTCTGTTTCCATCTGCTGCTTCAATAAAAGAATTTGCTCCTCCAGCTCCTCAAGCTTTTGTTCGATATCTACTGCCTTACGAGGGGCAATAACAACTTTTGGCATATCTACCTTTATCGGGTCTTCTTTTTGCTCAATCCGTTCCACCTTTACAGCACTTAATTTTCCTTTTGCCCAATCATAATTACCATCAAAGAAGTGAATCGTTCCATTCTGAAGCCAATAAATTTTAGTAAACAATTTATTGAGAAAATAACGGTCATGTGACACTGCCAAAATCGTCCCATTAAATTGTTCAAGTGCTTCCTCTAAAACTTCACACGAATCAATATCAAGGTGATTGGTCGGTTCATCTAGAATCAGAAGATTAATATCCTGATACATCAGCTGTGCAAGTCGCAACCGCATTCTTTCTCCACCGCTCAATTGGTTAACCTTTCGGAAAACCGCTGGTCCGTAAAATAAAAACCTCGCTAAAATATGTCGTGCTTCCCTTTCATTTACTATTACTTCTGAACGGAAAACATCGATTACTTTTTCATCTCCAATGGTATTGAATACATGTTGTGAAAGATAGCCGATTTTCACATTGCTTCCAACCTTTACGATTCCTGTATCACTTTCACACTCGCGAAGAATCATCTTTAGTAAAGTTGATTTTCCCGTTCCGTTTTCACCGACAATCGCTGCCCGATCCTTGTACTGAATCAGCATATCTACATTTTCAAAAAGCGCCTTGGTGCTAAAGCTCTTCGAGACATCCTCAAGCTTGATGACATCCTTGCCGCTGCGGTCATTTGATTCAAAATCAATCGCCATTTTCTTCACTTCAAGCTTTGGGCGATCTAGTTTTTCAATTCGGTCAAGCGCCCGCTGCATATTCGTCGCTCGCTTATGAAGCGATGCACTCGGTGGGTTTGCGCGATTGGCCCAATCCCGAAGCCGTTTAATCGCTTCCTTCATTTTTTTAATTTTCCGCTGCTGCTCCTGATATTCCTGGAACTCCCGCAGCAACCGATCTTCCTTCTCTGTCACAAAGCCACTGAAATTGGTGTGGTATAGCTCTATTTCGCCATCCTCCATATCAAGTACCTTTGTCACTACTTCATCTAAAAAATAACGATCATGGGAAATCAAAATAATTGTGCCTGAATATTCCTTGAGGAATGTACCTAACCACTCAATCGCCATTAAGTCTAAATGGTTGGTTGGTTCATCCAATAATAAAAGATCAGGCTTCTTTAATAAGCTTAACGCCAGACCGACCTTCGTTTTTTCACCGCCGCTTAACAGCGAAAAGGGTTTATCGATAAGATCCGTGATGTTTAAACCATGTGAAACACGGTCCATTTGGGCATCCATTTCATATCCGCCGTTTAGAATGAAATCATCTTGAAGCTTCCCATATTGATCCATTAACCTTTGTAAATAGTTTGGAGCGAGCTCTTGCCCCATCTCAACCTCTAATTGCTGAAGTTTCGCTTCGGTCTCCACTAATTGCTCAAATGCAGATTTTAAGACTTCTTTGACAGTTAAGTCCCGATAATCGGGAATTTGGGCTAGATAGCCGATTTTCAGACCCTTTTTCCAATGCAACACTCCACCATCAACACTTTCTTGATTAGCAAGCAATTTTAATAAAGTGGTTTTACCGCTACCATTTCTCCCAACTAAGCCAACCCGATTCCCTTCGTGAACCTCAAATGATAAATCTTCAAAAATAATAGTAGCACCGAACGATTTTGCTATATGGTTAACACTACATACGATCATGTGTTCATTCTCCTTTTTTTGAACACTCTCCCTAACGTAAAAAAGCAGGCATCTATAGATACCCGCTTCTTGGAAAAAATGGCATGAAAAAAGAGTGCTAAAAATGCACCCTCTTTCAACCTATTTTTAATAATGGGTAAAGAGATGTGTTATTGTTCTATATTCAATTTGCAGCTTTGAAAAAAGGGCAGACTTCTCCCTTGGAAAACTACATCATGAAAAATTGCACGGCACAAATATAGCGCTTTAAGCCACTGTACGCGTACAAAAATAGAACAAACCATCTCCTTACACCTCCGTTTCAATACAAGATACATTCATTGTAATTTTTTCTGATAGACATTGCAAGTCTATTTTTTCTGACTAATCTAAAGGTTACTAATTTAACCTCGGGAAGACCTTTAATGAAGATACTTTTTCCTTCCGCTAAACCGTCTCCTGTAGACAAATTTCCTAAAATCCTCTTCTTTAATTTTTCCATCATAGGCCGCAAATAATAAGGACTGCAATTCTCGGTAATGCTCCATGACAAAAAGGGCAAACTGCTTCCGTTCACCCTTTGCTTGTTTTTTAAATACATCATCATTTAGTATCTTTTCCACTTGGTCTTGATAGTAAGCTTTCGTATCCTCCCATTTTTGTATTCGGTTCCCCAAAATATCACGAGCATACTCAGGCAGTTTTTCAATAACTAAATCAATATACCCTTGTGACCACATAAGCATTTTGTCTTTTTCAGGAAGTTCCATGACCATTTTCATCAGTTCGATATTATCAACTTCATCACTTGCTGCATATCTTCCGACCTGATTCACCATATTCACCTCAAGACGAGAATTATCCGACTACACTTGCAAGGGAATTTTCGATATCATAATCCTTTTTCTTTTTTTCAAGCCAAGTGGAGTATTCAGTTCCCATTTTTTGATTGATCAAGGTTTCTTTTATATCTGCTTTACTGTCCTCATAACTTGCTTCTTTTGCTTCCTTTTTTTCTTCTACTTTAATAATATGATACCCAAAATCAGACTTTACTGGGTCACTAATTTGATTAACTGGTAACGAAAAGGCTACATCCTCAAATTCTGTTACCATTGTTCCTTTTGGGAAAAAGCCGAGCTGACCGCCATTGTCCTTTGAACCCTCATCGGTTGAAAATTCCTTAGCTAGTTCTGCGAAATCAGCTCCATTTGTTAACTTTTGTTTGATGTCATTTGCAGTTGCTTCATCCTCGACTAGAATATGGCTTGCATTCACTTGTTCGGTTTCACCAAATGAATCCTTATTTTCATCAAAATATGTCTTTAATTCTTCATCAGTAATCTCGATTTGTGGTTCAAGTAGTTTACGTAAAGTTAAATAATTTTCCAGATCCTCTTTGAGAGCATTTAGCGAAGTATTATTTGATTTAAGCATCTGATTAAAAACATCTTCGCCACCGTAAGATTCTTTTAATTTATCCACTTCTGCATTTAAATCCGCATCTGAAATGCTAATCTTTTGCTTTTTTGCTTCTAATGCAACAATTTTATCTGAAATGATTTTCTCAACAGTAACTGGACCATATTGTTTTACCATTTCATCGTAAAGCTCGTCTTTACTAATGGCTTCGCCGTTTATTTTGGCAACGGCCTTGTCCTTTGTTAGTGCTAAACTTAGAAATACTCCGATTGCAATTAATAGTACTGCAATGATTGAAACCATTTTCTTTTTTTCATTCATAAAAGCCATTCGTTTGATTACTCCCTTAGATTATTTCGCCAACTTGACGTTTACTGTAATAAGTTTTCCATCGCGGTAGACTCCAAATTTGATTTCATCGCCGTTTTTTGCATCAGAGTACAAGTATTTTCTTAACTCTGAGGAGTTGGCGATTTTCGTGTCATTCATGGATACAATCACATCTTGCGCTTCAATTCCTCCATTAGCAGCGGCTGAATTTGGTTCAACTGCTGTAATCATTACTCCTTCTTTCACACTTTCAGGAAGGTTCTCCCAATATAATTGCGGCACTTCCGCTAAATCAGCAAGTCCCACTCCAAGATATGGCCGCTCAACCTTTCCTTTGTCAATTAACTCATTCACAATGGGAATAAGGTCATTACTTGGGATTGCAAAACCTAGCCCCTCAACACCGCTCTCGGAAATTTTCAAGCTGTTAATGCCAATAACTAAACCTTCTGGGTTAATTAAAGCACCGCCACTATTTCCAGGATTAATGGCTGCATCGGTTTGAATAACATTTGTTTCCCAATTTCCCGCTGAGGTAGAAACAGCAATACTCCTATTGACCGCACTAATGATTCCTTGGGTAACAGTTCTTGAAAAATTCAGTCCAAGTGGGTTCCCGATGGCATACACTTCATCCCCAGGTCGAATTGTTGAGGAATCACCAAACTGGGCTATCGCCTCCACATGTTTACTATCGATTTTTATAACTGCCAAATCTGTTAAAGCGTCCGTGCCAACAATTTCTGCACTTACCTTTTCTCCGTTATATAGAGATACCTCTAGTTTTGTCGCACCCTCTACAACGTGGTTATTGGTAACAATGTAGGCAATGTCATTATTTTTTTGAAAAATAACTCCCGATCCCGTACCACTTTCGACACTTTGAGAAGAATTACTTCCGTAAAAGCCACGGCTTTGCTGCTGCCGGTAATTGACAACCCCAACGATCGTTTTTGACAAATGCTCAACTGTATCAGCAATTGATGAAGTTGATTTTGCAGAAGTTGGTTGTGCTGTTACTGTATTTACTTCGGGATTTGTTTTTTGCAAAGCGATTCCATTTGACTGACTTTCCACATTGCCGAACTGATCCATGTAGTTGGTATAGGGTAAAACCGTTAGCGTCAATACTGAACCCACTACCCCTGCTGCTATCATGGAGGTAAAAGCTTTTACCTTTTTCTTTTTCCCCTTAGAATTGTTTTTTAGCTCGACACGATTGGTTGGTAGGAGCGGAGCTTCTGTTTCCACTACCTCTTTACTTTCAGGTTCTGGTTCGCTTGATATCATTATTGATTCCTGCTCAAATTCCTCAACATGATGGGTTGTAGATTCAGATACTTCTGGATTGGTATCATGGTTGTTTGATACTTCTAGATTGGTATCATGGTTGTTTGTTACTTCTTGCTTGTTATCAATGACTTTTTCTTCAATAGGCTTGGAGTCTGAAACTTCGTCTGATGAGTTTTGAGTGTAATTCTCATTTTCCTTATCAAATTCATCTTTATAATTCATACTCTTTCTTCTCCTTTACACAGAAATTTTTGCAATTTATTCTCTTATCTATAATTTAGCCCACAAATATGAAAAAACTGTTAACAAACTATAACGGGAAATGGAAATTTTTAAGAAAAATATCATAAAAAACAGCAAGAAATCAAGTCCCTGCTGCTTTAGTGTTTTAATCGAATGGTAAATTTGGTTCCTTTTCCTTTTTCACTTTGTACATCAATCTCTCCGTTATGGAGTAGAACGAGCTGCTTTACAATCGATAATCCTAAACCAAAAGCACCATAGGGGTTACTTGTCCTTGATATTTCTGCTTTATAAAAGCGGCGCCAGATATTTTCAACTTCACTTGGATCGATACCAATGCCCGTATCTTCTACTTCGATGATGGTCTCATTTTGTCCGCTTCTTCCCCTGAGCCAAATCGTCCCATCGGAAGTAAATTGTATGCTATTCTTCGTGATATTAATGAGAATCTGAACAAGTCTGTCATAATCAGCATTGACCATCACGTCCTCGTCTGCCTCCACATGGATTTGAACATTTTTCTCCCCTGCTTGTGATGCCAATTGCTCCTGAATAATTTCAAGCAGTTCTAAAAGCTGGATATCTTCCCGATATAGTTGAATTTGATTCGACCTTATTTTTTCGTAATCAAGGTTTTCATTAACGAGACGAATCAATCGCTTCGCTTCCTGACTCACCAAGTTGATGCCTCGTTCCTTATCTTCTTCAGGAATCATGTCGTTTTTTAAACCCTCAATTACCCCACTAATTGTCGTTAACGGTGTCCGCATTTCATGGGAAACATCCGCCATGAATTGCCGTCTGCGATTTTCTAAGCTTTCAATTTCTTCCATCGAGTGATTTATTTTTTTTACCATATGGTTAAAATCATTGGCCAATTCCCCAATCTCGTCAAAAGTGGAGGACGGCAAATGTACATGGTAATCTCCTGCTGAAACTAATGATGTTGCTTCACGAAGACGCTTTATTCGGTTCACATGGATCTTTGATAGCAGCCAGCTCAGAAAAAATGAAACACCAAGGGCAATCAAAATTGTATAGATTAAGAATTGATTCACTTGGCGAATCATGTCACTTGAACCACTGATAGGCGAGGTTAATAAGATTCCGCCAATAAAGTTACCATTATCTATATAAGGCAAGACGACAAAAGTAACCCCTTGATCAAAACGTTTATAATCACTTTGGACGATTATCGTTTTACCGCTTTTGATTTTTTCCCACTCCGATGGGTTTAACTCTATAGCTGGTCCACCTCTGCCAACCGCATAAAGAATTGCATCTTGATCAAACATACTAAAACTAATTTTTCTTGATCGAAATACGTTACTATATTGATTGATAACTTGCTCTGTGAGATGTGGATTTCGATCAATATCGGAAATAATTGCTTTTCCGTAAGTCATCAATTCATCTGCCTTATTTTCATACACTAAATTCCCAACATAATGGGCAAACAAAAGACTTAAAACAAGAAATGCGACGATGATGATACTGATATGACTGATAAATTGTTGAAAAATATAGTTAATTCTTATCTGTTTGAGCCGACTCATCAAATTTATAACCTACTCCCCAAACGGTGTGGAAGAATGGCTGCGCGCTTGTTTCTACTTTTTTCCGCAGCCGCTTAATATGAACATCTACTGTTCGCTCGTCACCGTAAAATTGATATCCCCAAACCCGCTCAAGGAGCTGCTCTCTAGAAAATACCTGACGTGGGTGTTCCGCCATATAATATAAAAGATCAAACTCTTTCGGAGTAAGATTTGTTACAGGGGCTCCATCAACAAGGACTTCCCGGGTGTTTTTACTTATTTTAAAATGATTGGTATGCAGGAAATCATCTGTTTGGTTCGTAATCTGTGTTTGATATCTCCGTGTTACCGCTTTTATTCTCGCCATAAGCGTAAGAGGGCTAAATGGCTTTGTGACATAATCATCGGCACCCATCTCTAGTCCAAGTACCTGGTCAGACTCTGTATCTTTGGCAGTCAACATAATAATTGGCACCGTATATTTCTCTTCTCTAATTTTCCGGCAAATACTTACTCCGTCCATCCCTGGCAGCATCCAATCGACAATCAGGGCATCCCACGTTCCTGATTTGAAGGTG
>NZ_JBALNQ010000082.1:2015-2327 GCF_036961885.1 Neobacillus niacini | reverse complement strand
TATACCCTTCTAGACCGTCATTCACAAAGGTCCCTTTAATTCCTTCTTTGGCAAAAAACATTTCAATCATCGAGCAAACACTTGTATTATCTTCAATTACGAGTATTTTCAAAGTCCGTTCATCTCCTAGCAAAAACTCTTCTTTCTTCAGTTTATAACATTTTTCTGACATATCAACTATATCGCAAAATCTTCTCAGGGATTTAATACTTTGTTCATAGTTTGTTAATACTCCATAAAAAAAGGCCTGGAAAAGTATCCAGACCTTTTTGCGCTATGCGAGAGTGATTTTCGTTATACGCCAATATTTCT
>NZ_JBALNQ010000082.1:0-1916 GCF_036961885.1 Neobacillus niacini | reverse complement strand
TATCCGCCAGTATTTCTCGTCATCCGCTAGTCCATTAGTGTTTATGGTTCCAAAACCAACTTTCCTGTTGTCTTCCGAGACTGCAATAACCGATGGACTTCTGCTGCTTCTTCGAGTGGGAACACGCCGCCAATCGTGAGCTTCAGCTTACCTTCACCTAGATAGGTTAGTAACTCTACTAAACTAGGCTGAAGCAATTCTGGCTTTCTCATGATCTGTGGCAGGAAAAAGCCAATGACAGACTGATTTCGTGCCATTAACGCCCCTGGATACATCCTACTCTGCTCACCGCTTGCGGCTCCAAACACCACAAGACGGCCAAAGGTTGCCAGACATTTTAATGTTTGATTAAAAACATCTCCACCCACCATCTCAAGTGCAACATCTACCCCTTTTCCACCGGTTGCTTCTAAAACCTGTTCTACCCAGTTTGACTCAGTATAGTTAACGAGAACATCTGCACCCATTTGTCGAGCTAACTCTAATTTTTCATCAGAACTTGCCGTAGCTATGATTTTCCCTGCACCAAACAGCTTTGCCAATTGTACAGCAAGAGTTCCAACACCACCTGCTGCTGCGTGAACAAGTATGCTTTCCCCTTTTTCTAACCGCCCCATTGTTTTTAGTACATGATAAGCACTTAACCCTTGGAGTGGCAGGGCAACCGCATTTTGATAATCCAATTGTTCAGGCAGCGGGATTAGAGATCGCTCATCTGCTAGGGAAAATTCTGAATAGCCTCCAGAATTTATTAAGGTTACCACCCGCATCCCTGGTTTTACACTTGACACCTGGTTCCCAACAGCAGCGACAATTCCAGCAATTTCAGCCCCAGGAATAAATGGAAGAGGTGTTTTGACTACATACTGTCCTTCCCTTCTCGCTGTATCCGCATAATTTACCCCAATTGCTTTAATTTCGATTAGTACCTCACGACCTGTTGGAACTGGTGTCTCTATCTCTACTAACTCTAATACTTCAGGTCCGCCAAATTCTTTCAGTTGAACTGCTTTCATGTGTACTCTCCTTCTACCTGCCTTTAAATGCTGGTTTTCTTTTTTCCTTAAAGGCTGCGACGCCTTCCTTATGGTCTTCTGTTTGGACCATTAAAACTTGTGTGAGCCGTTCTTCTTCTAGTATTTCTTCAAGCGTCGATGTAAAAGAATGCTCAATTAATTTTTTCTGCTTTCCGAATGCCATTGCAGGCCCCTGGGCTAGACTTAGTGCTCGTTTTGTAGCTTCTTCTTGAAGCCTCTCTGCTGGGAATAAAGAATTAATAACACCTAATTGGTAAAGGCGCTGTGCAGGAATGGGCTCAGCACTAAAAAAGAACTGCTTTGCTAGGTGCGGTCCAATCAGCCTAGGTAAGAAATAGGAACCTCCGCCATCCGACACAAGCCCAACTTTTGAAAAGCTAAGGGCAAATTTACTATCCTCAGCGGCTAGAATGATATCGCAAGCTAACGCTAAATTAAAACCGGCTCCTGCAGAAAAACCATGAACCGCTGCAATGATGGGTTTTTCTAAATTTTTCATCATCAAGATCAGTTCATTTAATTTTCCAATATGTTCATAGACTTGATTTCCATCTGCCTTGCCCATTGTTTTCACATCACCGCCAGCGCTAAAGGCACGACCAGCACCTGATAACACAATTACCTGAATATCAGAGTCAATTTTCGCTTCAACAAGTGCTTCCATTAATCCAAGAATCATATCAGGACTAAATGCATTTAAACTTTCAGGACGATTCAGTGTTAATGCTAAAACAGGACCATATTTTTCTACTAATAAATCGTTATTTTTCAATAAAATCTTCCTCTCATGTCTAATTGCTGCTAAGCACAACTAATTTTTAGCTATCCGCAACTAAATCCCGCCATCCGCAACTAATTCTCGCCATCCGCAACTAATTC
>NZ_JBALNQ010000081.1:0-19735 GCF_036961885.1 Neobacillus niacini | reverse complement strand
ATTTATTTAATAAATCAATACTATTTTCTGGAAGCAAATGTTGTTTATTGTATATCAAGCTTGTCTTATATTACATCTTTAGTCATTACCTTGGCAGATAAAGTGAAATCTTGTAGATTATCAGACCTAAGATTATAAGCTACTACTTTCTTATTGTAATGCTTCACTACATAAACGTAATCTGCAAAACAATAAACCAAGATTTTACTATCTTTTTTCCCTCTTTTTAGGTTGATAACAAATGGAGTAACATTCGTCTCTGGATGTAGAAATAATTTTTCTTTGCCTGGAAAGATATCATATTGTTTTAAAAAAGTCGCTTCATTAAAATACTCAATCAATCGAATTTTTTCTTCCTCTTCTAGGTGTTTTTCAATATATGTAACAGTAACATCTTTTGAACTAAGTTTTGGATGAAGTGCAAATTTACTTGAAATCCATTCCACAACTGCACTTGGGGGACTCGTTACCATTTTAAGCGCAATTCCAAGTAATACCGTAAGTGTAATGGTCCATGACATATCTTATCGACTCCTTTAGTCATAATCTCTCATTATTAATTTAAGCGTAGGTCCTCGTATTAATCTTTTAAATTTAAATTATCACAAATATCATAAGGTAATTTTTCACTGCACGAACCATCCAATTCACAAGGATTTTTGCCAACCACTTGGTTTGCGGATACTAATCCGGAAGGGGAAATTAAGCAAGATAGTCCTGTATCTCCTTCTAATGCAATTGACTTGGAAACAATGATATTTGATTTCTCTTAAGCTATCAATTTTCAGTACATCTGAAAGGATTTAGATATCTAAAAGAAGCGATCAAAATGGAAATAACAGATAGATCCTTGTTAGATGGAGTTACTAAAGTGGTATACCCTGTTATTGCTCATAAATATAACGACTCCCCTAGCAGAGTAGAAAGAGCCATCCGACATGCCATTGAAAATGCTTGGTATAAATCGAAGCATCCAGATCTAGTGAAAAGAATGGTTGAGAAACCAACGAATTTAGATTTTATCGCTTTAGCAGCCGAGAAAATTCGGTTAGCTGAAGTGGATATTGCTTAAAGCATTGTCTTACGAAAAAAAACACCCGTTAAGGTGCCAATACAGTGTTACTTAAATAATTCATAGAAACCCATATTCATAGGAATAACCCAGATATAAGCCCCAACTAGAGCTGCTGGTCCCATTAAGTAATTTAACAGCTTTGTTGGTAACCATCTAAATAATAATCGGAAAATAAAAGCAGTAGAAAACATAGTTACTGTAAGAACTATTAACGGTCCAACAAATTGCATGGTATTGAATTCTACACCTTCAAAAATGTTCATAGTATGCTCCTAGTTTTTCTAGTAATGGATATATTGTACTATGTTTTTGAATCAAATTGTAACATAAAAGGAGTTATGAATATGGATGAAAAACCAATTGTTATCAATATACCTTCGGTTGATGAATGTCCATTGAAAGATTTAAACAGTGTTTGTAAACATTACAAGTTAAAGGATATTTTAGGGTATGCCATTGTGGACCGCGAGAAAATGGGGTATTGATATGTAGCAGTGCTTCGTGACTCATTAAATCGTCCCCCATCAAAGAAAATAACGATTTATTTAATAGAATAAAAAAAAGAAACCCCTGATATAAAAGGGTTTCTTTGACGTCCCGAAGAGGATTCGAACCTCCAACCTACAGTTTAGGAAACTGTTGCTCTATCCTGCTGAGCTATCGGGACACTTTTATTAGGAACCTTACTTATTATAAATAGTTAATCTGAAAAGGTCAATGAAAATTAACCTTTACGCCCCTTTTCTCTAAAAATCAACCAAACAATCAGGCTTAGGGTGATTAATAAAAACTCCATTGAAAGGAAGTACCAGGGATATGGACCTAATAAATCCAACAAGCTTGGACTCTTAGGTTTATGGCTTAAAAACATATAATTACCATCAACTGCCTTATTTATTAGCATGATCACCGGCATTAAAACATTTAAAAAGACAAATAGTTTTACCACTGACAAGATTGTTGGTCGATAACCATGGACCCAAGTAAAATAAAGGACAACCCATATCATCATTAAATGGGTATAGAAGAAGTGGAAAAAGCGAAAATGCGGGAAATCAAAATTTAATAAAGGGGTAAATAATGCTTGTGACGCTCCCAATAATGCCGTAAATAATAAGATTTCATAGATCAACATTTTTCGCGTTAACAATAAGATGACGGATAAAATTAAGCTGATGCTGCATAATTCTAATGGAATAGCATGGCTGACATCCCACATTCCGTTTACATACATCCAAATATGATAACAGGATTCTATCAAAATTAATGAAAGCGCAATTCCAATCTCCGCACGTCTCCATTTTTTCACCTTTAGCTTTTCTCTAAATACAAAAATAGCTGCAGAGAATACAAATAGGATGGCGATAATCATTAAATGGCTTCCAGAAAACATTACAAAATCATATTCCTTAACATTTCCTCCAAACCATCCCAATAGGAATCACCCTTTTCTTTTCAATACTATTAATTATATGCTGTCCTTTTTCAACCTTGACCAATATTTGATAAAAGAAATTTCTACCTAATCTAAGTCTACACAAAATGTGATATAATAGTTTGTCGAAGAAACTCGAAATGATTAAAAAAGTGGAGGTCATTATGGCTGGTTATACGCCGATGATACAGCAATATTTAACTGTTAAGGCAGACTATCAAGATGCCTTTTTATTTTTTCGCTTAGGCGATTTTTACGAAATGTTTTTTGATGATGCGATCAAAGCTTCGCAAGAATTAGAGATAACATTAACGAGTCGGGAAGGCGGCAGTGAGGATAGGATTCCCATGTGTGGAGTACCATATCATGCTGCACCCAATTATATTGAACAGCTGGTTTCAAAAGGCTACAAAATTGCGATATGTGAGCAAATGGAGGACGCCAAACAAACAAAAGGCATGGTGAGACGGGAAGTTGTCCAACTCATCACACCGGGAACGGTTATGGATGGTAAGTCTTTATCAGATAAAGAAAATAACTATATCGCTTCCATTTCTTGTTTTGAGGACAGTACTTTCGGATTTGCCTACACTGATCTAACAACAGGTGAATGCAAGGTAACTCAACTCTCGGCAAATTTTGATGAGGTATTAAATGAAATTGCAGTACTAAGCTCAAAGGAAGTTGTCGTCGCAAATGACTTTGACGGTGACTTGCAGAAGAAAATGCGTGAACGTGACGTACTTGCCATTTCATTTGAGGATAATAGTTCAGTAGAAATGAATTTCTCTCATCTTTTGGACAATCTTAATCAAGATAAATTAAAACAAACGACAGCAAGGCTTTTTAACTATTTATATCGTTCGCAAAAGCGCAGCCTAGACCACCTTCAGCCGGTGACTACCTATCAAATTCACCAATATATGAAGATTGATTACTATTCCAAACGGAACCTGGAATTAACCGAGACAATTCGCTCAAAAGGGAAGAAGGGTTCCTTGCTTTGGCTATTAGATGAAACGATGACAGCGATGGGCGGCAGGATGCTAAAAACCTGGATTGATCGTCCATTAATATCTCGTGAAGACATTGAACAGCGCCAAACGATTGTAGAAGTTTTAAAGAATAATTATTTTGAACGGCAGGAACTGCGCGAAAAGCTGACGGAAGTCTATGACTTAGAGAGGCTTGCCGGTCGTGTTGCCTTTGGCAATGTCAATGCCCGTGACCTTATTCAATTAAAGAGATCTTTAATGCAAATCCCTTTCTTAAAACAAATTCTCCAGGGGATGGGGCATGAAGTAGTCAATAAAATTGCCGATTCACTTGATCCTTGCGAGGAAGTTACAGATTTATTAGAGCAAGCCATCATTGATAATCCACCGATATCGATAAAAGAGGGGAATATTATTCGTGACGGCTATCATGCTCAGTTAGATCAATATCGTGATGCCAGCAGAAACGGGAAAACCTGGATTGCCCAGCTTGAGCGCGAGGAGCGGGAAAAGACAGGGATTAAATCCTTGAAGGTCGGCTATAACCGAGTATTTGGTTATTATATTGAAGTCACCCGTGCAAACCTTCATCTGCTAACAGAAGGACAGTATGAGCGAAAACAGACTTTATCAAATGCGGAGCGTTTTATCACCCCTGATTTGAAAGAGAAAGAAGCGTTAATATTACAAGCGGAAGAAAATGGCGGCGAACTGGAATATCAGTTGTTTACCGAAATCCGCGAGATTGTGAAAGAACATATACCGCGCCTGCAGGCAGCTGCTAAAGCGGTTAGCGAATTAGATGTGCTCCAATGCTTTGCGCAGGTGAGTGAAGAACGGCATTATGTCAAACCGACTTTTTCAACCGAACGAAAAGTAGTTCTAAAGGAAGGCAGACATCCTGTCGTTGAAAAAGTGCTGAATGCACAGGAATATGTTCCGAACGACTGCTATATGGACAATGAGCGAGAAGTTCTTCTGATAACAGGGCCGAACATGAGTGGTAAAAGTACCTATATGCGCCAAATCGCCTTGACGGCGATACTTGCTCAAATTGGCTGTTATGTACCAGCAGATGAAGCGGTGCTTCCTATTTTTGACCAGGTATTTACGAGAATTGGAGCAGCTGATGATTTGATATCCGGCCAAAGTACGTTCATGGTTGAAATGTTGGAAGCTAGAAATGCCCTAACGAATGCAACGCAAAACAGTTTAATCTTATTTGACGAAATCGGCCGAGGTACGTCAACCTATGATGGAATGGCACTCGCGCAGGCGATTATTGAATACATTCATAAGCATATCGGAGCGAAAACTCTATTTTCAACACATTACCATGAATTAACCGTGCTGGATAAAGAGCTTGAGAAACTAAAGAACATCCATGTTAGTGCCATTGAACATAATGGAAAGCTTGTCTTTCTTCATAAAATAAAAGACGGACCAACCGATAAAAGCTATGGTATTCATGTGGCGCAATTGGCCGATCTTCCAAAGGAATTAATCCAACGTGCCAATGAAATTTTATCCGACCTTGAGAAGCCTGAAATCGTAACAGCGACAGCTAAAACTAAAGAAACGAAAATAAGCGAACAGCCAGCACAGCTGTCGTTCTTTGATGAACCGAAGGAAGCGAAGAAACAGGAATGGTCTCCTAAAGAGAAAAAAGTTTTAGAAAAAATGAAAGAAATTGATCTGCTGGATATTACACCGCTTCAAGCTATTAATCTGTTGTACGAGCTTCAGAAAAAGCTGAAGAACTAGGAGGTGACTCGTATGTGTAGGATTATTCAATTAGATGATGCACTATCCAATAAAATTGCTGCCGGGGAAGTAGTAGAACGCCCTGCTTCGGTTGTAAAAGAGTTAGTCGAAAATGCGATTGATGCTGGAAGTACGGTAATCGAAATTGAGGTTGAGGAAGCAGGACTAGCGAAAATTCGCATCACCGATAATGGAAATGGAATAGCGGAAGAAGATGTCTTACTCGCCTTCCAACGGCATGCGACTAGTAAAATCAAGAATGAAAATGACTTATTCCGGATTCGTACACTAGGGTTTCGGGGAGAAGCACTTCCGAGTATCGCTTCGGTTTCAAGGCTGGAGATGAAAACCTCAACGGGTGAAGGCGCAGGTAACCGAGTATTGATTGAAGGCGGAAGAGTTGAAGTTTTTGAAAAAGCATCGAGCAGACGCGGCACGGATATTACCATTAGCGATTTGTTTTATAACACACCAGCTCGGTTGAAATATATGAAAACCATTCATACCGAGCTGGGGAATATTACCGATGTCGTAAACCGGCTCGCGCTTTCTCATCCAGAGGTAGCCTTGCGCTTAATCCATAA
Source organism: Neobacillus niacini (assembly GCF_036961885.1). GTDB lineage: Bacteria > Bacillota > Bacilli > Bacillales > Cytobacillaceae > Neobacillus > Neobacillus niacini_H. The sequence goes on along the minus strand of NZ_JBALNQ010000081.1, from coordinate 13,882 downwards.
TGAGCGTAAACTGCTGCAAACGACTGGAAATGGTGATGTTCGCCAAGTGCTTGCATCGATCTATGGAATGGCGATTGCTAAACAGCTTGTACCGATTACTGGGAATTCACTTGATTACAAGATTTTTGGTTATGCCTCAATGCCTGAGGTTACGAGAGCATCAAGAAACTATATATCTACCATGATAAATGGCCGTTTTATAAAAAATTACGCCTTAGCGAAAGCCATTCAAGACGGGTACCATACGTTACTTCCGATTGGCAGGTTTCCAATCGTACTTATCAATATTGAAATGGACCCAATATTGGTGGATGTCAATGTGCACCCATCCAAAATGGAAGTTCGGATTAGTAAAGAAGTAGAGTTGAACCAATTAATCACTGAAATCATTAAAAATGCATTTAAATCGAAGATATTAATTCCAAGTGCATATACCCATGAGAAAAAAGAGATTCCTAAGTCTGAACAGACTTCCTTGTTACTTGATGAACGAACCAATCAAACTCCGCCAATGAAAAAAGAATTTTTGGAGTGGGAGCGGCCGGTGATTTCCGATAGGGTTCAAGAAAGAGGGGGAAATCTGGAGACAAATGTGGAACCGAGAACAAGTACCTCTAAGCCAGTTGAAGAGGAAACCTTCACGAATAACTGGCAATTCGTTTTACCGGAAGTCGAGAAGAAGGAACCGGAGCAAGAAACTGAAATAAACCCTGAAGACGATCAAGCAAAAAGTCGGATTCCAAGGCTATATCCTATTGGTCAAATGCACGGTACGTATATCTTTGCCCAAAATGAAAATGGTTTATATATCATTGATCAGCATGCTGCTCAGGAACGACTGAAGTATGAGTATTTTCGTGAAAAAGTAGGTCAGGTCCATGCGGAGCTCCAGGAATTATTGGTACCGATCACGCTTGACTATTCTACCGATGAATACCTCAAAATCAATGAAAACCGTATTGAATTAGAAAACGTCGGCGTATTTCTTGAGGAATTTGGAATGAACAGTTATATCGTCCGCTCTCATCCGCAATGGTTTCCAAAAGGTGATGAGAAACAAATTATCGAAGAAATGATCGAGCAACTGCTTTCGATGAAAAAAGTCGATATCAAAAAGCTTCGTGAGGAAGCAGCCATCATGATGAGTTGTAAAGCTTCAATTAAAGCGAATCGTCATTTGCGTAATGATGAGATCCAGGCTTTGCTAGATGACTTACGAAAAGCATCAGATCCATTCACCTGCCCGCACGGAAGGCCCATAATTGTCCATTACTCCAGCTACGAGATGGAGAAGATGTTTAAACGGGTCATGTAGAGTGTTTTCTTTTTAAAAAGAGAGCACTCTTTTTTTTGTAACAATTTTAAAAATATTTAGTCAGGGTACTTCTATTAGTTTTTATTATAGTGTAAAATTACACTATAAGGATTAAATGAAAATTGTATGGTAGGGGGGTGGGGTGATGGTTGTTTTTAGTCTCTTATTTACATTCATACCTATAGTCATGATTATTTTAGTCATATTTGCAGTCGTTTATGGAAAGAAAAATAAAGAAATGGGGGATGAAGCTGTGATACGGCATCTTTATACGTATTTAGTGCTTTTTGCAACACTTATGATGGTAATTGGCGGGGGTATCTCAATTTTTATGGCAGCGGCAGATTTAGTTAGTCCGCCTAGCTATTATCAAAGCTTTGAAGATTATAAGCAAATCTATCATGATGGGAAAGTTCCAGTAGAAGATAGTCAAAAGTTAACAGACGTAGAAATTCGTGCAAAATATGAGCAGGCTGTAGCGGATGAAAAGAGCCGAACAAGAGAAAGGGCCCAAAACCAAATCATTAAAAGCCTAGGATTTATCGTTATACCACTTCCGGTTTTCTATTACTTCAATAATATGAGAAAACGGCAAAGTGATATATAAACACTTGGAGTGACCGAAGAGCATATAGAAAAGGCATTTGGGTCAATGCAGGTAGCCTCCAGTTAATAAAAAGCTATTAAAAAAGCAAAAGAGTGCTCAGCAGCACTCTTTTTGCTATTTATTTTACTGAAGCTTGCAGTTTATGCATATATTTAAGGGCTTGTCCGGTGCCCACCGCAACGGATTCAAGAGGATTAGCAGCCAATTGCACAGGCACGAAGATTTCCTTGCTTAGCCATTCTTCCATTCCCTTCATTAATGAGCCGCCACCCGTTAGGATAACACCACGGTCGACAATGTCCCCGCTTAGTTCTGCCGGGCAATCCTCAAGTGTGGCACGGATTGCTTCTAATATCTGAGATAATGATTCTCTTAAAGCCTTTCTAATTTCATAGGATGAGAGAGTGACGGTTTTTGGCAACCCAGTAACGAGGTCACGACCGCGTACATCCATCGTAAGCTCCTCGTGATCCACAAGAGCATAGCCAATTTCGATTTTGATGTTTTCAGCTGTCCGCTCTCCAATTAATACATTGTATTCTTTGCGAACATATTGAATGATTTCTTCATCCAGACGGTCTCCGCCAATTTTAATCGAATGGCAGGCAACAACGCCCCCAAAGGAAATAATCGCAACTTCAGTATTACCGCCGCCAATGTCAACGACAACATTCGCTACCGGCTCGTCTACTGGCAATCCCGCACCAATAGCTGCTGCCACGGGTTCTTCGATTAACTGGATTTTTTTTGCACCAGCATTCCTCACAGCATCTTGAATCGCTCTTTTCTCAACGCTTGTTGAGCCTGAAGGTGTACAAATCACGACATTAGGCTTACGAACCGCAAAGCCGATTTTCTTTGATGCCATGCGCATGATATGCTTTAGTAATTCAGTTGTTAAATCATAATCTGCAATTACACCATCTTTTAATGGGCGGATCGCAATAATTTTTTCAGGAGTTTTCCCGATCATTTCTTTTGCTTCCCTGCCAAATGCTATAACCTTCTTTGTGTCCGTATCAATTGCCACTACCGAAGGTTCATTTATAGCGATCCCTTTATTTTTACTATAAACTAATATATTTGCTGTCCCTAAATCGATGCCTATTTCAAAATTTGAAAACATTTGATTCACCTAATTTCCCTGTTTTTCGACAAAACGCGAATCAGCGAGTTATCTTGTTACCATATAAGCTACGATTAAGATTACCATGAACATGGGGGTAAAAGGCGATTTGTAAAGGAAACGTTATCGGAATGTAAAGATCCTAGCAAAATTTATCAAATTATGATAAAAATTGGATAAATTCACCTTAGAATTGCATAGAAAAGATATTTATTGTTTATACTAATTTGATGTTCAACTGCTTTTAAAATGTTATGTTAGGATGTAGTGGTGACATAGTCCCACCATCAATGAAAAATGAAAATAAAGGGCAGTGTGAAAAGAGTGGATTCAAAACAAAAATTATTGGTCATTATTGGACCAACGGCAGTTGGAAAAACAAAGCTTAGTATAGAATTGGCAAAACGCTATAATGGTGAAATTATTAGCGGCGATTCCATGCAGATTTATCGAGGCATGGATATTGGGACTGCCAAAATAAAAATCAAGGAAATGGAAGGAATTCCGCACCATTTAATTGATATAAAAGAGCCGGATGAAAGTTTTTCCGTTGCCGAATTCCAGCAGCTTGTACGGGCAAAAATAACTGAAATCACCTCGAAAGGGAAGCTTCCGATTATTGTAGGCGGGACTGGATTGTATATTCAGGCAGTTATTTATGATTACCAGTTTTCAGAGGCACCAGCAGATGAGGAATTTCGTTTACAGCTTGAAGTGAAGGCAAAAGAATTTGGAAATGAGGCGCTGCACGATGAATTAACCATGGTAGATCCTGATAGTGCACGCCAAATTCACCCTAATAATATAAGAAGGGTCATTCGGGCACTTGAAATTTTTCATTGTACTGGTAAGATAATGAGTGACTATCAAAATAATCAGCAGCCTGACCTTCTTTATGAAACCGCACTTATAGGATTAACCATGGAGCGGGAAATGCTTTATGAGCGAATAAACACTCGTGTTGAGATGATGATGTCAGAGGGGCTAATCGAGGAAGTCAGTCTTTTACACAAGGACGGAATTCGTGATTGCCAATCAATACAAGCAATTGGTTACAAAGAAATTTATGATTATCTTGATGGGAAGGTTAGGTTGGAAGAGGCGGTTGACAATTTAAAGCAGAATTCACGCCGCTATGCAAAAAGGCAGCTAACCTGGTTTCGGAATAAGATGGACGTTGAATGGTTCGACATGACCGTTGTACCAGATTTGTCAAAAAAAATAACCGAAATTTCTCATTATGTTGAAGGAAAGCTACAAGTAAAATCGAATACATAGTAGTAGAGATAAAAGAGGAGGATATACAAATGAAAACCACCATCAATATTCAGGACCAATTTTTAAATCAATGCCGTAAGGATAATACGCATGTTACGGTATTTTTATTAAATGGTTTTCAATTGAGAGGCCAAATTAAAGGCTTTGATAATTTCACAGTACTTTTTGAATCTGAAGGAAAGCAACAACTCGTTTACAAGCATGCCATTTCAACCTTTGCACCGCAAAGAAATGTTCAGCTTGACTTGGATGCACAATAATACGTTATATCTAACCTGAGCCCATAAATCCATGGGCTCTTTTTTATTTTTATAATGATTTGTTGACCGGCTGAATACACATAAATGAAGGAGTATAGGTTTGCTGATATGAGAGGTGAAGGCTTTGGATCAACCAATTCGCATGAAAAGTAATGGACAAATAAGTGTATCCCTCAACTCGCAAAAGAGGAAGTCATTGACGAAAGAACTGCCAGTTCCTCAAGTTGTTCCAAAGGAAATTCCCCCGGAGCACGCGGCATTAAAGGAAATCGAAGACGAGCTCGGGACATTAGTAGGTATGGAAGAAATGAAACGAATGATAAAAGAAATTTATGCTTGGATATTTGTGAATAAAAAACGTGAAGACATGGGTTTGAAAGCAAGGAAACAGGCACTTCATATGATGTTTAAGGGCAATCCAGGAACCGGGAAAACAACGGTTGCAAGGTTGATTGGCAGGCTGTTTTTGAAAATGAATGTGCTTTCTAAGGGGCACTTGATTGAGGCAGAACGGGCAGATCTGGTTGGGGAATATATTGGACATACTGCGCAGAAAACACGGGACTTAATAAAAAAAGCGCAGGGTGGAATCTTGTTTATTGACGAGGCGTATTCATTAGGACGCGGCGGAGAAAAGGATTTTGGAAAAGAAGCGATTGACACACTTGTAAAGCATATGGAGGATAAGCAGCATGAATTTATTCTGATTTTGGCTGGCTATTCCCGTGAAATGGATTATTTTTTAACGTTAAATCCGGGGCTTCATTCCCGCTTTCCGTTAGTGATTGATTTTCCAAATTATACGATTGATCAATTGATGGAAATTTCCAGCCGAATGCTCGAAGAAAGAGAATATAGTTTGAGTCATGAGGCGGAAAAAAAGCTGAAGGATCATTTAATTTGGGTTAAAGCTGTCCTTAGTCCAAACAGCTTTTCAAATGGCCGCTATGTTCGAAATATTATTGAAAAGTCGATTCGTGCACAAGCGATGCGGCTGTTATTGCAGAACAGTTTTGACCGGCATGAATTAATGACACTTAGAAGTAATGATTTAATTTTCGAGGAAGATTAATCTGCATAAAAAAATCGGCGGTCATAGTTGCCGCCGATTTTTCAATGTACTCCTAATCCCCTGGAAGGGAGTTTCCAATGAAATGTGTAAGAAAGAATCCGTAGCGTCGTTACTAAGAAAAATAAGGTGTACAACTCCCATGGTCGATCAGCGATTTTTAACCCTATGATGAGACCAGCGAGAATCGCCCAAACCGCATAAATTTCTGATCTTAAAACGATCGGTTTTCTTCCGGCTAGTAAATCACGGATGATCCCTCCGCCAATTCCAGTTAAAACAGCTGCCACGATAACAGCACTAATCGGATGGTTCATATTCGCTGCGTAAATCGCCCCTTGGATAGCAAATGCTGACAAACCGATTGCATCGAAAAAATTACCCCACTTTTGCCAGTGCCGAAGCAGATTAGTTGGAAACAAATACACTGCTGTGATAGATAATAAAGCAATTTGAAAAAACAATCCCTGTTCCCAGATGGCAGAAACGGGGACCCCGATTAATAGATTTCGGATCGCACCGCCGCCAAAAGCGGTAACAATCCCTAAAATATAGACACCAAATATATCATATTCCTCTTCCATAGCTACAATTGCGCCGCTTACTGCAAAAGCGATTGTGCCAATAATACTTAAAACTTCCCACGTCATCTATTTGTTTTTCCTCTCGATGTAAATTAATTAAAACGAAATTTTCAGTAAACAATTTGATTTTAACATGGATGGATAAATAATCAACATAAATATTGAAAAATTAGGGTATTGCTATCTTTTTTGGTATGATAAAAAAAGAAAATTCACGAAAGCAGGTGTTGGTATGGAACAAGAAACAAGCTTAGAAAAAGCGATCTTAGTTGGCTGCCAAACGCAAACATTAGACGATAGTCGTTTCCACTATTCGATGGAAGAGCTTGCTTCCTTAACAGAAACAGCCAAGGGTGAAGTTCTAATGACGGTTGTTCAAAAACGAGAACGGATTCATTCGGCGCTATACATAGGAAAAGGGAAAGTGGAAGAACTAAAGGCACTAGTGGATGAAGTGGAGGCGGACTTAGTCATTTTTAATGACGAATTATCACCGAGCCAAAAGCGGAATCTTTCTTCGGAATTAAGTGCCCGAATTATCGACCGGACACAATTGATTCTAGATATCTTTGCACAAAGAGCAAGGTCGAAAGAAGGTAAACTGCAGGTTGAATTGGCACAGCTGCAATACTTATTACCCCGTCTAGCTGGTCAAGGGGTCGCGTTATCTAGGTTGGGTGCCGGTATCGGGACGAGAGGGCCAGGGGAAACAAAACTAGAGTCTGACCGCCGTCATATCCGTCGAAGAATTGATGATATTAAGAGTCAATTGGGTGTTATTGTTCAACACCGAGACCGCTACCGAGAAAGAAGAAAGAAAAACAAAACATTCCAGATTGCGATCGTTGGCTACACGAATGCTGGAAAATCAACGCTCTTTAACCGTCTTTCTGAAGCGGACTCATTTGAGGAAAATCAATTATTCGCGACATTAGATCCGATGACAAGAAAACTAATTTTACCAAGTGGATTTCAAACCTTAATTACAGATACAGTTGGGTTCATTCAAGACCTTCCAACAGCGCTTATTGCAGCATTTCGTTCAACTTTGGAAGAAGTAAAAGAAGCGGACCTGCTGCTGCATGTCGTCGATATGTCCAATGCGGACTATTTTCAGCATGAAAAAACAGTCAATAAGCTGCTTCAGGATTTGGAAGTTAAGGACATACGGCAGATAACTGTTTATAATAAGAGAGATATTAAACATCCTGACTTTGTTCCAACAACGGAAAATCCTCTCATTTTTGTCAGTGCCTTCGACAAAGAGGACCGCAATGAATTAAAGCGAAAAATAGAAAAAATAATGATTGAAATGATGGACCAATATCAAGTTAGTATTCCTTCAACGGAAGGGAAACTGATTTCACAATTAAAAAATGAAACGATCGTAAGAGAACTGATCTTTGATGAAGAAAGAGAGCTCTATCAATGTAGAGGTTTTTCGCTCCCAGATCATCAAATTTCCGGCCAATTACAGAAATACAAAACCAGAATGGAGTAACAGCATGTTTCAACAGTTAAAGAATGGGGAAAAGCTTCAACCAATCGTAAGTGAGGTAGAACAACAAATTGCAACCGCACATAAAGCGATAGACGAAAGAATTGAAAATAATCAATTTCGAGTATTAAAAAACTATCAACAGCATCGAGTAAGTGAATCTCATTTTAACCCTTCGACAGGGTATGGCTATGATGATATCGGGAGAGATACATTAGAGCGAATTTATGCAGATGTTTTTGGTGCAGAAGCAGGTCTTGTCCGGCCGCAAATCATCTCTGGAACACATGCCATATCGATTGCATTATTCGGAATCCTTCGACCGGGGGATGAACTTCTTTATATTACTGGAAAACCATACGATACCCTTGAAGAAATAGTTGGGATTCGTGGAAATGGTGTTGGTTCACTAAAGGAGTTTGGCATTTCCTATGACAGTGTGGCATTAACGGATGCAGGAACCATTAATTGGGACCTTGTTGCGGCTAAAATAAAACCCAATACGAAAATGATTGGAATTCAGCGTTCTAAGGGATATGCAACCCGTCCGTCCTTTACCATTGCTGAAATCAAAGAGATGATTTCCTTTGTAAAAGAAATAAAAGAGGATGTTGTGGTTTTTGTTGATAACTGTTATGGAGAATTCGTGGAGGAATTAGAGCCCTGTCACGTTGGGGCAGATTTGATGGCAGGTTCGCTTATCAAAAATCCTGGCGGCGGATTGGTGAAAACCGGAGGATATATTGTTGGTAAAAAACAATGGGTGGAAGCCTGTTCTTATCGAATGACATCACCAGGTATCGGAGCTGAAGCGGGTGCTTCTTTATACAGTCTTCAAGAAATGTATCAAGGGTTCTTCTTAGCGCCTCATGTCGTAGGTCAAGCGTTAAAGGGAGCGGTGTTTACGGCAGCACTTCTAGAAAAACTAGGAATGAATTCCTCCCCTAAATGGGATGCAAATCGAACGGATTTAATTCAATCTGTTCAATTTGATAATAAGGAAAAAATGATTGCATTTTGCCAAGCAATCCAATTTGCCTCACCCATTAATTCACATGTTACTGCCTATCCCGCCTATATGCCCGGATATGAAGATGATGTAATCATGGCGGCAGGAACTTTTATTCAGGGGGCAAGCATCGAACTCACAGCAGATGGACCAATCAGACCGCCATATGTTGCCTATGTACAAGGCGGGCTAACCTATGCACATGTCAAAATGGCTGTTTGTATAGCCGTAGATTCGTTAATGGACAAAAAATTAATTGAATGAAACGAACCGAAAATACAAAGGATAACGAAAGTAGTTGTCCTTTTTATTTTTTGTAAAAAACCATGTCAGAAAACCTAACATAAGATTGACATCTTTTCTAACACGCAATATAATAACGATATAAATTAGCAAATGAGAGGAGAAATTGAAGTGAGTGGAAAAGAAATTCGCCGCTCAATGCCACTATTCCCAATTGGGACCGTCATGCAGCTAACTGATTTATCTGCTAGACAAATCCGATATTATGAAGAGCATCAATTGATTTCTCCAGCAAGAACAGATGGGAATAGAAGGCTTTTTAGTTTAATTGATATTGATAGATTATTAGAAATTAAGGATTTAATTGACCAAGGTGTGAATATGGCGGGGATTAAACAGCTATTCCTGGTCAAAGTTCAACAGTTAAGTGCAAATCAGGCACAGACTGAAAAGACCAAGCAGGAGTTAACAGACGAGCAATTACGTAATCTTCTGCGACATGAATTGCAGCAAGCTGGCAGGTTCAATCGTTCTTCGTTAAGACAAGGGGATATGTCACGATTTTTCCATTAAATTAAATTTTGGAGGTAATTAGAATGGCTAAGTTTACAAGAGAAGATATTAAACGTTTGGCACAAGAAGAAAATGTTAAATTTATTCGTTTACAATTCACTGATATTTTAGGGACCATTAAGAACGTAGAAATTCCTGTTAGTCAGTTAGAAAAAGCTCTTGATAATAAAATGATGTTTGACGGTTCTTCTATTGAAGGTTTTGTACGTATTGAAGAATCTGATATGTACCTATATCCAGATTTAAACACATGGGTGGTATTCCCTTGGACAGCTGAAAAGGGAAAAGTTGCTCGTTTAATCTGTGATATCTATACTGCGGAAGGTGACCCTTTTGCTGGTGACCCACGAAACAATCTAAGAAGAGTATTAAGAGAAATGGAAGAGCTCGGATTTACAGACTTTAACTTAGGACCAGAGCCTGAATTCTTCTTGTTTAAATTAGATGAAAAAGGGGAGCCGACACTAGAATTGAACGACCAAGGCGGTTACTTTGATTTAGCTCCAACTGATTTAGGTGAAAACTGCCGCCGTGATATCGTACTAGAGTTAGAGGAAATGGGCTTTGAAATTGAAGCTTCTCACCATGAGGTAGCTCCAGGGCAGCATGAAATTGATTTTAAATATGCGGATGCATTAACTGCATGTGACCAAATCCAAACATTCAAATTAGTAGTAAAAACAATTGCTCGTAAGCACGGTTTACATGCGACGTTCATGCCTAAACCGTTATACGGGGTAAATGGATCTGGAATGCACATGAACCTTTCATTATTTAACAACGGCGTAAATGCATTCTATGAACCAACTGGCAACCTTGAATTGAGCGATACAGCTCGTCATTTCATTGCAGGTATCCTGAAGCACTCTCCAAACTTTACAGCGGTTACGAATCCAACTGTAAATTCATATAAGCGTCTAGTACCTGGCTATGAAGCACCTTGCTACGTTGCTTGGTCTGCTAGGAATCGTTCACCATTAATCCGTATTCCATCTTCACGTGGATTAAGTACACGTGTAGAAGTAAGAAGCGTTGACCCAGCTGCAAATCCATATCTTGCAATGGCTGTTCTATTAAAAGCGGGTCTTGATGGGATTAAAAATAAAATGACTCCTCCAGCTCCAGTTGACCGTAACATCTATGTAATGAGCAAAGAGGAAAGAATAGAAGAAGGTATTATCGATCTTCCTGCAACTTTAGCTCAAGCGTTGGAAGAATTAAAATCCGATGAAGTAATCGTTTCAGGTTTAGGAGAGCACATCTTTGAACACTTTATCGAAGCAAAAGAAATTGAGTGGGATATGTTCCGTACAGTCGTTCACCCTTGGGAACGCGATCAATATTTGAGCATGTATTAAAATAAAGAGACCAGTATGGAGACATTCCATACTGGTTTATTTTTGTATTATTTTTGATTGTTTTCATTTAGCAGCTTAAATCTAGTGAGAATGAAATCGCTGCTGATCCCTGCAAGAACCGATAGAAAAATTGTCTCAACAAATGAATTCGGTGTTGTATAAATCATGACTAGAATCGAAGCAACTGAGCCTAGAAGCATTTCTTCGAGAAAACCAAGATAGATAAACTTTTTTGTCTTTCGCGGCATTATTAATTTCCCGTGCTTTTTAATGTGTCCAATGATCCCTACAGAGCCACCAATAACCATTGAGAAAACAATGTCCTGCAACACTTTTTTCCACTCTCCTTAAGCCTTGATTTTTGGACCTAAGGTAAATCATGGTGTAATACCATTATACTAATAGTGGAAACTAGTTAGAATGAGTAAATATACACAAATTTGTATGTTTTTCCAAAAAAACATAAAGGAAGAGCAGAAGTAATCCTCTGCTCTTCCTTTGTTAATGTATATGACGATATACGCCGATTACTTTTCCAAGAATAGATACATTTCTTAAGATAATTGGATCCATGGTTGAGTTTTCAGGCTGTAAGCGAATGAAATCCTTTTCTTTAAAAAATCTCTTACAGGTTGCTTCATCTTCTTCGGTCATTGCCACAACGATATCCCCATTATTGGCAGTTTGCTGCTGTCTCACAATTACATAATCTCCATCGAGAATACCTGCTTCTATCATACTCTCACCCATGATTTCTAGCATAAAAACTTGTTCATCGGCTGGTGCTAGACTTTCAGGCAATGGAAAGAACTCTTCAACATTTTCAATGGCAGTAATAGGTAATCCGGCTGTAACCTTACCGACGATAGGTACATTTACCACTTTGTTTCTTGGTATATTAGCCATTGCATCGGATTCTAGTATTTCAATTGCTCTCGGTTTAGTTGGGTCTCGTCTAATAAGTCCTTTACTTTCCAAACGTGCTAAATGACCATGTACGGTGGAACTTGAGGCAAGACCAACGGCTTCTCCAATTTCCCGAACGGATGGTGGATAGCCTTTTTTCTTTACTTCCCCTTTAATAAAATCAAGAATATCCTGCTGGCGCTTAGATATTTTAGTCATAATAAGATACACCTCACCCTATTTAATATTTAAATTTATTATAGCATGTTCGTATTTTTTATACAAACATAAGTTCGAATTTCCGTTGACAACAAACAAGTGTTCGGATTATAATAAAAACAAATAAACGAACATATATTCTCAACGGGGGTTTTAATATGAAAAAAATATGGGACAAATACTCTTATGCTATTCTACTTATTTTTTTAAGTTGTACTTTAGCATTTATATTATCGATACGGTTTAATTCTAACGTGGATGAGAAGTTTCTAACCGTCACAGTTTCAGAAGGCGACTCACTGTGGCAGCTTTCAAATCAATACTCGGACCAACATTCATACTCCAATAATGAATTTATTAGCTGGGTTAAACAACATAACAAAATAGACGGAGACAGAATTTATCCTGGGGAAGAAATCATTATTCCGGTTAACTATGAAATTGGCACCGTAACCGAATATGCAAGTGCAGCGGGTGAATAAAGGTCAAATGGCAAATGCTATCATCTACTGCAGGGTGAGTACGAACAAAGAAACCCAGGAAACATCATTAAAACGTCAAGAAGAGGAACTAACACAACTTGCTAGTCACTATCACTTCAATGTTGTTTCTATTATTCGAGAGCAAGCAAGCGGCTATGATCTTGAACGGGATGGCATACTACAGTTATTGGATCTTTTGAAGGAAAATACAGTACAGGCCGTGTTAATTCAAGATGAAACGAGACTTGGAAGAGGGAATGCAAAGATTGCCCTATTGCATTGTATATTAAAAGAAGGGGTAAAGCTTTATAGTATTTCTCATAATGGAGAGTTACAATTATCTGAAAGTGATTCCATGGTATTGAAAATAGTGGCTATGGTCGAAGAATATCAGCGAAAGCTTCATAATATCAAAATTAAACGTGGAATGAAACGAGCAGTTGCTCAGGGATATAAACCCGAGAAGAATTTAAAAAACCTCGAAATGAATTCAGGAAGGGAAAAAATAGAAGTCCCGGTTGAAGAGATCATTCGCCTTCGCAAAAATAAGTTAACTTTTTCAGAGATAGCTGCTACTTTAAGGGGATTTGGGTATAATATTTCTAAAGCAACTGTCCATAGACGCTATCAAGAATCTCAAGAATCGATTGAGTCAGAAGAACCGTAGACCATTTGCCTTGTCAGATGGTCTTTTTTTTAGTAGGCTATGTAAATGGTAAATGTTGATTTTAGAACTTGTTGATTGGAGCGAAAGGCGCTCGACTCCTCGAAAATGCTATCGCATTTTCTTCGTGCGTGGGCAAACTCTAGGATGAAATACAAAGTTCTGCGGGATGTACGAGCTGAGTAAGACCCCGCAGGTCGGTACGACCGAGGAGGCTTACGGGCGAGCCCAGCGAACCGCTCGCGCCTGTAGCACAAATCAACAGCCTAGTTTAACACCCAATTTAGTAAAATCAGTGTTTGCAATACAGTACTTGAAAGGAGGGTCCTATCGTGCTCTCAAAAGAAAAAATGGCAAGAATTAATGAATTGGCCAGAAAAGCCAAAGCAACTGGTTTAACAGAAGCAGAAGCAAAAGAACAATCAAAATTAAGAAGCGAGTATTTGACCGTTTTTCGCAGTTCCATGCTGGATACCTTAACAAATACAAAAATTATCGACCCTGAGGGAAATGATGTAACACCAGAAAAGATAAAAATGAGAAAAAAATATAACCTTCATTAAACACTGGGAAAACTTTTTTGTTTTTCCTTTTTACATATAGTCTCTAGTTTTGTGTGAAAATAAGAAAGAGAAAGTAAATTAATTTGTTTAGTAATCAAATTAATTGTTGAATTAACCTAAAGAGAACT
>NZ_JBALNQ010000080.1:0-15622 GCF_036961885.1 Neobacillus niacini | reverse complement strand
TTTCGGGGGTCACCTCAAAGGGTTAGTTGCCTTTCTTTAAAATGAGTTGCGAGATACATTCCACATGAGCCGTCTGCGGAAACATATCAACAGGCTGTATAAATTTCACTTCATATTTCGCACTTAACAGTTGAATATCTTTTGCCAAAGTGGACGGGTTGCAAGAGATGTAAATGAGCTTCTCTGCTTCTGTCTGCAGGATGGTTTGGATTAATTGTCCGTCGAGACCTGCTCTTGGCGGGTCGACAATGATGACATCGGGCTTCCAACCTTTTTTTACCCACTTAGGCAGTACTTCTTCTGCTTTTCCAGGTACATATTTCGTATGGGTGAACCCATGACGCTTGGCATTTTTCTTGGCATCGTCAATTGATTCTGGAATAACATCCATTCCACGAACTTCTGCTGCCTGATCTGCTAGCCACAAGCCAATCGTTCCCACACCACAATAAGCATCGACTATTTTTTCCTTGCCTGTCAGCGCCGCAGCACTTTTTACTTCATTATAAAGCTTGATCGTTTGCACAGGGTTCAACTGGAAGAAGGTCCTTGCTGACAGCTCAAATTGCAGGTCACCCAATGTTTCTTGGATATACTCTTCCCCCGCTAACGGCAAGGTCTCTTCTCCAAAAATCAACGACGTTTTTTGTTCGTTGATGTTTTGAACGATTGATTTCACATTTGGAAGTCGTTTTTGGATTTCCTGAACAATCTGCTCTTTCTTTGGCAATTCTTTTTGATTGGTAATCAGTACAATCTGAAGCTCACCGCTTTGCACACCTACCCGGGTAACAATCGTTCTAACGATTCCTTTGCGTGATTTTTCGTTATAAATCGTTATTTTTAACTCTTCAAGAATTTTTTTAACGGTATTAACCGCTTCATTCGTTTGGGAGTGCTGGACGGCACAATGTTCAATGTCAATAAGTTGATGGGAGTTTAGACCATACAGGCCAGCCAAAACTTTTCCATCTCTGCCTGCAAGTTGAAAACTACTCTTATTTCGGTAACCCCACGGATCTTCCATCCCAATGGTTTCACGGATATCGAGCTTGTCAACGGTAAGCCGTGTATGACGTTCAAGAGATTGGATGACAATGTCACGTTTTTCTTTTAATTGCTGGTCATATTTTAAATGCTGCAACTGGCAGCCGCCGCATTGCTCATAAACCGGACATGGAGGTTGAACACGATGTGGTGATTTGATGCGAATCTTCTTTATTTTTGCCTCAGCAAATTTAGGGTTAATCTTGGTTGCCTCAACCACCACTTCTTCCCCCGGAAGGGCCCCTGGTACAAAGACAACCTGCTTTTTAAAATAACCGACCCCTTCCCCGTTAATGCCCAGACGTTTAATGGTTAATGGAAAGGTCTGTTTTTCTTGTATTTTTATTGATTGATCTGTTTTCATATTTTTCTCACTCCATATTTCGCTACCGTTTGATTTCACCGTATTATAGCATTATTTACAGGGAAAAGCCGAATTCATTCGAATCCGGCTTTTTTTTCAATCATTTTCTCCAGAAACTTGGAATGAAGCCTTTACTTTCCGGTTTAAAATCATCAAGACTTTTAAATTTATAGCCCTTCTTTTTCAAATCTTTAATTACTTGTTCCAGAGCATCGGCATTATCCTTCGAAACGGTATGCAGGAGTAAGATACAACCAGGGTGGATTTGTCTCATAATGTTATCGTACGAATATCGCCAACCTCTCTGCGCATTGGTATTCCAATCTACAAATGCCAGCGACCAGAATACATGTGTATAGCCTTCTTCCTTGGCAATCTGCATGGTGTGCTCGCTGAAAACGCCTCTTGGTGGGCGTAAATACGTCATTTTCTTTTGACCGGTAAGTTCTTTTGTTTTATCCTTCACTTTTTGAAGTTCTTCCCGAATGCGCTCATCACTGATTTGTGTCATATTTGGATGGTGCCAAGAATGGTTTCCAATGATATGTCCCTCATCAACCATTCGCTTCGACAATTCAGGTTGGGATTCTAAATAATGACCTGTTACAAAAAAGGTTGCCGGCACTTTTTCCTTTTTTAGAACGTCCAAAACTTTACTTGTATATCCTGCTTCATAGCCATTGTCAAAGGTTAGGTATAGGGTCTTTGAGTTTGGGTCTCCCTTATAAAAAGCACCATACTTTTCAAGAATCTTTTCATACTCTGCCCCTGCATCCGGCTGCTGTTCATTAACAGCTTTCTTAAAACCCCAGTTAATCGGTTTATTTGGAGCACTACCATATGTAACTTGTGGCACCATGAACAGCAGCAAACTAAGGATGCATACTAATTTTTTCATCCATGTTCCCCCTATTTGTTTTTTATAGTGTTTGTTTGCCTATAGGGAAACATGATTAGTATATTAAGGAAAAAGGATTGGCTGGCGGTAAATTGTGTCACTCGTATGACCCACACGTGTAAGTTTGAGGTGCGATAATAGGTAGGTGACGGCTCTTGAAGAAGGTAGATGGAGGAAAGTACGGATTTCTGAATTCGTAAACCACGGTTTGTAAATCAATAAATAATCGTAAATGGCCTTTACATGGGCATCTTTGGAAATAAATTGGCATGTGGGGCATATCCATGTATGCCTATTATATGCCATTGGTGCAAATAAACACGCAGGGCACTGGACACCAGTGATAATGTCCGATTCAAGTATAGTAAACGATGTTAAAATGTCCATCCTCTTAGGTGTGTGTTTCTTTAAAAAAAGGTCGATTAACTGTAAAAGATTTTGTTCGTTCATCCAGACCTTTTTATTATATCTTTCTAATTCCTCAATCTTCTTTAATAAATCATGTGACTTACAAACCTTATTTTCTGCCTCTTTATAACCTGCCGAAATAATGATTTCACTTGACGACCTAGTGAAGACAACTAAATTATCCAAAAAATTGGTGGTAAATTATTTTCCGCTATCAAATTTCTCAATAATAGTTTGTGCCGATTAGTCTGGGAAACAGGATTCTCATAGATCTCTCTTGTATCCATGGTTTCTTGGATCATTTGATTTTTTTCAATGGTTATTTTGCCTGAATGATTCTTCCCATCAAGATTGATGATAATAGTTGGTGAAAGGAGAAGTGCATCAATTTGAAAAAATGTTTCACCTATAGGTAGTCTGAGATCGTGGAGAATGTGGTATTTATGCTGAGGAATTTGCCCTAATTGGTAATTTATTTCTTTTTCGCCATTATAACCTGATTTTAATATTTTTATGTTATTTTTTATTTCCGGCATTTTTTCATGCCTTATACTTAGCCTACCCTCTAGAGCCTCTGCCTGTAGTAAGGGTAAGGGTTTAGATATATTCTTATCAAACAAATAAGTCCCTCCTTAAATAGTTTGATGTAACTTTTCTTTATTTTTTTTGGATTTCCTGCTTATACTTTTGTTCTATTATGAAGCTTTCGTGACAATTTATAGGAGTTTGACAATACCTGCTGGTGAGATTTTCTTCAAACTGTACAGCTTCTACAATAAACTGTACAGTTTCTACAATAAACCGTACAGCTTCTACAATAAACCGTACAGCTTCTACAATAAACCATACAGTTTCTACAAAACAGCTACCTTCCACCCCAACCCCACAAAAAAAAACAGACCCCAAAACGGAGCCTGCCCAATAATCTTAACTAAACACCCGATCTTTAAATTGCGCTAATTTTTCTAATGAGGATTTGTCTACATCAGCATGGAGACTGTTTCCGTGTGAGTCCATGGTGACAACGGCTGTGAAGCCCTCCACTCGCAGGTGCCACATCGCTTCAGGGATACCAAATTGCATCAGGTCTACACCTTCAACCCCCTTGATACAGTCCGCATAGTACTGTGCCGCGCCTCCGATTGCGTTCAAATAAACACCGCCATGCTCTTTAAGAGCAGCCAATGTACGAGGGCCCATTCCGCCTTTTCCAATAACAGCACGGATACCGAATCGCTTCATAATATCGCCTTGGTACGGCTCCTCGCGAATACTTGTCGTTGGACCGGCAGCTTTAACATGCCAGACTCCCTCTTTATCTTTTAACATTACAGGGCCGCAATGATAAATGACTTGTCCATTCAAATCAACGGGTGAATCGTTATCAGACAAATATTTATGTATCGCGTCACGGCCGGTATACATCATACCGTTAATTTGAACGACATCGCCCACCCTCAACTCACGAATTTGCTCTTCGGTAATTGGAGCTTGAAGAGTGATCACATCATTCGCACGTGCTGCTGCAGTTTCTTTCTCCGCTTCAGTCTCGGCAAAATCAATAAATTCACCATCTTGGTACATCCACTCGTTAATTTCTCCTGACACTGGATCCACACTTACACCTAAACGGCGGAACGCCCAGCAATTATAAGCGACGGATACATAGAAGCTAGCCGGAATTCGGTTCATTACCCCAACTTTACATCCTAACAGCGTTGCTTCACCACCGAAGCCCATGGTACCGATACCTAGTTTATTTGCATTTTCTAACACATACTCCTCTAATGCGCGCAAATCTTCATTTGGATTAACATCGTCCAATGAACGGAATAACTGTTCTTTAGCTAAATCATAGCCAGATGAACGGTCACCGCCAATTCCTACGCCAATGAATCCGGCGCTGCAGCCTTGTCCTTGTGCCTGGTAAACAGAGTGCATCACGCATTTCCGGATACCATCAAGGTCACGCCCTGCACGGCCAAGTCCCTCTAACTCACACGGCAGGCTATACTGGATGTTTTTATTCTCACAGCCGCCGCCTTTTAAAATCAAACGAACATCGATATAATCTTTTTCCCATTGATCGAATTTTATAACCGGTAACCCTGCACCTAGATTGTCACCACTGTTTTCCCCTGTTAAGGAATCAACAGAGTTAGGGCGCAATTTCCCTTCTTTGGTTGCCATTACAATTGCATTTTTTATTGCATCTTTAATTACTAATTGGTTCACACCAACAGGCGTTTTAATTTTAAAAGTAGGAAGTCCAGTATCCTGACAAATAGGTGAGACTTGGTCATCTGCCATTTTTATATTATTGGTAATGGTTGCGAGGCTCATTGCTGCACTTGTACCTGCGTTTTCCTGTTCCTTTGCCGCTTTCACCGCACGGCGGACATCCTTTGGAAGCTTCGTGGAAGTTTCAACTACTAACTTGTACATGCTCTCCTGAAATTTCTCTAGATTCACTGTAAATACCCCTTTCCCCTTGTCCGATTCGCAATCTATTTAAAAATTACAACTATTCATTTGACGACTATTATTATACTCCGATAAGCAAATGATTTAAAGGTAAACGTTTTCTCTAAGGCTGATTTTCTTAACGACTGATGTTAAAATCTACAAGCCGATTTTAACGTGAAATTAGTTATTTTGCACTTTAGAATTTAGTTTGTAGGCTCTTTTCTTACTATTTCTTCTATTTTTGACGGGAACTTTGTAAAGTCAATAATTTTTGTTCCAAAAGCAAGAAAGTTTAAGAAAAGAGCCTTCCAAAAAGAAAAAGAGCCTGTAATTAAACAGACTCTGGTGCTTCACGATGGTTGAATTCTTTGCATTTTGATTCTAACTCATCAACCATTTTGATTAAGTTGTCAATATCATCAAGATCCGTATCTTCAGGATCAATTGCATCCAGAACATCAAGAAACATATTTAATCGTTGCTTTAAAAAAATAACTTGTGAATTTTTATCATGAGTTGGACTACCCAATTTGTATCTCTCCCTTCCATGACATTATCCTATCGAAAGAGTACCAATTCTGCAACTCATTTCAAAAAATAGAAAAGCTGCATCACCTTGGTCTTTCTGAGGCAGCAAAACCGAAGGAAACATGGTCCTGAACTGGAATCCATGCGCCAATTCCTTGCGAGGTTACATTTTTGATTACGATTATTTTTTTGTTTCCTTTAAGCATTAAGTAAACCTCACCATAAGTTACTTTGCCTTTTTCATTTACGGCTGGTGCGTATGCATACAAGTATCCTAAGCGATTAACAGGGATATTATAGACATGGTCATTTTTCGTTCCACCGCCAATTATGGTATCAAATGCAAGCGGTAGGCGTGTTTTTTCCATAGCCTTTAACAGCATCATTTTTTTAACATCTTCTGCATTGGCAATTTTAGCAGTTAAACCACCGCGGACAATTTTTTGTGCTTCTTGAACGTAATGAATTTGGTAAGGTACATTTCCACCGCGGTTATCGTAATAATTTGTATTAATTTTTTGATATTCCCAGTTTGGGGAGGTTTCAGTGGATTCATAATTCAGGGGCCACTGACCTAGATAGACAATCGCTCGGTAACCAAGTGCGAACGGTGAACTATTAATGCTTGTCTCATTGAGCATTCGGATTAAATCAGGATTTTCAATTTTGATCCTGGAAGAGTCAATCAGCTTCTTCGTTAACTCACTTGGCTGCAGGGTTGGTAAGTCTTGAGTTGAATTGGGATACGTATTTTCCTTCGTTATATTACGGACCGAAGGAGGAACTTGATAGGTTACAGTTTCTTTTTTGGCAGGTGCTTCTTCTGCAGAAGCTGTAGGAAGAAAAGCTAACAGAAATAGCAGGGTCATGACAACAGCGATAAATTTTTTCACAAAGAAAAACTCCTTTCACACAATTAGCAGTAATAAGTCTGCTCATAGTGTTTTCGGAGTTGAAAAGTTTTATCCATTTCTATAAAATATTTCAGTATTTCCCTTGATAACTGCGCTCGGTTAGTCTATGCAATAATTTTTCAAAGTATGGAAAACAAAGCTGGATAAATGGACCGATTAAAAAGGTAATGATGATCGTGCCAAAACCAATTGGTCCTTTTAGTAATAGCGCTGGAATTAATGCTACAATTTCCCCAATCGTTTTAGCAGTCATTAAACTTACGCCAAAACGTTTTTGAATCGCCAACATAAAAGAATCGATAGGACTCGATGGGAACTTTGCCTGTAAGTATATAGCTGCCCCAATCCCTATTATGAAAAGTCCAAGTACTAAAGTAACCAATTGAATGAATAATCCAGCGACTTCCCATGATTCAAAAACAATTAGAATCCAAAAGTCAACCAATGAACCAATAAATATTATGGTTAATAGTGATAATATTTCGGGTTTTCTTTTTAACAAAAAAGCATTCACAAAGATTAGAACAGCTCCATCGATTATCACCCATGTGCCAATCGTTAAGCCTATCCATTCAGTCAAAGCTACATTCAAAGCGTCCCAAGCACCAACACCTAGCTCTGCTTTAATGGTTAAACATACACCAAAAGTTAAAATGAAAAGCCCCAGAATAAAAAATAAAGAACGATAAAATAATGCCATTTTTTTCTCCTTAAAATATAATCAGAACATTTACAAAATTAAAAATATGTTTTATAATTTAGTTAACCTTTTACAAAGGAGGGCAGTAATCAATCGACGAACCATTTACCATTAAGGAGGTTGGGATTCCACTCATATATGATATTCAACACTCGTGTTTTTCATTTATAAAATAAACATGAAGGTTGGTGATTGATGGTCCCAAGAAATGCGATTGGTATTACCCAAATAGTTAAAATAATGCCTGGATTATTATAGCACAGTTAAAGGCTTTACCCTTACATTGAAAAAAATTATAAAAAAGACTCTGAGCCAATTTTGGCTTAGAGTCTTTTTTATTATAGTAGGAAGAATCCTATCCCCATTATAAAATAGGCAGCAAGTAAAGTCAGTCCCTCAAACCAGTTCGATTCACCGTCATTGGATATAACCACTATGAGCAGGACTGATGTTACCATGGCAATTAATTCAGGCATCGTAAATACAAGCGGCATCGTTTTGGTAAAGAAGAGTGAAAGGAGAACTAGAACAGGTGCAACAAACATAGCAACCTGCAAAGTGGATCCTATGGCAATCTCGACTGCAATTTCCATTTTATTTTTAAAGGCCATGACAATCGCGGAGGCATGCTCGGCGGCATTTCCAACTATGGCGACAATTATTACCCCGATAAACAACTCCGTCCAACCAAAGGATTCTGCTACAAATTCAAACGTATGAACTAGATTTTCAGAGATATAGGCGACGGCTAAAGTTGCCACCAATAGGACGCCAATTGCCTTGCCCTTGCTCCATTCTGGTTCTTCCTCATGATGTTTTTCTGTATTCTCACTTTGATAAACTCCGCGATGAGTAACCAATTTAAAGAATAACGCTGCCAGATAAAGCAGAATTAAAATAATGGAAATCCCTATACTTAATGTCAATGTCTTCGATTCATTCATTTCCATTGAAAAAACTTCTGGAATAACAAATGCTACGATGACAGCGAACATGAGCAAGCCAGAGTTATGCCGGGCATCATGGACGTTAAAGGTCTGCCTTTTAAATTTCAGACCACCGATAAAGAAGGATAGCCCCGCAACAAGGAGCAGGTTCCCGAGTACAGACCCCGTTAATGATGCCAGGACAACCCCTACTAAACCTTCCCTTAATGCAAAGATAGAAATGATTAGTTCCACTGCATTTCCAAAAGTAGCATTTAACAGTCCACCGACCCGCGGGCCAGCTACAATGGCAAGACTTTCAGTTGCCCTTCCCATATAACTGGCCAGGGCTATGATTGAAACACAATAAATGATAAAGAGGACCAAGGTTGGCCAATGCATAAGCGTCCCGATAACTGAAAGCGGGACCCCAATAAAAGTAAGGAGCATAAATATTTTTCCCACTATTTCCCCTCCTAAAGTAAAGTTGTAAAAAAAATTAGTCATACAAGAGATTACCCTATTTTCTAAATTAAATAGGGGCAAGATTTTACTTGCAAATACTATCTTTTCTCGTTACCATCTTCAATGTAGCCATTTTATGGTTTTACTAACCAATAAAGAACGAGGAAACTTTCATGAAAAAATATCAACTCTGGATTTTAGTGACGATTATAGCCATTTCTGGCTTTTCCCAAGGAATGCTCCTGCCACTTATAGCTGTAATATTTGAAAAGGCTGGAGTCTCATCATCCCTTAACGGACTAAATGCAACAGCTCTATATATTGGGATCCTGCTCATTTCTCCTTTTATGGAAACACCTCTTCGAAAATATGGGTATAAACCGACCATTATCTTTGGAGGCGGGCTTGTGGTGCTTGCCCTGGCAATGTTTCCTTTGTGGAAATCCTTTTGGTTTTGGTTTTGTTTACGGGCATTAATAGGTATTGGAGACCATGCCTTACACTTTGCCACGCAAACATGGATAACCTCCGCTTCTCCAAACGAAAAAAGAGGACGGAATATTGCACTGTATGGATTATTTTTTGGCATTGGTTTTGCGAGCGGACCATTAATGACACCTCTTGTAAACGTAAATGAATCACTGCCCTTTATCATTTCTTCCATTTTATGCTTAATTGGCTGGGTGTTTGTATTTACACTGAAAAATGAATTTCCAGAGCAGGAAGTTGGGATCAATTCATTTTTCAACACCATCAAGCGCTTTAATAAAACGATGAAATATGGCTGGATTGCCTTCCTTCCTCCTTTCTGCTATGGTTTTTTAGAATCCTCATTAAACGGCAGTTTTCCCGTTTATGCTTTAAGAATGGACATTGATGTAGCAAGTGTTTCACTCTTATTAACAGGCTTTGCCATTGGAGGTATCATCACTCAGCTGCCATTGGGTGTTCTAAGTGATTCGTATGGCAGGAGAAACTTATTAATGATTGTTCTTATACTTGGATTTTTCACCTTTACTTCTGCTAGTATTTTTGAACATTCATTTATCGGATTATTCATCTCCTTCCTATTATCTGGAATGGTTGTAGGTTCAACGTTTTCACTGGGAATCAGCTATATGACGGATTTAGTTCCTAGAAATTTGTTACCGACTGGAAATTTGTTATGTGGAATCTTTTTTAGCTTAGGTAGTTTGAGCGGGCCCATTATCGGCGGGTTATATATTCAATTTTTCAAGGGAATTAGTTTCTTTTATATTATCAGCAGCATGTTATTAGTCTTATCCATTGTCATTTACGCTTTCGGTAAAAAGAATCACCAAGTTGTAGAGCAACATAACTCCTAAATATTTATGAAGCACTTTTGTATTGTAAACATAAGATATATGATAAAATTAACATAAATAAAATAAACCTTTGAAGTCTGCAGTCATCTATTCGATGACTGCTCTAAAAACTGTGCTGTCATCTATTCGATGACAGCTTTCGTGCTTTTTTAAGGGTAATGAAGATGATTATTTTTCTCAATTAGATATGAAGGGGGAGGGAAAATAAAATGAGTGCCGATGCTAAGAGATTATCTAAAGGAATTCCAAAGGTAGGTTTAATTGAAAAAATTAAACCTCACGTCGAACTTGTTGCTGCTGGTTTGAGCGGTGTATTCATTGCTGCAGGTTGGATAACGGACAAAACAGGGGATCAAGTTGCATCCATTATCTTTTATTTATTGGCTTTTGTAATCGGTGGTTTTGCTAAAGCTAAGGAAGGTATAGAAGCTACCTATGAAAATAAAGAACTAAATGTTGAAATGCTAATGATCTTTGCAGCAATTGGTTCTGCCATTATCGGCTATTGGACAGAAGGCGCGATTTTGATTTTTATTTTTGCCGTAAGTGGAGCTTTAGAAACCTATACGATGAACAAAAGTCATAAAGAGATTTCCTCACTTATGAAACTTCAGCCTGAGGAAGCTCTCCTTATTAATAATGGGATTGAAAGACGTATTCCTGTTTCCGAGCTTAACATAGGTGATCAAATCCTTGTTAAACCCGGGGAAAGAATTCCTTCTGATGGAGTCATTAAGAATGGATATACAAACATTGATGAAGCTGCTATAACGGGCGAATCTATGCCTGTGTCAAAAGGATTGGACAAAGAAGTATTTGCAGGTACGGTTAATTTAACAGGCGCCATCACGGTGCAAACAACAAAAACAAGCAATGAAACACTCTTTCATAAAATAATTGAACTCGTGCAATCAGCTCAAAGTGAAAAATCCCCATCACAGCAATTTATCGAACGTTTTGAAGGTACCTATGTAAAAGCAGTGCTAGCTGTCGTTTTACTGATGATGTTCTTACCCTATTTCTTACTGGATTGGAGCTGGAATGAGTCGTTTTATCGGGCGATGATTTTGTTGGTTGTTGCCTCCCCTTGTGCGCTTGTAGCTTCCATCATGCCAGCTACCTTGTCGGCAATTTCTAATGGGGCAAAAAGAGGTATTTTAGTAAAAGGCGGAGTTCATCTAGAGAACCTGGGCCATTTAGAGGCGATTGCCTTTGATAAAACCGGGACACTCACAAAAGGAAAACCTGAAGTTACCAATGTCATTGTAGATGAAAAATTTGATAAGAGTGACCTCTTATGGAAAACCGCTTCTATTGAAAATCAGTCGAACCATCCTTTAGCACAGTCAATCGTTAAGTATGTGAAAGAAAATAGTAAACGGGACCTTATTCAACCAGAAAATCTTGAAGATGTATCTGGTTGGGGCGTAAAAGCTGAAATAAATGGGGAACAGTGGAAAATTGGGAAAGCTGATTTCGTTGGTAGAGATGCAGCACATGCTTTTGCTGATGGAAAGGCCGCTGAACTTGCCAGTAAAGGCAATACGCTAGTTTATGTCCAAATTAATGGAGTTCTTGCTGCCATGATTTCTTTAAAAGATGTTGTTAGAGAAGAAACAAAACGGGCCATCGACCACTTAAAAAAACAAGGGATTTACACAATCATGCTTACTGGTGATAGTGAAAAGACAGCAAAGGCAATAGCAGATGAAAGCCACATAGACCAGTTCTTTGCAGAATGCCTCCCTGAAGAAAAAGTAGAACAGCTTAAAACGTTGAAGGAAAAATACGCAACCATTGCAATGGTTGGTGATGGCATAAACGATGCCCCAGCATTAGCAATTGCAAATGTAGGTATTGCGATGGGAGCAGGCACGGATGTTGCCCTTGAAACGGCTGATGTCGTGTTAATGAAGAATGATTTACCAAGGATTGCTGAAGCCGTTGATCTTTCAAAACGGATGAATCGGATTATCAAACAAAATGTTATTTTTTCTATAACTGTTATCATGCTTCTGATTTCATCTAACTTTTTTCAAATGCTTGATTTACCTTATGGGGTGATTGGGCATGAAGGCAGTACCATCCTTGTCATTCTTAACAGCTTAAGACTTCTAAAAAATTGACTGTTGATTTCGAGCTCCAGGCGCTACGCCTTTAACACAGCATAAAATTAAGGAACCGGGCTATTCGCCCGGTTTTATTTAATGGTATCCGTTACTGCCGTTAGCAGATCCTGATGTTTTATTTCCTTTACTGCCTTTACCTTTTTGTTTCGTGCCGCCATCTTTTTTTGTATGTTTTGTCATGATGAACCCCCTACTAATTGTTGTGTTCCCCCACCTATATTATTGGCAACTATCACAAAGAAAAAGTCGAGTCATTTTTTAACAATTTGATTTACTCTTTTCACTATAAAAGGCGTTAATTTCACCGCCAATGATGATAATAAATCCAGATATGTATAACCAAATTAATAAAACAATAATCGCTCCAATACTCCCATAGGTTAGTGAGAAGTTGCCGAAATTCCCAACGTAGAAGGATAATGCATAGGAGGAAAGAATCCAACCTATTGTTGCAAATGCTGCACCTGGAAAAGCACTTCTGCAGCGTAACTTTACATTAGGTGCAATCCAATATAAACCAGTGAAAATAAGAAATAAAATAATGGCGCTAACCACCAATCTTAACATATCCCAAATTTGAAGAAATTCACTTTTAAACCCTAAATAAGAAAAAAGAAACACCCCAATTTCTCTGCCAAATATCGGAAGTAACACAGCAACAATAAAAACAAGGATCATCCCGAATGTCAGCAGGATCGCCATCCCCCTCGAAACGATAAAAGAACGACTTTCTTTTACATTGTATGCTTTGTTAAAGGCCCTTACTAAGGCATGAATTCCATTAGAAGCAGACCACATGGTGCCAATAATCCCAATGGACAGCAAACCTCCATTACGATTATTCATGACATAATTCACATTTTTCTCGATTAACTCCATCGTCTCAGGAGGAGCAAACTCGCGAATACTCCCAAGAATGTCATGATAGGGAATTTGCAAATAGGGCAGTAATGTAAAAATGAAAATAAGAAGTGGAAATAGTGAAAGAAGAAAAAAATAGGCAAGTTGGGCGGATAACCCTGGAATATCATCTTCTTCAATCCGGTGCCAAAGCAGTTTTAACAAAGACTTACGAACATTCACTACCTTCTCCATTTCTCACCTCTCCTTTAAATGGGAACTATTCCTCTAACCTACTACTTACTTCTTGACGGGTTGGGGTTCGTCTTCCACTTCGACCTCTTTCAATAAATCTTCCACGAGTGCTTTATCTGGATGTTCATAAAAGGTACTTTTCGTTTCCTTAACCATTTCTTTTACCTGTGGGGTTAGCTCACGGAGTTCGTCCACTTTTTCTGTAATAAAGGAAATATCCTCACTCACTTGTTCAATCGTGTTCCTAATTTTTTCTGCTGTTTCTTTTACATTTTCAGTGATTTCTCCAGGGTGGCGAACAACATAAGAAACCTCCTCATATGCTTTTTTTACATTCACCTTCATTGCCTGACGGGTTTGTTTATCCAATAAACTTAGAGCTCCTCCTGCAATTGCTCCATATACTATACCCTTTAAAAATAGATTTCTAACCATTTTTTAACTTCTCCCTTCGATTCGTTTTTAACATTCATTTTACCACTATGAAAAAAATACCAACTTCCATTCCTTTATATTTTGCTTTAAGCTTACTAGTAAATGCAAGTTTAGATTGACATCTATAAGTGAAAATGAAAAGATAAAGTTACGAATTTGGAAGAGGTGACGGCAATGAATTTATCAGAAAAAACTACTGAAAATGTAGAGTTCATGATTGAACAAATAAAAGAGAAATTAAAAGTATTAAATCTCGGAGCTATTAAACCTTCTCACTTTGATGAGGAAATGTATGAGGAATTAAAGGAAATTTATGAGATGGTTATGAAAAAACCTTCTTTTAGTCCTAATGAAATGCAAGCTTTGGTAGAAGAGTTAGGTAACCTTCGCAAAAATAAGTAAAAACAGATCTCAAGGATCTGTTTTTTTATTTTTCCTGTTCAGTTAAAATAATTGGGCCATTCTTGGTGATAGCAATGGTGTGTTCATATTGAGCAGAATATTTTCCATCAATGGTCCGTGCTGTCCAGCCATTATCATCCATCTTCATTTGATACTTGCCGACATTGACCATCGGCTCTATCGTAAATACCATTCCTTCTTTAATTCTAGGTCCTTTTCCAGGCAGCCCGTAATGTGGTACATCAGGTTTTTCATGAATAACAGCGCCAATTCCATGACCAATAAAATCACGTACAACCGAGAATCCTTCGCCTTCAACATATGTTTGAATGGCATGGCCAATATCTCCGATTCTATTGCCAGAGACAGCCTGCTCAATACCCTTATAGAGTGCTTCCTTGGTTACATTTAATAACTGCTCTGTCTCCTGAGAAACATTTCCAACAGCATATGACCAGGCAGAATCAGCTAACCCTCCATTATAATTAACTACCATGTCTATGGTTACAATATCGCCATCCTTTAACGGTTCCTTTCTTGGAAACCCGTGGCATATTTCGTCATTGATACTTGCACAAGTAGCATATTTATATCCCTTATACCCTTTTTGCTGTGGTGTTGCATTATGTTTACTTAGAAACTCATCAACAAATTGATCAATCTCCCAAGTTGTAATACCCGGTTTAATCCTTTTTGCAATTTCTTTATGGCATGAGGCTAGAATTTCTCCTGCCTTTTTCATCGCATCTATCTCTCGCTGAGATTTAAGAACAATCATGAATTTCCCAACCTTTATTTTTATTTTTATATATGTATTCTAATAGAATTGAAAATACTCTTTAATATTATCGTTATCACAGCTTTTTATCAAAAATATTTGATAGTAATAAATATTTTTTGTATAATTAATCGTTCTTAATATGGAACTTCCCCATTATTTCTGATAAGATTATTATAGTATTAATAACTATTAGGTGTGTGAGCCCATGATTGGTGATCGTGTTAAAAAACTGCGTTTAGAGAAAAAAATGTCATTAACAGAACTTGCCGAGCAAGCAGGAGTTGCTAAATCTTATTTAAGTTCACTAGAAAGAAACCTGCAGAGCAATCCTTCTATTCAATTTCTCGAGAAAATTTCATCTGTGTTACATGTCCCTGTGGATCATCTAATAAATGAACAGATCAATAAAGAGGAATTAGACAATGATTGGATGGGTATTGTGAAAGAAGCGATGGATTCTGGAGTCTCGAAAGAACAATTTCGTGATTTTCTCGAATTCAATAAATGGCGAATCAATCAAAATAACAATGAAAAATAAAAAAGCGCAAGCGCCCTGGTCAGCGGCGTATGGCCTGGAGCGCTCCAACTGAGATAAAGGAAACACGAAGAGCCAAGCCACTACTTGAATTACTTCTTTGCAGCTTTGCGACGAGCTGAACAGCCACTACTTTGAATATGCTTTGGCGCAGGAGCAGGTTTGGCGATTCGATGTTGACTT
>NZ_JBALNQ010000079.1:1119-3999 GCF_036961885.1 Neobacillus niacini | reverse complement strand
TGTCTATTTCCCCTTTTACTATTGATCCATTCAAAGGAGTATCAATATAACCTTTAGGAAGAAGAGTTTCCTCGTTTGCAAAAACTCTAATACTATTAAACGTTATTAAAATAGTAAAAAAGGATGCTAATAGTATATATTTAGTTGCACTACCTTTAATGATCTTTCACCCCTCTATTAATTTCTAAAAGATTACAAATTTAATAATATCATACACTTTTTTACAAGACAATTTTATATTCGACAAATAGATGGTATAGTAAATCAAAAATTTGACTATTTTTCACTAAAGAAAAAAACATTCCTTATCATAGGGATTTATAAAAAAAAACCAAATTTATACTATTTGGATACGGCAATTTCCCAAAAATACCACGTACAGGTATATAAGGACATTAGACTATTTACTTAACAAAGGAACTACTAAAAGTCCCTAAACATCTGCTAAAATTGTTAGATTAAATCCTGGATTGACTTAAGTGAATGATTGACCAAACTCTACAAGTAATGATACATTTACTGACCTAGCTGCTTCTTATTCAGTAACGATGTCATTTTGATATACTACCTTCTTATTCTCTTTAATTGCCTTTGTAATTTTTATTAAAAACTAAATTCTATTCCGATTAGCCTTTAATCAATTGTTTAACTTCAACAAGCGTAGTATTAAGATCTTTTCTTTTAATGAGCAAATATAATCCGTAAATAACTAAATAGGAAGCTATACCCATCCAAGATGAAGGCATAAACCAACCTATTAGGATAAATAGTAGTGTCATTGTCATTTCTATTATAATATCTTTATGCACAATGATATTGAGCACCTTTGATAAATACACCTCTGCCAAAAGACAACGAAAAGCCATTAGAATAACAATTGAAACAATTGCAAACGTTAAACTCTTAAACACTAAAGTGAACGAAAATGTTAGTATAATGCTCAATAATACTGTCACTAGATTAATCGTAAGCATCCATTTTTCTTTACGCAATGTTTTTAAATAGGTGTTGATTAATAAGGCCATCTTTCCCTCAAATACACACATTGGAAAGAGTAAAGACATATATATAAGACTTTCATTATATTGTGGTAACCAAGCGGATAAGAATACTTTTAATGGAAAATAAACAACGAGCAGACCCAATAACGGGACCATTAAAGTAGTTCTCATAGTTTTATATATCCTAGGAAGTGCCTCTTTACTTGTTCGTCGTAAAACTGGAAACAAAATGATACCAACTGCATTAATAAATACTAACATTAGGTTGGAAACAACCAAAGTTAATGATACTTTACCAAATGTCGCCACATCCCAAGTCCGTTCAATACCAAACTGAACTATCCCAACAATTAACATGCCTGCTATGTTTGAGAACATCAATTTTATACCAACTCTAATGTTTTCAAAGGTTTCCTTTAAGTTAAGATAAAAGGTGGATATTTTTTTAAATACTATATCTTTACAACAGAAAATTGAGTACAGTAATGAAAAAAATTTCCCTGCTAAATCAGCGGCTATTATTATTTTATATTGTTTAATCCCAACTATTAAGAGAAAAAGGATTAATATAATATACAGTACCCTTTCTATCAGTGTTATTTGTGCATACTCTTTGATTCTATTTGTAGCTTGTAAGATATAAATTAACATATATCTTATATTAACTATCAACATACAAAATGCAGTCATTATTAGTATAAACGACTTATTATTGTCAGAATTGAAGGTTGTTGAAAGACCAATTACAACCGTCCCTATTATAACCTGTAAAATAACTAACAACCAAAACTGTGAAAAGAACATATCTTTATTTAGATCTCTATATTCAATACCACCATATCTTAGATATATCCCGTCATTCCAACCAAAATGCAAGAAACCCACAAAAGAAGCATAAAATAGATATAATTGCCAATACCCATAATCTTCTACACCTAACACCTTAGGTACAATTAGAATTACTATTGTTGAAATGATCATAGATATTAAATTGGATGATAGAGTATATGAAAAGTTTTTCATAAAAGTTATTGCCTTAATATTCAATAATCATCCCTCATTGGTATATTTTACTATATATCAAATTGTTACACTTTACTCTAATCTCTAACTAAAAAGTTATACAAGATTATTGATTTCTAAAAATGTTTCATATGAAATTTCATTATACTTTGTCGAATATTCAAATATATATTGACAAACTTTTACAGTATCATTTAAATTCTTGGTAATTGTAAATACTTTAATAAAAATTGCTGAAAGATATAAGAGTCTCCATACTTTCCAATATATTGGTTTATAGAATTTCTTTAAATCGATTATTCTATTTGAAAAGTGTAAAACAAAACTATTAATATTTTTTTGAGATTTTTTAATAGAGGTACCAACTTTATGATAAATGGTAGAACTCAAGATCGATTCGACTTTTACATTATTTTCCACGAGACGTTTGCAATAATTAAAATCTTCTTCACCAAAAAAGAAATCCTCGGTAAGTATGCCATATTTAAGTAAAATTTCTTTTCTAGCCATTAATGCACAACCTGTAATGAAGGGGGTGTTAATTGCCTGGACACCATTTTTCTTATAAGTATCTATCTTACTTTGTTTAAAGTACTTTCTATCCCCATACCATGTAAAATAGCCCCCAGCATTCCAGAGTTTGCTAGGTTCGCTATAATATCTAATATCGCAGCTTATTACCCCGGATTTTGGGTTATTATCCAAATAATCAATCATGTTTGAAATGGAATTCTTTGTTATTACTGTATCGTTATTTAATAAAAGAGAATAACTATATAAATTCTTAATTTTATTTAAGACTAAGTTATTCCCTTTAGCAAATCCTAAATTTTCTTTACCTTTAATAAGATATAAT
>NZ_JBALNQ010000079.1:0-1097 GCF_036961885.1 Neobacillus niacini | reverse complement strand
ATGGGTGAATAAAATTTATTTCAAGCCATTTTTGAATATATTCTACAGAATCTTTTTTTGAACCATTGTCCAGCAAAAATATGGTGTAATTATTGTTCTTTTCATTTATTAATAGAGAATTAAGACACTCTATTGTATCCTCATGACCATTCCAATTCAATACAATAATCCCAAGTTTATTCACTTTTTCACCTCCAAAAATTGATAATTTCAATTTTGAAACCATCTTTTTATATTTCTGTAATATTTCTCAAAGGAAAAATCCCTTTTTAAGATAAACTCGAAAATTGCCAAAAATATTAGTGGCAAAACAACTCCTGATACAGTAAGGAAATTAGTAAAAAACAACAGTGAAACAATGGCAAGTAACAGGGATGTTATACTTAAAAATTCTCCTTGATATCTGGTTTTTATATAAAAGAAATAAACTATACAAAAGAAAATTCCTACATAAATACTTGCAATGACCAAGTTAGAACGAAAGACACTTTCAGAAAATAAGCCACCTACATTCGTTCTTAAATCCGATGAAACCTTAACAAAATTATAATTTATCGGATCAATATAACCACCCGTTTGAAATATAGCTTTAATAATATTTATTGGAACAGTGAACATAATTTGAATACCTTCAACCAGATTAGTACCATTACTAAAATAGTAATTTGTTGCAATTAATGGACTTAATAAATAATACAAAAAATGTTTCACTGCAAAGTTTATACTATCTATAAACGAACTTGTACTAAAATTTCCTTGAAACAAAAATGGCTTAACCGCGTAAACCAATATAAATACTATTAACCCAATTAATACTGTTAAAATTCCGAATATAAATGTTTTACGGATGCTAATATTATAACAAATTGAATAGAAAACTATTACATGTACCAATGCAATAAAAATACCATACTTCCCGCCAAATAAAAAAAGATTAATAAACACAAGAATTATTGAAAGTAAATAATGATATCCTTTTTTATTTTGTAAATAAATAATTAATATAAAAGGGGATAGTATTACTGAAATCTCTCCAAGATGTGCAAAAATACCAAATGATTTTCCTTTAAGATTTGAAAAGCCGTAGATTTCTATAC
>NZ_JBALNQ010000008.1:231793-231945 GCF_036961885.1 Neobacillus niacini | reverse complement strand
ATATAAATATATCATATTGAGTGAAAAATATATCAGAAAAATAACATATTTTGTTACTTTATAAGGAATATGAAATGCCAATTTTATTTAACATGGTGCAAATGGGCGTCCCTTGGTCCCACACACCAATAATATAAAAAAAAGACGATTCG
>NZ_JBALNQ010000008.1:231239-231699 GCF_036961885.1 Neobacillus niacini | reverse complement strand
GTGCCTGCTAGTTAGGCTGCTGCTTTATTTTTTTCTGTAGTAGTCTTAGTTGCTTTACGGATGAATGGTACCACCCAGCGGTCTAAACCGTAACGGCCAGCGTTGTAACCTGCTGTTAAGATGATGAAGCCTAAGAAGATATCAGTTGGGTTATGAGATACAGTTCCTGCTAAGAAGAAGCTGAAGTTCATGACTAATCCGAAGAACATAGCTGCTGTTGTTAAACATCCAAGCATAAGCCCTAAGCCGATTAATGTCTCGCCCCAAGGAACGATGAAGTTGAATAAATCGATGTTTGGTAAAGCAAAGCTTTCTAAAAAGTTTACATACCAGCTGTAAACCATGTTTCCGTCTGGACCTTTAACTGGATTAGCTATAGCTCCTTTTAAGAAGCCTGAAGCGTCGAATGCACCGCTCTGTATTTTTCCTAGTCCTGCTGTGAACCAAGCGTAACCTAGAT
>NZ_JBALNQ010000008.1:230899-231144 GCF_036961885.1 Neobacillus niacini | reverse complement strand
AAGCATTCCGCCTTTCAAATTTACTTGTTCTTGATACTTACACTATATTAGTTTTTTACAGTTAATAACATAGGTATAGTGTCAAGTTCACAGTTTGTTTGAAATGATTTGACGGAATGTTGAACAACCGGTCATGGGCAGCATGGTTATGGAGATCTTTATTTTATTAAGGCTCTTTTCTTAAACTTTGTTGCTTTTTATAACAAAAATTAATGATTGTGCTGTGCTTCACTTAAAAAAAGCAA
>NZ_JBALNQ010000008.1:200402-230807 GCF_036961885.1 Neobacillus niacini | reverse complement strand
TACGAAAACAGCCTTTATTAAAAAAGGGAAGCTAGTCTACTCAACTAGCTTCCCCTTTTCTACCTATTAACAACAGTCGCTTTCATTCCCAACTAATACAAGCCCATTCGCCTCTTGGCTGAAATCTAACGTAAGATTTTCTGTATGTGGCTCTATATCAGGGTCGATTGCTACCATAATATCATTTATCGTTACGACATGATCCTTTTCATCCGGCTCATCCAGAGCCAGTCCCACACGTGGCTGTCCTCAGGATATGCCCATAAAATAGACACGGATATTTTTAGCATCGTTTTCTTGAAGCAATTGCTTCAATACATCACGGGCTTGGTCTGTAATATTCATCTCCCCATCACCTTTCAAAAAATTCACTTACTTATCTTACTTGGTTTTTCTCATTTTGGAAATTAAAAAGTCCCATTAATAAATCTTTTTACCTGGTCATATCCCTTTGTCTCTTCACTCATTAACGGAACAATTGCCGTTCTCTCGGCTAATTCAGTTGTAACCTTTTGAATCCAGCCGGCTTCAGCAGCCGCTCTTCCCTTTAAAATGGGATCTTTTGTTTCAGTAGCGTATAAACTTTGGTTAATAATCCACCAGTTGGGCGTAATATCGGCACGTATTAAATCATCCTGCAGCCGGCTTGCTTCTAAAACAGGAGTTGCCTCAGCTAAGGTTACAATAACCACACTCGTTTCTTTCGGATTCCTTAAACGTGGAAGTAACATTTTCACACTTTCAGGTATTTCTCCTGTTGAACGAGCCAATTCCTTATGATAGGACTGAGCCGCATCTAATAATAGCAACGTGTGTCCTGTCGGTGCCGTATCAATGACCACGATTTCCTCTTGTGATCTCGCGACAACTTCTGCAAAAGCTCGAAAGACTGCAATCTCTTCTGTACAAGGAGAGTTCAAATCTTCTTGTATATACGCAATTGCTTCTTCATCAAGCTCAGCACTTATTTTTGATAAAACTTCTGCTTTGTACGCCTCAACTTCTTCTACCGGATGAATACGGCTGATGGTTAAGTTGTCATTTTGTTCGCTATTTTTGAAAACAAACTCTAAATGGGCAGCCGGGTCTGTGGTCGTGAGATGTACTTTATGACCCTTTTCTACTAATCCAACGGCGATTGCCGATGCGATCGTGGTCTTTCCAACACCACCCTTCCCCATTGTAAAAATGACTCTTGCATTGTTTTTCGAGAAATCCTCAATCACCTTATTTAGACGAGGTAATGATAGTGGCGGGTCCTCTTTACCCTCAGATGGTTTAGCAGGCATGGTGTATTGTTTAAATAAGTATCGGAGGTTTTCTATACCTGTTAAGGAATACGACACAAATGGCAACGAATACGTCACAACTTGCTTTAGTTCAATTGGCATTTGATGGATCGCCTGGCGTTGCCGCTCATAAAATGAAGATGAAATTTTATCTTCAGGTAGATAGGATTGCAATAATCCATTTATGATCAGCGCCTGGTTTGAAATGCCAATTTCTTTTAACTCTTTTGATGCACGATTTGCCTCAAGCAAAGATGACTCATCTGGTCTGGCAACAAGAATTAGGGTTGTTTTTTTAGAATCGGAAAGAGTGTCCATGGTGATGGAATAAATCTGTTTCTTTTCAGACAATCCCGATAACGGGCCCAAACAAGAAGCTCCGTGGGTATTTTCTTCTAAAAAGCCACTCCAGGCAGTTGGCAGCTGCAGCAGACGAAGCGTATGACCGGTAGGAGCTGTATCAAAGATGATATGCTCGTATGCATCAACAACAGTTGGATCGGAAAGCAAGTTGGTGAATTCATCAAACGCTGCAATCTCAACGGTACAAGCACCTGACAATTGTTCCTCCATGTTAACTACCACTGCGTAAGGGAGTTTCCCGCGATAAGGTCCAATCATTTTGTCTCGGTATGCTCTTGCGGCTACTTCTGGATCAAGATTACAAGCATAAAGATTCGCTACTTTTGGGATTGCCATCGGTGTATTGGTTAGACCAACTTCCAATACGTCCTGTAAATTAGAGGCAGGATCCGTACTGACGAGCAAAACCTTTTTTCCCTCATCTGCTAATGTCACGGCCGTAGCACAAGCTGTTGAAGTCTTCCCTACGCCACCTTTTCCTGTAAAGAATAAAAATTTAGTGGTAACAATCTTTTTCGTATCGAAAGATTGGAACATGGTATTCACTTCTTCCTAAACTGATTATTTTAATTCAATTTTTACATTTGCCGTTTGTTTTTTAGAAAGCTCTTCCACTTTTACACCAAACCATACCGCTAATTCTTCGTTAGTTGGGTAAGCTCCCATTTTCGCAATTTGGTCATCCACGATCGTAATGGGAAGCGAATCTGGTCCTTTTTCATGAAGGACTTTGTTTACTTCCATGTTTTCAACAAATTTGGCAGGCTCGGTCCCAAGGTTATATCGTTTAATATCAAAGCCTCTTTTTTCTAGCAAAAAGATGGCAGTGGCTACTCTTGTTAGTTCAGGATCAACACTTGGTCCACAAACACCCGTAGGGCAGCATAATGCGGGATCAAAGATTTCTACTTTACTCATAAAAACACTCTCCTAACTAACATAAGTATTTACTTATATAAACAATAAAGGCTTGTCCAAGAGGATTGGACTCTTGGCTACCTTTTTACTCGCCAGTTTCAGCAAAAGTCTTAATGCGGTCACCGATTTCATCACGGACTCGCTGGAAAAAAGTCCATTTTTCTTGATCTGTTCCTTGAGCTTTCGCTGGGTCATCAAATCCCCAGTGAACTCGTTTAACCTTTGGTGGTGTGATTGGACACTTATCAGCAGCGTCTCCGCACAACGTTACAACCAAATCAGCATTGTTTAAATATTCAGGTTCGATAATATCTGAAGTATGAGTGGAAATATCAATTCCAGCTTCTTTCATCGCTTTTACTGCATTTGGATTTAAGCCGTGAGCTTCAATACCGGCACTCCGTACTTCCCACTCATTGCCTAAATGTTTTTTTGCCCAGCCTTCTGCCATTTGGCTGCGACAAGAGTTTCCTGTACATAAGAAGTAAAGTTTCTTTTTGTTTTCCAAGTTGGTTTCCACCTTTACAATTTGAATTAAGCAGTATGCTCTGTAAAATACTTTCGTTTAAACCAAAGGGCCACGTTGACCAATGCAATCATGACAGGTACTTCCACAAGTGGGCCAATAACAGCCGCGAAAGCAGCCCCAGAATGGATTCCAAATACACCAACTGCTACAGCAATCGCTAATTCAAAGTTATTACTTCCAGCTGTAAACGCAAGCGTTGTGGTGACCGGATAATTCGCTCCAATCTTCTTTCCCATGAAAAAGGATACAAAGAACATGATGACAAAGTAAATGAGTAATGGAATCGCGATACGTACCACATCGAATGGCAAGGCAACGATTGCGTCTCCTTTTAACGAGAACATGAGGATAATCGTAAATAGTAAAGCCATTAATGTGATCGGACTTATTTTTGGAATAAATACTTTTTCATACCATTGTCTGCCTTTTGCTTTTACTAAAGAAAAACGTGTAATCATTCCTGCTATAAATGGGATACCTAAATAGATAAAAACAGATTTTGCCACTTCCAACATGGTAATGTTTACAACGGCACCCTCCAGCCCCATCCATTCTGGAATGACGGTAACAAACACATAGGCGTAAACGGAAAAGAACAGCAATTGGAATACAGAGTTAAAGGCAACTAAACCCGCTGCATATTCTGTATCGCCTTTAGCCAGGTCATTCCAAACAATCACCATTGCAATACACCGTGCCAAACCAATCAAGATTAATCCCACCATATATTCTGGTTGATCAGGTAGAAAAATGATGGCTAATAAAAACATTAGGATTGGACCGATGATCCAGTTTTGCACAAGCGATAATACTAACACCTTTACATCTTTAAAAACTCGGCCAATTTCCTCATAACGAACCTTCGCTAATGGCGGATACATCATTAAAATTAATCCAATTGCTAACGGAACCGATGTCGTTCCTACTTGCAAACGGTTCATCCCTTCCACGAATCCTGGAGATATGAATCCCAAGCCAATCCCAACTGCCATCGCTAAAAATATCCATAGCGTGAGGTACCGATCTAAAAACGACAACCGTTTCTTATCTGTTTTACTCATTGTCTCACTCCCCATTTCAGTAAAGCTAACATCCGCATTGAAGTGTCGGATTTGCTTTTTCAATCATGTTGATTTTATCAGTCTGGTCTGGTACATGCTCCAATATATCTTCTATCAGTTTATATAGTTCACTATCATGATTAAGGGAATAATAGATCCACTGACCTCTTCTTTCCTCTTTTACCATCTCTAAGTCTTTTAATTTTCGAAGATGCTGGCTAATAGACGGCTGACTCATATCAAACACTTCAAGAATTTCACATACACAACATTCACGTTGTTTTAAAATAGCAATGATCGTTAACCGCGTTTTATCACCTAACAATTTTAAAACAGCAGCGGTTCGCTCTAATTCAACATTTAGTTTTACCATTAAGGACACCCCCTCTTTTCATATAAGTAAATAATGATTTACTTATATATTATTCCCAAAAACAATTGATTACAAGTACCAAAAAATCAAAAAAGGAACATCTCTTTCATGATGTCCCTTTTACATACTAATGAGCTAAAATACTCGACCTTTCTTTCTTCCCGTGCAATAAAAAGTAAAGAATGGTAGAGGTTAAAACTACAAACCCTAAGATGGCATAGAGTGTACTGAAGGTTGCGAATGAAATGATGAATCCAAGCAGATAGGGTCCAAATCCAAGTCCTGCATCAAGAAATATAAAGAAAGTCGATGTTGCCAGTCCCATCCGATGAGGAGGTGTCAACTTAATCGCGATCGCCTGCGTACATGACTGCATATTACCAAATCCAAGTCCAATCAGTACACCAGCTACTAATAATGTGATGCTATTGTGGGCGAAACTTAAAAGCAGCATTCCGGCAGTAAAGACAATAAATGCAGGATACATAATATAGTTTGCACCTTTTACATCCATTAAACGACCTGTAAATGGACGTGAAACCAATATGGCTAATGAATAGACTAAGAAAAAGAAACTTGCTG
The DNA here is from genome assembly GCF_036961885.1 of Neobacillus niacini. Taxonomy (GTDB): domain Bacteria; phylum Bacillota; class Bacilli; order Bacillales; family Cytobacillaceae; genus Neobacillus; species Neobacillus niacini_H. The sequence continues at coordinate 225,692 of NZ_JBALNQ010000008.1, read as the reverse complement.
TTTGAACGAGGTCGATTTCTCTAGCATAGAAATTGATAAACGAAAGGACACCAGAGTAACAGAAGGCTAATACCAGAATAATAATTGCAATCGGAATGGCCTTAGGTTCAATAAAGTTCGAAAGCTTGAATCCTTTTATTTCAGTTGTTTTAACTGGTACCTCCAGTGCCGGTACATACACAAAAAATGCTGTAACTAAACTGATGATTCCTAGAGCTAAACAGAAACTAAAAATCATTTGAAAGCTAGTATGCTGAGTCATATATAATCCAACGAATGGTCCTATAGCCGTGGCCAATGTCGCACTCATGCTGTAATAGCCGATCCCTTCCCCTCTTCGTGTTTTCGGGATAATCTGAGCAACGATTGTTCCTGTCGCCGTACTCGCCATCCCTAGTGTAATCCCATGCAAGAAACGAACAAGCAAGAGGAAGCTGACACCGTAATGAACAAAATATAAAAGAGTGACCAAAGTAAAAAGAGTGATACCAATGAATAACGTTTTCTTACGGCCAATTAACTCAATATGGCGGCCAATAAAGATTCTTCCGATTAAAACCCCGATAATAAAAATCCCGGTTACTAGCCCTGCTTGACTTGTAGAGGCATTAAATTCATTTACGGCATAGACACCCATGATAACGATTAATAAATAAAAGACTACCGTTAAGAAGAAATTAATCGTTGAAACAATGATAAAATCTTTCGTCCACAATGGAGGTTTATTCAATTTTATCACCTTCTTTTTTCTTAAAATTTTCTTGAATCCTAGGAAGAGTGTGAAAAACCACTTCTTGCTCCTCCTTCGCGATACCATCCATAATCGTAAATTCTAAATCCGTTATCCTTTTCCGACACGCTTGGTAAACCTCTTCTCCTAATTCGGTTAACTGAATGATTTTTTCCCTTCTATCCTGACCAGCAATTTGCCTTACAAGTTGAAGTTCTTCCAAACGGTGAACCCGCCGAGTAATGGTCGGCTTTTCTACATTGTACTGATTTGCAATATCTACAAGGGTCGAGGGACCATTATTTTTTATATAAAAAACGACCTGCCATAAAGAATAAGAAAGCTCATAAGCGCTCAATAATTCATTTAGTGACGTGATAAGTGTTCGATACAGACCTAAATAGCGTTGAAAAAATCCTTCCAAATCTGTTCTCCCCTTTCTTACGAAAAATAATTACCCTAGGTAACTATATTTATTTTTGAAAGAGATGTCAATGGAAATGCTTGAAACAACGGTGCCTGTCACCATGGCCACAAGCACACAAAAGGCAGGTAATCGTTAATGATTACCTGCCTCTTCTCTAAAAGATTAGCAATAATTATAATGCAGCCGATCCACCATCGATGGAAATAACGGCACCATGAATATAGGATGCTTGATCGCTAAGTAGAAATGCTACTACATTCCCTACTTCATGGGGTTGGCCTAATCTACCCATCGGTACGGCATCAGCCATTGCTTTAATCGCTTCTGCTGGGAATGCTTTTACCATCGGTGTTTCATTGGTTCCTGGAGCAATAGCATTGATACGGATATTATCTCTTCCATATTCTCCAGCGATGGTTTTTGTGAGGCCAATGACAGCATGTTTTGTCGCGGAATAAGCCCCTAATGTAGGCATTCCAACTAGGCCGCCAAGAGAGGCAGTATTGACAATCGATCCACCGCCAGTTTTTAGCATCTCATTCACAACATACTTCAAACCATAGAATACACCTTTTAAATTCACATTTACAATGCTATCAAATTCTTCTTCAGAACATTCTAACGTTCGAACGCCAGAACCGGAAATTCCAGCATTGTTAAAAAATAGATCTATTTTTCCAAAACGGTCAACGGTTTCGGCTACATATTTTTTTACATCCTCTACTTTACTCACATCTGCTTGAATAAAAATAGCATCACTGCCTAATTTTTCACAAAGCTGTACCGTCTCTTCTCCTTTTTCTTTAGACAAATCTACTATTGATATATTTACTCCATTTTGAGCAAGTTTTAATGCAGCTTCCCTTCCGAACCCACTGCCCCCGCCTGTAATAATCGCTGTTTTCCCTAGCATTTAATCCACTCCATTATGTAGTATTGTGATGTTCATACTATAACCATTACAATGATTTTCATTATGTGAAATAATGAGCAATCCATACTTTAATTATAGCACTTTGTAGTTTTTTAGGCACAATTTACAGCAAGCTGCCTGTGTCAATTTCTTGACATTAAAGTCGGTTCACTACTTACAATTGCCCTAGGCTGGCTAATTCGATCGGCTATTTAGCCTTTTTCGTTGATACGTTGATAGTAATACTCCTCCTACAATAAAGAGTGATCCTAAAATTTCTACTCCCGTTATTGGTTTGTATAGCAATATCAATCCCATGATCATGGCTACAAAAGGTTCTAAATTAGATAAGATAGAAGCCTTTGAAGCATCCACATGTCTAATGTTGTTATTCCAAATCAATGTGGCTATACCGTGTACAACAACAGCAGTTCCTATTAAAAAAGACCAATCCGACATCTTAGAGCTTATTTGTAAAGGAGTGTCTAATAAAAAAGCAAAAGGAATCGACACGATCAAGCCTACAACATTTGAATATAAAGTAATGGTAAGTGGACCTATTCTATGAGAAAGAAGCCTGGTCATGATAATCATAATGGCGAATGTTATCATCGTTAAAACAATCCATAATAGACCTTTATCGATTTGTAAAGAAGATAAATTCCCTTTTGCGACAACAAAATAAATACCTATGATTGCCACAACAGACCCCATCAGCATACGACTTGTTAATTTTTCTTTTAAAAAAATGGCAGCGAGTATGCTTGTTAAAATAGGGGTAGTGGCCAAAATTAATGCAGATGTTGTTGGATCAGCTGTTTGTAATCCGACAAAAAAAGACCATTGGTTGATAAAAACACCAATAACCCCTAGAAAAATAACCGCTAGTAAATCCGATTTTTGAACCCGTTTAAAGTCTTTTTTGTATGAGGATAATCCAATTAAAAATAGGACAATAAACAAAAGTCTAAGCATGGTTAATAGGGCTGGGGAAAAATCTTGGACTAACATCTTTCCAAATACAAAATTGCTTCCCCACACGATTACACAAAATGTTAGTGAAGCATAGGCTTTTAACATAGGTATCCCCCCTCCTTCAGCAAAATACTAACTGTCCTATTTTATACTTACTAGGATTGGTCGTATACATTTTTGTTTGGAGGTACTTAACATACGTCAATTTTAGAAATTATTTCTTTAAATAATAATTTGGTTTTTGAGGAAACTAAAAGCAATAAGGGAGGGAAGGGATAAAATGCACGCTCTTTTTCGTATAGGATTGATTTTAATATCATGGGGCACTGTTTTCTTTCTCCCCAAAAAGTCGTTTTTCAAATATCTACCTGTCACACTTTTTTCAACTTTAATTATTTTAACTGAATATCTAATTGGAACTCCTCGAAACTGGTGGAAAGTAAAGGGTGGGAATAAGACGATTGCCAATAATGGATTAACCTTTGCTTTTGGACCTTATTTTATAGGAAGTCTTTGGGTATTTCGTTTAACTTATGGAAGGTTTTGGTTATATACTCTTCTTAATTTAATTTTAGATTGGCTACTTGCTTATCCATTAAATACATTTTTTGAAAAAATCAATCTCTATAAATTAAAGAAAATTAAACCAATTCATCTTTTTTTATTTTCGTTGGCTTATTCATTTGTGAATTATGGTTTCCAATTAATTTTAGATAAAAACCAACCGACCGAACAAGAAATACACCAAAAACAGAAAAGGTCTTAGGGATTTAACCTTAAGACCCTTCATAAAAATTCCAAAGTATGCCCCTATGGTCACCTCGACCCTCTCCTCGTCCCCAATAAAAGATTTTGCATAACCATCCACGTTGAAGCACAAACTATCCTATCTTATTCATTATAGGTGGAGTTTTCCTATGCTTTTTTTTCGAAAATACGGTAGAAAATTACAGAAGCGAGATTTATCGCCAAAGCACGAAAATACCTCTTCCCAAGATCTGATAAGTTCTGAACTTGTTAAGAACTTGGCTGAAATCCAAAACATATTTTGCGATACTCCAGATTTAGTTATGAAAAACTTTGTACTTAAACAAACAACCAGACAAGTAACACTTGTCTATTTAAGCGGGCTTACGGATAAGAATACGATTAATAACGCGATATTAAGATCACTTTTATTTGAAGCTGAGAATACGGATAGAGACCTGGATGAAAAAGTGGCATTTGGTCAAATAAAAGAAACAACTACATGGAAGAAAATTGAAGATGCCATTTTACAAGGAAATAGTGTCCTATTTATGGATGGACGGGCAGTTGCGTATGAATTCGATACACAAGGATGGCCTCAACGAGGAGTTGAGGATAGTCAAATTGAGTCTTCATTACGGGGGGCACATGAAGGGTTCACCGAAACGGGAGGAACGAATATTGCCTTGATTCGCAGGCATATTCCAAGCCGAGAGCTGAAAATAAAAGAAATGACGATTGGTGAAAGAGGAAAAATCAAAATTTCTATTATGTACTTAGCCGATGTTGCCAATCCTGAAATATTGCAAGAGCTCGTTGACCGAATAAACAAACTGAAGGTCGATCACATCATAAATACGGCTTCATTGGCAGAATACATTGAGGACAACCCGTATTCTCCGTTCCCACAATTATTTCTAACAGAACGTCCTGATTTTGCAGCGTCGGAAATTTTTCAAGGGCGAATCGTTGTAGTTGTAGACCGGTCGCCTAACGTCCTCATTGGACCGGCAACATTTGAAACTTTTTTCAAGAGTATAGATGATTATAGCGTTCGTTGGATGGCTGCCTCTTTTTTAAGGTTTATGCGGTATTTTGGTTTTTTTGCTGCGATCTTTCTGCCGGCTACCTATATTGCCGTCATTGCCTTTCATTTTGAAATCATACCCTTAAAGTTACTTTTATCTGTTGGTGCCTCGAGGGAGAAGGTTCCATTTCCACCATTTATTGAAGCAATCATCATGGAAATCACATTAGAAATGCTGCGCGAAGCAGGGGTACGCCTCCCAGCAAAAATTGGTCAAACCGTTGGGATTGTTGGTGGTATCGTGATTGGCCAAGCAGCGGTTCAAGCAGGTATCGTTAGTAATATCATGGTGATTGTCGTAGCTTTAACAGCCATCGCTTCCTTTATTATTCCCAATTATGATATGGGGGCGGCGATCCGTATGCTCCGTTTTCCAATGATGATCGCAGCTTCATTATTTGGTTTCGTTGGACTCACAGTCGGGTTAATGACCTTAGTTGCCCACTTTGTTTCCCTTGAATCATTAGGTACCCCCTATGGCAGCCCACTCGCTCCATTACGATTCTCAGATTGGAAGGATCTATTTATTCGCTTTCCGGTGTGGTCTAACATAAAACGCCCTGAAAGTGCGAGAGCCATTCAAAGGAAAAAAGCGAATCCCAGACCTTCAGAGGGTGAAGAAAATTGGTGAAACATAATAAAAATCAACTAACGTTTATGCAATATATCTTTTTAATTCATGGTGTTCAAGCAGGGGTTGGACTATTAGCACTACCACGTGAATTAGCTGAAATCGCAGGGACGGACGGATGGATTTCCATTATTATTGGCTATTTTTTATCAACAGCTGCTGGTTTACTCATCATTCAGGTAATGAAAAAATACCCAAATGGAACCATCCTTGATCTCATCACCCATTATTTTGGAAAGTGGGTCGGAAAAATCGCTGCTCTCGTTTTTGGCTTGTATTTTGCCTTTTTAGCATCAATCATTTTTATTAGGGAATGTCTCTTTATCCAATTTTGGATTTTACCGCAAACAGACTTGTTTATCTTGATGTTATTATTGTCCATTCCTACTTACTTGATTGTGCGAAATAATATTAAAATAATCGCCAGGTACTCCCAATTGGTTTTTTTTATGACGGCATGGATGATTTTCTTCTATTTTCCGCCTTTGAAGGAAGCCCACTGGCTCCATCTCCTGCCTGTTGTAAAGGAAGGCTGGATACCTATTTTCACAGCAGTTAAGATAACGATTTTTTCCTTTATAGGATTTGAAATCACCTTTTTTCTCTATCCTTCACTGCAGAAAAAACATAAGGCATCCTCAGGATTTGTCATTGCGAATACTCTTACACTATCTATTCTATTGACGATCACGATTGTCATCTTTACTTTTTTTAGTCCAGACGAAATTACTCAATTTAAAGAACCAACCATAAGTGTGTTAAAAATCGTTGAATTTAAGTTTTTGGAAAGAGTGGAAATTGTCTTTCTCTCCCTCTATATATTTGTCATCTCTACGACAGTCTTGCCTTTAATGTATTCAACTGTTTTCTGTTTAAGTCAATTATTTGGCGCACAAAATCACAGTAAATTTGTGAGCTGGTATCTCCTTTTAAACCTTGTATATATTATGTTTATCACTCAATCGTTTGATAGAAATGATCACCTTTCAAAACTAGTTCAGCCAATAAGTCTATTCCTTGCTTACGTTTTTCCTATTTGTTTATTCATTTATGTTTCGATTCATGACCGTGTAAAAAGGAGGACCAATCTATGAAACGTAGTGTACCTGTGCTCGTTTCCCTTCTTCTCGTTATCCTTCTATCTAGTTGTGGAAGTAAACCTCCGTTAGAGGATTTGACTCTTGCGTTAATCCTTGGTGTGGATTTAGATGATAAAAATAATTTGACCTTTTATGAATTAAATCCAGTTTTTAGTAAAGGCGCCAAGAAAGGGTTGGAGGCATATGGAGTAAGGGCGAAAACGATTCGAGATTCCAGAAGATTATTTGACGGCTTAACAACGGGAGAAGTCACCGCTGGAAAAATCCAAGTCTTACTAGTGGGCGAACGTGTCTTGGAACAGGCTGGCTGGTTTTCTATTTTGGATACCGTCTACCGGAATCCAAATTTCTCTATGAATACCCGAGTAGTAGCCGTTAAGGGTCCTGTTTCAGATGTTATCTTTTACAATCCTGGTGAAAAACCGGAATTATCTTTGCACATAAAAGCAGTGATTGATAAAAGTTATGATCGAGCGAGGGCAGTAAAAGGGACTCTTCAAGAATTACACAGGGAGGTCTATGAGAAAGGTATGACTCCCATTATTTCCGAAGTGAAAAAGAAAAAAAAACTGGAATATTCGGGAATGGCTCTTCTTTATAATAAAGGGAAATATGCTGCTTCCCTGGATGTTCCTGAATCGACATTGCTACTTGTGTTAAAAAATGAAAAGAGGCATGAAGTCACCATGACGATTCCTGTTTTCCCAATCGATAAAGAGAAGGATATCTTCCATAAAAACGAGATGAGCATTCAGGCCAGTAGAGTAAAAACGAAGATAAAGACAGGATATAAAAACAATACCTTCCATTTTGACGTGAAAGTCAATATGAATGTAAATATAATGGAACGTATCTTTCCTGAGGACAAGGTCAAAAAAGCAGAGTTAGTAAAGTTGATGGAAAAAGAACTGCAAAAACAATTTACTGACCTCATTAAGAAAATCCAAAAGAAAAAATTGGATCCCATCGGATTTGGGCTCTACGCACGTGCATACCATTATGAGCAATTTAAAAAAGTGGACAATGACTGGGGCAAAGCACTTGCTGAATCCGATATCAAAGTTTCAGTAAATGTAAAAGTAAACGCGTACGGAGCTGTGAAATAATCGGATCGCCCTAAATTAAAGGACATGAGTCAGTATGCACCGAACTCATGTCCAACGTATTACAAATATAGTCTAGCCTTTTACCGTTCCATAGCTTTCCGCCTTATCAAATATTCAATGATTCAGTACTAATTTTTCAATCGCAAAGGCTACCCCATTTTCATTATTGGACAAGGTATGGAACTGTGCCGCTTCTTTTACGACGGATACGGCATTGGCCATTGCCACTCCACAGCCAGCATACTCAACCATACTTAGATCATTTTCGCCATCCCCGATGCAGATGACCTCTTCCTGTTTAATCCCAAGTTTTTCGGCAAGTAGTCTGACCGCATTTCCTTTGCTGACGCGTGGGTCAAGAATTTCTAAAAAGAACGGAGTACTTTTTACAAACGTATATTTATCCCAGAATGATTCAGGTATATTGGCAATATTCGTATCTAAACGGTCCGGTTCATCGATAAACATGACTTTCGGAATCAGCATGTCATTTGGTACTTCATCGATTGGCCGATAATGGATAGGAATTTGATTGATATGGGCTTCATGAACGGTGTATCGGCTTATCTCTCTATTAGGGGTATAAAGATTTTCGGTATCAAAGAACTGAATCGGCGAATGGATCTTTTGGCTTAATTCGTATAGTTCTTTTAAGTTTTCATAGGTTAAAGTAATTTGGGATTCTACATCCTTGGTGTGAGTATTTTGTACAAGAGCCCCATTAAATGTAATCACATAGTCATCTTCATCATTTAATTTTAGTTCCTCAATAATCGATTGGACACCAACAATCGGCCTGCCCGTACAAATGACCACCTTCACGCCTTTTGCCTTGGCAGCTTGAATGGCGTCATTTACTTCTTTTGTAATTTCTTTTCGATCATTCATCAGCGTTCCATCAATATCGATTGCTACTAATTTATACAAAACTTGTCCTCCTAAATTCTAGTTGTCAGTAAAGCATATCCCTATACTACAAGAAGGACATTTATTAATCCAGACTGACAGATCATTTCAAAACTAGTTGGCTGTCCATAACAAGCATAAAGTGCCCAAGTTTCACGCTGCCTTTTGATAATTTCACAAATTGGGATAATTATTTCTGTTATATCAAAAACTAATTCAAAAAAAGGCTTGATAACATGAATTCAGATTATTATGTGACGCTTTTACTATGGATCGTTTTACCTTGTATTCTTTGGAAAGTTACCCCTCGAAATCGACTACGGGAAGCAATTGCTACCTTATTGTTTTTTCAGATGTTAACGTGGTTATTTAGCATTTTTCTTACATATTTCGGCTTATACAAACCACCCTTTCGACTTTTCATGCATGCCACTAAAATTAACTGGACTATGGAATATTTAGTTTTTCCTTTTTTCGCCATCCTGTTCCAACTAAACTTTCCAAAAAATGCACATTATTTTAGACGTCTGTTACATTATTTGTTTTGGGTAGGAATGATTTTATCTGCGATGGTCTTATTAGGTCAAATCAGTAACATGGTAAATAGTGATATTGAAAGCATTATAAGAAGTTTTTTTAATTTTATCATTGAATTATGGTTATGCCGTCAGTATATCACCTGGCTTATGGACCATCCTGTTTATGAAAGGTTGGAACAAAATGAAGGTTGACCAGTTGATTATATATATTATATATGCGTGTACTTTTATTTCTTTAGCATTTATACCAAAAGATAAAGTAAGGGATGCCAGTATCATATTCTTATATCAACAGGCCGTAACATGGTTTGCTGGGCTTCTCGCTGTAGAATTAAACTTATTAGAATATCCTGTTCGGGAGCTCGCGAAGGTGAATGGAACCAGCTTTTTATATGAGTTCTTTTCATATCCCGTCATCACGATCTTCTTTTGTTTCTATTATCCACGAACAAGTAAAAGGTGGAAAAAAATTATATATATAAGTGCATTTAGCACAGGACTCACTGTACCCGAAGTTATTTTTGAACATTATACGCATCTCATTAAATACATAAGATGGGAATGGTATGTAACTTGGGCAACCGTTTATGCTACCTTATTTTTAGCGTGGGTATTTTATAAATGGTACTTTAAGTTGAATAACCGTAAAAAAGTCTTGGTGCACCACTGAAAAAGTCCGTCTAAAGAGAAAAAGAAGCTAACAATCTACAATTTGTAGGAGGTTAGCTTCTTCTTATTGTCTACATACAGATAAAACCCCTCGAGAAATCGCACTTTTTCAGTGGCCTCGAACCGTCCCATGGCCCTTTGTGCCATCAGAAACGTTCCCTTGGTTTACAGCATTTTCTCAATGACTGAATTCGCTGTGCATTCTTTATTAAGGACAGATTCTTTGTATGTTCTCTTAAAATACTCCGTATAAAGTAAATCTAACAGGTACAATTGCCGAAAGACTTCCTCCTTGTAGAGGACCTTCATTTGCACCGCATAGCAAGGTAATATCTGCATAACTAGTTAAAGGTGATTTGGCAAAACGAGTAATGCCCATCTCTACTCCACAGCCAGCATACTCAATCATATTTTGGAACTAAGTTGTAAAAAAGGTATTTTTTGTTTATAATATCCATATATTAAAAAAGAAGGTAATAGTATCACTCCTCTTCTGTAGCCTTAGCTACTTCTACTTCTCCGATGTTTTTTTCTCTACTATCACCACTGCTAACAATTGAAAAATAGATCAACAACCTACCAAACTTCTACAAAAATCAAAGAATGACACGTTCATATAGAAAGTTAATATACGTTCTAAATACCCTAAGATAAGGAGTGCTTCAGAAATGGGATATTTAATTATTATCATTAGTTGTTTTGTTATTTACTACGTATATAAAATTTGGAACGAATACAAATCTGGTAAATCGTCAGGGAGACCCTCTTCTTCAACGGATTTGAAAACTAGAAATGAAATTAATAGATACAAAGAAATGCAAAAAATAAAATATGAAAGACGAGAATAGGGAAAAGTGCAGGCATCTTCCAAAAATTTGGATGAAGCCTGCACTTTTCGTTCTTTATAAGGGGGATTGCGGACCACCTTAAGTGAAAATTCCATCTGGGGTCTGCTCCACACCATCACCGCGTTAAACTTTAGCTGAGTGGGGGTCTGACCCCGTCTTTGACGGTTCCTCACTCTTCCAATAAGATAAAAGAATAAAGGTATGTGAGGATGAACGCGAATGAAAATCTTAGTGGTGGAAGATGATCGAACGATTGCTTCTGGATTGGAGTATTCCTTGAAGCAGGAAAATTATGAAATTGTCCTTTGTCATACTGCAGCCTCAGCAATAGAGGTGTTGAATCATAGTATCGAAGAAATTGATTTATGCTTATTTGATTTGTCTTTACCGGATGGAAACGGGTATGACTTGTGTAAAACGGTGAAACATCGACGCGATATTCCGGTCATTTTTTTAACCGCATTTGACGATGAAGTGAATGTCGTGATGGGACTTGATATGGGGGCGGATGATTATATTACCAAGCCCTTTCGCATCCGTGAGCTGGTTTCAAGGATCAAAACGGTCCACCGCCGCTACAACCTCCAGTCCCAACCGAAAAACACGATTGATCTCGAAAATATTCAGATCAACACATTAGAAGGAAAAGTCTACAAAAATGGCCAAGAAATACTGTTAACCGCTTTAGAATACCGGCTATTCCTCCTATTCGCGACTCACATTGGACAAATTCTTACACGTGCACAGCTGCTGGATCGAATTTGGGATGTTGCTGGTGATTTCGTCAATGATAACACCTTGACCGTCTATATCAAACGCTTGCGGGAAAAGCTCGAGGATGACCCGCAAAAACCAACGATCGTAAAGACAGTTCGCGGCATGGGCTATAAGGTGGGTGATTAAGTTGCTTCGCAATCGAGAAGTTCAAATCCTCCTCGTCCTTCTACTTTCGATAACTGCTATTGGATTTATCGTAGCTGCCCTTTTCATATCAATGCCTGCGGCCGTATTGGTGCTGACAGTATCAATCGGACTGATTGGCAGCAGTTTGATTTTTACAAAATGGCGCTATCGTGAAATCCAAAAACTCTCAGTCTATTTAAAACAAATTAGCAGCGGCGACTTCCATTTGGATGTCCGCGATAATTCAGAAGGCGAGCTGAGTCTGTTAAAAAGTGATATTTTTAAAGTGACAAGAATGCTTTCTGAGCAAGGAGCACTTTTACACGAAGATAAAGCAAAACTGACCAATGCGATTTCCGACATCTCCCACCAGTTAAAAACACCCCTTACCTCGATGATTGTCATGGCTGATTTGTTACGTGACAAAGGATTGGAGGATGGAAAGCGGGCAGAATTTACTCGGAATCTTCAAGTTCAGCTCGAACGCATGGAATGGCTCGTTTCCTCCTTATTAAAGCTTTCGAAAATCGATGCTGGTACGGTTTTTTTCAAAAAGGAAAGGGTTTTGGTTGCTCCCCTCATCCAAGCTGCTGTCGATCCGTTGCTGATTCCCATGGATATAAAGATGCAATATATAAAAATCAATGGGGATGAGCAGGTCTCCTTTATCGGTGACTTTCATTGGACCGCAGAAGCACTTATCAATCTTATAAAAAATAGTGTAGAGCACACGTCCGAAGGCGGCGAGATCTCCATCCATTTTTCCGAGAATGCTTTATTCACAGAAATCACGATTACGGACAACGGGAAAGGCATCGCAAAGGAGGACCTTCCGTACATTTTCAGACGATTTTACAAAGGAAAAAATGCAGGTGATGATAGCGTTGGCATCGGGCTTGCAATGGCGTATAGCATCATCACAAGTCAACATGGCGATATCGAAGTGAACAGTCAACCCGGTGTTGGCACCCGATTTCAGATAAAGTTTTACAAGCAGGTCATTTAAATTGCCTGCTTGTTTTTATGGACAGACCTTCCTCCCCAAAGTGAATAAACTGTCACTTTCGAGTCACTTTAAAGTCATATTGACTCGATATACTAACCTCAGACAATGAAATAATGGAGGTTTTCTCATGAATATAGTAGAAATAAAGAATTTATCAAAGGTGTACGGCAAAGGTGAAACAGCCGTTACAGCCCTTGATAACGTGTCCTTTTCGGTGAAAAAAGGCGAGTTTGTTTGCATTATCGGGCCGTCTGGTTCGGGAAAGTCAACGCTGCTTCATCTACTGGGTGGAGTCGACCAACCGACAAGCGGAAAGGTCCTCATTGATCAAACCGATATTTATGACTTAAATGAAACACAGCTGGCGATTTTTAGACGCAGGCAAATCGGCTTAATTTATCAATTTTATAATTTGATTCCCATCTTAACGGTAGAAGAAAATATCACGTTGCCGATGCTTTTGGATGAGCAAAAGGTAGATCCGGGCCATTTTACCAAAGTGGTTGAGATTTTAGGTTTGGGAGATCGGCTTTCCCACCTGCCCAACCAGCTTTCAGGCGGCCAGCAGCAACGGGTCTCGATTGGACGAGCGTTAATCAGCAATCCTGCGATCATGCTGGCCGACGAGCCGACAGGGAATCTCGATAGTAAAAATAGTAAGGAAATTATGGAACTTCTCAAGATGTTTAACAAGACCTACAATCAGACACTGATTGTCATTACCCATGATGAGCGTATTGCCCTTCAGGCCGACCGGATTATTTCCATTGAAGATGGCAAGGTCGCCAAGGATGAGGTGCTTCGTCCATGAACATTGTCCAAAAAGTCACGTTAAGGCATTTAATAGAGAACAAACGAAGGTCCCTAGTAACGATGATCGGAGTCATCATCTCGGTAGCGATGATTACCGCGGTTACCACCCTTGGTTATTCCTTTTTAGACCTAATGGTTCGCCAGCATATCGCCAAACATGGAGAATGGCATGTTCTGTATAAAGATGTCAGTTTAGACCAAATCAACGCCATTGAACAGGACAACGATACGAAATCCATGATCCTTTCTAGCGATGGCTATGCTGCTTTAGAAGAATCAGAGAATGAAAATAAACCTTATTTATTTTTTCAAAATTATAATGCCGTTGGTATGAAACTATTCCCAATGGAAGTGATCGACGGAAGACTTCCTCAAACCGAAAATGAGATTGCGATTTCCGAAGCGATGATCAAAAATGGAAAGGTCGATTTCAAAATTGGCGATCAACTCACGGTGGACATTGGCGAGCGATGGAACCCAGCAACAGGAAAAGAGTTAACCCAGACGGACGGCCTACAACGTGATGAGGACGGTGTCTCCGAACAACTGCGAACCAGCGAAACCAAAACTGTCACCATAGTTGGGACGATTGAACGCCCTTCTTGGGAACCGACATGGTCACCTGGTTACACCGCGATTGGCTATATTGAGGAAACAACTGTAAGCAAAACCGATATCGTCGATTCTTTAGTGGTGGTAACAAAATTGGACCGTTCGCTCTTTACCCATGCAAAAAGTCTCGCTGCCGGACAAGGGATCGAGACCGTTCATTTTAATAGTGAATTGCTTCGTTACTATGGTGTGACGAATAATGATCAATTACACAAGACACTTTATTCCTTATTAGCTATCATTATGAGTGTTATCATCATTGGCTCCGTGGCTTTGATTTATAATGCCTTCTCGATTAGTGTATCCGAGCGGACCAGGCATTTAGGAATGCTTTCAAGCGTGGGTGCAACCAAAAGGCAAAAACGGAATTCTGTCTTTTTTGAAGGATCCGTGATTGGAGCAATCAGTATCCCGATTGGCATTCTCGCTGGTCTAGCGGGAATTGGAATCACCTTTGGGTTTATCAACACGATATTAGAAGAGGCCCTGGGCGTTTCCGAAAAACTTGCGTTAGTGGTCACATCATCATCGATTCTCATTGCCTGTGGAATTTCAATTTTGACGATTTTTATCTCTACCTATATCCCGGCACAAAGGGCATCAAAGGTTTCAGCGATCGATGCGATCCGCCAAGCCGGAGACATCAAGTTGACGGGTAAAACCGTGAAAACCTCAAAGCTCGTCCGGAAAATTTTTGGGCTTGAAGCTGAAATTGGGTTGAAGAATGTCAAAAGGAATAGGAAAAAGTACTTGGCCACCGTATTTTCGCTCGTGATTAGCATTGTCCTATTCTTATCGGTAACCTTTTTTACCGACAATTTGAAGAAATCACTTAAAATGTCGCAAAATGATCTAACGTTTGATATTCAAATCTATAGCAGCACCCAAATGGAAAAGAAAGACCTTACAGGCTACACAAAACTCGATTATGTCACCAAGTCTATTATCATCGAGGAAGCGAATTTGGAGGCGAAGATCGAGCAGGAAGAAGTACCCGCTCAACTGAAAAATCAACTACAAGCGGAAGATGGAAAATATCATTATTATGTGATGCTGCATGGGCTGGATCAGGTAAGCTTTGAGGCCTATGCCGAACAAGTCGGTGTCGATGCCAAGGAATTTATGAAACAAGACACCCCAAAAGCGATTGTCATTGATCAAATTACCTATGAGGACGGTGAAACGAGAAAGTTTGTTGAAACAAAGTCAATACATTCAGAGGTTGGGAAGAAGATCGACTTATTGACGGTGCCAACAGGGGATATCGAGAATCAACCATCGGAACTAGAAGTAGTTGGCAGCGTGGAAATTGGTGCACTGACTGACCAAGTGCCAATGGGTATCAATACCGTTGGAATTGGCGGTGTTAACCTGATTGTCCCACAAGCCACCATGGATTCCTTGTTAGTGAATACTGACATAGAGGTGACCCCTTATATGTACCTCAATAGTTCAGACCCAATGGCAACCCAAACGGCGATTGAAGAGAGTAAAGATTCGAACATTCATGTATTCAATGTCTACCAGCAGCGACAGCAGGAGGAACAGATGATTATGCTCATGTCAGTCTTTACCTATGGGTTCATTACGCTGATTTCCCTGATCTCGATCGCCAATATCTTTAATACTATTTCAACCAGCATCTCGCTCAGGAAACGGGAATTTGCGATGCTGCGATCAGTGGGCATGACCCCGAAAGGATTTAATAAAATGATCCAATACGAAAGTATTTTTTATGGAGTGAAGGCCCTTACCTATGGACTGCCCATCAGCGTCCTCGTCATGTTTGGCATTCACCGCTCCACTGGCTACACCTTTGAATACGGATTCCAGCTTCCCTGGATGAGCATTTTCTTCGTCATCGTCCTGATTTTCCTAATCGTCGGATCCGCCATGCTCTATTCGATTTCAAAAATAAAAAACAAAAACATCATCGAGAGTTTAAAACAGGAAAATATTTAAAGGGGACGCGGTTAGCTGGGCTAATCGCGTTTTCTTTTTGTTGATATTTATTTAAACCTTTAATGGGTTCTTCAATTACTTCTTCTCCAACCATAGGTATAGAGGACTGACATGTACCAGAATTTAGGTTGCGACTTTATAGAAAAAGTTAGATAATATATTTCATAGTGTTAAGTGGGGAAATATGACAGAAAGTAGTAGCAACAGTTGCCTTAAAGAAGAAGAGAATTCGTATGCCGTTTGATCAAGATGAGTGGCTAGATGGAGAAAGGATTATCCTGGAAGTAAAACGAATTTGATGATCAACATAGTTAAATTTGTGCTAGGGAGGAATAAAAATGGTTAAACAAATTTATACTGGTCGTTACACCACTGAGAATAATGAGGACATTGTAGTATTCATTATTGGTATGAGGGTGAACAAGCGATTAGCCTTGTATAAGTGGCTTCCCGTATTTAATGCAATGCCAGGGATGATAAAAGAACTGTATACGAACAAAGATGACCTAGGCTTTTTATCGATGGAAAGCTTTTTTGGTCTCAGAACGACTCTCATGATTCAATATTGGCGTTCAACCGATGATCTCCTTTCTTATGCAAGGAACGAGAAACACATGACTGCATGGAAAAATTTTAATCAAAAAATCGGCAACAATGATGCTGTGGGAATCTATCACGAAACGTATCAAGTGAAAAACGGAGATTATGAATCAATATATGGGAATATGCCGCTTTATGGTTTAGGAAAAGCGTTAAAACATATCCCAATCACAGAAAACCGAAATTCCGCCCGAAAAAGACTGAAGTGAAAGAGGACGATTACTCTAACAAACTCGCCAACCACAATTAAATGAGGCTAGCAAACAATAAATCAACAAAGTGAAATTTTTCTCGTTTGCTGAATATTGCTCCAGGTTTCGAGATTTTCTTTTTGACGTTTTTTATTTTTGAAACAAACAAATTAAAGAAAGGGGTCCCTTACACAAATGGCTAGAAACCCCTTCATATGTTGCATTTTAATCGTCCAAATAACCTGTTATCAATACATCATCTCCTCGACAATTTTCTTCCTGCCAAAGAGGAGCAAACGCAGCATTTACAGCACATAATGCAAATCTAATCAAACGATTAGTTAACTCCCATTCTACTAATCAAACGCTTGATTAAATGGAGGATAAACCCTTTTGTTATATAAGTTTCTGCTTGGTTTTAAGAGAGTTAATTGTCGAAAGAAAGTTATCGTTTTTTCAAATGGATCCTCAAACTAACAATAGAAACTAGGAAAATACACAACCAGACAAGCTTCTATTATTTCAAATACCACTTATACGTTTGATTAAAGATGCCTTAAACCCTTTTTATAAAAGAACTTTTACCTGTTTTCTAGAAAAAATCCTGTCGATAAAAAAATTTCCTTTGCAAAGGTACTCGGGGTTACAAATGTATAGATAGGAACCTTACAAACAAAAAAGAGAGGTTTCTAAGTAGCTAGAATTCCTCTCCTTTTATTACCATGAAACGACAATCCACTCATCATGCTTTTCAATTGAAAAATCATCACCAAATTCTTGCGGACCTGCCAATTGAACGCTTTCTCCCGTTTGAGCAACATGTTTGATACCTTCTATTATTTTTTCAGTAGACTCGCCTTTATCTACCATCAAATCACAAAGAACATCTTTATGGTTTGACGTGGCACCAGCAACCCCAGAACTCATATCAACAAGTATCTCTTCATCCTTCACAATGGCAAAAACATCAGAATACGGAATAGCATAAAGTGTTGCCCCATATTTTTCTGCAACGGTTATCCAATCCTGAAATTTTTCTTCATGCATCATATTAATATATTCTGAATCACCGATCATAATAGAATCCTCGGCAGGTATCTCTTCCTTTTCATCAACCAGTGGTTCTGAAGGTTCCTGTGATAGTATTGGAATTTCATCTTCCTTTTCTTCTTCTGTCTCGGTAGAAATGAAAAGAGGACTTTGCATTTCTACATTGCCATTATTTTCACTGTTAACAAATTTCATTTCTTGATTGCTCTCAATCATTTCTTTTTCAGTCTTGCTTTCGGTATGTTCCAAGGTGATAGTTTGTGGAGATAATTCATTGGTAGTATCTACCTTCCTCTGAGAAACATCTTCAGAAGAACATGCAGCCATTAAAAGTAGAAAAGTTATCAGAATTAAACCATGCTTCATCATTTTTTTACTACCTCCCAAAATGATCTCTACTCTATAATAATCGTTTTACAATTGGAAATGTTGCCTATTTTCTAAAAATGGTTCGATAGTAGCTATTTTTAAATTCCAACCAGTCCAATACGACCACATCTTAAATACTAGAGATACTAAGTAAAAAACTAGTTTCTCTTACTCTTGTTAATTACCCTAATCTACATGGGATAAACTATTTTTTGCTGATTTTCTACTCTTTTTCAAATAGGACTGGCACCTCATCTGATTCCAGCTAGCCTAATTCTTCGGGCTTAACGGTAACCAAGGCATTGTTACTTCCGTTAAATTTCGGACATTTATAAAAACCAGTAGACTTTAAGAAAAGAGCCTTTCTTAAAAAGAAATTTAAAACAACCGCAAGCCTCATACATCAATGCAGAGGCTTGCGGTTGTTTATTGGATGAATTCTTAGATAAAGATGATTGATAGTGGGTAGAATTCATTATAGGTGATAATATGGTTTGGTGAGAAATTATTACAGAATCAGTTCCATACACTATCCTTTTTAAAAAAGCACCATATTTCCGGTTTCCTTTGCATGGGTTTCTGCTTTTTTTAATAGGAAAATAGAAACGATGGTCAAAAAGGCTAGGACTCCAAAAAGGACAATAAATGGTTCTGCCAACTCAACCAATCCTTTACCGTTAAGCACTAAATCACGAAAAATTTCAAGGACATAGGTTAATGGGAAGATCAGCGCAATCATTTTCCCCCATACGGGAAAGGCTAAAACCGGTATCCTTACACCAGAGAAAAATTGCATCGGTTCTTCAAAGATGGTAAATAAAATCCCTGCATCACGCGAGAATAGAAAGACAATATTTAGAAACCCACCCCAGACAATCGCCGATACGCTCAGTATTAATAATCCTAATGGCACATTCCACCAATGAATATCTCCGGCATTCCCTGTAACCACTAAAACGATTAGAGTGAATCCCGTAAAAAGCCATACAGCTTCCAGAAGATTACCTGCAGCTCGTGAAAACATCACAACGATACGTGAAACGGGAGTCAAGAAAATCAATTCAAGTGTTCCGGCTTGTCGTTCATAGGACATTCCCCAAGCCGATTGAACAAGGCTCCAAAAAAAGATATATCCTAAATAGCCCGTTAAAAGAAACATCGGAATTTGGTCAACATCCATGTAAGCAAAAAGCGGACTTGAATCGGATAAGTTAAATGGTTTAAAAGAATAGTAGGCTGTTACAAATAATAGGGCCGGCCAGATCAGTAATGAAAAGTAAATAAGCTTATTATGAAAGTTATGCTGATGACTTTTTACTGTCTCCGCTACCAAAATCGATAGGAGCCTCATGCCAATTTCCCCTTTGCTAATGTAAGAATCGCATCCTCTAGCCGAGGACGTTTCAGTTCAAGCTTTTGAATGGCGATTGATTCCTTCATGCATACATTAATGATTAATGCTGTCGGATCAAATGGCGCAATAATGTGCATCTCCGTAGAATCCCCTAGTTCAGAGAATTCAATGGAACAGCCAGAAAGACCTTGTTTGATTCGATTTTGCTGGAAAGTAGACAAAGCGCTGCTTTCAATTTTTATATGGTAATTCTTTACGACTGAGGCCGTAATATTTTCAGGAGTATCATGCAAAATGAGTGAACCTTTTTCGATGATATAGACTCTATCACAAAGTTCTTCTACCTCTTCAAGATAATGACTGGTTAGCAGGATTCCTTTTCCCTGCTCTTTTGCTAACCTTTTAACCATTTCCCGAAGTTGTTTCGCAACTGGAGCATCAAGTCCAAGCGTCGGTTCATCCAAAAATAAGTACTTCGGGTCATTTATGAGTCCTCGGGCTATTTGCAGTCTTTGCTTCATTCCTTTTGAATACAATTCAACTGGGGTATGGGAGGCTTCCGTCAACCCAACTTCCTCCAATAAATCGTGAATTCGCTCCTCCAACTCACCTCCTGATAACCCATAAAGTTTACCAAAGTAGCGGAGGTTCTGTGTTCCGGTCAACCGCCAGTACAACATTCTCTCGCCGCCAGCAATCATGTTAACCAACCTTTTCACCTTTATGGCATCCTTAACCGCATCGAGTCCATCAATCGTGATTTTTCCCGAAGATGGATTTAACAGGGTGGATAGCATTTTAATGGTAGTTGTTTTACCAGCACCGTTTAAGCCTAGTAATCCAACGATCTCTCCTTCACCAATCGTTAAATTAAGTCCCTTTACAGCACTGACTTTCTGCTTTTCAGAGCGGAAAAAGTTTATCTTTTTCTTCACGGTATAGACTTTTCCGAGATTCATAGCTTCTATCATAACCATCAACACTCCTTATCCAAAATGCTTTTCTAACACGTACTTTTCCATTCTTTTTATAAAAAAAGTGCCAATGGGGAAATAGATAATTCCTAGAATGATCATTTTCCATAGGTAAGGGAGAATATCGGAAAGGGATTTTCCTTCAATCCAAACCATCCTTAGCGCATCCACTCCATGGGTCAGAGGCATAATACTTCCAATCCACCTTACTGCCTCAGGAAGAAATTGGGCCGGAAATGTGATGCTGCAAACTAATCCCATCAAAACAAACAGTGTGTTTTGTGTAATATACGTATCTCTGAAATAGAGCATAAATGATCCGAGCACGAGTGCCTGACTAAAGGTAGCAACAATTAAAATAAACAAAACGACAACGACGCTAAGCCAATTAATATTTTGTAAATGAAGTCCAAAAAAATAACCAGTAACCGTAATCACCGTGAATTCAACCCCTACACGGGTTAATCCTTGCGCCACATAACCAAGAAAATATCCTTTTCTAGACGTTGGGGTCAGAAGCAGGGCCTCAAGAGTACCCTCTCTTAATTCCGTGATAATCGCTCTACTTGCAATCATTAAGAGAGATACTGAAAAGGAATAGAGTAATCCCCCTAATATGACATATGATAGATAATCATCCGTGCCTGCATAGATAGAAAAACGTCCTGATAAGTCTCCTTTGAAAACGTAATAATAAGTTAAATAGGCAAAAATGATGATGTAAAAACCACTTAATATATGGCCTAAAAAGAATGACCAAGGAAATGCCCGCTTCATCACGAGATAATTACGCTGAAACGTAGCAGAAAAGGGCAGCCACATTATGTTTCCTCCTTTTGGCCAATAAAAGGCTGATCAAAAAATTGGTTCAGGTCGACCTTTAATTGGTCCAATTTATTTTTATTTGTTTTATAAAAAACATAATAACCATGCCGTTCTCCCTTAATAAGACCTGCTTTCTCTAAAATCTTTAAGTGCTTAGAAATCGTAGCTTTTGCCAAACCAGTTAAATCAGTTAATTGCTGTGTGCAATAAGCATGGTGATAGAGCAATTTAAGAATCTGAAGGCGTGACCGATCACTTAAAGCAGAAAGAATCGTGAGCAAATCCTCTGGAACAGGCGCCTCTACAGTTTCGTCTGGAAGAGGTACCTGTAAATAAACAATGATTTCAGGAACCTCCATACCAACAAGCAGATGAGGTGCGATAAAACTAGACGGATAAATCGTTAACCTAGTAATCTCTTCATATTGAAAGATCCATGTATCAGCTTTATAGAACTTTATCGTCCTCGCATCCAGCTTGAAACGAGGATGAACCGAATTCATGGCGTTCAAGGGATTTTGTTCAAATTGATCTTTTATTTCGTGTACAGCTTTTATTAACCAGGGTTCAACCCGGAACAATTCTCTAGCGAAATATTCTTGGTGATAACGATAAAGAAAGTCACACAGCAATTCACGGTAGTATCCTAGCTTTGAACGAACTTCCCTTTCAGTTGCAGTCCATTCATCAGAAGACAAGGTAGCCCGAGTTCCTAATAATAAGTAGAGAAACTTCTTTTCGGTTAATCGTTTCATTCGTTCGATAGCTTCTTCCACATGTCTTTCCTCATACTGCAAAACATCCACTAAATCAAGAAAATTTAACCATCCATTGCTTAACTCACCAAAGAGACAGCACGTCTCCCATAAAGAAGGTGACATATTCCTTTTTATTTTCTCTGCCCATTCTAGCCTCGTCAGGTGATGGGAGGGATTATCCAAAACATGTAAACTGGTCATGAGTTCCCGAAAAGGGGAGTAAATAAAGCGTACATGCTTGGATAGCCATTGATTTACAGTTTCCATTCTAATCTTCCTTTTATTTAATTCGCTAAACGGCGAATCAAATTTATAATTTTGCAAAATTATTCAATATTTTATATAGCCGCACTGGAAATGTCAACCATTATTTTAGGGGGTCAGTCCCCCACTCAGCTAAAGTTTAACGCGGGAATGGAATGTAGCGAAATTGAGTGCCTAGATGTGTATCATAGAACTCAAGCCGTGATAATTCATGATAGTACCATTATGTGGGGAAGATACCCAGAACTAAAAGAGAATATGATCCGTGAAAAAGGGGTTAATGTGGAGAGAGATGAGGTTGAATCCCAAAAAAAGGAAATAATGAAGTAAAAGTCCTCGTTCACGGGAGCATTGTTTATTAAGATAGTAACGTACCTACATTTTTCTGAATTTAGTAAAGGGGATGGACTTAATGACGGAGGCTTTTTTCAAAGTTCAAGACGTTCTTGAAAATTACAAAACAGCAGTTTACGAAAAAAATGTTGAAAAGTTCTTGTCTATGTATGCTCCCGATATGCATATTTATGATTGCTGGGGGAACTGGGAGATCAAGGATTTTTCTTCATGGAAGGAAAATGTGATCCAGTGGTTTAATGGATTGAGTGAGGATGGTGTATTACTAAAAGTTGATTTTACTGACGTAGTAGTGGAAGAGAATTCAGATCTTGCATTGATTCATTGCGCTGTAACATTTGCTGCTCACCAAGATCAATCCGGCGAGAATCTTCGTCAAATGACAAATCGGTTCACATATGGTTTAAAAAAAGTGAATGAATCTTGGGCCATAACTCATGAACATTCATCATTGCCTATAAATATGGAAACTGGTAAAGGGATTTTTAACTTGAAGTAAAAAATAAACTATTTTGATTGGTGACCAAATAAAACTATTGGGCTACTGGTATGGAAGGGTTTACGCATTAAGTAAGGCACTGAATGTGCCTTTTTTTTGTGCTATAGAGTCGGTTCGATGGTTCAATTAAACGTCTTTATGGTCTCCCCAACAGCAAAAACAGCAAATCCAACCAAACAGAGAATGTACGATTCAATCGTTTTTCACCTGTTTTATTGAATTACTCAATCAATCCCAAAAAGTTTTTTCCAAGGATATACTCTTTTTCGGTATCAGGAATTCGCAGTGAATCAATCCAATCTTTCTTTGACGAATAGTCATATTCATTAAATTGTTTCATTCCATATGGACCGTCGCAGCCAAAAAGAACTTTTCGATATCCTAAAGTTTCCACTGCATTTTTTACAATAGATGCATTTAGATAATCGCTTGAGGTATCAACAAATACATTGGGTTGATCATTAACATAATTCCATAGTTTTTTCCAAAAGGGAAGCCCGGCGTGAGCATAAATTAATTTAAGTTTAGGGTAATTTTCAGGTAAATATTTATACGATTCTGATTCTGAAGAGAGATGAATAATCATTGGTATGCCTTTTGATTCACACATGGCCGCGACTGGATCAAGTGCCTTAATACTATACTCATGCATGAATGGATGAGCCTTCACCCCAATAAAACCAGGTTTAGTAAGATATGAATCTACTTCTTCCATTGATTGAGGAATCAACGGGTTTACTGCTGCCCAGCCTAGAAACCTGTCTGGAAATCTATCAATTGCAGCAGCCACAATATCATTCCTCGGCTTGGAAAAAATCCTGTATGAATTGCCATAAAGTTTGAAATAACCATCCTTCACGAGACCATCATAAATTACGAGTCCCATTGGTGGTGCATGTAGTATTAGAAAACGGAAAAACCGTTGTAAATGATGTTGGAAAGTGTTATCTAATTCAAACATTGTTTCGTTCATAGGAGCAATAAGCGCTGTTTTCGTTACACCATTTTCATCCATACCCTCTATCATTTTTTCTAGAGTCAACATTGTTTCATCTACATGAAAATGGCAATCAACAATCATTTGAACACTCCCTTTTTTATTACACTACCCAGCCACCAATGAATCAATCGGTGCCTGTCACCAATGATATTTTTATGTGCTGTTTTTCAAATTTATGTGCCGAATTACGTTTTACGTGCCAAATCTTCGTTTTATGTGCCAAATCCATTTTTCTTAATCAATGAGCCGCAGTTTAGTTGAATAGGGTAGTGGATTTTTTATGGTAAAATGGGATTGTTTAGGGGGAGATGTTCTTGAGTGCAGTGAAAGAGTTCACATCAAGTTTTTTGCTAATAATCAGTTGGTTTATATTTGCAATAAGTGCGTATCTTCTTTTTTGGGCAATTATTATGCCTCTCCTTGCAATAATTCCTTTTCTTATTTCTTTAGTTATCGGTTTATTATTTTTCTACTGTTCAAGAAAACTGGATGTTAGGAAAAATTAGTTATTCACATACTGGTTCTCTGCTTCATGAATCTCCCATCGCAAAAGCGTTGTGCACTTTTAGTTGTTGTTTTAAGGAGGTAAAACATGGATTACATTTCACCTAAAGAAGCAGTGTTAAAGGTGAAACAGTGGCCTAAAGACACCATAGCGGCGGGTCGCCGTCATACCGTTGGGCTTAAATCAGACGGAACAGTGACAGCTGTGGGTGATAATAAATATGGACAATGTGATGTAGGCGGCTGGCACGATATTGTGGCCGTCGCGGCCGGTAATGTTCATATGGCAACGAACACGGGCAATGCACATACAATCGGGCTTAAATCGGACAGGACTGTTGCGGCTGTGGGTTGGAATAAGCATGATCAATGCAATGTAAACGACTGGCGCGATATTGTAGCGGTTTCGGCGGGTTGGCGTCATACCGTTGGGCTTAAATCGGATGGTTCGGTGGTAGCTGTTGGCCGGAATAATCAGGGTGAAAGCAATGTAAGCAGATGGCACGATATTGTGGCGGTCGCGGCGGGTGACTGGCATACCATCGGTCTTACATTGGACGGAACCGTGAAGGCT
>NZ_JBALNQ010000008.1:88911-200293 GCF_036961885.1 Neobacillus niacini | reverse complement strand
AACCGTGAAGGCTGTGGGTTTGAATAAAAATGAACAATGCGATGTAAGCGACTGGCGCAGTATTGTGGCGATAGCGGTGGGTAGTAATCATACCATCGGCCTTAAATCGGACGGAACGGTGGCGGCTGTGGGTTGGAATAAATATGGGCAATGTAATGTAAGTGCTTGGCGCGATATAGTGGCGATTGCGGCGGGTTGTGCCCATACCGTCGGGCTTAAATCGGACGGAACGGTGGTTGCTGTGGGTGATAATGAATATGGCCAATGCGATGTAAGCAGCTGGTGTGGAATCCAACTGCCCAACATGTAGTTTTCGAGTGAAGTTGATCTACCTATAGAATAGTAAAGATAAATCGCTACGGCGGTCTTTTTTGCTTGTTGTGAGGATAATAAATCATGATAAACTAAAAGTAACAATAATGTTCATGGAGTGGTCTAAGTGGTTATCACAATGGAAATGCCCGTATCAGGTATTGCAAATAGTTGGGACGAAACAAAAGAAGTATTTAAAAAACACGATATTCCTGTTGGTTCTAACAAAGCACTAAAAGAACATCTTCAAGATAAAGAGTTGGATTTATTGATTTCTGACCTAAACAAAACCATTGGTAGCTCTGAAGTTACCTGTATAAAAGGCGGTTGACGCGTTAAGTAAGGCACTGGATGTGCCCTTTGTTTATTGTCCTATCGGGGGCGGTTCTAATGGGTCATTTACAGAACCGTTTTCATGGTCTTGGCGACACTACTAGCTAGTTGAAATCCCCTGTTCTTTGGCTGAAAACCTATCCTGTGCATCTTTCGGCAGCAAGTCTGAACCACTTTTTCCCCGTTAAAACAAAACCGCCTCTCGACAAACTTCCCTTCGCTAAAGTCAATCAAACCCCTCCACACCAGCAAAAACAGCAAATCCAATCAAGCGTTTAATTGACAGAAAATGTACGAATCAATCGTTTGATTAAATGTCAGCAAAACCCTTTTATTAAACGAACTCAGACCAGTTTATTAGAAAATTTCCTGTCGATGATAGGTCTCAATCTTCGATAACAATTTTCAATATTAACGTATAAAAACGGCTAACCTACACATATTGACACGTTTTGATACTAATTAAACGATTAATTAAAAGTACACCCACCACTGATAAACAAGGCATTTCTATCATAAAATACGTCGAATGATGTCACCCCGAAACGCGGTTCTAACTTTGCAAAGTAAAACGCGAGAAGACAAAACTTTTTATAATCCATACGTTTAACTTGCAATCAGGATCCCGAACTGGAACTTCTTTGAATCGTTCCTTTCACCTGTTTTTAGCGATGGTTAACTCTAGGAATTCATAAGCCCATTTTCTACAATGAAAAAGCCACCAGAACCGACCCCATGGCTCCAATGGCTATTCCCAAAATCATTTATATCTGATCGTTTACAATTACTGCAACTTTACCAACGTTTTGCCCTTTGAGGTAGCTGTTGTGTACTTCGTGAAGTTGGCTGACGTCAATGCGTTTGGTGATATAAGGCTTAATCATGCCTTCATCAATCAACTCTGCAATACGAGTCAAAGCGGACGAATCGGGATGTACGGCGAAAACGATATATTCAAAATCATCCTTCGTATCCTCTGGTTCATCAAAAACAACTCCGTCTGCAAAAGCCTGATTTCCGCCAGTCTTTTGGAACATATCTTGTGCACTTGCAGCGTTTCCGTTGACAACAATTCCGCCTTTTTTCAAAATGCTCATCTGACCCTGAATTTGGGAATTTGGTGCGTTAGAAAAGTTGATAATTAAGTCGACCTCACCCTCGACGACTTCTTCTGCCTTTTCGACTTTGTAGTTCACAACCTGATCGGCTCCTAACATCTTTACCGCATCAAGATGTTCAGGAGCGTCTACGCCGATTACATAAGCACCTTTCCATTTTGCTAACTGTACAACAAACGATCCTACACCGCCGCTGGCACCATTGACAATAACCTTTTGACCCGGCTCCAACTTTCCGTTCTCAAAAAGCGTTTCCCAAGCAGTCAAAGCGGCACCAGTTGCTGTTGCTGCATCGCTAAGAGGAATGTTCTTAGGTGCTTGGGCTACATTACTGGCTTTCGTGACAGCAAATTCCCCTGCACCGCCTCCATATGCATATCCAAGGTAGGAGAAAACACGATCGTTTACCTGGACGTTCGTTACCTTGTTACCAATCTCAACCACTACACCTGAACCATCCATTCCGATTACGTAAGGCATCGGTACAGAAAAAAAGTCTTTGTACTCCCCAGCGGCAACCTGTCTGTCAGCCGGATTAAAGCTAGTTCCAGCAATTTGTATTAGAACCTCGTCCTCCTGGATGGTTGGGACGTCAATCGTAGCGATTTGCATTTTACTAGTATCGTTGTTATCAAACTCTTCTACAAGATAGGCCTTCATACTTTTATTCATGGTTTAGTTCTCCTCTCCTCGTTGAGCTAATTTTTAATTACTACTCTATTTACAATTTAATTATACTAGTTTGTGAATTTTTTCACATATGGACAAAAACGTTTGCTTGTATAAAATTTTTACACAATCGTCATTCTGACAAAAAACGTTCGTTTATGATGCCATTTATCCGATAATTGAAATGGTAAACTTAAACTGGAAGCAAAGTATTATTTGGAGGTATTCCATGTCTCTTCACGATAACACAAAGCAGATTTTTGCAGATACACTTACAAACTTGCTTAAAACCATACCATTTAACCGAATCACGGTACAACGGATTACAGATACCTGTGGCGCAAGCCGTCAATCATTCTATTATCACTTTAAAGATAAATACGAACTTGTAACTTGGATCTACAAAACGGATTCTGACCGAATTGTCAACACTTCTCCCACGGCAAGCTGGTGGGAAATCATCAGTGCCATCCTCGAGGTAATGGAACAAAAACGTTCCTTTTATGTAAAAATATTTAGAGAAGAGGGGCAAAATAATCTCATCGACTACCTTGTTGCATATGATGTAGAACTCTATACTCGGATATTAAGGGAACGAAAAGAGGTTATCAGCCTTGATGATTCTCTTCTATTTTCGATTGAATATCACTCATATGCCTGCGTTCATATGACCAAACGTTGGATAATGCAAGATCCCCATAAGGCGCCAAAAAAATATGCACAAGAATTACTTAGTGTGATGCCATCAAACATCCGGGAATTACTCGTCTAGATTTGTAAATGTCTTTTATGTTATTTAAAAAAATTGTGTTTGTTGATGTAAAAAAATATATTTTAAGGTAGTTTTTTAGTTAGGGGCATAGTAAAGGAGTTGCAGAGGATGTCAAACTCTTGGAAAAGACCTAAGATTAAAATATCGAAAACGAAGAGTGAGTGGCTCTGGGATATACTGGGGTATTCATTCTATTTAGGCTCGTTTATCTTTTTAATCTACAATTGGAATAGGCTTCCTGATAAAGTACCAGCTCATTACAATCCTTTGGGTGAAATTGA
Source organism: Neobacillus niacini (assembly GCF_036961885.1). GTDB lineage: Bacteria > Bacillota > Bacilli > Bacillales > Cytobacillaceae > Neobacillus > Neobacillus niacini_H. The sequence goes on along the minus strand of NZ_JBALNQ010000008.1, from coordinate 196,808 downwards.
TCGTTGGGGTTCAAAAATGGAACTTCTAATATTGCCGATAATTGGTGCATTTATTGCCGTTTTAATGCAAGTATTAGAAAAATTCCCAGAATCACATAATTATCCAGAACGATTAAATCAAGAGAATGCTAAAGAGTTCTACTTAATAAGCCGAAAAATGATAAATCTATTAAAAAATATTTGTCTAATCACCTTTACATTACTATTATTTGAATCAGTTTCAATTGCAATAGGCTGGGGAATCAGTTTTGGAGTATGGTTTCTACCAATTACAATAATAAGTGTGTTAATCCCGATTATAGTAGGAATAATTAAGCAAAAAAAAGTTAGATAACTCTCCCTATCGCTTTAGCAAAGGGAGAGTTTCTATTATAAAATAAGTCGAATGATGACACCGCGAATCAATGGTTGAATAGTTCATATCTAGTGGGAATTTTTGAAGAAGGCAACACGAACGGGCCTTCTACAAATTTGCGGTAACTTTCTTTTTGCGGCTCTGGAAAATAGGATAATATCTTAGTGGTGGTAATATGAGGATTTTCGGAATCTGAAATATAAGCAAGATAACTGCTCCAGCGATAATCATTAGGAGAACTCACCATTTTTGCGTCTACAGGATTCAAATGAATATATCTGCTGACTTCTAAAAAATAATTTGCGGTATCAATAATTTCTGCACCATAGCGTCCTTGAAAGACGTGACCGACAAGGTCGTGTCGCTTATTAAAAAACATGGCATATCTTGAATTAATCAGTTTCATCATTTCTTTGGGATGATGGTTAATCGTTTCAATTTGGAGATGAATATGATTGGTCATGAGGCAATAAGAGTGGAGAAAAAAAGGAAAATAACAACGAGCTTCTTCAAGAAACTGTAAATAAGTCTCCCGATCAAAGTCATCATAAAAAATTGTTTCCCTACGATTACCACGGCTTGTAATATGATATACGACACCCGGAAACCAAACACGATGTTTTCTCGACAACTGGACTTAACACCTCTCCTTCTTCAAATTTCTCTGCCTATACATTATTCAACATCATCCTCCATTTTCCTCCCAAATTCGATAAATAAAATGAAGAAATAGAAAGAAAAAAAGGCAGAGAGCATCACATCACTCTCCACCATCACCGCGTTAAACTTTAGCCGAGTGGGGGTCTGACCCCCAAAAGTTAATCAATCATCTCAAACAACAGCTTGGCGATATCACTATTTTCCATTCTTCCACTAAACTTATGTTTATTTAATCCATATGCATAGATGGGGACATCCTCACCGGTATGGCCTTTTGTCGTCCAGCCGGTACTGGAATAGTGATTGATGATGTTAATAAGAGCCTGTTTGGTATCCCCAACTTCCATTTCTAATGTTGTTTGAATGGTCTTCCAGTCTTCTTGATGAAGTGAAAGGTGCATGTGACGTGTGATCCTTGATAATTCCTTTGTTTTATGCAAATCTGCTGCAATCACAGCGGGGGTTGATTTGATGGACCTGATCACTGCTGGATTCCATTTATAATTATCATTTCGATCGATACTCATTCCGCCAGTGGAGTGGTCAGCTGTTGCAATCACGATGGTATCATCACGCTCTAATGCAAATTGTATCGCCACATGAAAGGCTGACTCAAAGTCTTTAAGCTCACTCATGGCTCCCACAATATCATTGTCATGCCCTGCCCAATCAATTTGGCTTCCCTCTACCAAAAGAAAGAAACCATCTTGATTTTGCTGGAGGCGTTTAATTGCAGCCTTGGTCATTTGCGAAAGAGAAGGTACCGTTGTTGCATAGCGATCGAGGTGTTTAGGAAGTTCGATTGGTGCAAATAAGCCTAGTAATTTCTCGTTCCGATCTGCTAAAAGTTCGATGGAATTTGTAGCATAACCAAAACCATTTTTTCTAAACTCTTCAACAAGATTACGGTCATTCCTAGAGAAGTAGGAGGTTCCTCCCCCTAACATCACATCTATTTTGTGCTCGCCATTGATTCGTTCATCCAGATAATCATCAGCAATTTCATGATAGTTTTCCCGGGATTCATGGTGTGTAGCGAACGCCGCAAGAGTAGCATGATTGATTTGACTTGTTCCAACTAGCCCAGTAGATTTGCCACGAAATTTGGCATACTCTAAAATACTCGGAACTGCCTGCTTTTCACTATTCAATCCAAGGGCACCATTATAGGTTTTGTACCCTGTTGCTAAAGCGGTACCAGCTGCAGCCGAGTCTGTAATATTACTTTTGGCGTCCAATGAATAGGTCGATTGTGTGCCCACAAAATAGTGATCAAATAAAGTAGGCTTCATAAGCCCCAGTCGCGAGTCATGATTAAAATAACGGAGACCTGTCGTGTACGAAAAACCCATCCCATCCCCAATTAATAAGATAATATTTTTTACCTTCTTCATTCTGTTGAATGGATGGTTTAACATGGAAGGCATTGTATTTAAACTAAAATCACTTACCTGTACGGTGGAATGTAACAAATCAAACAGCACCTTTCACATTTAGGTAGGTATTTCGTCTTCACCAAACCAACGTAATCAAGCAACGTCACTCAAGTTATAGCACAGAATAAGAATACTTTTTCTTGAAATACAATTGTTTTACAAAAACTCAAAACATTCTTAATAATCCATGCCGAAAATTGCAAAAAAAATAACCCTATTCCAATAAAGAACTAGGGTTTTAAACTTTGTTATCGTTTACCGCGTTAAACTTTAGCCGAGTGGGGGTCTGACCCCACTATTTGATAATTATTTTTCCCTCGTTGTTTCGCCTGATACATAGCCATGTCAGCATTATGAATGAGCTCGGTAGCTTCATGGCCGTGTTGTGGATATAAGGCTATTCCAATGCTTGGTGTAACTCGAACTTTTTTTCCATATATAATAATAGGCGAACTAAGACTTTCAATCATTTTTTTTGCAACCATTGTACACTCATGATGATTTACGTTATGCAGTAAAACGATAAATTCATCTCCAGCTAACCTTGCAACCATACCTTTTTCTGCTACACATTTTTCAAAGTAAACACTAACATGTTTTAGGAGGATGTCCCCTCCTTCATGACCAAGAGAATCATTCACATGCTTAAACCCATCTAAGTCAATGAACATTACACCAAACGTCATACGATTCTTTTCTGATGCTTTCAGCAATGGAACGAGCTGATCCATGAAGGCTCTTCGATTTGGTAAACCCGTCAACGCATCTTGATAGGCTAATCGCTTTACATTTTCAATTTCGCTCTTTTGTATCGTTATATCTCTAGCTATCATTTCTCTTGCGGATTGTCCTTTGAAATCAATTTTAGTCGATTTAAATTCTATGTCAATTAAGGCTCCATCAACTCTTTTTATTCTGATTTGCTCGTTACATTCACTATCTGGTAATTTATCTAAGTGCTCCTCCATTTTTTTCAAAAGGTCCTTAGAATCATGATGGACAAATTCACTTATGTTTCGATTCAATAATTCACTTGTTGAACGTGAACCAAATAAATTGGCTCCAGATTCATTAATATAGAGTATTCTCCCTTTATTATGAATAATGATGGAGTCTGGGGATAATTGAACCAAACGTTTATATTGTTCTTCTTCATCTCGTATTTGATAGATAATCTTCCTACCTGTTAACAAAGCCCAAAACATTAAAAAAACCTCTAAAATTGGGCTAATAAAATCTACAAATAATTCAAATGTCCCCTTATCCTCTATGTTAAAAATGCGAATAATTGTAGTATCAAAGAAATCCAATAATGAAGACAATATGATTAATATTGAGATGATTATGATTTTTTTAGAAAATAACTCCATTGTTTATCTCCCTTCGGTAGACCAGCCATCATAACAATAATGCCTTAGATCTGTGTCTTTGCGTCCCCATCTTTTAATAGGTTTGCCTTTTAAAAGTCGATAAATTATGACCTCAATTTAGGAGAATGCAATAGCTATAATACTACTTAAAATACTGAGATTTATCTACACTCACTTTTCTATATGGTGGCAAACTTGTACTATTATTTAATAACAAAATAAAAGAATTAAGAAGCTTAGAAAGTGCAGCTTGCTCTTCTTCGTCAATACTAAACTCAATACCATACTCCAGTAAATCCTCATTTATTTCTTCTTTCCAAACGATAATCCCCTTCAATGTAATGGATTCCCCAAGGAGTTCTGTTTTAAACCGATAGATTGCATCACCTCTTGTAGGTAACGTCAGATTAGAGATAAATCGTAGACCACCAATACTGATATCTTCAATTAATACCTTTGACACTCCTAATTCCGTGCTTCGTCCTGCAATGGATACAAGTTCCATGTCAGCCTCAAGCGGAGAGGGGAAATTAAGGCGATAATGTTTTCTCTTGCATTGTTTCGCTTTTTGTTCAGAATCAATGGGTAGCAATACTCTTCTCTGTAAAAGTGCTTCAAATTCATTAATGGGGACAGGATGACTAAATAAATAACCCTGAATTTCATGACATTGTTCTTGTTGAAGGATCTTTAATTGTTGAATCGTTTCTACACCTTCTGCTACTACTTTTATTTGTAATCCCTTTGCCATAAAAATGATTGATTTTATTAGATGCATATCCCGATCACTATCGTGCATGTTTCGTATAAATGATTTATCAATTTTAATCACATCAAATGGATATCGGGTTAAGTAGGATAGGGAAGAATAGCCTTTTCCAAAATCATCTAACGCAATCCTTATTCCTAACTCTTTTAACTTGTAAATGGATCGTTTAACATTATCATTATTATTTAATATCGTACTTTCTGTAATTTCAAATTCAATCTCATGCGGAAGAATGCCTGCATCTCGAATAATCTTAGTAACCCTGCTATGCAAATCTTTCTTCATAAAATGAATAGCAGAAATATTAATTGAAATAGGTACAAAGTGTATTTTCCTGTTTTTCCAGTTTTTTATTCGATGACAAACCTCATTAAAAACCCACTCGTCTATCTCCATAATTAAACCATTCTCTTCAGCAATTGTAAGGAATTCAGCTGGAGAAATCAGACCCCATTCGGGATGATTCCAACGGATAAGAGCTTCTGCACTAATAATTTGATTAGAATTGGCGTCCACTCGGGGTTGAAAATATAAAATCATTTCCTTATTCTCTACTGCTTTTTTTAAGTCCCTTGCAATACTGTAGTTTTTAAAGGATTGAATACTACTAGAGTGTGAGAGAAAATAATAATTATTTTTTCCTTTTTTTTCTGACTTCTGTAATGCAAGACTAGCATTTCTCAATATTTCCAAGCTTGTTAACCCGTTTTCGGGGTATGTACTAATACCAATACTTGCTGTGATATATAATGGATAGCCGTTTATAGTAAATGGTTCATTAATACACTCAATGATCTTATTTACTAGTATTTTCAGGTCCCCAATCGACTCTATGCTTTCAATTAATACCACAAATTCATCGCCGCCAAGGCGAGCAAGCATATCTTTTGATGATAAAGGTTTTTTTATGCGATGAGAAAATAATCGTAACAGCTCATCTCCAACTTCATTTCCGAGTGTATCGTTAACATATTTAAAACCATCAATGTCCAATTTCATAACTGCAAAACCATTTTCGTTGTTGTCATGCTCGTCTATTAGTTGCTCTAACTTTTTAATGAACTTATTACGATTGGGTAGATTCGTTAAAGAATCATAATGAGCCAAGTATTGAATCTCTTCTACTAATTGCTTTTCTTTTTCCAATACAGCCTCGGAAATCTCTTGTAGGATTACATAAACATATTTGGACACTTGATTTTTAATTGGAATAAGTATGATCATAACTTCTATTGGTTTTCCGCCTTTTGGGAAACCAGTGGCGTTAAACTTCTGAGTCTTTCCAGATAGGGCATTTTCAAAGCATTTCTTTAACTTTAACGAGGAATCTTTTAGTAGATTTTCTAAAAAGGGATTTTCTAAATCTTGTTCATTAAAACCGAATTGCTTCACAAATACTTGGTTATAAGAAAGGATCTTCCCATTAGCATCTAATTTAACTACAGCATTTAAATAGTCGTAGACTTCTGAATTAAAATCCCCTTCATTTATAAACCCTTTCGTCATTAAACCACCCTCACATAGAAATTTATTAAACATAGTAAAATGGGAATTAGTTAGTTGGATAGTTTAATTATACTACCTTTTCCATCGTTTCTAAATTAGAAATTATAATATGTGAAATAAATGAGGGCCCCCTTTAAAAAAAATAACCCTATTCCAATAAAGGAGTAGGGTTTTAAACATTGTGCCCGTTTACCGCGTTAAATCTTTAGCTGAGTGGGGGTCAGACCCCGTAAAATTAGGTACAAGCCAATGGATGAGCAATCCGGCAATGGTAGCGTATGCAATACCATTATGAGCTAATCCGATTCCGATGATGAAGATAATCGCAACAATGACCAAATTTTTCATATTAGCTAGACTCACTTTTTCCTCAATGAGGTGACGAATCCCCATTGCAGCAATCATACCAAACAATAAGATACATATACCGCCCATTACCCCAACTGGTATGGATTGGATGACTGCTCCAACTTTCCCGAACAAACCAAGAAGAATCGAAAGAACCGCAGCGCCTTGAATGATCCTACTGGAAAACTGGCGTGTGATGGCTAGAACCCCGAGGTTTTCAGCATATGTGGTTTGCGCCGGTCCGCCGAGGAATCCGGAGATAAAGGTGGCAAGACCATTACCCACAAGAATACGCCCGAAACCAGGATTTTTTGTAACGTCTTTCCCCGTGATCTCGTTTAATACAAACATATGACCTAAGTCTTCGATAATCGTAACAAGTGCAATCGGTGCCATGCCAAGGATGACAGCCCAAGTGAACTCAGGCATCACAAAATCCGGAAGCGCAAAAACGGGTGCATCCGCAATGGTTTGAAACTCCACATAACCGCGTACAGCAGAATAAATATACCCGACTAAAAGTCCGATGATGATTGGGAATAGGCGGATCACTTTAGTGCCAGCTAGTGTCGCAACAATGGCTGCAAGAAGGCTCACGATGGCAGCATCCCAGCTTACCGATGCCATATTGGTGACAGCCGTTGTCGCCAAGGAAAGCCCGATAATGCTGACAACCGGCCCGACAACGACTGGCGGAATCGCTTTTCGCACTTTATCAAAACCGACTGTAGCAATGATAAGTGATACGAGCGCATAAACAACGGATACGCTAATAAGACCAGCAACTGCTTGACCCGGTGAATTCAACTTCCCTACATACAACGCAAGTGGAGCAATAAACGCAAAAGATGAACCTAGGTAAGTAGGTACCTTTCCGCGTGTAATAAGGTGAAAAATCAAAGTACCTACACCGCTGGCAATAAGTGCACTTCCTGGATCAAGACCCGTGAGTGCTGGCACCAAAACGGTTGCACCAAACATTGCAAACAAATGTTGTAATGATAATGGTATTGCACTTAGGAATTTTTTCAACCGTGCTTCCCCCCTTTAATAGTTCTTCTATTATATATTTCTACTATCATGAATTAGGGCTGAATGCGTTTTCATTTTATTAACCATCATTCCATCCAATGTAGGTTAGGACGATGTTCATTGCAAGTGTCGTTCAAAGCTAGGACGTTTTACCTCAAAGGAATAAGGCCATTACGAATACACCCATTTAACATACCTGTGGTAATAGCATTGTTTAATCATTCTTTGATTTTCATTCATGTCCTCCCTTCAAAAGATGACAATCAAACGACACATACATCCCCCCCTCACTACTAAGTTAATACTACGACATTCAAATAATATGCTATTGGAGGGAGCCTTATGACTCTTGTACTATTTTAAGCGAGGGGGAGATCAACATTATTTTTATGTAGTAAACCCAAAGAAAATCATTCTTCGGGTTTAGAGAAAAACTTGTCGGGTTCAAAGGTACTTTAGATACGGAAGGTTACAAGAAAGTAAAGCTTTTTTTCAACCTGCCTCATAGCTCAATAAGCCCAGCTTCCTTTGATGCAGAGGCTCCTGGAAATACCGTTTAATCATTTGCTCAAAAGAATCTGCGTCTTCTTCTTCTCTCAATTTCAAAACGTCTTCTTCTCTCAATTTCGATTGCTATTACAATGGGGAAAAACCGTCTTCTTCTAAAGCGGTCACGAAAAAACAAGTCTCTTCGACCAAATCCCAAAAAAGGCATTTAATGAATCCTCCTTAAAGTTTATAAAACAAAAGGGCAGAATAAAAACCAAACTGTCCTGTACAATTTAGTAGAAGCCCATGAAAGAAGTTCCGACAATGATAAGAAGAATAAACAATACCACGATTAACGCAAAAGAGTTTCCCATTCCATCAGCCATATATTACACCTCCAACAATGCTTATTAAAAAGAGCTTTGAACAAAGTCCAAGCTCCTACCGGTTCGTTTTCATTAACAAAAACTAGAAAGCACAATAATCAACAGAATGAATAATACCACGATTAATACAAAGCTACTGCCGCCATAACCGCCGCCGTAACCATAACCATCACCGTAACCACATGAGCCCCACATATCTTTTCACCACCTATTAGAATATCTAATTTAACACTCTCACTGTGTATATATATTCCTTAAGACAAGGGTGGATTGGACAACTATCATAGTGTAAGAATAAAATCAGCGATTAGCTTAAACAATTTTTTGAAATGAAAAGATCGACTGTGATGAAGATCTTTTGCTTCGACTTTCTAAGAGATTCCAATCAAAAACGCAGGCCCGTTAAAAGGTCTGCGCTTTTTTGCATACTTGAAAGACTCTTTTTATCTTGGTGCTTGACAGCTTGGGCATGTACTATGACTTGAATCATATAAAAGGGCTTTGTTATTTACCATTGGGAGACATGTAGAGAAAAATACGGGACACATATCGGCATCCCGCTCATAGATATTTTGCCCAATAGTAGATCACATAAATCCAACTCAAAAGTCCATGGAAGATTGCCCATGGGATGGATTTCCATGCTGTATATGAAATAATCATCGCCAAACACGTACCGAACGATATTCCCTTTTTAATCGAAGATTCGACCGTTCGATTCCGTTCACTTTTTTCTACATTCATACACTCCCACCTCTCTTATTGAAGCAAGCCTTACAGCGCCTCCAGCTATGCTGTTTGCTACCATTAGATTCACCTCTGCGAAAATTAATAGATGTATATACATATTCTATATTTTTTTACCTATCTCCTTTAAGCATTTGACTACTATCTGTGAACAATATGTAAAACTACCGCGTTAAACTTTAGCTGAGTGGGGGTCTGACCCCAGGGAAGTTGCGAAGTTGCGACTTTACAAATAAAGGTAGATAATTAAATTCATAGAGAAAGTTTGGCTAAAATGTCTGCAGGTATAGCTACAGTTGCCTTAGGAGGAGAGAGTTTACATGTCGTTAGAACGTGATGAGTGGCTAGATGGAGAAAGGATCATCCTAGAACGTAAAGCGAATTTGATGATTAACATTAAGGATTATGGGATGAAAAAGAAGTTTACTCCATCTAGTCAGGAAGCGATTGGAGGAAAGCTCTATTTATCGAATTATCGACTTATATTCAAGTCCCATCCCATTAATCGAGTAAAGGGAACGTACAGTATCCTATTACCAACAGTTCGTTCCGTAAGAGATTCCTCCGGTCTATTAATGAAAAAAATCGAAGTGAATGTAAGCGGAAACTCCTTTGAGTTTGTAGTATGGGGAAGAAAAGAACTGTTAACCAAAATAGAAGAATTGAAAAGCAACCTATCTGATCAAGAAAAACGGTGGCTTGAAACCATAACATCCGATCATGGAAATGGATTAGTCAGGTTCAAGGAAATGGATAAAATCGTGGATATGATCATTAAGATAGGCAAAAGCATCTAGAATCGGCATTTGAGGCAATGCGGGAAAGCTTGAGTAGACCGCCAAAAAGGGAGTTGGAAAAAATCATGTACTTTAAGACTGAACGTCTAAACACAAGAAGATTTGTATTAGAGGACCTAGATGATTTCCACGAAATGCAAAGTAATAATAATGTTATGAAATATATCCTTGGAAGAGGGAAAACAAGGACAGAAAATGCAAACGAATTATGTAAAATAATCAACAGTTATAACGAAAATAATACGGATAGATTAATCATGGCGATTTCAGAGATCAATGATGAAACTCATACATTAATCGGTGCTTGTGCGGTAGCTAAAAGTGAAAATGGAGAATTTGAAGTTGGATATAGGTTTTCTGAAAAACATTGGGGAAAAGGATATGGTTCTGAAATTTTGAATGGATTACTCCAATTTTGTCTTAATGAGTTAGCGATAAATAAGATAATTTCTATTGTTGAAAAGGCAAATATTTATTCAGTCAGAATTCTTGAAAACTCCCCTATGCAGTTTATAAGAGAATATGAAGAAGAGGACACGCGTAATTTGGTTCGACTTTATAAGTTAGAAAAAACGGTTTAATTTGAATGTTTCAATCCTAACGTGTTTTCAATAATAAAAGTGGATACACTACTGTTATTTAAAGGAGGACAGATCAATGAACACACGGGAAATCAAAGTCCAAAAACAAGGCTGGATACCAAAAAAGGAACGCATATGGGTAATAATAGCAATGATTATTGCTGCTTCGTTCATGCTTTGGGAAATCAAGGGACTATTACAGCTTTCATTAACCACTCTGCACAGCAGGCAGTTCGAACATACCTTTAAAGGATTAGGCTCCAACGCAAGAATGGCCTTATTTTTTGTACTTGCTTATTATGTGCTTCTTCGTGTTATTAAGCTTCCTATATTAAAAGGTCATAGCAAGGTTAAAAAATGGATGTCCACTTTGCTGCGCTTTGCCCGAAAATGGCATACTCCCGTAGCGATTATCGCTATTGCTTTTATTATCTTGCATACGGTAGCAGTCTTTATGCACGGCTTCAAATTTGATATTAATAATATAAGTGGATTGCTTTCCTTGCTAGTCCTACTTCCAGTTCCTATATCGGGTCTATTTCGCTATCAAAGAAAGGACCGGAAGTGGCATTTGCGGTCTGGTGTGGCTTTTGCGATTCTATTTTTGATTCATTCTGTTATATGAGTATCTCCATAGCTAAAGCTATGGGTTTCAAAAAAAAGCATTATTGTCTTTCTTTGTGAAGAATTACAATCAAACAAAGGGTGGGCAGCGAGGCAGTTGATGAGTTAAAGAAAGGCACTGGATGTGCCTTTTTTTATTGTGCTATCGGACGCGGTTCTAATGGTTCAATGGCAGCGCCGTCTTCGTGGTCTTAGCGACACTACTGGCTAGATGAATTCCCCTGTTCTTCGGCTGGAAACTATTCAGAGCATATTCCCGGCAGCTCAAACAGAACCACTTTTCACCCGTTATGGAAGTTCTTTGGATGGTGCCTGTCACCAGGATCCTCTACCACGTATTTTCCTCTTTAATATAGACACAGTAAAACTTTCATTATAATTCAACATTATTAGTTAATTTCTAACACAACAGTATTACTTACCCAATAGAACCCCACTTCCTAATTCCATGTAAACAAGGAAGAAGCCATCAAATCCGTCCCCACTGTCCTAATAATTTGTCAGAATTTTATGAAATTAAAATCCACCAATCGACAACCAGATTGAGGAGTGTGTAATAGAATGAAAATGTTCTAGAAATACCATTATATTACATAAGGGAGAGTTGTGGATGAAAAAAAAGAAACTAGCCATGCTATCTATTTGTTCTGCTCTATCATTTTCTTTACTTGTTGGGGTTCAATCGAATCAAACAAAGGCTGCACCGGAACAGGAACACTATGTCATAGCTTATAAAGGAAAGCTGCCTAGTAATTTCTCAGTAACCATCTCGAAAGCGGGAGGAACGATTGAAAGAGTTATACCCGAAATTGGGATTATTGAGGTTGCCTCCTCAGAACCAACCTTTCTCTCAACTGTTCAAAAGGATACCAACATTCAAACCGCTGGAAGAGAACTAGAAGCATACTTAGAAACCGATCCGGATGATAATATAAATTTTGAACCTGGAACTCCTAATGGGGCGAAAGTTACTTTAGATCCAAATGCAGATTCCTATTGGGACAGACAATGGGACATGCAGCGCTTAACGCACGATGGCGATTCTTATGATTTAAATGACGGCAATGAGGATACAGTTGTGGCAGTAATTGATACGGGTATCGACTTTAGCCATCCAGATTTAAAGGAGAATGCGGACCTTGCCGGTTCAAAAACCTTTGTACCTGGAACGACAGATGCATGGGATGAAAATGGCCACGGGACACATGTCGCCGGATCAATTGCAGCAAATGGGAAAGTTAAGGGAGTTGGACCTGATTTAACAGTCCGCGCCTATCGAGTATTTGGTGCTACCGGGGGAGCCCAGCAATCCTGGATTACCGATGCGATTGTTGCTGCTGCCAATGATGGGGTTGAAGTTATCAATATGTCCATCGGCGGCTGGCGTTGGATGGCCAATAATTTAGGCGAAAAAGGTGATTCCGCGTCAATGGTTGCCTATCACCGTGCAATTCAGTATGCCATCCAAAAAGGCGTTACAGTGGTTGTATCTTCAGGGAATGATTCCAAAGATCTAAACAATTTACATGATATGCAAGCCTATTGGAAGGACACTTACGGATTAGACATTAAGGGGCCATCCCGTGTCGTTCCTGCTCAAATTCCTGGAGTAATCACAGTTTCATCCTCTAATGAATGGACAACAAACGGTATCGCATTCTACTCCAATTATGGAAATGCAATTGACGTTGCAGGTCCTGGCGGCGATAATGGTCCGTTATATGATTCCTTATATCGTAGTAATCCAAAGGGCAACTATTTAGATAAGCGCGATTTCACCTATCGTACACTATCCACATATCCTTCTTATTCGGTAGGAGGAGGAAATGCAACCACACAATTTAGTGACGGACAATGGCATGGATATTCTTATTTGCACGGAACATCGATGGCTGCACCAAAAGTTGCTGGAGTAGCTGGTGTTATCAAAGCAGCACATCCTGAATACTCCCCTGCTCAAGTAGCGGCAGCAATCAGACAAAGCGCTCTTGACTTTGGTAAAGTCGGATCAGACCCACTTTATGGAGCTGGCGAAGCCAATATCTATAACTTCTTATTGAAGGATAAGAAGTAAGAGAAAGACCACTGAGAATCATCTCAGTGGTCTTTCGGCATACCCCGGTACACAAAAAAGTTCCTTACCATTGAGTAAGAAACTTTTTATTTCACTTAGGTATTAGTTATCCATATAACATATCTGGAAGAAATAAAACGACCTCCGGAAAAAGTGTCATGAGTAATACGAAAGCTATGATTAACAAGAAAAAGGGTGTGCTTGCTTTCAAGAAATGGTTAAGGTTCATGTTAAGCATGGTTTTAAGGGTATACATACCAATTCCAACGGGTGGTGTTAAGATACCTATCGTGACGATAATGGTCACAACAATACCGAAGAACACTGGATCATAACCAAATTCTTTCGTGATTGGAATTAAGATGGGTGCCAAAAGAATGATGATAATAGAGCCATCCATAAACATTCCAAATATGATAAGGATTAGAACAATGATGGCTAATCCGATAAAACTATTGGACGTAATTCCAGTTATTAATTCTGTTATCATTTGCGGAACTTTATCGATTGGAATCCCATATCCGAAAATGGCAGACATCGCTATCATGAACATGATGACGCCAATCGAAATGACTGTCTCATTTATGGCATTCATTAATGTTTTGAAATTTATCTCCTTATACACAAACACGCCTACTAGTAGGACATATGCACATGCAATTGCCCCTATTTCAGTTGTTGTAAATAGTCCAAATCGTATACCTACTAATAATAAAATAGGAAACATGATCGCCCATATAGATTCTTTAAGAGATAGTAAAATATCTTTTAAACCTGCTCTACTAGAACGGGCCGGGGATAAATTATAAACTTTAGAGGTCATCCATACCAAAATCATTAAAAATATAGTCATATATATTCCAGCTATTAATCCAGCTGAAAATAGCCTTCCGATTGAAACGTTTCCAATGGTCCCATATAGGATTAAGCTGATGCCTGGCGGAATCGTAACGACCGCTACTGACGAATAACCGATTATCGCACCGGTATATCCTTTAGGATATCCCTGCTTTTCCATATCAGGTCCTAATATTCTAGAAAGCATGGCAATATCAGCATTTGCTGAACCGGAAATTCCACCCATAAGCGCAGCTAATACCACACTAACCTGTGCGAGTCCCCCCTTCATATGTCCCACTAATAACATAGATAAAGAAAGTAATCGACTCGTAATACCCGACAAGTTCATTAAACTTCCGACGAAAATGAATAATGGTATGGCTAGCAAGTTTAAATTTTGAGTCTGATTTAGAGCTACCTGAACAGTGGTTGTAATCGGGAGCTCCGGATGTTGAAGAAAGAAGGCAACACCTGAAATCCCAATCGCAAAGCCAACTGGCATTCTTATAATCAAGAAAATAAAAAGCAGAATAACGACAAGTACCATCTATAAACCCCCTTTCTTCAAAGAACAGTACTGTTCTTCCTCTGATAAAACCTAAAGTAAAGTCTGATTTGTACCTTCAATACTCTTTTCCACAAACGTTCTATAAAGTAAGGTGATGGTCATGCATAGTGCTGATACCGGAATACTTAATGTCGCCCAGGTGAAACTTAGAAAAGGAATTCCTGAGAATGAACGATTCCACGTCGTAATGGACAAATGGGTTCCATAGTAAGTCATTGCGATAAGAAAACCCAATATGAGTAAGAAGCTAATGGTTTGAAATGTTTTTTGTATATTCTTATGCAAGAGATTGAAAGCAACGTCTACATCAACAAACTCTCCCTTGCGAAAAGCCACGTCAGCTCCAATAAAAACTAACCATGCAGACGCTAGTAAGGCAATATCATATCCCCAACTGACAGGATGACCAATAGTTCTCAATACTACGGCAATAAATAGTATAGATACAATAATAGCAAGCAATATACCACAAAATACTTGCTCAATATTGCCTAACAATTTATACATACGTTTCATAGAGTTACACCCGTCTTTTTTCAGATTATTACTTACCTAATTCTTTAAAAATTGCATCTCTTGCTTCTTTTAACTTGAAGTCATCGTATACTTTACTTCCTGACTTTTCAAAAGCTTTTAAGTCCATTTTGTCAGCAGGAATGATCTCCATTCCTTTATCAATTAAACCTTGCTTATATTCCTTTTCTTTCTTAGCAATTTCTTCAGAAATCTCGAAACCAGCATTATTTGCCTCTTCAACTAAAATATCTTGATACTCTTTTGGCAAATCACTGAACCATGGAGCACTGATAACAAGGAAATTCATTTGGTAAATATGTTTTGTTTCCATAATATAATCCGCTACCTCATTAATGTTAAAATCATAAGCAGCTGCATAAGGTAATTCAGCTCCATCTACTAATCCGGACTGAAGTGCATTGTATACTTCTCCATATGGCACACTTACAGCTGTACTTCCAAGCGAATTAATGGAAGCTTGCCAGATTGGGGAACCAGCAGTACGAATCTCGAAACCTTTGAATTCCTCAGGTGATGTTCCCTTTTTATTAGCAAATACATTTCGGTAGCCCTGAACATAGCCAAAAGAAAGAACTTTTAATTTGTGTTCATCTTCTAATTTCTTTTCCCACTTACCAACTACTTCAGAGTCTTGTAATTTTTTAATCTCATCTAACGTTCTTAGGAAATAGGGTGCATAAAATACTTGAAATTCGTTAACATAGTCCCCAAGACGAGCTGGATCGGATAACGAAGCCAAGTTTGTGCCTGAACGCATTTGCTCTAACATATCCTCATCCGGTCCCAATTGACCGTTTGGATATACTTCAATCTTAAGATCGCCTTTTGTTTTTTCTTCTACTAGCTCTGCCCATTTTAGAGCCGCAGCATGATAAGGCTCTGTTTCAGTATGCTGATGCCCATAGCGCAGCGTGTAAGACGGATCCTTTTTGGAAGAATCCTTTTCGGAAGCCCCCGTCTCATCACTGCTGCAGGCTACTAAAAACATTACCAATCCAAAGAACATTACCATCATCATGACCTTCATTTTTTTCATGCAACCCATCTCCTCCATTCAATTAGTGAAACGTATCTATAATTGGGTTTTTCTGTAATTTTTATCCAAATAAACTAGAATGTATGGTATAATAGAATTGGTTAACTTTGTTCAAGGTAGAGGGAAATTGGGTTTCTCCTCTTACCTTGTTTTTTTAGGTGTTTCATTTCAAATGGAACGGGCACCTAGTGATGTATTTAGTAGATTTTCAGAAACCAAAATCCGCTGGATGGCGATTGCATCTTTATTGGCAATAATTTCATTGATTTTTCCTTCTCCAATATTGTCTATTAAATTAGACAATCCATTAAACAATTCAATATTGGTTTCAAACTCTTTTACTGGATCTTCTCGTTTCGGGAAGGTGTCAAAGAAAATGACATCGTCATAATTATACTTTCGCATATAATAAACAAATTCAAGCGTTTGCAATAGATTTACGGAAGCGAGCATCAAGCCGTCATCATGGCTGCCGTATCCGTCATTTAAATGAAAACCAAACAATCTTCCTCTCTCCGCTGCTAATGCGAGTGAATAGGCCGGATTTTCTTTTTTCATAATCATATGAGCAAAATCTAATGTAACACCAAGATTGTCACATTTCGCATCTTCAATCGCTAATAAGGTTGTGCCAATATCATTAATGAAATAAAATTGTCTTGGCTCATACGGTTTATATTCAATGCTTATCTTCATGTCCGGATGCGCTTTAGCAACATCTGCAATACTATCAACAATCATCCTCCATGATCTACCATAATCAGCTTGGAACGGATAATCAAACCCATCAAACGCCGACCAAATGGTAGTAGTCGTTCCACCCATCTCTTTACATGTTTCAACCGTTTCATGGATTAAGTTTAATGCTTTAGCCCTAATTTTCGGATCAGGATTTGTTAACTCTCCACCAATAAATTCATCTTCAAATCTTGTCGCAACACCGCTAGTAGCTAGACCTTTACTTTCGATATATGCTTTTAGTTCTTGTACCGAGTGTTCCTTGAAATGCATTGGATAGTTTGGCTCAATATGTGTAACACCCTTAGCTGTTGCCATACGATCAATACAATCTAACACCGAAAACTCCACTTTCTTCTCATCCCAGAACAGTTCTGGCTTTTCCATAAATGATTGCAATCGTCCAGTAAATTTCCACTTTTTCATCGTAATCCTCCTCTGATTTACTTTCTATTAATCTTCTAAAATCACTAATCGGCAACCCTCAGTCGTAAAAAAACATCACCTCCTAAATTGTGCAATTAATGCTCTTCCCTTACTGCTTTTGTTGTTCTTCTGTCTATTAGTTGGACTTCTAGCTTACTTACCTCAATCTCTTTTCCTTCAATTTTGTTTATTAACATTTTCGCCGCAATTTTCCCCTTTTCCAGAATCGGTTGTCTTATCGTGGTCAGTCCAAAATTTCCAGCCAAATGAATGTCATCAAACCCAACAACTGAAATATCCGTTGGGACCTGCTTCCCTCTTTTTTTAATCGCCTCTATGGCACCAAGAGCAATCATGTCACTGCATGCAAAGATCGCAGTAGGCAGTTCAGGTTGGCTCATAACAATTCCGAAACCGGTTTCAAAAATTGGCTCACCTTCAAAAATAAGTTCTTCCTTGGGGGCGATTCCTTTTTCTTTCAGCGCATCTCGATACCCCTTCAAACGATGTTTATTACTAAGTAGCGTACTAAAGCTATTGATGATCATGATGTTTTTATGCCCTAACGCTAATAAATGTTTAACTGCTATCGAGGCTGCATGATAGTTATCAATATCAATATAGCTATGATCGTCCAAACCTGGTAAAACAGTCGTGCTGATAAACGGAGCATTGATCGCTTTTAATTTATCAACAATTTTCTTATCCTCTACACCAGGGCTTAGTAAAACAAAACCATCTACCATATGTCTCTCAAATACATCAATATAATCATCGTTTTCAATATAACTAAACATTAGATAGTAACCTTGCTCCGTTATTTCAGTCGCTATCCCATGCAGTACTCTTGAGTAAAAAGGATTTGTGTAGATATTTCCAGTTCCCTGTGGTGTAATCAGACCAATTGTTTTCGTTTTTCGATTTGAAACTGCAGTAGCGTATGCGTTTGGTTTAAAGCTATACTCATCCATCACCTCCAATACTTTTTTCCTTGTTTCAGGACTTATATCCGGTTTGTTATTAATGACTCTTGACACAGTCGTCTTAGAAACATTTGCTAATTTAGCAACTTCAGAGATTGTAATTCTTTTCATTTTTTGTACCACCTATTTTTTCGGAACCGGTAACGGAACCGGTTTCGGTTATCTTAATGTAAGTTTATCCAATCCGTTTTTATAAGTCAATATTTTTTTAATATTCTAATTTTTCTCGTATAATCTCTGTAGCCGGGATGGTGCCAGCTTTGTTATTAACCCTCATAACTTTTATCTTTATTCAACTAAAGGCTACAAGGATTTATACAAAGTGAACATAGTATGGTCGCTTTTTTCTTTGCAAAATTATCAATAAAACAGTCGGAATATTATGTTAGTATTGTTATAGAGATATTATGCTAACGAAACAGTACAAAAAAAGTAAAATAAAGTGAGGAACGGCTACTATGACCATTGATACTGATACATTTCCCGTACTTGAGACTAAAAGATTAGTATTAAGAAAAGTTACAAATGAAGATGCGAACGGCATTTTGAAATACCTGTCTGATGAAGTTGTAATGAAATATTATGGATTAGAACCTTTTAAATCAATAAACGATGCCTTGGATGAGATTTCTTGGTACCAATCAATACAAAACAACAAAACGGGGATTAGATGGGGAATTACATTAAAAGAGCAAGGAATTGTTCTTGGCAGTTGCGGTTTTCATAACATTGTCTCTCAGCATTTTCGTACTGAAATTGGCTTTGAATTGAGCAAAGAGCAGTGGGGAAAAGGTATAGCTCTGGAGGCGGTTGAAGCTATACTAAGTTACGGATATGAACATATGAATTTTCAACGGATAGAAGCATTAATTGAGCCACCTAATCGAGCATCACAAAAGTTAGTAGAAAAATTGGGTTTTATCAGAGAAGGATTATTAAGGAATTATGAATTTACAAATGGCAAATTTGATGATTTATATATGTATTCTTTGTTGAAGCAAGACTTAAATAATAATAAATCATGATAAACTATGAGTAAAATAATATTCATGGAGTGGTATGAGTGGTTATCACAATGGAAATGCCCGTATCAGGTATTGCAAATAGTTGGGACGAAACAAAAGAAGTATTTAAAAAATACGGCATTCCTGTTGGTTCTATTAAAGCACTAAAAGAACATCTTCAAGATAAAGGGTTAGATTTATTGATTTCTGACCTAAATAAAACCATCGGCAGCTCTGAAGCTACTTGTACAGTAGGCGGTTGACAAGTTAAATAAAGGCACTGGATGTGCCTTTTGTTTATTGTGCTATCAGGCGAAGTCTAATGGTTCAATTACAGAACAGTCTTCATGGTCTAAGTGACACTACTGGCTAGTTGAAATCCCCTGTCCTTCGGCTGAAAACCTATTCCGGTTCATCTTTCGGCAGCAATGCTGAACCACTTTTCATCCGTTAAAACAAATCCGCCTCTCGACAAACTTCTCTTCGCTAAAATCAATCAAACCCCTCCACAACAGCATAAACAGCAAATTCAATCAAACGTTTAATTAGCTGAAAATTTACTAACCAATCGTTTGATTAAATATGGGCAAACCCCTTTTATTAAACGAACTCTGGCCAGTTGATGAGAAAAATTTCTGTCGATGATAGGTCTCAATCTTCGATAATAATCTTCAGTATGAACGTATAAAAACGACTAATCTACACACATTGACACGTTTTGATACTAAATAAACGTTTAATTAAAAGTACACTCAACAATGATAAACAAAGAGTTCCTATCATAATATACGTCGAATGATGTCACCCCTAAATGCATGGAAATTCCCTGGATGGTGCCTGTCACGTTATGGTTTGTCACCTTATGGTTTTGGACAAATCTTGGTGAGTGACAAGCACGAAATTTGGGGTAAAATAAAGTAGTGTGAAAATCAATATATAGATAGGGATGAAGGAATATGGAATTAAATAAAGATTGTATGTATTGCATGAAGGATGAAAGACGGGACGAGATTATGATTGAAATTTGTGACTTAGAGGTTTCTACCGTTTTTCTTTTTAAGGAACAGACGTATACCGGCCGTTGTAATGTAGTCTATAAGGATCATGTAAAAGAACTATATGAACTAGAAAGCCAGGAGTTAGCAGCTTATATGAACGATGTGAAAAAGGTTGCAGCCGCTGTGGACAAGGCTTTCCAACCTGGTAAAATTAATTACGGGGCGTATGGTGATAAAATGCACCACCTACATATGCATATTGTACCAAAGTATGAAGACAAAGCAGATTGGGGTTCCACTTTTCAAATGAACCCAGGAAAAACATATTTAACAGAAGCAGAATACAAGGAAATGATCGAAACAATAAAAAACTCACTGTAATGCAATAAGGATGGTGCCGCTTGCCACCATCCTTTTTTCTTTTAGTTTCATTCATAATCACTGCAAACCACTTGTCCAACGGCTTTCGCTACAGCACATGAAAAAACAAAACGAGGGTGAAAAGAATGAACGTGACCGTTGAAATTCATTATGTATCGAATGACAACAAAGTGATGCAAAGAGGAAAATTTCGATTAAAAGGACGGAAAGCCGAAGTGACAGCTAACGAGTTTTGGAAGATGATTAAAGCAGAGCATCCTTTTAACTGTGAAATTGAAATGGTAAAAGTTGATGGAGTAGACGTTACGGAAAAAGTGAAGGCATTGCAATTCAAAAACTTGTCACCATAGCCCGTTAACACTTTACTGCTTTAAACTTTAGCCGAGTGGGGGTCAGACCCCTTATACATTTTATTTTCTAAAATAATCACATTTTCATTAAAAGAGGTCCTGCCAACATGTTTTGTGTTTTCAACTAATCGATAGACATTATCGCAGCATTGTTTTGCACCTTTTATTAAAAACGGTACACCAATAAAGTCGATTTTCAATCCTCTCGAGAAAAATCCACCTATTGATAATGCAATGGGTACAGTTGGTGATGTATTAGAGAGAACGATTTTTTCATCAAATTGATGCTTTTCTTGTAGTAGTAACGTCAATTCTTTTAATGCTGGTACAACATATTTGTTCCTTTTCCGCCCGAGTGTATAAACCGAGTTGCCCTCATCATCCGTCCCGTGAAAAATAATTTTCCCAAAATCCTCTTTCGTTAATTGATTAAAATTTTTAACATTCAATATTTCTTCCGTGGTCAGTTTCCGTTCCGATTGTGGTAATTGTTTTAAATGATAGGCTGCAGCCAAAGACGTGGTATGTGTCCCTCCATAATCATTATAAATATAAATCATAGAACCCACCTAACTTCATTTTATATCTATTTTTATTATTGGCATTTATACTTTTTTCATTCAAACTTAGATTGGTTTCACTGTCTACGGGGTTATCCTTGGCACCCAAAACGTTTAAAATCAAGGAGTAACCCCCTGTTCTTCCCTTCAAACCACAAAAAGAACAAAAGCCAACGAGAACTGTCCTCATTGGCTAAAACTTCGTAGTTGAATTCATTACATCGCGTTAATCCTTTACCGCTTTAAACTTTAGCTGAGTGGGGGTCTGACCCCAAACCTTAAAAATACAAAAATACGCCTGAGCACTGAAAAGGGCACCTCCATTTGGAGCGTGCCCTTTTCTAACTTTCTCAACTGATTTAAGTATTATTTGTATATATTTAATTTTATCTTTGAGAACTGTTGCGGGATATAAAATTTATTATGCAGGATTGGATATTCCGCATGATTGTATAGGCTTTCCAATAGGATAAAGCATTCATTTTGGCCGATTAATTTTTCATTTTGATCGGCTAAATTAACGGTATGTGTATATTTTATTTCCATTTCTCCATGGTTGGCATCCTTATACACTTGATTCTCTAGAAAATCCAGTAGTTGTTTCTCATTATTTAAGTCCAAGGATAAACGTTCTACTGCTTCCATGGACATAAACGTAAACGCATAGGCTACTAAATCGTTTCCGTTTCGATACAATCGTTCAACAGCAACGACTGTAGAAGAATCTCTTTTTAAAATCTGTTTCGTGTATTCCGTATCCTCATCGAGTCGATAATGTGTATCGATCCGATCAAATGTACTGATATGGCACTTATGCATGGGGTTACTTAATTTTTCTAATTGAACTCCCTCTTGTTTATAAAACGAATCGATTACAAAATTCCCCTTCCCGCGTATATTCCTAACGATTCCATCATCCTGCAAAAGTGCTAAAGCTTGTCTTAAAGTGGCACGACTAACCCCTAGTTCTTTTGCTAAATCTGGTTCTGAAGGAAGCTGGCTGTTCACAGGGTAGACTCCTTTCGTAATTTGAAGAAGAAGTTCGTCATATACATTTATATAAAGTGGTTTTTTTAATTTATCTAGTTTAGTTGTATTCATTCATTCAATATCCTTTTCTTAAGGTTTTAAACAAAAACCCCAAAAATAAATTTTTGGGGTTTTTTGTATCGTAACATATTATTTTAGGAATTGTAAGAATGATTGACCGTATTTAGGCATATTCACATCGAAATTATCTGCGATGGTTGCACCAATATCAGCAAATGTATCATTTTCAGGTAATTTACCAGAGTCCTTTAATTGTTTCGAATAGACTAATACAGGAATATATTCACGAGTATGATCTGTTCCTGGAAATGTTGGATCATTACCATGGTCAGCCGTAATCATTAATAAATCATCCTCTTGGATTGTATCGAAAACTTCGTCTAAACGTTTATCAAATGCTTCTAATGCTTTTCCATAGCCTTCTGGGTCACGGCGATGTCCATATAAGGCATCAAAATCGACTAAATTTAAGAAACTCATCCCTGTAAAATCTTTCTTTATGACTTCGAGCAATTTGTCCATTCCATCCATGTTGTCTTTCGTACGAATGGATTCTGTAACCCCTTCGCCATCAAAGATATCATTAATTTTTCCAATGGCGATTACATCATAACCTCCATCTTGAAGGCTATTCATGACTGTTTTCTCAAATGGTTTTAATGCATAGTCATGACGATTGGATGTTCTAGTAAAGTTCCCAGGTTCGCCCACATATGGTCTTGCGATAATTCGACCGATTAAATAAGCAGGGTCTTTTGTGATTTCTCGAACCTTTTCACAAATATCATATAATTCTTCAAGCGGAATAATTTCTTCATGAGCTGCAATTTGCAGAACTGGGTCAGCTGACGTATAGACAATCAAATCTCCCGTTTTCATTTGATGCTCCCCATATTCATCAAGAATGGCTGTTCCGCTTGCAGGTTTATTCGCGACTACTTTACGACCTGTTATTTCTTCAATCTGTTTGATTAATTTGTCTGGGAATCCATTTGGATACACATTAAATGGTTGATCAATATTCAAGCCCATGAGTTCCCAATGGCCTGTCATGGTATCTTTCCCAACTGATTTTTCTTGTAATTTCGTATAATAGGCAAGAGGTTTGTCCGCTTTCGGTACACCTAAGATTTCTTCAATATTAGATAGTCCTAATTTTGCTAGATTTGGTACATTCAATCCATTCATATACTCCGCAATGTGCAGGAGCGTATGAGAACCGACATCATTGAATTGTGCCGCATCTTTTCCTTCGCCAATCCCTACGGAATCCATAACAATCAAGTGTACTCGTTTAAATTTCTTCACGCTGCTCGCTTCCCTTGATTTAGAATGTTATTGTCTTTTTTACGGCCCACTAAAGCCCAGAATAAAACAATCGCAAATAGAGCAATGACTGCAACAATGAAGATAATGGAACCATAGTTCAATGCTGCTGCATTATCTGTCGTAAAGCTCAAAAAGCCAAATTGTAAATCTTTCTTATCTATTAAAACGGCTGAATAAGTGAAACCAGCTGACATCGCGATATTGATGCATAAATTATAGAATCCTAATGCTGTACCTGATTTTTCAACGGGTACATTTTTAATACTTGTATCGATTAACGGCGCATATAACAAGGCAAAGCTACATGAAAATAAAATAAGAGAAATAACAAATACAGTAATAGATGAATCAACAAAGATGGCACCCATTAAGATACTAATCGTGATTAAACTCATTGCTAAATAGATACATTGCTTACTAGTTAAATATTTCCCTATTTTTCCTGAAAATGCCCCCACTGTTGCAGCTAACAAACACGCAGGGATGAACATTAACGAAACTGTATCCAATTTGACATCATATACAGTAGTTAACAGGAACGAAAGAGCATTTAGCGCATAAGCAGCATAAGTAGAATAAATAATAAATGCTACTAATAATACAGATAAAAATTGTTTGTTCTTAAAGAATTCAATGGTAATAAATGCATTTTTCTTTTTACTAATATAGAATAAGAACACAATAACAGATGCAACGAAGAGGATAAAAAGTCCCCAATTGAAATAGGACATGTACAACATGATAGAAGTAGCAACTGTTGCAATTAAAATAAGTCCGATAAAATCAACATAATTTTTCTTTCTTTCTTCTTTTGGCAAATATTTTAGAATGAATGGCAGTAATAATAAGCTTAGTAAAGGAATTAAAAACAAGTTTTGCCATTGCAGATAAGTAGTAACAAATCCGCCTGTTAATATACCAATAACGGTCGCAAGCTGGTAACTACTTGTACTAAATCCCAAATATTTTTTTTGATCTGCTGCACTTGCGTATTTAGCGACAAATATTAAGTAAAGTGTTTCCGTTGCCCCTAAACCAGCAGATTGGATGATTCTTGAAAAAACGAGTAACCAATAATTATCAGATACAATATAACCAAGTAAAGAACCCGCACAAATTAGAATAATACCGACTACTAGTAAATTTCGCACGCTAATCGAATCAGATAAAGAAGAATAAACAACTGCGCCGATCCCAATCACTAAACCTGCAAGCGTTACTTGCCAACTTACCGTACTTGCCGATACGCCAAAATACTTTACTAAATCTGGTGAAATAATTTTAAAAGAGTTATCGATAACGAGTGAAAAAATCATTAAAAGTAATACGACCGGAACGGTTTTACTTAAGTTTACAACCGGTTTATTTTCAATTGAGCTATTCATGATAGTACCTCCAGTATAACTAATGCTCTTCTGCGAGCAAAGTTGAATAACAGCGTTTTCAATATGTGGATAAAAGGTACCTTCCTTCACCTCATTTGGGGTGAAGGAGGCTTGTCTACGATTTTTTATATCCTAAGTTTTTACATAGAAAAAACAAATTTACGCTAATTCTAATGCGATTTCCATCATTTTCGTAAAGGCAGTTTGACGTTCTTCGGTAGAAGTCTGTTCACCTGTAATTAAATGATCGCTTACCGTTAAAATACATAATGCGTTTACACGAGCTTGAGCAGCGTTCCAATATAATGAAACAGATTCCATCTCAACACTCAAAATACCCATATCCTGCCATTTTTTTATCGCTGTTGGATCAGCACTATAAAAGACATCGCTTGATAAGATGTTTCCAACGTGAACTTTCTGTCCTTTTTCGTCTGCTACTTTTTTTGCTTTTTCCAAAAGCTCAAAAGAAGCAGTTAATGGAAATTGTCCAGGTAAATTAAATTGCTGACCAAAATTGGAATCCGTTGCGGTTCCCATCCCTAAAATAACATCATATAAATTGATATTTTCTTGCATGGCACCACAAGTACCAATTCTAATTAAATTTTTAACTCCAAAGACATTGATTAATTCCCAAGAATAGATCCCCATGCTTGGTGCACCCATTCCAGTACCCATAACAGAAATTTTCTTACCTTTGTACGTGCCTGTATAGCCTAACATTCCTCTTACTTCGTTAAAGCACTCGTAATTTTCTAAAAAGGTTTCCGCAATAAACTTTGCTCTTAAAGGATCCCCGGGTAACAGTACCGTTTCAGCTATTTCAACACCGTTTGGTTTAATATGAGGCGTTTCTTTAGTATTAACCATCATTTTTTTTGCTCCTTTAGTTAAAAATATGCTTTGCTTAGACATGTCTATTTTTTATACAAGTTAAAAATATCATAACTTTTTAATTGAAGCAAGCACTTTCATAGAATAATATAATAGACAATAAATGCCAGAGGGGCGGTTCGGTTATTTGTGCAGTTGTTGATACACGGTGACTACGTAAGTGTCAAAAAGCCCCTTATCCAATGAGCGGATTAGGGGCTTTTTATTGTTTACGAAATTTACTTTTCATAAATTCGAAATAAGGAGGAAAAGTGACAGTCACCCTTACTGGTCTGACCCTCGAAGCATATAGCCAAGACCAGGATACGTAACGATGTATTCCTCTTTTTCCTGTGCCAGTTCTTTTATCTTTCTGCGAATTCTGGCAATACCAACACGCACATATTCAACATCATTTTGGTACTGCGGTCCCCATACCTCAGATAATAATTTTTTATGAGGAACGATTTTATCTAAATTAAGCGCTAATAGTTCAATAACAGAATACTCTGTTTGAGTAAACTTTAACTCTTCTTCATGTATCCAGCATCGTTTACTGCCAACGTCAATGACAAGCTCTCCCGAATGGATAACCGGGCTATTCATTATCTTTTCATCATCGATAGTTGCCCGACTCCTCCTCAGAACAGCATTCACCCTGGCGAACAGCTCATCTAATGAAAAAGGCTTTGTTAAATAATCATCGGCTCCGACATTCAGTCCCTGAACTTTATCCTTTGGATTGCTTCTAGCTGTCAGCATAATGATTGGGACACTTGAAAACTTCCGAACTTTCTCTAATACTTCAAAACCATCCTGTCCCGGCATCATAATATCAAGCAAGATTAAATCCGGTGAAATAAGGTCGAATTTATCAAATAATTCTTCGCCGGATCCCACCGTTGTCACATCGTAACCAATCGATTTTAAGTTTGCCGATACAAATCGTAAAATTTTTGGTTCATCATCAACGATACAAATCATTTGATTTTTCAAATTATTCCCTTCCCTTCATTACAGGAAATAAGAGTGTAAAGGTGCTTCCGTTTCCAGGCTCACTCATCACCTCAATTTTACCTTCATGTGCTTCCATAATTCCGACGCATATGGCCAGTCCTAAACCAGTGCCGCCTCTTCGTCTTGTCGCAGTTACATCAACCTGGTAAAAATGATTAAATATTTTTTCAATATCATCTTTAGAGATGCCTATTCCATTATCGGATACGGAGATTGTAAAATAATCTTTTTCCATGTTTAAGTGAATATCAATTTTCTTCACTTCAGCATCATTATAACGTAAAGCATTCGTAAATAGGTTGACTAGAACCTGCTGGACCCTCACTTTATCAGCATAAAGTGGAAAATCCTTTCTCAGAATATTGCGGAAGTGAAAAACTGCATCTGCTCGAAGTGCCAGCGGAATTTGCTCCAATGACTTTTGAATCACAAGTTCAGCAGAAATCATCTCACGCTCCACATACAACGACCCGGATTCAATTTTCGAAATATCCATCCAGTCGTTGACCAGATCCAGGATTCTTTCAATATCTTCATGAACTCCCTCTAAAAGCTCCTGTTGAAATTCCGGTTCCCACTCTACCTCAGGACGCAGTAATGTTTCAACGCTGCCCTTAATATTGGTAATCGGTGTTTTAAATTCGTGTGAAGTGAGTGAAATGAGATTATTCTTTAATGTATCGATCTCTTCTTCCTTCGTAATATCACGGAGCATTAAGCCTTCCCCAATGACGTCATCATCGAGCATGACTGAAAATTTGTGGAGAATATAGTACCTTGGCTTCATGGATTTTTGCTTGTATTCTAATTTTATTTCACCTTTCTTATCCATAAAGAAAGCTTGCAGATCTTGTTTGTTAACATCAAATAAATCTATAATTCTCTTGAATACATCCTCAATATCATATAACTCATGGTTTTCTGTAAGATCTTCACACATTTCCGGGATAACTCGCATGCCCTTTTCAAGCGTAACAACTTGAAGGAAAAATTCATTTACATATTCTACTATTTTTTGATTGTTGATCAGCATTAAGCCTACTGACATACTGTCTAATACGGCCTCGAGTACGGCATGCTTATTCCGGATTGTTTCAAATAAAAACTTATTTTGCAGCATGACAGCTAAGGATCCCGCAAAAGTATGTAGGAACTCTTGATCACTCGCCTTGATGGATTGTTCACTACTGAGGTCAACAAGTAAATACCCATTATAGAAATTTTCAATATGAATGGGTTCTATATGCTGCTGAACACCAGCCATTTGCATTTTTAAATAATCGAATAAGTTTTGATTTCTATAAATCTTCTCACTTGTAACAGCCTGATCTTGAAAAAATACATGAATGGAATAATCCAAAAATGGTTTAATTTCTTTTAGGCAATGTTGGATAAAATCGGCTATATCTTTTTCTGATGAAACGGAAGTAATCAATTTGTTTACGGCTCTTAATTCTAGGTTTCTACTCTTTAAATTTGCTGTTCTTTCCTGTACCCTGGTCTCAAGCTCAGTATTTAGTTTAATGAGCTCATCCTTATTTCTCTCCACTTCCTCGATCATACCGCTGAAATGTATCGATAGCTCTTCAAATTCCTTAGGACCACTTACATTTTTTAGCTCCACCATTTTGTCCCAGTAACCATTCGTATAAGCTTTAATATATTGAAGCAAATTCCTAATCGTTTTTTCCAGCCGATTAGCAAAAAAATAACTAATCCCGACCATAACGATTGCGATAATGACTATAAACATGATGATAGTAAAAATGGCATTTTTATACGTGTTTGTCAGTACGGAAGCAGGTTTTCCGATCCAAATTGTCCAACCGCCAAAAACATTAAGTTTTTCATAGGTAATGAACACTTTTCCAGAGCCATTCTGCTTAAAATATTCACCCCCGTGCTGGGCATGCTCGGCATTGATATAGGTAACAATTGGGTCATCCGATAAATTTACTAATTCCACTTTTGTACTAAAGTCGGGATGGATAATCACATTGTTTTTATGGTCCAAAACAACAGCATAGCCTTCTTTTCCAAAGCTTCGTTGTTTTATATGTTCTTCCAATGAGGTAAGATCTAACGCTCCTAATATATAACCATCTAAATTTCCATCCTCCCCCAAAATCGGGACAGCTATCGTAACAAGCAGGTTATTCGAGCCTCCCCTGCCAGGGAAAACAGAGGAAATAACCGTTTCTTTTTTCTCAAGCAATTCTTTATAATATTGCCTGTCACTGAAATTTTGTTTTTTTACTACATCCTCATATTCGGTAATTTCTGGGTAGAAGACAAGTGCCTCCCCATTCCTATCGCCCATATAAAGATTAATAAATCCTGGGTATTTATCTTTGATGTATCGAAGCTGCTTCTGGATAGTTGCAATATTCCGACCTGCAAACTCCTCTTTGATATCGGGAACCCGGGTCTCTATCGCAGTTTGATACTCTTGAACATAGTTAATAATGTAATCCCCAAGAAATTTTGTTGTTTGAGCTTGGCTTTTTTGATTTTCATCAATCAGGGAGGATAGTTGATAGATTTGAATGATGCCGAGAAGGACGATTGAAACGAGCGTAATGGAAAAAAAGGAATAAATTAGTTCTTTTTTAAATGAGCGTGACTTCTTCTTCATACGAATACTCCTTTTACTTCCCAATGAACTTATCTATCAATTTATAAAAAATTATATCAACAGATTTCATCTTGAACGAAGGCTATAAAAGAACATTCAATGACAAAATGCGTCAAGCCCTCGAACATTTCGACTTAGCACGAGGGCTTGACGCTAACGGTACCTGCCTTACCTTAGATCATGCTAATAATGCTTGAGGGAGACCATATTTGGTAATATGCGTTCCCGCTTTACCTTCTAAAGCTAAGTCCGCCTGGTCAAGTGAACAAATGATGGCTCTGCCGCCTTGTTCGGCAAATTTCATTGCCGCTTCCATTTTAGGACCCATGCTGCCAGCAGAAAATTGGCCTTCTTTTACATATTGGTTCGCTTCTTTGAGAGTGACATCCGTTAAAGCTCTTTGGTTAGGGGTTCCATAATTTACATAAACATTTTGCACATCAGTTAAAACCATGAAGACCTCTGCTTCCACTTCCTGAGCTAATCTGAAGGCGCTCCGGTCCTTATCAATAACCGCTTCGATTCCGGAAAGTGTACCGTCTTCGTTTGTAACCACTGGGATTCCACCGCCGCCTGCTGCAATAACAATCCCTTGTTCATCCGTTAACTTCTTCACAATATCGGAACCGAGAATAGATTTCGGCATTGGCGAGGCAACCGCTCGTCTCCAGCCTCGTCCTGCATCCTCCATTACGACCCAATTTTTTTCTTCTGCTAATGCTTTTGCCTCTTCTTCGGTAAAAAATACCCCGATTGGCTTGGTAGGATTTTCAAATGCAGGGTCATCCTTGTCTACTTCCGTTTGTGTTAATAAACTAACAACAGGATGATGTAAATTAAGTTTACGTAATTCATTTTTAAGGGTTTGTTCCATCATATAACCAATAAATCCTTGGGATTCAGCACTGCATACATCTAATGGGAATGGAGGAACTACATCCTTCGCTTCCTCGTTTTGACGTAAAATATTGCCGACCTGCGGGCCATTTCCATGGGTAATAATAACTCTATGGCCATTTTTAACAATGCGGGCAATAATTTCACTGCATTTTCTTACATTTTCTAATTGGTTTTCATAGGTTGCTTCTTGATTTGGTTGTAAAATTGCGTTCCCGCCTAAAGCGATTACTACTCTTTCTGCCATTATTCGTTTCCTCCGATTTAATATTGATAGTAAACCAATCAACATCCCGAATGCAGTGTCCAGACCGGAGCTATGTCCCATCATCAATAAATGGAGCAAATGGTTTTCTACCGCTCGAGCATCGTCTGCATTGATTGCATTTAGTAAATTGACAATCGATGAGCTAAACTCACCGTTTAAGGCATAAAGCAAGTATTCATTACCAATGTCGGTTGTGACCTTTTCCTGTTCAAGAATCTGCTTTAATGTCCCTAAAAAAACAGAACTAAAGGGGTTGGAAATTAACTGTATAGACAATAACCCCACGAGATGGTCATCTCCGGATGGTGTCAATCCCTTACCCCGCCCCAAAAAATATCGGAGTATCTTTTCCGCTTCATCCGACTCATCGGAATAGATTGCATCCATTAATCGGCAAACCTGCATTGCAATGGGATTTTCTTGCTGGCGGTTTTCCAAATAATGAAGTACAAACTGTTCAATATCTAAATCTAAACCAGTCCCTTCGTCATAATTCAGCAATACTTGAACAAAGGTTTGGATGGACTGGGGAAAGGTTGAAGAAGGTGAAGAAGGATTAACTATATTTTGAAACGGTACACCGCATTCCAAACTGACTGCCAAACACGTATTTTTAAAAATTAATCGTTTTGATTCTTCGTTCCAATAGACCACTAAAGAACGATGAATGGAGGCTGTTAGCTCTTTAAGTGTCTCCTTCTGAAGATGCATTCCAAATGGAAGTCTGCCATTTTTCACCGTACCGATAAAAATTAACCGTTCTCCCATTCGGATGTTGATTCCATTTTCAAAAATGCTGTGCACGAATCCCGTCCTGTTATGTTTCAGAAAAAGAGGAATATTTTGTTGATATTCCCCTATATAAATGAGTTTGTTGTTCATCTTTCCGGTTAAATGAGCCCTAACTTTTCAGCATATGCTTCGATTGCCTTTTCAAAGCATGCTTTTGGGGCACGAACCGTTCCGGCACCAACTTGTCCAACTCCGGCATTTTTGTGGGCAATACCCGTGTTAATAACTGGCTCGATTCCTGTTTCTACAACCTTGCGGGCGTCAATTCCCAGACATGCTCCTTGGAAATCCCAAGTTGGTATCGTGAAATTGCTATTTTGGTCAATACAAATTTCCATCATTTCGTTGCTGGTTGAAAGAGCATCTTGGAAGCCGCCAGCACCAACAAATCGAGTAACACCTGGTGCTGCAATCATCGCCATGCCTCCGACACCAAATGTTTCGGTTATCGCACTGTCTCCAATATCCGGATTGGCATCGTCTTGAGTATAGCCGGTAAAGAACAGACCTTGCGGCGTATTAACGGGTGCAGTAAACCATTGATCACCCATGCCACTGATGCGAATACCAAACTCCTTACCATTACGGGACATGGCTGTAACGACTGTTCCTTCCTCAATTTTCCTCGCTCCGTCCAACACTGCTTTACTTGTTGCCATGGCAATATTTAAGAAGAATTGATCCGTATTTGCAAGGAATTGGATGACATCTTTTAGCTGCTTAGCATCCATATCCAATTGAACAATGTACGGGCTGATTTCTTTTAAGAAAATTAATGATGATGCGATATTACGCTGGTGGAACTCATCCCCCATGGTAATCGCCTTGGCAATCATTACATTTAAATTTAATCCATCTTCTGTTAACTTTAATGCCCTAGAAATCGTTGGTCCTAAAACATTTTGCATCCATTTTAGACGAGTGACTACTTCTTCAGAATACGCACCGAAACGAAGTACTTTTCCAATTCCCTCGTTCATGATGCAATAAGCTTCATTTCCTTCACTGCGGTTTTCTACAACCAATACAGGCATATTGGCAGAGGTAATTCCCCCCATTGGTCCAACAGCATTTACATGATGACATGGGATAAATGTAACTTCCCCGTTCACTAGCATCTGCTCAGCCTCTTCCGCTGTTTCCGCCCAGCCTTCAAAAAGGCTTGCACCGATACATGATCCTTGCATAGGACCCGTCATTTCCTCCCACTTAATTGGCGGACCTGCATGGAGTAACACTTTTCCTTCATTTAATTCTTTAATCTTTTCTTTTGCTGGAACAACATCAACAAGAAATGGTGCTGATCCGACAATTTTTCCAATAACCGCCTTATTTGCTTCATCAATAGAGTTGTATTTCATGATAATCCTCCTAAAAGTTTACTAGAATGCTAGCTTTACAGATTCTATTTTTAGAGAACACTAGAAGATAAGTTCCTTCCTTGTTCTGATTTATGATTACTTCAATAGGCTTAGAATTTTTCTCATTCTTTCGTTTCCGCCAGCAATCGGTCTCCAGTCATACTGAACCACTGGCGTTCCATTCGCGACAATGGCATCGGTAAAGCTCTTTAAGCCGACATTAATAATGCTTGGTTTCGTATTTACGAATGCCATGATTTGTTCTGAAACCGTTAAATCGAACTCTTTTGCTGGGGTTTCCGTTACTTCATGCGTCTTTTGTTCATCGTGAACCTGAAGTCCAACAATACTTAATGCTGTTCGGACAGCTTCATTATTATTATTTTTTACAATGATGCCGGCCTCTTGAAGGCGGTTGATATGACCTTGATAATCTTGTGGATCATTTTCAGTCCCACATACAAATGCCACTACATAGAGGCTGCGGTCATTTTCTTTGGCATGAGCGACTGCCTTTTGAATCGATGGCAAGAGGGCGCTGGCCATGTCTTCATGCGACCCATACCCAAGTACAAAATCAAGAAGGATGACAGCTGTTTTTTCATCTTGGGCCGCTTTTTCAATAAATTTTGCACGTGTTTCCGGATCTATCATTGGATGTGGCTTCCCTTGGGTATATTTATCATCTCCAAGGTCGACAACCTCATGTCCGTCACGCTTCAAGACATATCCGTCTTCATTTGTAATCTGCGTACCCAATCCTAGTGAATCGGAAATTAACACAGCTGCTTCCGAGGCCATCGTTCCACCAGAGAATAGACCTTTGATCGAAGTTTGTCCTTGTTTTAAAGAAACATATGGTACAGAAAAGTCTCCCGCATTGTAATCTGCTTTTATTTCATTTCCTCTTAACAGGTCAACAGCAATTTGAGCTGTTTCTGCTAATGTATAAGCTTGATAGATATTCCCTTCGTGCTTCGTTGGTTTTTCGCCAAGGAAAATCGTTACAACCGGTTTTGACAGGCTGTGAAGCAATTCGACAACCTGATTGCGCACTTCTTTTGCCGGCGGCTTAGAAATGACGACAATCACGTCTGTTTGTGGATGGTTTTCTAAAGCCTTAATTCCGTCCATCATGGTAATCGCACCGATTGGTTCTTTTAGGTCACGGCCGCCTGTACCAATGGCATGACTGACGCCTTCACCTAAGCGATCGATGATGGTTGTTACCTCTTGGATTCCTGTACCCGAAGCACCGACAATTCCAATGCGCCCTTTATTTATAACGTTAGCAAAGGCAATGGGAACCCCGTCAATAATACCTGTTCCACAGTCAGGACCCATTACAAGCAGGCCTTTCTCGTGTGCTTTTTGCTTAAGCTGGACTTCATCCACCACCGGGATATTATCACTGAATAGAAAGACGTGAAGCCCCATATCTAACGCTTTATTCGCTTCTTCTGCTGCATATTGTCCTGGTACTGAAATTAATGCCATGTTTGCATTTGGCAATGTTTTTATTGCCCTATCCCAAGTACGAACCGTTTCAAACGCCTGAGTCTTACCGCTTATCGATTGATCTTTTAAATATTGCTCAACCTTCTCAAGTACTTCTTCGACTTTTCCGGCATCCTCTGTATCAACAACAATGGCCATGTCATTTGATTCTGCCGTCTCCAATTCTTCTGTATAAAGGCCGGCATCCTTAAAAATATCCTTGTTTGCTGGTGTAGCCATCATGATTTGAACCTTACTTATGCCCTCAGTAGTTGCCACCGCGTTCGTGAGAAGCATCAAGTTAATTGAATCTTGATAGGAATTCTTTTGTATGATTGTATGAAGCACGTTGATCACCTCTAAAGTATTTGTTGATTCTTGTTATTGTCAGGCTCTTTTCTTGTCTATTGTTAAAAGGATTCGTTTTGGAAAGCTGCCGAAACGAATCCTTAATAGAGTTTTGATTAAAAAGCTTAAGCTGCTTTAGCACCTTCGACGTTTGGTCTGTTATCTTCCCGAATAAACATGACGGCAATCGTACCAACTACGAGAAGCGCTCCTGCGAAATAAAAACCAGTGTTTAAGCTGCCTGTAACATCGGTAAGGTACCCGGTAATGTATGGAGCCAATATGGATCCGCACATCCCGATGAAGTTATAGACGCCAAATGATGTACTGTAAGCATGTTTAGGCGCATTGTCGGCAATAACCGCCACCAAAACCGGGTTGGTACTAATTTTTCCAAAAATTCCATAACCGATTAAGGCAATATATAAAACGGCCATGCTATCGAAGAATACAATCGAAACGAGCGCAATAATGGACAATGGCATCATGATCAGCAGAACTGGTTTACGTTTACCCATTTTATCGGCAATCCAGCTGAAAAGAATCGAACCTGGAATCGCTGCCCATGGAACGAGCGAAGAAACAAAGGCAACGCTTCCGCCCGTAATGCCGCGTTCATGCTCCAAATAGTAAGGAATCCAAGTAATAACCACGAAAAACGCATAAATGGCTGCAAAGATCGTAATATAGGCACAGATTAAGTTTCGGTTCTTAAATAATTCCCCAAGCTTCAGCTTTTGACCATTATTTTGAGCTGCTTTTTCCGCTTTTGATTTTGGTTTGTCTTTAATCACCCACCACATGGCCAAACCAACTAGAACGACAAGTACAGCAACGATGAAAAATGGAGTCTTCCAGCTCATGCCAAATTCATGAACCGTATAACTGGAAATATAGTAACCAAGCGAAGTACCAAATGCCATCCCGCTATTAATAATGGCACTGCCTAATGTAATTCTGTGTTTCGGAATGGCTTCAGACGATAATCCATAGGATGGTCCGTAAAAGAATCCTTGAAAGATCCCGACCATCAGCCAGGCAGACATAAAGTAAAAGAATGTTGGCATCATTCCAGTTACTGCTGCCATAATACCAAACAGGATAACACCAGGAACGAGGACACGTTTTTTGCCGATTTTGTCCCCCATTATTCCAGATGGGATGTTAAGTCCTGCATACCCAAGGAAAAAGATACTCATGATCATACCAAGCTGGGCATTGCTCAGTCCGAAATTCTGTTGGATATCCCCCATAATTGGATTCAAGATCGTACGGGTGGCGTATAGTACAATCCAACCCAAGAAGAACACCGTAACGATTTTTACCCAATACGGAATTTTTTCTTTCGGAGCGCCAATCTCAGGCTCCAATACCTTTTCTAACGGTTTTGCCATCTCATTTTTCCTCCCTAGAATAGTTTTTGCAGCTGTTGACAGAAAATAAAATAATGAATTAATTCAACCTCACTTAGACTATAAAAGAAGGAGCATTAAAGAAGCATAAAATTGAAAGGGATTACATTACAAAAACATTAAAACTTCAGAAAAAGATATAGAAAACGAGGTTCACTTCAAGCAAACATTAAAAAAACATAAAAGATTCTCTGCTTTTATTCTTTTCGAATGCATTTGTACTATAATGTAAAACAGAATTTGAGAGATTAGTATGATTCAAAAAGGAGGGGAAATAGGATGAAAACAACATTTGTTTATAAAGAAGTCAACGGATGTGAAATTAAAGGAGATTTTTATTCGGCTGGAGTAAGCTTTGCACCCCTGATTGTTTATATTCATGGCGGGGGCTTAATTTGGGGAACACGGGGCGATATGAAAAAGGAGCAAATTACCCTTTACCAACAGGCAGGCTTTAATGTTTGCTCCATCGATTACAGGCTTGCACCTGAATCTAAGCTTCCTGCGATTAAGGAGGATATTCAAGATGCCGTGATTTGGCTGAAGGAAAAAGGAGCAGTTAAATTTGGCTTTGACCCAGAGCGGATTGCTGTCATTGGCAGCTCTGCAGGTGGATATCTTGCCCTTTTATCCGGAACATTTCAGGTGAAACCAAAAGCTATTGTTTCGTTCTATGGGTATGGAGATATTACAGGAGATTGGTACCGTAGGCCGAGTCCTTATTTTTCTAAAATGACCACAGTACCAGAATTTCTTGCAAAGCAGCTTATTCAACGTAATATTATTTCCGAATCCCCTATCGAAAAACGCTTTGCCATTTATTTATACTGCCGGCAGCAAGGCAAATGGATTGACTACGCTGCCGGAAGCAGCGACAGGGATTTCCTCATGGAGTTTTGCCCTATCAACCAGATTACCACTAACTATCCACCGACGATGCTTCTTCACGGAGATACGGATGAAGATGTCCCTTATCAGCAATCCGTCATGATGAGCAGGGAGCTTGAACAATTTGGTGTCGATCATGAGCTGATTACCATTGCGAACGGAAAACATAGCTTTGATGATCAGATGAACAATCCGATCGTCATCGATGTATTTGATAAAGTCATTCGTTTTTTAAAAGATCATTTAGGGGACTAACCCACTAGCCTTGCACGTGTTGAAAAATAATACAAAAATGTAGTAAAAAGTATTTACTGAACAAAAAAAACTCCTATTGTAGAAGTTATAGACATTGTTATGTTCCCTAAACAAACAAGTCTTCTACAAAGGAGTTTTCCCATTGAGCAATAAAAATATAGGTCAAGAAATGTTAATGTGTCAACGCTTATCTCTTCTTCCAACAGTTGAGCAGGGCTAGTGGGTCTGACCCCAAACCTTATTTCTCCCTGTCCGTTTCGCCTCATAGACGGCATCGTCGGCTTGCTTTAGAAAAAGGTCTGGAGATTGAGTGGTTTCTAGAAAAGTAGATACTCCAATGGACGTCGTGAATCTAATTTGTTCCCCTTCTGGGAGAATGAAATGGTGATTTTCAACAGCAACCCGAATACGCTCCGCTACCTTTATGGCGATATCATGTTGGCAATTGGGCATCAAAACGGTAAATTCCTCTCCACCATTTCGTGAAACGATATCCTCTGAGCGTGTCCACTTCTTCAGAAGGGTACCTAACTGCTTAAGCACTTCGTCGCCAGCAGGATGCCCATAAGTGTCATTAATCTTTTTAAAGTAATCAATATCAATCATCAACAAAGAAAGCTTTTCATGATTTTTTATGGCTATTTCAATCGACGCATTAAGGGCCTCATCAAACTGTCGTACATTATAAAGTCCTGTCAGGAAGTCCGTTTTTGATTGGTGCTTAAGCTCATTAAACCTTTTATTAGAGTTATAGATATAGGTCGTACAAAGCAAGACAAGAGTTCCAGAAATGGCAGTCAATAGCCAATATTTAAAAATTAATTCAAAAACCTCAGGTGTCCATTTGTAAAACGAGCCATACACCAGATTGTTTATAAGTGCACTAAAGATTAGCATGTATATCCATTTCTGAATGGTAGAAATCCTTAACCTGGTGATAAAAGATGCTAAAATGGCTACAAAACTCATGCTTATTAGGGAGATCAAAACCGATTGGAAGGACCCCGCAAAAAATAAGATCTTATTTAAACAAAGGACAATCGTTGCAATCACGGCAGGAATGACACCGCCATAAAGAGCAGCAATTAATATCGCATAATGTCTAAAATCTACCAAAAAGTCCTCAGACAAATTAATACTAAAAAGCATAAGTACCGATCCAAAAATTCCTGCCAACAGACCAAAAAGAATCTTTTGCGTCAAGGTATGGTTAATAGGAAAACTCCGAACGATCATCCCACCTATAAAAATAAAGGTAATCGCACCGCATATATGGTTAATTATATCTATCAAAGTAATCCCCCAATTTACAATTATAACTTTATTATAGATCCCCAACCGATGAAAGGGCATACAAATTATACTTCTCCGATAACTCATTTCTTGCATATTTTGACCATTATGTGAATGAAGGTATAACATAAGCCCCTTTAGGTATATTTTACCACAAATTACAAATTTTCTATTATTAATCTCCTAAAAAGGGGTTTCTTACCTATGCAAAAACCCACTTTACTGCTTTAAACTTTAGCTGAGTGGGGGTCTGACCCCTCTTTATCTTTACTACTATCCCAAAAACAAATCCCATTCAAACATCTTCGTTCCAATTTGAATACAATTTTGCACTTTTAACCTGCTTTTTTATGGTAATTTTCAATTTTCCCTGGTTCGATTCCTTTATTTAATCGGGATATGGTAAAGCTACCTAGGAATAAAACGGAAGCGCGCTGCCCTGAAGGGTTTTACCAGTGGAGAGCTTTGACGAATTAGTTGTTCAGTATCAACCAATGATTCATAAGATTATCCAAACATTGCACATCTATAAAAATCAAAATGAATTCTATCAGACGGGGTTAATCGCACTTTGGGAGGCTTCACTGTCATTTGATGAAAAAAAAGGAAGTTTTACGAACTACGCTTACATTTATATGAAAGGAAAAATGTTATCGCAATTAACCCAAAACAACCAACATCGAGAAAAACTTACTTATCCGGAGGAGGAATTCTGGGAAACGATTGACAGTCAAGAATTACCTCAAATCCTTGAGAAGGAAACGATTCAAACCTATTGCGAAGGTCTTACGGAAAAAGAAATAAAATGGGTAGTCGCATCATCAATTGATCAACTTTCTATTAAGGAGATTGCCGAAAAGGAGAAGGTCTCACCCTCTGCCGTTAAGCAATGGAGGTCAGGGGCTAAAAGAAAATTAAAAGAAAAGATTGCAAATCATCACTAACGATTTTATTTCAAGCCGGGCAGCCGCTGCATTCACTGCCTGGTTTGGTCAAGATGTATCGTCATTATTTGACAAAAATGGACTATTTCCACAAAATATTCATGAATGGTACGCGTTCGTGGTACTATACTATACTATACTATACTGATATATGCTATTTTTTCATTAATGGTTTAATTAATGGTTAATGGCAGGAAAACACACTCCTAGAATTCGTTTTCAAAATATTATTCTGATTTATCCATTCCATTAAACTACCATCCGATCCTCTTTATTTTCATTACAACTAGTGTTACCCCACCTACAAATTATGGCTCTCTCATCTTGTATTCTTCTCATACGTGCAAACATTTTTTCCAAACTAACTGCTTTTTTGCATCAAAAAATCAAAATTATTTAGGAGTGAAGAATTTGGTTATTGAAAAGCACTATGTAATTAATCAGCATATGATGTACATGTTTGGGTTGCATGACCGAAATGCAAAGGTATGTACCCTGGTAAGAGAGTTCCACCGTGTTTTCATCGTAGATCGATCACCTTTGGAAATACTGGAAGATAGTCTCAGATGTATTGGATTTAATTTAAAAGGAGCCATGGACACTTCCAAACTCATCATTGGGAAAAATATGATGGGGCCTGTCTTGATCAACCATATACATAACATTTGTGTCTTTCCCAATAAATCTCATAAACCCGAAGATACCATTTGGTTTA
Organism: Neobacillus niacini; assembly: GCF_036961885.1. Classification (GTDB taxonomy): domain Bacteria; phylum Bacillota; class Bacilli; order Bacillales; family Cytobacillaceae; genus Neobacillus; species Neobacillus niacini_H. Next base: position 156,251 of record NZ_JBALNQ010000008.1, on the reverse strand, counting down.
ATCCGTTCCATATCTTAAGAACACAAAGCTGTAAACGAAAAACAAACATAGAGTTTCGAAATAGGCTGATTCTCATGATTGATTCCAAACTTTATTCCTTTAATCACAAATTGAAATCAGCGGAGCAGTTAAGCCAAATTACCATCGAAAATGCTACGAACCCGGTATCCTATATCATTGAACCACCAAAGAAAGTTAGGAAAAGGAAGTCTAAAAAAAAATAATGAATTGGATGTAGGGAAACTATGAATAGAATCGTGGTTGTAAAAATTAAGGAACTACGTACAGAAAAAAGTATGACCCTGAGGAAGTTAGCGCGGCTAAGTGATGTACGTCATGCGACACTAAGTGAATTGGCAAACCAAAAGAGGATCAATGTCCATTTTCATCATCTAGCCCGAATAGCGGACGCACTAGATATTGACGACATGAATCAAATTATCACGTTCAAAAAAGTAGAAGACTAAATGAAAATCATGAATAAGGGAATTAAAGTGTTCCTGATTCCCCTTTTCTATAAAAAAGGTCGCTTCTAGAAATCTTTTAACCGTATTGGCGGTGAATTAAAGAGGATAGCAAATAAGCTATCCTCTTAATTATCCCTTTTTACTTCGCTTGATGTTATATGAGTCTGCTACCTAAAGAAACGGGACCTGAGTGGGGGTCTGACCCCATTTGATCGGTCATTATCTCTTCGGTGCCAACTCAATAGCTGAACGGATGGCAGCTAGCATGCTTTTTTCGTCAGCAATATTTTTTCCAGCGATATCAAAGGCTGTGCCGTGATCGACAGATGTGCGAATAATGCCACCTTTTAATCCTACTGTAATATTTACGCCCTCTTCGATTCCCATTACTTTAATCGGGGCATGTCCTTGGTCATGATAACAGGCAACGACGATATCAAAATCTCCTCTTCCTGCTCTAAAAAACAATGTATCCGCAGGGAGTGGGCCCGTTACATTGATTCCTTCTGATTGTGCCTTGGCAATTCCAGGCATTAATTTTTCTTCTTCTTCTCCATTGCCAAACAACCCATTTTCTCCTGCGTGAGGATTGATTCCGCAAACAGCGATACTTGGATGATCGAAGCCTGCTTTTGAAAGAGTATCGTGTGCTAATTTTATTACTGTATAGGTTCTTTCTGGATTAATGCTCTCGATGGCTTTAATTAATCCCATATGCGTGGTTAAATGGATCACTCTTAGGTTCGGTGTAGTGAGCATCATCGAAAAGTCTTCGGTATCCGTCAATTTTGCAAGAATTTCTGTGTGTCCAGGATACATATGGCCGCCCTTATGCAAAGCTTCTTTATTTAAAGGAGCTGTACAGATCGAATCAATCTTTTTCTCTTTCGCTAGATCTACTGCCTTCGCTAAATATTGAAACGCACCATCGCCTGCAATAGCTGAAACTTCACCAAAAGGTAAGTCGATAGGTAAAAGATCTAAATCAATCACATCGATCGTACCGTATTCATACTTCGCTTCAGATGGATCTTTAATAGAATTGATCTGTAAGGTTACTTGCACAATCGGTTTAACTTTTTCTAAAATTTTCGCATCCCCGATGACGAGAGGACGACAGTTTTCATACACTTCTTTATGATTAAGGGCTTTAACAATTACTTCAGGACCTATGCCTGCTGCGTCCCCCATTGTAATTCCGATGATTGGTTTCATTTTTCATTGACTCCCTTCAATTTGTTTAGCGCATTTATGAATACATCGTCTGAACCGAATCCGCCAGCTTTGGTAACGACATAAAGGTCATCACGCCCTAAGAATTTAGAGATTGGAACACCAATTTCTAGTTCATCTAGCAATTCAAACCCCTTGACATCCCATAACGTACAAATTTGTTTCGCAGTATCTCCGCCCGTCATAGAAACGCCTTTGAAATACCCTTCTTCTAAAAGAACAGCACAAACCGCGCCCATTGCTTCTACAATTTCATTGCTAATTTCTGTATGGCTAAGGCCCCTTGATTCACCTGTCGCCCAGGCTTTTTCGATATCTTCTTTTTCCCCTGTGGAATAGATGACAACATCTTGACCTTCCTGCGCCTTTTGCACAGTTTCACGATACACCCTGCTGATTTCACTTTTCCGCTCTGTATCATCAGATACGGCTTTGTAGGATTCAAAAGGGATGGCATGAACATTTGTTTTCTCCAATAACACCTTTAACTGTACTCTAGAGTTTTTATTCACACTGCCAATCACCGTGAGAATGGGAGTAGTGGTAGGAGGAATAACCAAATCAGCCTCACTTTTTGGGATTGCATAATAGTCAGGAAGATAATTTGCCATTCCCGCAGAACCCACCCAAGTAAATTGATACGTTAATGTTTTGGTGTAAGCTAAAATTTGCTCAAGATGACTTTCTTCCGTGGAATCAATGATAATGTATGTTGTATCTTTTTCAAAATAATCCTTTATCTTTTCCTGAACAAACGTTTCCCCTTGATTCAAATCATCAACAGTTATCGTTCCAATCGCATGCTTTGTTTGCTCTTGTAAAAGTTCTGGTAAGTATGATTTCGTTACGGGTGTTTTTGGATCTTTTGAAATCTCTGTTTCTCCTAAAGGAACACCTTTTAAATAGTGGGTAGAATGGAATATGGTTCGATTGTTTTTCGGATATCCTGGTGCAATCATGACAAAATCCGGTTTTAACACATCGTATACTGCGTCAATCTCAGCTCCAATATTTCCTCTCATGGTAGAATCGAGTTTTTTAAAAATATTCGTAAATCCAGCATCTTTTAGAAATTCCGCTGCCCTTTTTACCTTGTCGTACGCTTCTAGTTGGTTGATCGAACGGCTGTCTGTATCAAAAACAACAGCTTCATACTTATGAACACTGGTTTCGTCCATATCAAATAAAACAGTCGTTTTAAGTCCGTGACGAGCTAATTGAACACCACTATCATTAGCACCCGTTAGATCATCTGCGATGATAGCTAATTTCATAATGATTCTCCTTTCGGTAACCCTTTCTTGAATAAAAGAAGAAAGAGAGATGCCTCTCCCTTCTTTTGTTCAGAAATAACTATAGGTTTTTTGAAGATTGTCCAGCGTAAGCAGCCCAGCGACTAGCATTTCGCTAAACAGGCCCTTGAGCTTTTCTCCTAGCAATCTATTAACCTGATTTAACTAATTTTAGTTGTAGCCGATTCTATTTCAGATATTTTCCCCTTTTTATCTAATCGTTTTGCTAAAAACCCAATCACGATCGGAAGTAAAATGGCTGTTGTTACAACGCTGGCTGCAATTTGAACCGTTGCAATTTCAGCGACTGGAGCAAATGCTGCATTTGCAGCCACAATGGCTGCTGGCGTTGCAACGGCGTTACCTGCAGTTGTACCTTCCGCAGCACCTACAATCGGATTCCAGCCAATCCATTTGTAAACTAAGTAACCCGCGCCACCAGTGAATACAACCGTTATAACACCAAGTAATATCCCGCTTAAACCACCTTCAACAATCGCAGTAAAATTGATTCCCATACCTAATGCAAAGGCGAAAAATGGAATAAGTACGTCACTGCCTTTCGTTAGGAAATTCTTCATTTCAGGATCTAAGTTACCTAATATCATACCAATAATAATCGGAAGAAGCACTGCCAGGAAGGATTGGATAGAAAACATTCCGTCTACAAATCCCATCGTTCCAAATATAGATAAAGCAACCATTGTTAAGAATGGTCCATCATTTAAAGCTAAAAGAGAATACGCTGCTTTGTCATCTTCTTTACCGTATTGACCAACAAGAGCCATATACATGCCGCCATTACTATTTGTCATTGCAGCAATAATCGCTAGCGGCGCCATTCCTAAGAACAAGCCATTACTATCAGCGAGCCAAAAAGCAATAAGACCGACTAGAGCACCCACTACCCATTTTAATCCTAATAACGTTGCACCTTTTCCTAATGATACACCGACACTTTTTACGCTAATTTGCGATCCTGCAATGAATAAGAATAAAGCAATTAAGGTATTGGCACCGGTTACAAATAGTGATTCTGTAAATCCGCCAATTCTTAATAGACTTGGAAAAAACGTATTAATCGTAGCTGCTAGTAATAATGGAACAACCATCATTCCACCAGGGATACGATCCAAAGTTGCTTTAATTTTCATAACGATTACCCCTTTATAATTTAGTATGATTTCACGCGTCCCCTAGAAAAACGCTTACATAAAACGTTTACAAACTCATAGTAAAATAGATTGTTATTAAAAGCAACACTTTTTTTAAAAATATTGTCACATTATCGTCAAATTTAAATAGATTGTTTAAAAATGCAACACTTTTCAACAAAAAAATAACGTAAACCTAAAGGTTACTCTTTAAGTTTACGCCATAAGGTTGCCCGGTTGATTCCCAATCTTTCAGCTGCCTTTGATTGATTATTATTTTCTTCTTTTAAAATTGCTAGTATGATTTCCTTTTCGATTTCTTTCAACGTTCCTATTGGAGGAATGATTAGATTAGTAGCGGTTTTCTCATTTGAAAGAACCCTTTGGATCGTCTCTTTGTGAATCACATAATCTTTTTCATTTAAGGCGATTTGTTTGATGACGTTTTTTAGGTCATCGATATTATTCGGATAGTGGTATTCTTCTAGACACTTTAATGCATCACTTTTTATTTTAATAGCTGTAGTACCGTAATTTTGATGATAATAGGATAAGAAAAATTGACTCAATTTATCAATATCCTCTTTTCTCTCTGATAAATTAGGCAATAGAATCTTGTTCATTTTTGTACCTAAAATCATTTCATTCGCAAATGGAGTTTCTGAAATAATAAAGATCCGCGTCTTCCACTCAATACAATCTTTAATAAATCTTGCTACTTTCTCATGTTGGATGACAGTGGCAAGATTTTTCACCTTTATCGTACCTATTTTCGAAAGGGGGAGTTTTTCTAACTGATTGATCGTAAATTCTTCAAAATCAATGGTAATAAGTATTCTTTCATTCGATAACTCACCATGGATATAGTTGGTAATAAAATCTTTACCTGTCCCTTTTTCGCCCTGCAAAAGAATTGGAGCATTTTTTTCGTACAAAGCTTTAAGATGATTTAAAATGGTAGCCATCGCCTTAGATGAAATCGCAATGGGTTCACTTATTGAATCAGTATGTTTAATAAGACCCTTTTGTTCGAATAAATCAATCGAACTCTTTTCTAACACATATATTTTATAGTGGAGGTCATTCATTTGATAGGAGGATCCTGATACATGAATGTTGTAGTCATCAAACGTAAAATGGGTTTGAACCGTACTTTTATTCATCATGAGGTCCGTATTCAACATATATAACTGCCCTTTAGATAATGGATTCGAAGGGAAGTCCGTCAAATGCTCATACAGAATCTGATTGCTATCGTCAAGAATGATCATATTTTTCGTATCTTTTAAAATAAATTGTTCAAAAATTTTCGCCAGATTATTTTTATGATTAAGATAGCCATAGATCAGTTTCGCATCTTCTATTGATTTTATAATTGACTCTTTACCTGACTGTATTAAAAAACCTTTAAGTCCATAAGCAGCTGACGTTTTTACTGTAATGACATCACCGACTATTTGCTGATACCCCAAATTTTTAAGTTTTAGGATTAAAGGGGCAACCTCGTTTGAATCACTAACGGTAAAAACATTTAGCGGATAATCCAATAATTCAATGATCGACTTAGCACCTGAGGTTATATTCGAAAAACCAACAATCGCCGTTTTATCTGTTAGATTGCTTATTAACGTTAGCGATCGAATCATATCATATCCTGACAGATGCATATCGATAACAGGAATTTTCACGGCCTTTTTGATTAATTGTGCTGTTCCCCCTCTACTAATAATGACATCTGTGCCTTTTTTTTCTTCCGAACGGGCCATCTCGGCGCCAGTAGTTAAGTCCCCAACAGAATAATTTATAGTCAACTCTGGGAAAAGAGAAATGCACTCTTTAATAATAGGGACCATCGATTCATATGGAGCGATAATATGTACTTTCATATTCATAAATGCCTACTTCCTACTCAACTAATACGCTTTTGGTGTAAACACCTCTCAACGTTCAGGGAGAAATAATTCTAGTATATGAAAAAATCCCGAAGGTAAAAATGGGATGATAATCTTTGCATTCTATTAACGTGATAAGTCCTTATTTATCATAACAAATTTTATGAATATATATCTAGCAGGATTATCTAAGACCACTTTGCGATAGACTTGGTATTTTGGGAAACCTATGTATAGATGATTTGATATTAATTGGAGAGTTTACTACTTGTAGTATTGAACCATTTTCGATTTTTTTAACCGTTAAACCATTGAGATTTTCCGTTCGAGTGGAAAAACAATTGATTCTGTCATAACCATTGGTGGAGGAGCGAAAAATTCAGATTGGCTGCAAATCCAAGCAGACATCTTTAATGCAAAAATCGTGAAGCTATCTAGTGAACAAGGCCCGGCGATGGGAGCAGCGATGCTTGCGGAGTATCGGTCATCTTAAATTAAGACTCCGTTATAACTGAATGTCGATGTCACCCTGTTTGAAAAATAAGCGGAGAATTCCGTTTATATTGGGAAATACCCATATTTCCCTTAATATAAGCGGAGTTTTCCGACTATGCAACCCAAAACCCTCCATTTTCCCCTTTTTTGAGTCAATAGGCGGAATTATCCGTCTATTAGGACTATTTTCAAGGCTATTTGCTAATTAACCGGAATTCTCCGTCTATATATCAGATCGGACGCAACCTGCCCCCCCAACCGATAAGAGCGGACCAGTAAATCGTCTGCTCTACACCTTTTGTTATCCTTTACCGCGTTAATCTTTAGCCGAGTGGGGGTCTGACCCCGAAAATAGGAAAAAGGACCTATAAAATCACCAGGAAGGTTATCCGATATTATTGGTATATCCATATCTCGTACGATAAAGGCAAAATCATTGAAAAATGATGACGCAAAACTATAGGGGCTAACATCATGATGGGTGATAACGCTTGCCAGTTCCCGAATACGGTCTCTTACGATTTATGAATAAATTAAAGGGGACATGCATTATGGAAATGAAGACAAATATTAAAAAGTTTAGAATTACATGGCATACGATAAGAAAAAACTATTTAGAGCTATTACTAGATAGCTGCCTGAATTCCATGATTCAAACAAAATTGAAGCAAAAAATAACCTACCATAATAATAGGATATTTGATCTTGTCTAACAGGGCATCTTTCGAGATGCCTTTTATATTACCCAAAACTTAGCTATGAATCTTTTAGAAAAACGAACTTTGATTTGTTTCTATTAAAATAGTAGTCGAGGACATAGCATTGTTTCCATCACTATGCTGCACTATCCCCCACCATTCCACGGAGAACTCTATAAATAGTTAATCCTAAACGAACTCCATAGACACTTTTACGAAGGAAAAAGCCCTCAGAGCCGCCCCAACCGGACCCAAATTACCTATAATTTTTACAAATATTGCATTATAATAAAGTAATAATTTTGCATTCTAGGAGTTGAGCCTTGCCCATGTTGATGGCTGTCGGTCGTAATGAACCTTGTCCCTGCGGATCGGGTAAAAAATTTAAAAAATGCCACGGAAAAAATGGAAGCAAAAGTTTTAGAACGGAAGCAACTAAAGAGGTTTCCTCACCCGTCAAAAAGAAAAATAATTTCTTCCGTCCGACTGAAACGCCAAGGCAAGTCATTGATACAAAAGCCTTTGTGAAAGATAGACTGGAAAAGCTAATGACAGAACTCAAACGCCCGCGGCCTGACGGTGATGTAGTTAAATTTCTAAACTCCCAGCTTCATCAACTAGATCAAAAAGGAAACTTGACACAAAATGAGTATCGGCTCATCAAAGAAATCGCATTATCCAATGCATGGGATTATGCCCGGCTTCCTTTTGGGGATACTCCGGATTATGGGGCGTTTAACATATACTTCGAGCTGGCGCAACAAGCCATTACCGAGAGAATTACCGATGAACAACAGTATTACAGTGTCACTGTCTATGTCGGACCTGGGGACACACTCGTAAAATGGGAGCTCTCGACCAGTTATGGATGGAGAGGATATCGGGATAACGATGCCATGAATATTGTCTGGAAAGATACGGACGAACTCCCTGAAGAAACCATGGAGCCATCTCAAACGGCTGTTGACCCAGATCCAGTCCCACCAATAAGACAATCACCTTATCGGTTTGATGTCGGAATTGAGGAATTTATCGCTGGGTATTTAGATCTCATCAGCATGGAAATTGAAAATACCTCAAGAGATTGGTATCTGACCGATCTGATTGGAGATATCAGACCCTTTTCGAAAGTTTCCGATGCATCGAACCTGGAAGACCTAAAAGAAATGTATTTAATCGAGGTAGAAATTACCTTATCAGTGCGAAACGATGATGACCAATGGGATATTTCATGGAGTAATGCCACACAATCGGTAAAGGAACCCTATAAACCTCACCTTTTTACCAAACTAAAAATTGTCGATTATATCTTGGATGAAGTAAAGAACTATACCAAGAAAACGCCAGATGCAGTCAGTAAAGAAACCATCCTGTTGTATCTGGAATTTACCAAAAATGTTTTGGTCCAAAATTACGAGATTGATGAAGTAGTGAACAAGCCCTTTATCGTGATTTTTACAGATGAAAAACAGAATATTATTGATTTCACGATAACCGAAAGTAATCAGTTCACCAAAATTGAATGTTATACGTTTCAGGAGCAGTCTGCCAACATTTCTGCCACTAAAAAGGAAATGTCTCGACAAGGGCAATTGTTATTAATATCGGCACAACGTTTTGACTCACTGGTTCCTGATCAATTTAATGAGGAGTTTGACTTTTCACCTTTTTGTCTTAGTTACTTTAAGGCATTGGAGCAAGAGTTACAATTCCATTATGGCGCTATCGTTTTAGAGCTGGTTCCTAAAGTGAAAAAACGCGACTTAACCATCGGAAAGTTTACATGGGCCTTTAAAGAAATCTTTTTCAAAAATAAAGCGGAAACCCTGAATATAACGGAACCATTCCTGGTGAAATTGGAGAGAGTCAGGGAAATTCGGAATCTATCAGCCCATCTAGACCCGGTTAGCTATGGGATGTATGAAGAAGTCCGCAGCCTTTTTGTCGACAATCAATTTTTAGATGAGGTCCTTAGCCTTGGACAGGAAAATGGATATAAATTCACTTATTCCAATCGGATCCGGGAAAGTTTGCTGAACAAGTTGTTGGATACACAAATAGAGGTTCCTGCACTAAGTCCATACATGAACCTGGATGACCTGGTTCCTAACCGCTATGCAGCACTCAAAAAGCTCGAAGACGCTGCAAACCTTTATTTCAAAGTGCCGTTTCAAGGGACCCACCCGATAATGGATGGCCGAATTCTCGTAACGGAAATTGACCATGATTCTCTAGGATACCTACTCCTTAAGGAGGATGCAACGAACCGCAAAGGGTTTTGGGGCCATCAATTTGACTATATTGGCCATAATGTTTTTGCTGATCGGCTGGACTTACAATTTGGCAATATGATGGATAGTACCCGCGGTATTATTTCACTGATGATTGGGAATGGCATCATTCACTATAAAGGGAACGTTGCCGCCAAAAAAATGAAACGGAAAGTTTTAAGTAATATTTTTAGCAGCAAGGAAGATTTCCAACGTAGAATGATGGTGTTAATAGAAGACATTAATAAGGAAGCAAAAGTAGATTTCTTTTACCAACTGCTTAGCGACTTTTACCTATTACTCGTCGGTGCAAATGAAAATCAAACAATAAAGACACCCAATTTACTTCTATTAGAAAAATTCTTAACAACCGTTCTAGCAGAATACCATCATATCCAAATAACTAGACTCACCCTCCTTTCAATCGTACGTGAATTCTTATTGATGACCGATATGAAAGAGGATGTTGCAAACTTCTCTACCTTTAAAATCGAAGTATCCGATGGACAATTAACCCTAACGCCATTGTCATCAACCAGCCAAGATGAAATCATTTTTGTAGTAAGTGACAAGGAACTGCAAGTAAAATAGGTGGGTAACGGCCGCTTCTTCAGTCAAAAATTTTGGCCCAGTTATAAATTTTATTCTGTTTGAAAAATAAGCGGAGAATTCCGTCTAAATTGGGAAATACCCATATTTCCCTTAAAATAAGCGGAGATTTCCGCTTATACAAGGAAAAACCCCCCCTTTTCACGTTTTTCGAGTCAATAGGCGGAATCTCTCCGTCTATTAGGGCTATTTTCAACGCTGTTTGCTAATTAACCGGAATTCTCCGCCTATTAATTCTTATACCTACACGAAAATCAACAATGAATAGTAACAGAGCCAAAGAAGGGGCTGCTAACACTGCAAAGTGCTAGCAGCCCTCTTCTTTTACAGCTATGAATATCTCAAAAAATACTTTTTCCCTGGGTAAAACTTACGATTTGCTAACGAGCTGGAAGCAATGGATTTTATAAATATTATTTTGGAAAGGAGAAATGTAGAAACTGCACGTTAAGGGGAGAGTTGTGTAAGTGGAACCGCAGTAAGAAAAATAGTAGTAAGCGCCAAATAATCCCCACCTTTTGAAGACGGGGATTATCTGAATTATTATTTAGATTATGATTGAAAGCCTTACTTGCTGTGCCCAGCTGGTGTGCGTACCGTAATGGAGTCGGTCAGCGTGATCTTGTCAGAAGAATTACCGACATACACCTTGTACGAACCGTCAAGAGTTTTCCAAGCATCAGCATCGGCATCCCAAATGGATAATGGGTGGTTAGTCGCTGACGGGTCGATGGTAATTGATACATGCTTCTTCTCACCTGGTTCTAGCCAGATTTTCTCGAAACCTACCAAGCGCTTAGGCGGCTGATTCGCGTTTTCAGGCAGACCTAGGTAAACCTGAGGAACTTCAGCACCCGCAACTTCACCAGTGTTCTGCACGAAGAACGATACCTTAATTGGCTTGGTACCATCGGTGGTCTTCGGCGTGACTACGAGCTTTGAAATCTCGAAGTCTGTGTAGGACAAACCATAACCAAATGCAAAGAGAGGTTTGATGCCTTGAGCATCGTACCAGCGGTAGCCCATTTCTAGACCCTCAGAATAGTATACCTGCGGGATCTCTCTTCCATTACTATCCAACACTCCTTGATTGATTCCTGGATAGCGATCAGCAGTGCTAGTAGGCGTGTCCGCCTTGGAAACCGGATAGGTAACTGGAAGCTTACCCGATGGGTTGGCGAGCCCGAATAACAAGTTGGCGACAACATTGCCGTCCTCCTGGCCTGGGTTCCATGCTTCGAGTATTGCTGGGACCTCGTTAACCCAAGGCATAAGAACTGGATCTCCATCTTTGAGCACAAGTGCTGTTTTCTCATTTGCTGCGGAAATAGCTGATATCATTGCATCTTGGTTGTCAGGAAGGGCCAGGCTTGGGCGGTCTCTGCCCTCGCTAGTTACGACTCCGGCCATAAGAATTACGACGTCGGCATCCTTCGCTGCAGCAACAGCCGCGTCGAGATTGCTATTGTCCTTGGCCACAGTCACCTTAGTAATCGTCGCATCCGAACCTAGTTTATCTAGGGTGTTTTGCAGACCCTGAAGCGGTGCAACCGTGTAAAGTGGACTTACCCGTGAGCTTCCACCACCTCCGGCGACTGCTGCGTCGATGTATGTGGTTTGACCGATTAAGGCGATTGAATCAACGGAAGAGTCGAGCGGCAGTAGGTTACCTTCGTTTTTCAGCAGGACGGCTGTCTGTTCAGCGATATCACGTGCTTGAGAACCGTTGGTCACAGCGTCGATGGTGCCCCGTACAATTGGACGGTCGAATATGCCATATTTGAACATTTGCACATATCGGCGGTCGAGTGCCTGATCAATTGTTTCTATCGTTAGGCTTTTGTTGTCGAGCGCAGCCTTGATGGCCACGTCATTGAAGAACCGGTTCGACTGCATCTCAAAATCCAATCCGGCGTTTAGAGCAGGTGCAGTTGAATGCGTAGCGCCAAAGTCAGACTGGACGTAGCCCTTGAAGTCCCACTGATCACGAAGGACAGTGTTCAGTAGATACTCGTTCTCGCAAGCATAGGTCCCACCTACCCGATTGTATGAGCACATGATCGAGCCAACGTTCCCATCCTTGACTGACATCTCAAACGGCAGCAGGTAGAGCTCGTGAAGCACATTCTCTGCGATGTTTACGTTGACTGAACCACGGTTCTGTTCCTGATCATTGAGTACATAATGTTTAGACATTGCGATGATGTCGTTGTCTTGAATCCCCTGGATTTCTTTCGAAGCTAGAACGCCGGCGAGGTAAGGGTCCTCACCCATATACTCGAAATTACGGCCGTTCTCGCCCAAGCGTGCAAGATTGATGCCGGGGGCCTCGAGCTCGTGCAGACCAAGCGTGCGTGCCTCGCCCCCCATCAAGTTACCGTATGCGTATGCGAGGTCTTGATCGAAACTGGCTGCAAGCCCAAGTGCAACGGGTAGAGCAGTAGCTTTATCCTGCGGGCTGCAATCACCTCCGCCAAGACCGACTGGACCATTAGTGATCCGGAACGTCGGGATCCCAAGCTCAGGGATGCCAGGTACGTGCCGACCAGGGGTTCCGCATTCTGGAAGCTCAGGAATTGCACCGCGAGCCCCGGCAAGCTGCTGGATCTTCTGTTCCAGTGTCATTGCATTGATAAGAAGTTCCGAACGTGCCTCAGGTGAAAGAGACGTATCCATCCAGGGCAGCGACGAGACAGTACTCGTAGACTGGCTTGGAGCTGCGAGTGCCCCAGTGGCAATAGCTGTAACAGTTACAATTATTACAAGCGAAGATAACACAAGTTTTCTTAATCTGTTTACTGATTTAGACATTTTTCTACCTCCCTTTTATAGAATAGAAAGAGCTACCTTTTATACTCTACTTGCACCTCCTCGTTTTATTATGAAAGCGTTAACAATTTATAACACGTTAATTATATTAAATATTCTGACTACTTAGTTTGTTGTATTTTTAGGATTTTTTGTAATTTTCTTATATTTCTATTAATAATTCACAAAAGATACATATTAGGAAATTAGGGTCAGTGTTTGTCAAGATAGTTGTCGTATACTCCTAGTTTGCTAGCAGAATCAGATTTTGACACTAGGTCTGGAAAATACGAGGCTAATGGGAGAAACTAGACTGTAACCACCAACAATGGGCAAACAAAATCTACACCTGCACCAATCAAACCGGGGAAACTTTACACTCTTTTCTACCTATCCCCTCACTCGACAAACTTCATTCTTCTACTTTACGCAAATCCCCAATTTAACAATTGAAAAAATGAATCTTATCAAACGTTTGATTATCACGAAAATTTCTAAACAAACGTTTGATTAGATGTAAGAAAATCCCTTTTATTAAACGAACTCATGTCAGTTTAGCAGAAGATTTTATGTCGATGAAACGTCCCAGTCTTTGATAATGATCTACAATAAAAATCTATAAAAACTAGTTATCTACCAAGAGCGACCCGTTATGATGCCAATTAAACGTTTGTGTAAAACCGTCACCGCCCTAGATAAATCAATAGATTCTAGTAGAAATCGGGGTGAATCGTGTCGATGGATTTATCTAGTTTGAAGTTCTCATGTATATCCCCAGGACAATACTTAAGATTTGCAAATGAACTGGCAGCACCGTTTCAAAAATAGTTAAATAATCAAAACCGAACAAACTCCTCCGCTACCTTTATGCTTTACCGCTTTAAACTTTAGCCGAGCGGGGGTCTGACCCCTAATTATACTATCTGCCATTGCACTATATGTGGGAATTTTACATACATTGAATTATTAAACGGTAAAGGATGTTCTGTATGATCAATGTTCCAGGACACTTAAAGATTGACAACGTCAGTGGAGGTATCATCAATTTTGGCGGTACGTTATTCATCTCCCCTAAAAGTTCGGCAAAAACATTTGTTGGTTCCGGTTCCGCTAATACAGGAATCCAAAACACAACCTTCAGTGGACAAAGTTCAACCACTACCCTCGACACCGATGTTGTCGATCAGCCTATTGTCAAAGATTAAATGACTTGAATTAGAATCCACCCTACCTCCGAAGAACATGCCTGATCCAAACCGAATCAGGCTGTTTTTTAATGGGAAGCAACATTAAAATACCAGCCTATTGGCTGGTACGTAAGAATCAACTAGATTGTCTGTCTTCGAATGGAAAATCTTCCTTTAAGGTATGTCTATTCAATAAACCAAAGAAATTTTCAATTTCCCGTTCTGCACTTAAACGAGAATCTGAACCATGGATGACATTTTCTTCTTTTATAAACGCAAAGTCCCCACGAATCGTACCCGGCACAGCTTCCAATGGACTTGTCTTTCCAATCATAAGCCGGGAAACTTCAATGATATTTTCCCCTTCCCAGACCATTGCAAAAACAGGTCCGGATGTAATGAAGCTCACCAACTCACCGAAAAACGGCTTGTCTCGATGTTCCATATAATGGTATTCAGCCTTTGTACGGTCCACAGTCATAAGCTCTGCATTTAATAGACTAAAACCCTTTTGCTCAAAGCGCTTTATGATTTCTCCTATTAATTGTCGCTTCACTCCATCAGGCTTTACCATAATGAATGTGCGCTGCATCGTCATAAAATCACCCCTAAGTAAATATTCAACCACCAACCTAAGAGAAAGGCTACTCTCTTTGGAAGATTGTTGATTCTATTTACCATTATGGCAATATATCATAGATCTCAAACCCTTTATCAAAAAACTGGATTAACCAAAATTCAGCAGTGCTTTTCTTTCTTACACCAGGCACCGAAATTTTCAAGTACGTGCTTAACGCTCAAAAGTCCACACCTGTTGCAGATGTGGACTTCAAGGATAATTTATTTGAATTTATTCCTTACAAAGACATTCCCGCATCAACAACTAGTTCTGTTCCCGTAACGCGGCGGGCTTCGTCTGATGCGAGGTAAAGTGCGGCATTTGCAAGATCTTCTGGCTCAACAACTTCACCTAGCGGAATGGTGTCAATGTACTTTTTAGCTAGTTCCTCGTTATCAAAAATAGCCTGTACCATTGGTGTCCTCGTTGTTCCAGGGATCAACGTGTTCACGCGGATTTTATCCTTGGCAAGGATGTTGGAGAATGTGTACGACATCGTGCGTACCGCACCTTTGGAACCTGCATATCCCGGATAGTCGGTTCGTGTCATGATGCTGTTGGAAGCTACGTTGATGATGCTTCCAGCTTTTCTTTCTTTCATATGTGGGACAGCGTGCTTGACCATATAAAACGTTCCATATGCATTTACCTTAAAGATTTTATCAAATGCCTCTGAGTTGAACTGTTCAGCCGGATCACTTGGACCTGCATAACCAGCATTGTTCACCAGAATATCAAGTTTTCCAAATGTCTCGACGGCAAAGTCATTGATCTTCTTCGCATTCTCCTCCTTGGAGATGTCACCAATGATGAACTCAGCTGTACCCCCAGCTTGTTCGATTGCCTGCTTTACTTGTGTTACTCCCTTGTCGCTAACATCGGCAAGAACAACCTTTGCGCCCTCTTCTGCAAAACGCTTTGCGATGGCCGCTCCAATTCCGGAACCGCTTCCAGTAACAATTGCAACTTTGTTCTCTAGTCGTGTCATTCCTATCCCCTCCATGTTTGAATTTATAGACAAACCTGAATGATTTGTCTATTATATTTCTACTTCAGTATATCTCAGTTTCAGGATAAAATGGTGGGATATGCTCAACTCGGCGAGACTTTACACTCTTTTCCAACGATCCCCACTCTCGACAAACTTCCCTTTACCCAAATTACAAAAACCCCTTGGTAGCAACCGATACGGTAAATCTAATCAAACGTTTGATTAGCACGAAAATAACTACACAAACGTTTGATTAGATGTAGGAAAAGCCCTTTTGTTAAACGAACTACTGTCAGCTCGGCAGAACATTTTCTGTCGATGAAACGTCCCAGTCTTTGATAAGAATCTACAATAAAAACCTATAAAAACTAGTAATCTACACAAATCAACACGTTATGATTTTAACTAAACGTTTGGTTAAAATAGCCCTCACCCTAGATAAATCAAGAGATTCTAGTAGATATCGGGTAGAATCGTGTCGATGGATTTAAATATTAGGGAGTGACAGGCACAGAAATATCACCTTCCTCCCTGATTAAGAAAAAGAAGATCGAAACTTTTAATAACTTCTTGATCATTATTTCCACTCCCTAAATATTTCTTGTATACACTGTTTTAAAGTTATCAAATATATAATATTATTATTTAGGTATATATTCCTTGTAAATCCAAGAAAAACACCTGAATACTCCATAGGGCCTACGACTTTACAATTAAACTCTTATTCACACTAGTATTCATAAATAAGAAGTAATAATTAAGGGACGGTGTAGTATGTTTAAATCATTTGGAATTGGCTTTTGCATTTTCTTGGCCATGTTTTTTTTATTAGATTATACGGATGTGACTTTGAAACTACTAATTTGTTTAGTTGTTGGTATTGCATTTATAGGTCTGTCTTTTAAATTTTTCCAAAATGGGTCGGACGAGAAATGGTATGAATCCAAGGATAGTAGTAAAAGAAAACAGAAGTTCGCATCAAATCTTTTTTGGATAGGGGTCCCCAATGCTTTATTACCTATTCTTTATTGGGCATTTTTATAATTATCCTACGTTCACCTTAATGTAAAAAATAGATTCTATAATATTAAAAGGGGTAATAGAACTATATTAAAAAAATATGAGGAACTTATATATTAAATAATTGTGATAAAAATGGGGAGGATTATTAGTTGGGGAAAGTAATTATGGCACCACTATCTTTTTTCATCATCATTGGAATTGGGATAATATGTTTTTCAGCCCTTGTTGATAAATTCCAGGCATATACTATGGGAAAACCAATTGTAGAATCAGAAGGATTAACAAATGAATATCTTGTCGCTAAAACATTAATAAAAGTTGTAGAACAAGACTCTCATTTAACAATTGAATGGAAAAACAAAACAATTACAATAATAGTTGAGTCTTTATTAGAGGTTATAAAAGCATTTGACGATATAGGCGGAATAATTGTTGGCCTTTTCTTTGATAATGTTCCTGATGGTATTAATGTAGGTGTTGGTTTTATCGTTTTTTCAATTTTAATTATTATATTGAGCAAAAAAATAAGAAAAATTTTAAAATTAG
This sequence comes from Neobacillus niacini, assembly GCF_036961885.1. Taxonomy (GTDB): domain Bacteria; phylum Bacillota; class Bacilli; order Bacillales; family Cytobacillaceae; genus Neobacillus; species Neobacillus niacini_H. Next base: position 138,967 of record NZ_JBALNQ010000008.1, on the reverse strand, counting down.
ATTTTAAGTGGCTATTTTTTGATGTTCAACCTAATATATTTAGAGGTGCGCTTGCAAAAATATTTTTGACAACAGTCCTTTTGTTTACTATTTTTGAGGGTTCCGGTCTTGCTATGAAAGTTGCTTTATTTATATATCATGATAATAAAGTGACAGAAGAGACAATGAAGGTTATGGAATATGCTCTTGAACCCAAACCAAAGGAAGAAGGTATTTTATCTTCCAAAAAGATTTATGATGTAAAAAAAATTAGTATCGAAAAAGATATGAAATTAAGAAAAGTTGGTATTGAAAACCCACCTGAAATTACGGCTAAAAACCTCAGAGAGATTGTTTTCGATGTTTATAGTTTAGAAGCTAACTCATATGATGACAAATATCTAAATAGATATGCAAAGGAATTAGTTGAAAAATTTGAACAAGAAAAATTAGCTAGTAATTAAACTGAGCAATAACTCAGAGAGAGACCAGGTCTAAATACGAAATTTACATATATGTGGAGATATATATCTATTATCCGGGAGGGAAATATGGAACTTCGAGTCTCTAAAAAGTTGTTTTCAAAATTTAAAACAATTAACCAGGCAATTGATAAAGCACCCCCTGGGTCTACTATTTTTATTGAACCAGGAGTCTACAATGAAAAAATAGTAATAGATAAAGAGCTTAGGTTAATTGGCGATGGTCCTGTTGATAGTATTGTTTTGACCAACACAGATAATACAGTATTGACTATAGAAGATAATGTGAAAGTATCTGGATTGACCATCTATCGTGATGGTCAAAAACTAAATGATAGTCATTGGACGGTAGAAGTATTGGCTGGAAAGTCAGAATTGGAGAATTGTACGATTAACAGTAAATCTGGAGACGGCATTTCAATCTTCTATTCACATACGAATATCGTCATGAAACGGTGTAGAGTAAGGAGCAGCGGCACAGTAGGAATGGGAGTACTCCTGTCAAATGGTGCACAAGGAACCTTGGAAGAATGTGATATAAATGGTTCTACGATGCTTAATACAGGTTCAGATGCTGTTATGAAAAAGAGCAAATTCTACAATAGCAAAAGCTCTGGAATCCTGGTTACCAAAAGTACATGCGAAGTAGTGGAATGTGAACTATACGATAATGAATACTCAAATATTGTTATTGCTGAGGAAGCGCGCCTCAAGGTACGAAAAAGCAAAATGTATCGAAGTGGAGAACACGGGATTCTCATAAAAGAAACAGCAAAAGGAACGATTGAGGATTCTGATTTGTTTGAAACTCGTTCCAATATAACCATAGAAGGGACAGGAGAGGTTAAACGTTGTAAGATTCACCAGGGAAGTGTTTTAGGGATTTATGTGAACAATGGTGTTGCCCGGATTGAGGATTCGGAGATATTTGACAACAAGACAAATATTGATTTTAAATCTACTCGCGATTCTGTTGTAGAACGATGTAAAATTTATTCTAGTAGCGTGATGGGATTATGGGTTAGAGACAGCGGGATAGGTAGAATACAAGACTGTCAAATTTATGATAACCAAACCAGTGTACAGATCGATACGAATGGTGAAGCAATAGTAAAAAGATGTAAAGTTTATCATGGCGGTATCGGTATTTCCGTTGATGAACAAGGAAAAAGTACATTAGAAGATTGTGAGATTTTTAGCAATAATACCAACGTGACCATTTCGGAAGGTGCTCATTCATTCGTTAGAAGAAGTAAGATTTATAACGGGGACCACTGTGGAGTGGGAGTATCTGAAAACGGTCGAGGAATACTCGAGGATTGTGAAATCTATGATAACCCTAAGTTCGGTGTTATTTCTCGTTTAGAAGGTGACGTAGTAGTTCAAGGTTGTAAAATATTTAATAATGATTGTGGCATCTTCGCAATGGAAAAAGGAAAAATTTCTATGGATGATTGCGAAGTATATGGTAATAACTATAGCGGCATTACCATTGAATCGGAAGGATCAGCCATTACGAATAAAACCAAAATTTTTAATAACGCTCAATTTGGTATAACAGTTGATAATATGGCCAATGGTAAATTTCATAACTGTAAAATATACGGAAATCAAGAAACGAATATAAAGAACGAAGCTAAAAGTTCTTTAGATTTAGTAGAATGTGAAGTTTACAACAGTGAGCTTAATGTTGCTATCGGTAACCGTGCGAAAGCTACAATAGAAGGCTGTGAAATTTACGATAGTAGCGGTTCAAATATCGTCGTAGCAAACAATGGGAATATACAGATTAAGGACACTAAAATTCATAAATCTGAACAATTCGGTGTTTTAGTTGTGAAAGACTCTAAAGCTGAGATAAAAAATTGCGAAATTTTTAATAATGGGACGAATACACAATTTGATGAAGATTCTAAAGTCATCATTGTAGATAATCCACCAAGCCAAAACAAAAATAGAGCAGCAGAAAATTCAGTCGAAGTGACAACAACGCAGGAAATAGTAGAGAAAAATGTAGATTTAGAGGGAATTCTGAAAGAAATTAACGCTTTAATTGGAATGGATAATATCAAAAAATCCATTAATGAGATGATTCAATTAATCCAATTTAATCGCGAACTAGTTAAATTAGGAATCGAGCCAGAAGAAGGTAACCTGAAAGTCCCACATATTGTCCTGCACGGAAATCCGGGTACGGGAAAAACAACCGTAGCAAAATTAGTTGGCAAACTCTATAAAGCAATGGGGTTATTATCATCGGGTCATACCATCCATGTTAATCGCGAAAAATTAGTAGGCGAGTATGTAGGGCAAACTGCTCCTAAAACAGTAGAGAAAATTAATGAAGCAATGGGTGGCGTACTATTTATTGATGAAGCCTATGAATTGACCAACAAAGGAACTAAAAACGACTTTGGTCCTGAAGCAATCGCTGTTCTTCTAGAAGAGATGGAAAACCGAAGAGGCGAGTTTATGGTGATTGTAGCGGGGTACGAAAAGGAAATGGAACAATTCCTTGAAGTGAACCCAGGATTAAAGAGTAGATTTACTCAGTATTACCAACTCCAGGATTATACACCAGATGAAATGATCGCAATCGCTGAGAAAATGATTACAGAAAAGAACCGTGAGATTACTTCGGATGCAAAAAGTCTGCTTCATAAAGAGTTTACAGGATTGTACAGAAAACGTGACCGCTACTTTTCTAATGCAAGAACGGTTCGTAACAATGTGGATGATATGTATAAAGCTCAAGCAACACGGTGCATGAATACTCCAAAAGAGTCTTGGACGAAGGAATTCTTATTAACTTTAACAATAGAAGACGTGGAAGCAGCTCTGCCGAAGAAAGAAGAAAAGGTATTTGAAGTTCCAATCAATGAGGGTTTATTATCCGAAACATTAAGTCAATTAAATGCTTTTATCGGAATGGATAATGTAAAAGAAGAAATTGAAAAACTCATTACCCTTGTTCGCTTTTATCGGGAAGAAGGAAGGCCACTAAATGAACTCTCTCCTCACACTTTATTATTAGGGAGCCCTGGTACTGGAAAAACCGAAGTGGCAAGAATCATCGCTAAAATTTACGAGGCATTAGGTATACTGGAACGTGGCGATTTGATCGAAGTAAACCGTGATAAATTAGTAAGTCAATATGCAGGGGAAACAGAGAAAATCACAACTAAATTTATCGACCAAGCAATCGGTGGTACTTTATTTATTGATGAGGCTTATCAGCTAACACAGTACGGTAACCAAGATCCGGGCCATAAGGTTGTGGAAGTACTATTAAAAAGAATGGAAGATGACCGAGGGTTTTTCATTGTGATTGCCGCTGGTTATCCGAATAATATGAAGCAATTCCTAGAAAGCAATGATGGCTTAGGAAGACGCTTTAGTCGTCGGATTGAATTTGAAGACTACACTCCGCCTGAGCTCATGCAGATTAGTGAAATGATCGTAAACAAAAAAGAGTATGTATTAGACGCACAAGTACAAGAGACTCTTTATGATTATTATCAGCTTGCTTATCGAAATCGAGATGAATCGTTTGGGAATGCGGGATTTGCAAGAAATATTATGATTGAAACGATGAAAAATACGGATTACCGAGTTGCTCAACTTCCTAAAGAAGAACGTTTTAGGATTAACTCAAAAATGGTAATCGTAGAGGATTTAGCATTAAATCAATATCAATAAAAGAAAACCAGTATTCATACGGTATTATACCGGTGAATACTGGTTTTTTTGCATTATCTCAGCTTACGATGATTTAAAATGATGATTTTATAGATGAGATTTACCATTTCATCTACTACTGTATGTATCTCTTGTTCACTAAGATTATATTTTCTTCCAAGGTCTTCATGGAAAACAGAAGTAAAAGAACTCTTAACCGTTTTAAGGGCATGGAAATTTGGTACCTTTTCTTTTTTTACAAGGTCAAAGTAATCTTCGCCTTCAATCTCGTAGTCTGCGCTTGGAAGTGGTTCGAAATGTTCGATTGTTAATTTACAAATCCTTGAAACAACATTTGTTAAAATGAGGATCACTTTTTTTCTATCGGGTTCACTGACAGAGTTTAGGTTCGGTAGTTGATTTTGACCATAAACATTCCAAATAGCATTACAGTATACAAGGATATTCTGTAATAACCCACCGCCACGTTGATCTATCTCTTGCTGTGCATTATTCATGATCACAGTATCAAACTTTTGGTTTAGCATTTGATTGATTTCATTAAATACATCACTACCGTCTTCAATTTCAGTTGGTAGTTTAGTTGGTATATATTTTGCCACCTGTTGAGCTAACGAGTCAGATGTCTGGACACCCGCAGCCATTTCACTTTTTGTGTGCTGTTGTTCTTTGTGAGCGTTATGTATTTCTAAATTGATTCTCTCAAAGTAATTATTAAGTTTTTTCGCACTCCAAGGAAATGCAGCTCTTGAAATAAATGAATAGTTCTGTCCATTCTGGACTCCATGTATTTCAAAATAATCACCTCTGGTCAAACCATACTGTTTTATTCCAGAAATCCGAAAGTTGTATATTTTATTGCTGCCTTGGATAAAAATGAAGGAATCGCTGGTAATTGCGATAAAACCCTTTCCCGTATCATGATAAGCCTTCACAAAAACTTTTGGTTCTTCCTTGAATTCTTCTTCTAGTCTCGTTTTTGCTTTTTGGGAGGACAGGTAACCAGGTAAGTAAGCTAGAGCTGCTAAAACCCAGCATGCTATGCCTAGAGGTGGAAAAAACATAAATAGTAAACCTGCTACTGCAAAACATCCGATAAAAGCCAATCTCATTTGATGTAGAAAATACGCCATTTGTTCGTCTCCTTGTTGAAAAAATTAAAATTACAAAAATAACACCTAATGTTCAAAATTATACCATAAGTCCTATTTTTACTGTATAAATATTTATTAGTAGTAGTAGTTTCTACATCCAAACTCCTATAGTTAATTAATTTAATAAGGCTGTGTTAAATTAGGCTGTTGATTTGTGCTCCACTAAGGAATGCTTCTCCGATATTAATAGGCACTGATGAGAAGAAGAGACTGGTCTCAACGGGAGCCCAGTCTCTTTGTTCTTATATATATGTAGTTTACTTGTTAATCGTTGCCATTTGAATAGATGGTTGATTTTTATATTTATTAATGAAATAGATTTCAATATGATCATCCGTTGCAAAAGGCACAAGGTCACTTGCGCTAAATCCACTAATTCCATAGGTTTCTATTCTTACTCTAGCCAGCTCATTTAAATTGTTATCTGTTTTTACCAACGTTACATTATCACGGTTCCCTGTTTCTTCGATATAATAGACATTTCCATCAGAGTCTACAGTAAAGTTGTAAATATAATTATCGTCAAAATTAATTACTTGTCCATTTTCATCAAAGATTGGATCACCTGTTATGGTGTCAATTCCACCAAACTCTCTACTTGTTCCTGCAGTGGAGAAATACTTGTTACGATCAGCGTCATAATAACCGTTATCATAATTTATTTCTCCCGTTAAGTTTATCTTTTCATCTGATTCCGGTAAAAAGATGAACTTTTCATCTTTCTCGCTAACTAAGAATCCATATCCTTTACTCGAATTTACTTCAAAATAAGAACCAGGTTTCGTGATAGCGACTTCCTTTACTATTTCACCATTAGTATCGATGACATAAATGATTCCCTTTTGCTTAATTAAATTTCCATTTATTGTTTGAGTTTCATAGGGATTATCGATGACAATATTCAGTTCCTTATCTTTTATAAGCCATTGGCCGCCTTTACCAATTGACACCAAAATCTTATCCTTTAAATTTTGGTAAACATAAATAAAGTCACCTACTTTAAAAATCTTATCATTAGCAATGCTTTCTGATTCAGCAGCATAACCTTCCCCGCCATATTGAAGCACAAGGTTTGATGCCATTTGCAGCGGTTCTGGTACCTCTTCTTCCACCTCTACTTCATCTTCCATTATTTCTAGTTCTACGTCTTCAACATCTGCTTGTTCAGGTTCTTTGGTTTCCTCATTTGTTTTACTTGAACAGCCAGTAATAAGGAATATTGCAACGCAAATAACCAATAATTTAGTAAATTTCAAAAATTACCACTCCAATTAGTAAAGTATATCTAAGATAGCATGTAAAAATAAGAAAACAATCTGAAACTAACTTACTATTAAATCAATCACCTTGCTGAATGCTTTTGATCATCTTTATGTCACATATCCGTTAGGATTTCTTATGTATCAAGTCATTTGTAACTTGTTTTTGAAACCTCATCCCACCTTTCCCCCAACTGCGACAAAGATGATCATCAATACTACCCACAGGTGTTTGATCCGTACCTGAATATCTCAAAGCTTCTGCTTCTTTTTCAAGTGCCACTCTTTCAATTTGTTTCATACGTGATTGTCGATGCTTATCATACCATATAGGTCTAAAGTTGTGCTGTCTTTTTGCCCTCCAGAAACCTATATAGAGGGTAGAATGGGGTGGTACACTTTTAAGAATTTAAAATCAGGCAGCATTGAAGGGTTCGAGGGGTATTCTCAGTTTAAGAGTGTGAAAGAGTTCAATACGCATGTGGAGATGTGGTTAGCAGTGAAGAAGCAGGCGTTCTCAAAGGGGGAACTAGTCGGTTTGACGGGCACGATTTCAACCTGATTGGTACTTAATTCACCATGCTAAGCAAATCTAAAGCCAAAATCTATGTTTTCCACCCCTTCAAAAAACACTTACCCCTAAATTGCACAAAAGGCCCGATTGTCCCCCATAAGAACCATCATAGTTTCTGAAACCAAATAATTAAAACCTTCGAAATAATGGTACATTAGGAAAGTATATTGACATACTTATTTACCTTTTGGTAGATTACTTTTAATGAAAAAAAAACAGTGACAAGAATGAAGAAGAGCAGAGCCTTGTTGCCCAAAGAGTCGACGCTTAGTGAAAGTCGGTTATTTTGAACATCATCTTCGAGGTGCAAATTTGAACAAGTACGCTTTGGTAGTTTTCAATGGAACCACTGGGTTTACGTTTTCTGATTTTTACAAAACAGAATATGGGTGGTAATCGAGTACAAATCGTCCCTATTTAGAGGCGCTTTTTTTGTAAAATAGGTTTCAAATTCATCCGTTATCTCAATCTACTATTCATCCCACTACAAAATGTTAGAAACGGAGCTCGAGAGACTATGAAAAATTTAATTGTTGTCGTTGGTTCGCTTATTGTGGCATTTGGCTTTAATTTCTTTCTGGTTCCATATGGGATATTAAGTAGTGGAATAAGTGGTATTGCCATTTTGATTGGGTTAATCACTCCATTTGATATTGGTTTCATGAATTTATTGCTTAATCTACCTTTGCTCATTCTAGGATACTTTAAGCTTGGTAAGGTGATTACGGTTAATACCTTGATTTGTGTGGTATCGCTCTCTGTTTTCCTATACCTTTTGCCAGCCATTCCCGTAACCGACAATATCTTGCTATCGGCGATCTTTGGCGGCATTATCGGTGGAATTGGCGTTGGGTTGATTTTGAAGTATTCAGGTACTTCTGGTGGCTTGGATATTATTGCTATTATCCTTTCGCGAATAAGCAATGTTAGTGTGGGTCTCCTCCTTACGGCTATGAACGGCGTTATTGTTCTGATTTCTGGTGCTGCTTTCGACTGGAATATTGCTCTGTATACGATGCTGTCGATTTATATAACAGGTAAGGCGATTGATAGCATTCACACGAATCACATTAAATTAACGATGCAGATTGTGACCACAAAAGGGGAGCTCATCCGAAAGGAACTACTAGAGTCAATTTATCGAGGTATTACAATCACAGACGGGTATGGCGGCTACACGCTGGAAAAGAAACAGATCTTAATGATGGTCGTCACCCGTTACGAAACCATGCAAATCAAAAAAATTGTTCGCAGCCATGACGAAAAAGCCTTTATTAATATCTATGAAACCGTCGAGGTCGATGGTGAATTCGCTAGGAATTAAGTAGTTATGTGGTGAGAAAGAAAGGGCCATATTTGTGAGGTTAGGGTCAAGGATTAGTCCTCAATAAGCGGGATTGAGGACTAACCTCCATTGAGTGCACCAGGGTTACTATAAAAATCCATAAAAACTAGTAACCTACACAGAGCGACACGTTACGATGCTAATTAAACGTTTGTGTAAAACCGGCACCGCCTTAGATAAATCAAGAAATTCAAGTAGAAATTGGGTATCTGTATTATTGTATTTCCCCAAATAACAAATTGAGAATTTTTTCATCCGCTTTTCGGTTTTGTCCTTTGTAAGGATAACAATGAATATGGATAGCCGGATTAAAGTTAATTTCGATGATACTGTAATTCGAGTCAGTTGCTTCTTTTTCAATGTCATCGATCATCATATCCACTCCACAGAACGTAGCACCGGCAGATTTAGCCGATTGAATGGCAATTTTTTTATAGCTTTCAGGAATTTCATCTGTAAAATCAATGCTGTCTCCGCCGGTACTAATATTGGAGTTCTCTCGCAAATAAACAACTTCGCCTGCACTCGGAATATCGGTGATTTGCTTCGATTGATTTTTCAAAAACATCTTTTCCACTTCACCCAATTGAATTCGTTCAAGAGGGGTTCTATAACCTTTTCCTCGTAATGGGTTCTTATTTTTTTCGTGAACGAGCTGTTCAATCGTGTAAATGCCATCCCCTATAACATTTGCTGGCACCCGATGTAAAATGCCGACAACCTCATCGCCCATTACTAAAAAGCGATATTCCTTTCCTGTTATAAATTCTTCAAGTAATACCGTCTGGTCGTGTTCAAAAGCCATCTCGAAAGCTTTTTGGTAATCTCCAATGGAAAAGTCCCCAGCGAAAATGGTAATGCCAAGTCCAAAATTCGTCGACTTCGGCTTAATGACGATGGGTTTATTCCGATACGTCCCATAATCAGTCAATGCAGAGTCCAAATCACGATAAACCCTTCCCTCTGGTACACGAATGCCGTGCCGCTTAAGGATTTTCTTCGTGACAACCTTATTTTCCATCATTAAAACCGTGCTGTATGAATCAAGCGATGTTTTCGTTGCTTGCTTGACGTACTCGCTGTGGTCTCCTTTTTGCAGCAGAATAAAATTCTCATCACGATCTAAAAATTCAAACGAAATTCCTCGTTTAACCGCAGCTTTCAGCAATAGTTGTGTGGATAGCTCCAAGTCCTCATAACCAATAAATTTGTAACCACTCGCCTTGCCCTCCTCGGCATACTGATGGGCTTTGGCAATGTGGTAAGAAAGATAAGAGGACTTTTGAATTTCAGACTTAACCTGAGCTGCGAAACTAAGCTCATTATTTATTATTTTTTGTTTCTCCTGATCAAGTAAGCGAAAGAATGTCTCGTCATCAGGCTTTAACAGCTGCAGCATTTGCTCCATTTCTTTCATAAGCTCTAAGGCTTTTTCCTCTAAAGTTACATAACGGTCTTCACCAAACAACCTACCCTGCAAACCATTCATGATTAGATTATCATGATTAAGTGCAGCTGCTTTTTGTTCTTCTGCTCCGAAAGGTCGATCTTCTAAAAACATCATAAATAGGAGAAACAAATGAACAAATTTCAACGTTTCTTTGCTTACCCCAATTTTATAAAGGGGGTTTAAATCAATCATACGCACTTCTAAATAGGCGATTCCATCCTCTAACAAAGCTTGATCAACGTCTCTTCCTTTTGCAGGTTTTATTCTTACAGGACTATAATATTCCCTCATACTCAATAATTCCTTGGATTTAACCAGCGATCGTAAGTCTCGGACATACTCTTCAACCGAATCATAAGAAACATAGTATGATTTTTCATTACGGTAGCCGCATACACTATTACGTAAAGAATTCATGTTCGGGAAAAAATAGCTTTCTTCATCCAAATGTTCGCTCATTTGAACACATTTTTCGATATAGGTTTTATCAAAGACAGGACTAGCCCCGGTCAAATAAATGAGCATCCAACGATACTTCAATACGTTGCGTGCTAATTTCAAATAGATACTGTCTTTAAAATCCTTAAAGTTTTTATTGACATGCATAGCATGATATAGCTTTTTTAAAAACTCCTCATCGAACGAAAAATTGTAATGGATTCCGGATAGTAATTGCCTTTTCCGGCCGTATTTTTCGGCCAATAGGAACCGATAATGATCTTCTCCTGGTTCATTCATCATAGCAATGGGGATTTCCTCGTCATTAGGCAATGCCGGTGGATTGCTGCTGGGCCATAGATATTCATCATTTAACTCAAGAGTCACAATATCATGGACCGTTTCTAAAAACTGATACGCCTCATCAATCTTTTCAAAAACAGGCGTAATCATTTCAATTTGGCTTTCCGAAAAATCTGTCTTTATATACGGATTTTCCAATTTACTGCCGAAAGCTTTTGGATGGGGAGTCAATGCCAGTTTTCCATTCCCATCCACTCGGTTATTTTCTTTTTCTAAACCAAAATTGCCACGCCAAAGATCTTTTTGCAAATGGTTTTCTAACACGAGTTGCAATAATTTATGATTCAACATACTCATGATCATGTACCTTCTTTCAGAGTTCCTACCTTTTAATACTTGCAAATTACAAGTATTAGGTTTTTATTAAAGAGCAAGAGATTCTTGCTCAAATGAAAGGTTTACAACAAACCGTTGATTTTGACATGGCCTCGTTTAAAAGTTTGACTGACTTAATAACCATTTCTCGTTCAAAATCACTCATATTAGAAAAAACTTCATTTAAGTATTGGTTCATTTCGGCATTAATTTTAGCAGCCACATAGTTTCCTTGTGTAGTTAAAGTAAGCTGTGAAACACGTCTATCATCCGGAAAAGGCGTTTTTTTTACCAGTTCCATCTTTACAAGTGTTTGTATTTGACGACTAAAAGTGGTGATATCCATCCCTAAAGTATCCGCCACTTGTTGCATTGAAGGTCTATCTTTACGAAGAATTTCATAAACGATGTGACTTTGCACCAGGGATATTTCAGCTTCACCGACTCGGCAACAGTTTTTATTCAAAAGCCCAAAACGCCTTGTCATGACTTGAAAAAGTTCTCTAAGGTTCTCCATTTAACTCACCTCTAATTCATTTATACGATAATTACTTGCAAATTGCAACTTTATTTCTTTCAGATGGAGATAATTTTTTGTATATTAACTTTAAACAGGAGAAAGAAAGGGGTTTTCCATTCTTTTTTACAAATTCCCTTCTCGACAATTTTCTCGTATCTTTTATGAAGCAAACCCCTAGTTACCAACTGCTAAGGTGAATCTAATCAAACGTTTGGATAGCGCAAAAATGACTAAACAAACGTTTGATTAGATGCGGGAAATCCCTTTTGTTAAACGAACTCATGCCAGTTTAGCAGAAGATTTATTGTCGATGAAAGTCCCAGTCTTTGATAATCATCCACAATAAAAATCCATAAAAACTCGTAATCTACACAGAGAGACACCTTTCGATGCCAATTAAACGTTTGTGTAAAACAGGCACCATCTTAGATAAATCAATGGATTCTAGTAGAAATTGGGTAGAATCGTGTCGATGGATAAAGTTAATTTCTAGTTCTCCTGTATACCCCCTGGCAAATTTTACGATTTGCTAATGAACTGGCGGCAACGATGTTGTTCTCATATACCTAATGCCCCACAGTATACCGAGATCTAATGACCTAAAAAAACATCAAACCGTCCCCATGTATTTTATCTTCTAGCTATCATCTCGATTTCAACCTGTGCACCAAGAGGCAGGGATGCCACACCTATAGTGGTACGAGCGGGATATGGCTCAGAAAATTGTTTAGAATAAACTTCATTCATTGCTGTGAAATTATTCATATCAGTTAAAAATACATTCACTTTTTCAACATTATCAGGAGTTAAACCTGCTGCTTCCAATACATTGAAAAGATTCTTAAAACATTGATTTGTCTGCTCAACCATATCACCTTCTACTAGCTTTCCAGTCTGTGAGTCTACTGGAGTTTGCCCAGATAAAAATATAAAATCTCCTGCTTCAATAGCATGTGAGTAAGGACCAACAGCAACAGCTCCAGATGCACTAAAAGCCTTTCTTGACATATGAAACCCCTCCTTAAGATATAAAAATAGGTATATGACAAAATTGTAGGATAAATGGAATATATAAGCAATGTCTTCAAATGCCATTACATTATAAAAAAGAGATTCTATAATGATCGATTAAATTACTCACACCTACTAATTAGCAGATTCCGGCATTTAGAATCAAGAGGGGCCGCTCTTTTCGGTTGGGGTGTCAGGTTAAGCACCCTAGCTGACGAATAGACGGAAAAATTCCGCCTATTTGGTAATTATTGTTTAAAAAGGCTTAAATAGACGGAGAGATTCCGTCTATTTACTTAAAAATCGTAAAAATGTGAGATTTTGCTTGGGATAACCGGAAATCTCCCCTTATTTTCTCAAAAATGAGCCCTATTCTACATTTAACCGGAAATCTCCGCTTATTTTACTATCGCTCAAAAATCACCCCAACTATTAGTCGCAATTTCTTAAATTGTATTCAAGTACACTTAATAATATAGCGAGTTCTTCAATAGAGTAATTTTTTAATAGATTTTCTTTCGTCACATCTTGTAGGTTTATTTCTTCAAATCCAGGAATTTCATTAATATCTATTTCATCGTTCATTAATTCAAAGATTAATTTAACCATATCTTTTTTTAACTTTATAACACGATTGGATACCTGCTTGGTTGATAAACTTCGTTCTTTTCTTTTGGAAGAGTCCGAAGTTATTTTAATTTCGCCATCTGTCCTCTTATCAGCTTTAATGGTTCTATTATGTCCCCAATAGTCAGTACTGCAACTCTCACAAAAACCACTTTCATCGATAATAGAAACTTTCTTCTTGCAAAAATAACAGAGGTACAACTTTTCTCTCTTTTTCTTTACTTTTGCTTTTCCAAAGCAGTAGGTACATACTTCCCTATTTGCAAATTGGGTTGAATCTTTAATCTGGTCACAAACCCGACATCTTATCAAACTCATATATATCCCCCACCCCCAAATATAAGAAATGGTTCTCCCTTTACTTAAAAGCAAACGGGAGAACCACCAACGAATTAATTCACTTGAACCCTCTGTTTCCTTCTTATTCCATTCAACACCCGGCGAAGTTCATGGCCTTTACCTAGAAATGATTGGATTAATTGTGCCGTGCCGTAGCAAGCTCGGATATCTAAATATTCCTTGTCCGTGTGTTCACGATTGTATCCGGCAGAAAGGTTGACACTTTGGATACCGTGTTGAGCCCAAATCCATGTATCACTGCTGCCGCCTGGTGTGCATCTCCAGCCATCCCATCCCGCATCCTTCGCAACTTGTTCAATAAACTCACCGTATTCTGCATCGCAAAACGGAATATATCCCCCACATGAAGTGACAATATCCCCGGTGCCACGGCGGTCAACGACAATCGCCGCATCCGTCCCCCATAGGAAGTAATCATCCACCTTGCTAGCCCCAACAAGCCCGACTTCTTCCTCTACGCTAAAAATAAATTTTATTTTTCCAGAAAAAGTAGTCGAATGAGATAGGGTCTCGGCAATATTCAATAATACAGCAACACCGGCACGATCATCTGCTCCCAAAATCCCTTCACTGCTCGACCATATCCCATTCTCTTTCACAATATGGCGATTCTCCAAAATCTCTTCCACCGTATCTAAATGCGCACTTAAAATAAGAGTGGGACCATGACCTGTCCGATACGTCTTCTCCGCCAACAAATTTCCATGGCGGTCTACCGTGATAAAGTCAACATATGGTGTTAATTTTTCTTGGACTACATCCCTGATCCGCCCTTCATTGCCACTTTCTCCTGGTATAGAAAGGAGTTCCTCTAGTTGCATATAAAAGAGCTGCTCCTTGAGATAGTCAACTCCTTTCTCTAGCCACACTTCCTGGACCACACTCATTTTTTCTGCTAAATCAAGAAGTTCCAATCTTTTTATTGGAAAAGAGATGGTATAGCTTTGCCTATTCTCACGATAGTTAACTCGTTTCATCCCAAGTGCTAAAAGCAATGGCACCAGCTGCTCAATGTTGTTTTCCTTTTTAACAATCGAAACAAACGCAGAATTTCGGTCATGCCCATCACATGAACCATTTGTGAAAAAACCAAGACGATTGAGCTGACGAACAATCCCGCAAATATACGTATCAAGCTCCCGTACCTTTGGTTCCTCCTGCCCTGGTCGGAACCACAGACCTTCTCCACGTCCACGATAGTGAAAATCTAGGAAGCTAATCCAATCTCCTTCTGCTATCGGCTGACTCTGCATAACTAGTGTTTTTTTATCATAACGATAGGATAATTGTGCCTGCTCTAAGATTTGCAGTAAAAATTCCTTGTTGGCCCCCGTTTCATGTCGGCAGTCAAATATATTTTCCTCTTTCTCATTTACTAACCAACCGTGACGAACAAATAATTGATTCCAATTTTTCATACGATCCTCTCCCTTTTGTGAATGTAGCTTTATTATCACAAAAAGGCAGTGACACCCCTGTCACAGGAGATGTCAGTTGTATTTAGTTACTGGAATGAAGGCTGATATATTCATTTGCCACCACATCATCAACACGGTATAAAATCAGGTAAGGGATATTTTCATCAAAATAATAGGCCGTTTCATCCAAGTGTCTAGTCTGAATGATAGCATCCTTTAAACCCATTTGATCCAACCTCGATCTTAACCGTGAAATACTCTTTCTAAAGGTTGCACCCACTACTTCTCCGTCTTTGCCAAAACTCCCAAAATAATGCCGAAACGTAATTCTCGTTCCGGGCTTATCTATCGAACACATTAACAGCATATGCCGTAAGATATCAGCCAGGTCAATTGATAATGCAATCGGTTCTCCGTTAAAAATATAAAAGACCTCACGATCACCAAAACAAAGAACCAATGTATGTTTAGGGGGATGTTCAACGATTTCATCACAAGCCTCTAGGGAACATGTACGGACCTGATTTTTCGTTACGGAATAAAAGGCATGGGATCTTAAATAATTCTCGTTCTGAGACAGGGTGTCATAAATAGGGGAGACTTCATAGCCTTGCAGCTGTTCTGAATCCCTCCACTTTAGCCTTTCCATGTCTTGGTAGGATTGATTGGCAACATATAAGGCACTGTTGGTTAAATACATATGTGCATGAAACAGCTGTTGTTCATTTAATTGATATTGGCGAATTTGATAGAAACGCTGGGAATCGATGGCTGCATGAAAGTATTTAACGGCCTGCACATAGTCCTTTGCTTTATACGATAAAAAACCTAACCGATAATGAGCAATCGGATTATGCTTATCTAGGGTGATAGCGTTTTTCAATGAGCTAATCGCAGTGCGATCATCTTTCACCTGACTCATTTTTAAATAAGTTCCATATTTTATGTAACAATCAATCAACCGCTTTTCGATATATTGCATGTATTCCTTATATTGTTCCTGATCTTTTCTTACTAACAATATCAGCCTTCTATACATTTCTTTGTATATATTGATTAATTGAGAGTAAAAGCCATCTTTTTGCTCCTCTTTTTGAAGCCACTCTATTTCCATATCTTCTAATTGTTCTAGAGTAAACCCTTTCATTCTCATTATTTCACACCAATTTTCAGTATTTTTTTGTTTTTTACGTGGGGACTGACACCAATGGCCTCTACCTGGATGGTGCCACCTGGTTCTCTGCACCTTCTGGTTTATACTCTTTTCTACCTAACCCCTCTCTCGACAAACATCTCTTCTCCTATAGTAAGCAAATCCCAAGTTAACAACGGATAAGGCGAATCTAATCAAACGTTTGGTTAGCGCAAAAATGACTAAACAAACGTTTGATTAGATGCGGGAAATCCCTTTTATCAAACGAACGCATGTCAGTTTAGCAGAAGATTCTTTGTCGATGAAACGTCCCAGTCTTTGATAGTTATCTACTATAAAAATCCATAAAAACTAGTAATCTGCACAGGGCGACACGTTTCTATGCCAATTAAACGTTTGTGTAAAACAGCCATCACTGTAGATATATTAAGAGATTCTAGTTGAAATTGGGTAGAATTGTGTCGATAGATATTTCTGGCTCCTATGTCTCCGATATATCCCCATGGCAAATCATACGTTTGCTAATGGCTATCAGCAACAGTAGCGATTCTCATGGTTCAATCATGGATGGGATCAGGTATTTGAGAAACATTACCTACTAACGAGTAATACGGGGGAATGACCCCAATATTCATTATGGGTGATAGATGTATTTACAAAATTAGTAAATAAAAACACCCACTACGATTATAGTGATGAGCTAATTTAGACGAGTTTCTACAACAACAAAACCCGACTTTTTATAACCTGATATCTTTTTTGACTTTTTTACTAATAAACTGTATGTACTTCTTTATTGGATAAGACATGATTTTTTCAGGTTGTTTGTACTCAATTCCTTGTCCTTTTATTTTATGCAACAACTGTGGGATTGATATCTTATTGTGATAAATGAGCTCAAACTCATTCAACACGATTTCCTTCCACTTTCTCTGGTCACCAATAAAATAAGCTTCACCATTTACATAATGATTTAAAATCTCCTCAACCCTCCAATTAGGAAGTCTGGATGTTATGCTACTCTTTGGTTTCCATTCTCGATCTGAATCTAGCCCCATTTCTATTATTGGAGCGCTTTCAATAATCTGTTGATTTTTCTCGACCTAACCATCTACTCCATAATACTTCGACATATGCTGTATTGCCTGCAAATAAGAATTATTAGAATGATTTTTCCTTTGTAAAGATTTCATATCCCTTTTCAAGTCTGCGTCCATTTGGTGCTTGGTGCGCCCTGTGAAAGGAACATCCGCTGTGCTATCATAATAATCTCTAGTATTTTGAGTTGCTTTCTTCTTTTGTTCTTCTTCCCAAGCTCTGTAAAATTCTATTTGTTTCCGTTCCTCTTCTTCCTTTCTAGCTCTTTCTAACTCTTGCTGCTTTCGTTGATTTTCTTGTTGCTGATACATCTGCTCAAGTTCTCTTTTAAATTCTTCTCGATACCCATCCTCTTTCTCGTTGGTATAAATAAAATCAGATTGTTCATGATTAATTGTTAATGCCTTTTCCAATGGTACTTTTATTGGCTTATATACCGTTCTGGTCTTTCTAAGATTTTCATTTTCTTGTAAAAAACGAATAATATTAATTTCACGTTCATGAGGTGCAAAGTAGGCCATGCTTTTTACTTGGAGTTTGAAAGGACGATTATTAAGTAAAGCATTTTTCAGATTCGAATCCAATCCACATATAAAATCGGTCCATAAGTAATCTTGCTTGGTTTGACTAACACACAATAACTCACCGTCTACTAGGGAAACGTGGTGAATTTCAGGTTCATATGCTAGCCAATAACTATCGAATAAAAAAATGGGAGTGAAATGATGCTGTATGTAAGTATGTCTACGCTTATTTAGGCTATTTGCATATTTTCTATCAGTTTTTAGCCCCGTTAAATAATCAATTGCCCATCTTTGACCATTGGAGAATTCAAGAATAAAATCAGGAACAAAAGTCAAGGTACTCTTAAATCTATACCCGTCAGTCAACCTTATATCGTTTGTTTTACAGGTCCCTTCTAGGTAAGTACGTAAAATGGCTTTACCAGCTCGATGTTTCGGTGCATTCTCTAATTTTTCTTTTTGGCTTTTGTATGTTTTGTGATTTTCGCTATATGAACATTTTTCCTTATCAGAGTGTCTAAAGAAAAACACCTTATCTTCTGATAAAACCATTTCTACCTGCTCATCACAACAAACACATCGAAAGTCACCCTTTTGTGAAAATCGTCGATACCGATCATCTAACTGTTTTTTGACTTCATATCGTTCGTAGCCCTGTTCTTCTAATTCTATGCCCAACCTTTCGATGTCAATCTCGTAATCATTTAATAATGCAACATTCATCTCTTCTCCCCCTTTTGTACAAGTACCGTGGAATTATGTAAATACTAATGTTGAGTGATTATCTTAAATTATAAAACACTAGGGTGCCCATTTTCTTGACACTTGTAACAAGCATGCATCTCAATTGGAATAAGAGTATCCTTGCAAACTTCACAAACTTTCTTCCGTTTCATGTCCCATAAATAGGCACACCGCTTACAGAATGTTTTCGTATCTTCCATTGACATATAACGCTTATAATCATCTATTCCCTGTAAGATTGCTCTCTTTCTAATCTCATCTCCGTATGTGTCCCAGATGTAATCTTGCAATCTTCTATTTGCCATTCCCCGTTTTAAGACATTAAATGAAGGAGCAACGCCTAGCTTTGGATGGTAGGGAACCATCTTAGGTTCGTCAAATTCGTGATAACAATTGGCACAACGATATGTAGGCTTCATCGTTTTTCGTTTGCTAATACTTCTCACACCGCAAGCTGGACACGACTCTTTGGTATCCGTGAATTGCTCCAGATATATTTGAACCTCTTCATCTCTCACATTAGGAAAGGAGTTATTTAGTTTTTCGTTTTCTAAAAAGAGGGCATATTCATTTCTTACACGATTCCTGTATGAAGGTGGTTGCCACATATGCTGTAAAACCATTGGTGGTTTCGTGCTATCGCATTGTTCACAACAGTCTTTAATGAGAGCATTTCTCTTTTTCTTCCAATGATCAGTTTGCCATGGTTTTGTAGTTGAGCCATAAATTTTCTCACCAGCTTCAGCAAACGTTATCTTATCACTACGTAGTGCCTCTTCAATTTTTTCTAGTTCTACCAAGTTCATAATCTAATACCTCATTTCTTATCTGAGGTTGAACTGTAATCGACTTCTTCCTCATTATTAGGGTCTGTTACTTTCACTTTTTCTCCGTTTGCATTTATTCGGTATAACCCAGTTTCATCCTGGTGAAAACCTCCCCAACAATTTTCTACATATGCTTTCCCATATTTACTTTCAAAGTCAAATGGATTAATTCCTAGTGTTTTTTCAGCCTCGGCAATAGCTAATTGGATGAAGTCAGCAGCTAAATTTGCTCTACTGGTTTCTAATTGTTTCGCAAGGTACTGCAAACGGAAATTTGTTTCATTTTCAATCGATACGGAAAACTTCACTGGTTTTGGAATCTTTTCTATTTCTAGCATTGCTACCCGTTCTTCTACATATTTTTGAATTGAGCTCATTTATGGTTCTCTCCTTGATTGGATTATTAAATTTATTACCAAAAAGATTATTATATATATTATTGTCTATATTATCTTACGAATTGGTATTATAAGTCAACAGGTTCACACATTATTCATACAAATTATTAATGGAAACGAATGCTAAATAAAATAACACCAATCAAGGTGAGTATCCAATTTGCACTCATTTACTCCTTCCCATTCATAATTCAACTCTGTTTTTAGGAAAAAAAAGTCCTGTACTAAATAGTTAATTCTAAACTAATACCGATAGGACTCCATAGACTCTTTTACGAAGGAAAAGGCGTAAGACCTTAATGAAGTACATCAAGCATCTACTACATGAAGACCAAGTGCTATTCGTTATCACAACATGGGTCGAAGCCAAGAAGGATAAGAATTGGTATGGAAGACACAAGGATACGAATAAGGTGTATGGAACAGATAGTGACCCGCTCATTCTAATGTACAAGAGAAGCATGCTGAATAATCAGTGGGCTTTTTAATGAAATCGATTCTATATAATGATAGAGTGGAGCAAGAGATAAAACATCGGGGGAATCAGCATGGGAAAATCAGTAAAAGTAATCTTAGCAGGAGTAATTCTAACAGGAGTAATCGCAGGCGGAGCATTCGGAGTATATACACACAACAAGGCAGAGCAGAAAAAAGAAATCAAAGCAGAAATCAAAGAATTAAAGAAGGAGCATAAGAATGCAGTAGCAACTTACGAATTCCATGTTGCTGAATATGATTATGTTAAGATATTGGTTGAGCTTGGCGAATCTGATTATAGTCAACTTGAAGCAGTCGAAGATGTAAGAGTAGAAAAGTTTAATAAAGTGGGCTAAATTTATGATGAAATCGAAGAACTTGAAAAGCAATTGAAGGAATAATTTAATTAAGAAAACTTCAATAATAGTCTTGCTAATTGCGTGTCTTATTTTATTAAAATATCCAAGATTGCCGCAAAGTATATGAAACACAAAGTTTTAAGTAATATTTTTAGAAGCAAGGAAGATTTTCACCGTAGAATGATGGTGTTAGTAGAAAACATTATTAGTTTTGTTACTGAAAATAAGGAAGCAAACGCAGATTTCTTTTACCAACTGCTTAGAGATTTTTACCTATTACTAGTCGGTGCAAATGAAAATCAAACAGTAAAGACACCCAATTTAGTCCTATTAGAAAGATTCTTAACAACCGTTCTAGCATAATACCATCATATCCAATTAAATAGACTCACCCTCCTTTCAATCGTACGTGAATTCTTATTGATGACGGATATGAAAGAGGATGTTGTAAATTCCTCTATATTTAAAATTGAAGTATCCGATGGACAATTAAACCTAACGCCAATGTCATCAACCAGCCAAAATGAAATCATTTTTGTACTAAGTGAGAAAGAACTGCAATTAAAATAGGTAGGGTAACGGCCGTATCAGTCAATGAACTTCTGAAAGTGCTGCCGCTTCAGGTCCATTTATTACTATTCTCCCTAACTGAAAAAAACTTGAAAAGAAGGGTCTCTAACACCCGCAAGGTGGTAGGAGCCCACTCTATTGCAGCTATGAATATCTCAAAACCACTTTTTCGCCTCTGGATGGTGCCTATGTCACCGGTTTTACTACAGACACCGAAATTAATAAAACTAGAGAATTAATAGGCGCCGATATGTTTATCCAATTAACCGTACATTAACATTTTCCCTTTTTATTTTTACCAACAAATTCAATATAAGATAATCGTACCATCCGAAAAAAGTTCCATATCATCATTTGAAATTGGATTATAAATCAATAGATGATCTTTAATTGATTGGAAGTCCCCTGTACTTAACAATTCAAAAACTTCGCTAGCTATACCATATTTTTTCTTCTCGCTACCTATCTTTGCGAAAAAATCATCATTAATAATGTTAGGAAAAAGGCCATGTGATTTGTTTAAAATATAATATTTTTTATCATCTACAATTTTCTCCTCTATAGGCTGCATCATTTGCAAATTTTCACCAGAGGCTAGTCCTACTGCTTCTTCCGTTAATCCAATAAGCATAAACCAAGATGCAAAATGATATTTAATTAGAGCTAGAGGGTCTTTTACAGTTACATCTGTTTCTATCTCAGGATCTGAGAAATGCACACATGCATCCCATGATGTTACACTCTCTTCGGGGAATAACACAACTGTTCCAAATGAATTTTTCACAGCGGAACCAATAGGACTAGCTGCTAGTATTGACTTACCGGAATCACATTGCTCTAGGGCTACCCTCAATGTACTTTTTAAACCATTTTTTACTTGATTGACAGTTGAACCCTTAGATTCAAGTAAATCAATTTGTTTTGCTTTCAAGGAATCACAAAGAACAAAATCTGGGCTACTTTGTTTATCAACTTTAATATAATGTCCCTGACTACGTAAGTAACCTTCAAAATCGACTATAATGGGCTTTCCTAAAATATCTTGAGCAAACAAATAAGATATTGCCTGCGCTAATTCTCCAACTCTCGTTGTTAATGAAAAATCTCTAAATTTCAAATTTATATCATCAACAAGCGCAAGTTTTTTAGTATTTCCTACTAATGTTTGCAAAGATAATATAGAACTCATTGACTGAAAAGCCAATTCTATTCTTCTAGGATTTATTGATAATATCGTCCTTGCTAAAGCAACTGAAACCCTAAGAGCTGAGAAATGCAGTTGGGTAGGACCCGTTCTAGTTTTTATAATGAGCCTACTATGCTTAGTACGAGCTGAAACACAGGTATATTCTTCAAGATTAATGCTTCTTCTTCCAATTAACACGACCATTTTCCCCTTACTTTTCTTTTATTTACATTAGATCCTTCGCAATTTTACAAGTTGTTTTACTTTTTTCAATATTTAACTTACCAGATTTATCTATATTTGGAAACTAAAATTCCAAAAAATGTTCTTTTGTATCTGTGCTGAGGTAACATTCAAATAAATTTCTTTTTAATCTGTGAATGATACTTACTATCGGAACTAACAGAACCCAGTTCGTTATCTTTTATTTTTTAGATGTATACAAACTATCTGACGACAGTGATATGAAGAGATTTAGATGATGATTATAGATGTTAACGGTCCGTGAAAGGAACCTTAGGAGTTTTTAATCTTAGATTCTTTGAATAATATAGTCAGATCCGTATAGTTTAGCATTACTTTCCTTTATACTATTGTTCCAAGGTAATGTGACAGGTACAAGAAATAAAGATACACTCTGACAAATCGCATACGGCTGGCGGAGAGCTGAACGCAGAAGAGGAAAATGCGGTGTTTTCAACCCTGTAGAATAATATACACCTCTCCCCAGTCGAATTGGAATTGGTGGCCGAGTTGAAAATCAAAAGAAATAAAATCTTCCTATATTTATTGCCTGCGTTTAGCTACTATTTTTACGAATGTTGGAGACAGAGCCTTTAAAATCATATTCATCTTGTAATCTTCTAAAAATCTTAATAGCGGTATGCTTCTGCTTTTTCCACATCTTTACGTCATCTTCTATCTATGATCAATGATTGGAATAACCCGTTTTGTTTCTGGAAAATACTCTTTGTTCCATAAACATTTTTTCATAAGACTGTTGTTGGAGCTGTATTATTTTTTAGATATTTACTTACGGTATTTCGAGAGATTCCAAGTTTTTTCGCAATATGCCTTTGCGATAAACCTTCAACCTATTTTAAGAGTTTGATAATATAAAATTGAACCATTTCGATCATCCTTTTTGTCCTCTCTATGAAGTATTTTTGGTTACTTTCTATCATATAAGAGGTATATAAAATTGGAAAACAAGTCGCTCGTTTTTTATGTAATCAAATTTAATTTATCAAAAACACCAAAATATAAGACTAGGAGTAGGAAAATGCCTAAGTTACCAACTAAAGAAAAAAGTCTTCTTAGTATATACCCGGAGATTGCAAATCAATGGCATGAGGAATTAAATGGACAGATAACACCAGACAAAGTATTTCCAAAATCAAATAAGGAATTTTGGTGGAAATGCCCATCAAACTCTAATCATATTTGGGAAGCCTCTCCAAATACTAGAACTAGATCTGGCTGTCCCTTATGTGCGGGAAAAATAACCGAATCTTTAGCCGATCTTTTTCCGGAACTTAGTGAAGAGTGGCATGCACTCCTCAATACACCAATTACTCCAAATGACGTCACTCCAGGGTCAACAAAAAAAGGATGGTGGACCTGCAAAGTTTGTTCCTACGAATGGGAATCAACTATTAACAATCGAAAAAATGGTAATGGTTGTCCAAGTTGTGCAGGGAAGGTTGTAACTAAGGAAAATTGTCTGGTGACGATTGCTCCAGAGATTTCAAAAGAATGGCATCCTGAAAAAAATGGCAATCTATCCCCATCTGAAGTACACGCCTACTCAAATAAAAAATATTGGTGGATTTGTGAAAGAGGACATGAGTGGAAAACAACACCAAACCATAGGGTTACCGGTACGGGTTGTCCAATATGTAAAAAAGGATTTAAAATATCCTTTCCAGAACTTTGTTTATATTATTATCTAAACCGCATTTTCCCTGATGCAAAATTAGATCACAATTTTAGCTTCTTTAAAAATAGTGCTGTGGATATTTATATTCCATCAATTAATTTGGCCGTAGAATATGATGGATATTATTTTCATCGCAAGAGAAAGGCAATTGATGTAGATAAGGTGAATCAACTTACTCAGAACAAGATTAATCTTGTCAGAATTCGTGAAAATGGTTTACCACGCCTTCATATAAGTCCTATAGTAAAAGTAATTGAGTACCAACATAAAGATGACACTTCATTAAAAAATTGTGTATTAAATTTAACAAACTATATAGGGGCAACCTTTGACCTCTCACAAGAACTTATAATGAAGCTTGAAACACTCAAAAATATTGATATAAAAAAGGATAAACTCAAAATTCTAAACCTCTTACCACCTGTAAATCGCAAAAATAGTCTATTAGAAAATAATCCGGAGTTAACTGTGGAATGGGATCTAAACAAGAATGACGCATTACTTCCTGAGCACGTACCTTCATCTTCGCACTTATACATTTGGTGGAGATGTAAATACGGACATTCTTGGCAAGCTCCAGTATATACAAGAATTAAAGGTCATGGGTGCCCCGTTTGTGCTGGTCAAAAAGCTACACTGGAAACCTCCATAGCTACAATCAATCCAGCCTTAGCCGATGAGTGGCACCCAATTAAGAATGGAATACTTACACCTGAATACTTTTTACCTAATTCAAATAAAAAAGTATGGTGGATTTGTAAAAACAACCATGAGTGGGAAGCAGCTATCAATAAAAGGACTATAGGGCGTGGCTGTCCTTATTGTTCTAACAAAAAGATAAACTCTACCAATAACTTAGCAGTTAGAAATCCATACTTGGCCCAGGAGTGGCATCCTACTAAAAACAAACCTTTAGCACCAGATCTAGTAACACCAGGATCAGATAAGAAAGTCTGGTGGCTTTGCAAAAATGGGCATGAATGGGAAGCGCATATCTACAGTCGAAACAGTGGACGAGGGTGTATGGAGTGTTATACAAATAGAAGAAGATAACGTTTTTATAATGAGATAAATTTGTAGTTTGACCTCTTTAACATACTAGAATTATCAAAAAATTAGCATTTGATGACATGTATAGCATTCCTATTTTTATTGATCACCACATTTTTAATTTAATTTAAAAAATGATAACAATCACAGATTCCTGGCAATAATATTAGCGTCGACTAAACATAACAGGAGGTTCTGTAAGTGTTAACGTACCATTAGATTAGCAAATACAAACACTAGGTAACTATATTCTATAAGGCGATAAAGCGAACTCATGTCAGTTTTGCAGAAGATTTTTTGTCGGCGAAGCGGACCAGTCTTTGATAATGATCTACAATAAAAATCCATAAAAACTAGTAATCTACACAGAGCGACACGTTACGATGCCAGTTAAACGTTTGTGTAAAACAGGAACCTCCATTGATAAATTAAGAGATTCTAGTAGAAATTGGGTAGAATCGTGTCGATGAAAATATATATGTCTCCTGATATCCCCTAGGAAAATCCTACGATTAGCTAATGGCTAGCAGCAGCTCTTACTTTCTTTTTTTGCTTTTGATGTTATAGCATATTGAAATGCCGGAAAGCTTGTTTAAGGTCGTCCTGTTTGTTTGAAGGACATGGGTGAACCCTCGAGGTTGGTGATTGCCTATTTGGCGAAATTCGAGGCTTAAGCCCGCAAACTTCTTTCATATGTGCAATCCAACAAGTTTTGACAGAGTAGCCATGTTTTTGTTTTATGTAGTCCTGGACCTGCTTATAAGTAGCCATTTAATCACATCCTAGCTAGTTAGATAAAAAGGAATTATAGTATCAATTATTTTTCTAACAAAGTATAATTTTACCATATAGACATAGGATGGTGATGGAAATGTTGAAAGATGTAAAAACCTTTACCCACGAGGCTATGATGAATACATTAGATTGGTCCTATGATAAAGCTTTAAATGGTGGAATACCTGGGATGGATACTGCAATCGAGCTAGCAGATAACTATCTAAAAAAGACGGGTAGTTTAGAAGAGCAGGTTAATCGTTTAATTCGCTGGCAAAACACGAAAAGTGCAACAAGTGGCTTTTTGACAGGATTGGGTGGAATTATTGTCTTGCCTGTTGCGATCCCTGCTAATATTGCAAGTGTTTTATTGGTGCAAATTAGAATGGTTGCAGCTATTGCTCATATGGGAGGCTATAACCTAAAAGATGATGAAGTAAAATCTTTTGTTTATCTATGCCTGGCAGGTAATGGCGCTAAGGAAATTGCAAAGAATACAGGAATTGTTATTAGCCAGAAGCTTGCGATAAGTGGGATTAAAAAAATCCCATCTGCAGTCATTACAAAAATAAATCAAGCAGTTGGATTTCGCCTTCTAACAAAATTTGGTGAAAAAGGTGCCATAAATCTTGGTAAAGCTGTACCTTTGGTAGGTGGGGTTATTGGCGGAACTGTGGATGCTATTACAACGAACATAATTGGAGATGTAGCACGAAAAATCTTTATAGAAAAAGATAATATTGGTGATGAACCGTTCATCATTGATGTTAATTAAAAATAAAGACTGTTTTCGTAGAATGGTTATTACAAAACTTTCCGAAATGGGTACCTGATTCGGACACCAACCCCAGCGGAATTAGTCAAAGTTGTCCGAATCCCCCCCTTGATTAGGACAAGAAGCTATTTAAGGTTGTATTAGATATGTAAGAGAAATTGTTTCAGGAGATAAATAGGAGAGGTTGGGGAAAACAGTTGAGAAAAATGATTGATCTTGGACACATCATCCGATTACCGAGTATGGACCTAGTCCCTCTGATGGCTCCTTTTTTTCTCTCTTTGCTATCCCTCAAGCCTTACTCCCTTTTTATTATGGAGGCTTGACCACAGTCACTGGATTTAATAATCTCTCCTCTCAATAACCTCTGAGAACCCAGCAAAACCATACCCACGGTCCTACTCTTACTGCTGAATAATGATAGTTAAAATTAACTATTTGTACGATCAGAATTGAAAAAAGTATCCATCACTATTTCCTACTACCACCAATAAAAAGCCACCAGAGACATCCCTGTTAGTCACTTTAATAAATCAACTAAATAAAGATGGCTTTCATACATTTCGAATGCATTCGTTTTATCTTTAAGAGTAATTTCATAGATATATGGTTTGTTCATTAAAAACGGAAGAAGGGGTTCCCACTGAATTAAACCCGTTCCCAGTTGCAATCCATCATGCTTCTGACCTTCACTATCGACGACATGAAAATAATGAATATAGGATTCTAACGTTTTTATCTGCTCTAGCAAAAGTGAGTTATTACCTTTAAAGGAGATAAAGGCGTGGCTAATATCATAGGCTAATGGCAAATGTAATGGCTTGACGATTTCCTCGAACCAATTCGTGTTTTCGGCAGTAAATAGACCATGAATGGAATTCTCCCATAAAAAAACATCTTTTCCGTATGTTAAAATTTGTTTCATTTCATTGACCATTTTTTCATTATTTTCGCTATTGATAGATGAGGTGGCAGATGGTAAATAGTGAGGGTGAATGATGCATTTTATCGAATGGGTTAAACAAATTTCAGCAAGAATCCGAGTTGATAAATGATAGAAAAGATAATCTTCCTTCTGTTCGTGGATAATATTTAAATATCTCCCATTGTATTTTGTCGGGTGATGCAAATAGACATCATAACCAAGGTTTAAAAGCATGGAGATGGTATTTTCTAATTGGTTCCTTTTGTCTTTAAACAAATCGTCCTCATGTAAATGCAGTTCAATAATATCTGGCTTATATCGTAATCGATCATACAATTGTTCCGGTTCGTACGAACATTTTAAGCCTAACTTCAGCATTACACATCACCCTTTCATTGAACGCTGACATGGAAAGAAATGTATTGTTTCCTCCATTATAACAAATCAACAAGCATGCTTTGTTAACTTAAAGTAAATTCTTAAATTCCTTCCATTACAGCCTCAACCAACTTGCCGACCAACATCCTGTGTCCAACGTTTACTTCACTCCAAATGGTAATTTAGCTTCCTCCAATGGAGCATAAATTGCATTTACTTTTCACCAAACTATCGTGAGAACCACTTCTATTATGAACAACTCAATATTAATTCCACTTCATTAAATTCCTCTTGAATACCTACGGGATTAAAACAAACATTTTCATCAACCGATATCTATCATAATTACTGAACAAAAAGGCCACCAGAACCGCCTCCATGTTCCGACCTTCAGTCCGTTGAAAAATAAAATTGCTCAGAGTTCATAATACTCTGAGCAATTTTATTTATTCATGATCCTAAGAATTTCTTCTCTTTACATATCCTACTAAACCAATCCCCATACCTGCTAGTATCAGAATCAGCCCAACTGCCAGCCAGTTATATTGATTTGTAGCAGTATTTGGCAAATCACCATTTGAAACAGGGGCTTGAGAAGCTATAGATACAAAGCTACTATATCCTAGCCATTTGCCTATCTATTTCCCAAACCTTTTGCGATATCCGCATTTTCTACATAGTTCCTCCACTGCCACTCTTCGTGAAAAACCAGCTACAAGGTTTTTTGCTCTATCCATCTCGATAATATCAGAAAATGAATGATCATTAATATTTCCAAGGTTGATCACTCCCTCACCATCTAGACAACAAGGAATAACCGTTCCGTTTGCTAAAATACCTGCTTGATTTCGCATGCCATAGCAGAAGCCCTTGCCATCATCTTCTTCTTCATGTAACGCGGGCCACTGAAACTCATAATCTTGATTGATGAAGATGCGGTCTGCAATTTTCACGCCGCTGCCTGGTACTACCTTCTCTTCAATTTTGTAGTCTAAATCAAACTCTTTCTCAATCATTTCTAGTAATTCTCTGTTTCGTTTTCTTTCCATATTCGTCGTATTGTCTTGTGTAAGGTTCCATAATCTCAGGGAAACAATCATTTCTGATTGACTCGTTGCTTCTTGAATAAAAGAAAGGATACTTTTCACATATCCTTCCTTATCTTTAGATCCAATATGGCCATCAAAACTATGGAGGGAAAAATTCATTTGTCTTAGTGCAGGCTTATTTAATAATTTCTCCCGCTTTTTATTAATTAATGTTCCATTGGTTGTGATGTTAACCTTAAACCCTTTTTCATGACTTACGTCTAACAATTGGTCTATTTTAGGATGGAGCAGCGGCTCACCTTTTACATGTAAATAAATGTAGTCTGTGTGCGGTTTAATTTGGTCTAATCTTTTCGAAAAATCCTTCACAGAAATGAATTGCTTCTGTCGTTCTGTTGGCGGACAAAAGCTGCATGCAAGATTACATACACTTGTAATCTCTAAGTAAAACTTCTTGAATTTCTTCACTATCGATTCCTCACTTCTTTGACCACTTAAAACTGGATGAACTATTATTCTATCACTATCACATCACTAATTCATTATTAGGAACATGGTTATTCAAGGAAACTACCATTACCATTTTTCTTTTATTTATCCTACCACTCTCTACATGGTCAGCCTCCTGGATGGTTCTCATGGTACCTTGTGATGGCTGCTTCCATGGCTAAGTAGGGATCGACCTTTATTTTCCTTCTAATACCACCACTTAAAAACCCGTCCCCATAGTCTAAAATCGGATGGACTTTACACTCTTTTCTACTTATCCCTCGCTCGACAAACGTTTGATTAGTTGTTGGGAAATCCCTTTTGGTAAACGAACCCATGTCAGTTTGGCAGAAATTTTTTTGTCGATGAAACGTCTCAGTCTTTGATAATGATCTACAATAAAAATCCATAAAAACTAGTTAGCTACAAAGAGCGACACATTTTGATGCCAATTAAACGTTTGATTGAAACAGTCACCACCGTAGATGATTCAAGAGATTCTATAGAAATTAGGTAGAATAGTGTCGAGTTCTTCTATTAACAATTTAATATTATGCTTTTTATTTAACCAACGCGCTTCACCGCATTAAGCTTTAGCCGAGTGGGGGTCTGACCCCAAAATGCGAAAAGCCATCAGAACCTCCTTATGGCCTTTCCACCGATACAAGATTTATTACCTTTGTATTAGATAAGATGGTCAATTGTTCCATCATGTAGGCTGCCGAGTGAAAATTGTTTTTAATCCAGAAAAAGATGAGTCCGAGGGTAGCACTAGTCTGATAATGTAAAAACATTTCATAGTTCACTTCCCCTGCTTCGGACTGTAGTTCCATCCGAATGTCCTTTGAAAAAATTTCAAAAAACAACTCCTCCATTTGTTGTTTGAAAACGGGATGACTTAGGTAGAGTGCAAGAAAAGCCTTCTTATGCTTTTCGATATATTCAAAAATCCGAACCGTCGTCGGTGTTAACGTTTTGATTTTAATTGTATTCTTTTCTTTGAATGGAGTTAATATCTCCTCTTTTAAACCCTCACGCACATCACATAAAATTTCCTCTAGTAAATCGGATTTATTTGAAAAATGATCATAAAACGTGGCACGGTTTACATCTGCATATTGGGTAATCATAACAACGGTTATTTGATCATCTGTATACTTTTCGATTAAATCGATATAGGCATTTTTTAAAGCTAACCTTGTTTTCTTAGCTCTTCTATCTGTCATTTGTTTCATTTTTCTCACTCCTACTACGCACAAAAATAGACGACACTTTTCGGATAAGTGTTGGTTATACGACAATTATACTACTTTTGTTTTTTTCATTTCCAGATAGAGTGTTACAGTTAAAGTGTAATGAAATAAAGGAGGAGAACACATATGAAGGCAGCGGTTTGGTATGATCAAAAAGATGTAAGAATTGAAGAACGAGCAGTAAAAGATGTAAAAGATAATGATGTTAAAGTGAAAGTAGCCTGGTCTGGAATATGTGGAACCGACCTACACGAATTCGAAATTGGTCCTATTTTACTCCCCAAAGAAACACCAAATGCCTATACAGGCGAAACGACTCCAATCGTTCTAGGCCATGAATTTTCAGGTATCGTTGAAGAAGTCGGCAAAAATGTAACTGAATTCAAAAAAGGAGATCGCGTCGTCGTAAATCCTGTAATAACTCGAGGAAATCATGCAGCAGAAATTGACCGTTATTACGAGTTTTATTCTCTAGGTTTGCATACAGATGGTTCTTTTGCTGAATATGTAGTTACCAATACAGAAAATGTCGTTCCTGTTCCTGAAGAACTACCATTAGATAAAGCAGCACTTACTGAACCATTATCGGTTTCAGCCCAAGCCGTTAAAGAAGGAGAAGTAAAAGAAGGAGATACAGTAGCCATCTTTGGATGCGGCCCGATTGGTTTATTTGCCATTGTAGCGGCAAAAGCAGCAGGTGCAAAAGAAATTTATGCCTTTGACTTATCAGATGAACGTTTGGAAAAAGCACAGCAAGTTGGCGCAACACATGTTTTAAACACACGAAACGAAGATGCAGTCGCTTACTTGAAAAACAGACATCCAGAAGGTGTAGATGCAAGCTTTGAAGTTGCTGGTGTAAAACCAACGTTTGATTCTGCAATCAGTGTGACAAAACCAAAAGGTAATGTCGTGGTCATCGCCATCCATGCAAGAAACTTTGAATTCAATCCTGTGCAATTAATGCTTTCAGGCGTTAAACTATCATCTTCTCTAGGATATGAACATGAAACATTCAAAAAATCACTCGACATTTTAATGAACAAAGAGCTTGATATAAGTCCAATCATGACAAAGAAAATAGAACTAGATAACATTGTTGAAGAAGGCTTCCATTCATTATCAAGCGACCTCTCACAAGCAAAAATCTTAGTCAAACTAAGTGGAGAAATGTAGGTTCAGTCGCTGTGATGATTACAGCCCTGCAAAACCATCAGGGTGATGGCTGTCTCGGTTTACTTTTATCAGAACCACCCTTATGCTTCCTACAGGCGCAGGGTGGTTTTCTCGTTTTCTAGAACATTCTTCCGAAAAAAATATGCACTAATTTCCCGCACATTTCCCTTCAGAACTTCTCGTTCTGTGAAAGGGCGAAAGTCACACGAACGAATCTCCAATTAGCATGGTTAGCATGTCCTCTACTTTACACTCCTTTCTACTTATCCGGATCTCGACAAACTTCACTCCTCTAAAATAAAACAAACCCCTCCACAACAGCAAAAACAGCAAATTCAATCAAACGCTTGATTACTAGAAAATTTACTAACCAATCGATTGATTAAATGTGGGTAAAACCCTTTTGGTAAACGAACTCAGGCCAGTTTGGTAGAAAAAACCCTGTCGATGATTGGTCCCTGTCTTCGATAAAAATCCGAAATAGAAACCTATAAAAACGTCTCATCTACACACATTGACACGTTTTGATACTAATTAAACGTTTGATTAAAAATACATCCACCACTGATAAACAAAACGTTTCTATAAAAATATACGTCGAATGATGTCACCCCAAACGCAGTGACATACTTCACCGCATTAAACTTTAGCCGAGTGGGGGTCTGACCCCAAAAAATTGGCATAAAGGTTTTTCTACGTTCACCAATGGTTTAGAATAGATGTAGTGAAAAAATAAGAGGTGAAATAGATGAATTGGAAGATAAATAGTTCAAATATAGAAAAAGTAGATCGTTTTCGGATTACGATTGATGAGGTGGTTCTACCTAATGGGGATGAAAAGTCTTTCTCCTATATAGACTTTGCCAAAGGAATTTGTGTACTCCCCATCACAGCTAACGGAGAAGTACTTTGTATCAAACAATATCGACACGTGGTAAAAAGCTGGGAGTGGGAGCTTCCTGCTGGAATGATTGACCCAACAGACACAACACCCTTGATTGCTGCGAAAAGAGAACTTGAAGAAGAAACAGGCCATACAGCAGAACATTGGCTAGAATTAGGGAGCTTTTATCCATCTCCAGGCTCCACAACGGAAGAAATCTTTTTATTTGCCGCAGCTGGTTTAAATCCTTCCGAACAAAAATTAGAAAATAGCGAGCAGCTTGATCTACATAAGCTAACAATGGAAGATTTGAAGACACTGATTCAAAAGGGCGAATTCAAACATGGCGCAGGTCTGGCTGCTATTTTACGCTACAAGTTTATAACCGATTAACAGAACAAAAGGGGTGATTGTGAGTAACGACTGCGAGGTGAAGAAAAATGACTTGGAAGATAGAAAGTTCGAATACAGAAAAACTCGGTCGTTTTAAAATTACGATTGATGAAGTTATACTTCCCAATGGGGATGAAGCCACATTTTCCTTTATAGACTTTGCCAAAGGAGTTTGTATTCTCCCCATCACAAATCATGGAGAAGTACTTTGTATTAAACAATATCGACACGCGGTAAAAAGCTGGCAATGGGAACTTCCTGCTGGGATGATTGATACAGCTGACATGCCACCCATGGATGTCGCTAAAATAGAACTGGAGGAAGAAACAGGTTATTTAGCAGAACATTGGCTTGATTTAGGAAGCTTTTATCCTTCCCAGGGATCCACAACAGAAGAAGTCTTTTTGTTTGCAGCCACCGGTTTGATTCCATCCGAACAAAAGTTAGAAACCAGTGAACAAATTGTAGTACATACACTATCGATGGAAGAATTGAAGACGTTAATTCAAAAGGGCGAATTCAAGGATGGTGCAGGACTAGCTGCTATTTTACGATACAAGTTTATAACCGATTAACAAGGAAAAAAGCGTAAAGGTGATCTTTTACGCCTTTTTCCTGTATCTTCGTTATGACAAAACCCCTTCTCGACAAACTTCTCTTCGTTAAAACCATTCAAACCCCTCCACAACAGCAAATACAGCAAATCCAATCAAACGTTTGATTAATAGAAAATTCACTAACTAATCAATTGATTAAATGTGGGTAAAACCCTTTTAGTAAACGAACTCATGCCAGTTGGTTAGAAAAATTCATGTCGATGTTTGGTCCAAGTCTTCGATAAGAATCCTCAAAACTAACCTATAAAAACGACTCATCTACACACATTGACACGCTTTGATACTAACTAAACGATTAAATAAAAGTACATCCACCCCTGATAAACAAAGAGTTTCTATCATAAAATGCGTCGAATTATGTCAGCCCGATACACGGTGACATAATTCTAACTTTGTACTATATACATTTCTTTCAAAAAGAAAAAATGCCCAAAAAAGAGCGCCGTTTTAACGGCACCCTTTCACTTTTTATAGTAATTCTTTGGCTGCCCCTGCTATGTCTTTCGGGGTTAGTTCGTAAAACTCTTTTAGGTATTCGAGTTTGCCGACTTGGCCGAATTGTTCTTTTACTCCAATGCGTCTCATTTTGGTTGGGCAGTGTTCGCTTAGTACTTCTGCTACTGCGCTTCCTAGCCCGCCAATGACGTTATGGTTTTCTGCTGTTACAACAGCTCCCGTTTTCGACGCGTATTTCACAATTAAATCTTTATCAATTGGTTTAATCGAGAACATATCGATCACGGTTGCCTCGATTCCTTGCTCGTAAAGCAAATCCGCCGCTTTTAAGGATTCCGCTACCATAATGCCACTTGCGATAATGGTAACATCGCCTCCTTCACGAAGAACCTTTCCTTTACCCTCTTCAAACACTTCATTCTCATCGTAAAGCTTAACGGCATTTTTACGAATCGTCCGGATGTAATGAATCCCATGCTCTTTTTCAATTTTCCGAAGCAAGAAACGTAGCATGGTAGAATCGCTCACTTCATACACTGTAGCATTAGGAAGAAGGCGAACAAGACCAATATCCTCGAAGGCCATATGAGTGCCTCCGTTATGCTCGGCCGTCACACCAGCATCGGATCCTAAAATCTTAATATTGGTCTTCGCATAAGCACCTGAAACAAATAGCTGGTCAAAGGTGCGACGAGTAGCAAACTGACCAAAGGTATGAACGTAAGGGATCTTCCCTGTCAACGACAGCCCCGCCGCCACTCCCATCATATTCGCTTCCATGATCCCGCCGTTAATGATTTGCGTCGGAATCTGCTTAACAATTTTATTCGTAGAGATAGCACTCATTAAATCAGCCTCTAGGGCGATTACATCGGGATTTCCCTGCGCCAGTTCCACCAATGTATTTGCATACATTTGCCGCATTTCCACTTTTTCTAGTTCATAATGTTTGGATGGTGTTGAAATCATACTGACACAACCTTTCCAAGTTTTCTTTCCAATTCTGCAATCGCAAGTCTAATAGCTGTTGCATCCTCTTCACTGGGACGGATATGATGGTTATCTGCCTTTTCTTCTAAATAGGGAACCCCTTGCCCTTTAACGGTATCTAAAATAATCGCAATCGGCTTCTCTACCTGACGTTTTCCCTCTTCAATAGCTTCATAGATTTGTTCCAATGAACGACCGTCAACACGCAGTGTGTAAAAACCAAATGCTTTAAACTTCTCCACAAAATCAAGTGGATCAATAATATCCTTCGTTAGACCGTCTAGCTGCTTTTTATTGTCATCAATAAACACAAAGAGATGATTCAGCTTATGGTGGGCAGCGAATTGTGTAGCCTCCCAACATTGTCCTTCGTTTAATTCACCATCACCGACGATACAATACGTATAATTATCCTTATTTGAAAGTTTATGAGACAGCGCGACACCAACAGCAGCGGAGATTCCTTGTCCTAAAGATCCAGTTGTCATATCCACACCAGGTGTTAAATTCTTATCCGGATGCGAAGGAAGAGTGGTTCCATTTTGATTTAACGTATAGAGATCTTCTTCAGGAAAGTAGCCTTTAGCCGATAACGTCGCATAAAGACCTGGTCCGCCATGACCTTTGGATAGAATGAAGTAATCACGATCCTCCCATTTCGGATCCTGAGGATTTATCTTCATCACTTCACCATATAAGACAGCCAAGGCTTCAACAATCGATAAGCTGCCGCCATAATGCCCGAAACCAAGATGATATAATTCTTTTAATGTATTAAGCCGGATCTCATCACGAAATGCTTCTAATTTTTGTAAATCCATCTTCTTTCCTCCTTTTTTTCAAAAAGTTAGGGGTGTGCGAAAACACCCCCACTGTCCTATGCTCCTACTTGTTGTGAATCAGACGCAGCTTTGTTTTTTTTGAAAAAACCAAATACCACTGCAAGAACAACAAGACCAACAACCGTAACCGTAACACCTGTTGCGCCAAAGGAATTAGCGATATTACCAAGTAGAATTCCAGAAGCTGCAAAGTCAGCGTCAGAGAATGTTGTACTAGCAAAACCAAGGTCTCCTAGCACCGGCATTAAGAATACAGGTAAGAAGGTAATCAACAAACCATTTGCAAACGAACCAATCGTCGCACCGCGGACACCGCCTGTTGAATTACCGAATACTCCAGCCGTTGCACCTGTAAAGAAATGAGGAACGACACCTGGTAAAATAATAACTGCACCCGCGAACCCAAGGATGGCCATTCCGACGATACCGCCAAGGAAGCTGCAGAAGAACCCGATTAATACCGCATTTGGCGCATATGGGAATACAATTGGACAGTCAAGAGCTGGCTTAGAGTTTGGAACGAGTTTAGTAGAAATCCCTTTAAACGCAGGAACAATTTCAGCCAACACAAGTCGAACACCTGAAAGGATAACGAAAACCCCTGCTGCAAACGTAACACCTTGAATGATAGAGAAAACAATATAATGAGTGCCGCCACTTAACTCTTTTTCAACATAAGATGGGCCTGCAAATAGAGCAATAAACACATAAAGAATAACCATCGTTAATGAAATCGTGACAGAGCTATCACGCAAAAATCCAAGTCCCTTAGGAAACTTAATCTCCTCTGTTGAACGAGATCCCTTACCAACCACTTTCCCAACTAGACCCGACAATACATAACCTAAGCTTGAGAAGTGTCCGAAACCAACGTTGTCGTTTCCGGTAATTTTTCGCATAAACGGCTGACAAATCGCTGGGAATACAGCCATGATTAAACCTAACGCAAGGGAACCAACAATAATCAATGGTACTCCTTTTAAACCAGATACAACTAAGATAACCGCAAGCATACATGCCATGTATAAAGTATGATGGCCTGTTAAGAAAATATATTTTAATCTAGTAAACCGAGCAATTAAGATATTCGCTAACATTCCAAAGAACATGATGAAGGCTGTTGCAGTACCATACTTGGTTAACGCCATCGCAACAATAGCCTCGTTATTTGGCACAACCCCGTTAACGTTAAAAGCTACTTCGAACATTTTACCGAATGGTTCAAGGGATCCAACGATAATTCCAGCACCTGCAGATATAACAAGAAAGCCTAAGAACGTTTTAGTCGTTCCCTTTATAATCTCACTCGCTGGCTTTTTCAAAATAATAAGACCAACAAGCGATATTAACGCAACCAGCACAGCTGGCGTACTCAAAATATCCATGAATAATTTAAGAATTCTTTCGCCCATACGATTACCTCCCAATTAATTCAAATGATTAAAGCAATCCTTTTTGTTGAAGGACATCCTTCAGTTTGCTGCGAATACCATCCATATCAATAATACTTTCAATCACGATAACCTCACCTAAATGCCCCATTCCTTCCGCAATATCCTTTGCTGCGATAAAAAGATCAGCGGAATCTGGAGTAGCAGAGCTAAGATCAGAATGTTCAACTTCAATACCGCTAACACCTAACTCACTAAGGATTTGCTGCACATTCATCTCCAACATAAAGCTGCTGCCTAAACCAGATCCACAAACGGCTAAAATTTTCATTTGAAATTCCTCCTATTTTTTAAAAATTAAACCACTGCTGAATAACGCTCGAATAATTCAAGAATATCTTCTGTTGTCTCTAACTCTTTTAAGAGCCCGACATTGTTGTTCTCACTTAGAAGCTTCGTTAATTGAGATAACGCCTTAAGATGTGTTTTATTATCGATGGCCGCAATACAAAAGATTAAGCGGACAGGATACTTTTCGTCATTTAAAAAATAGACCGGCTCATCGAGCTT
Source organism: Neobacillus niacini (assembly GCF_036961885.1). Lineage (GTDB taxonomy): Bacteria > Bacillota > Bacilli > Bacillales > Cytobacillaceae > Neobacillus > Neobacillus niacini_H. Next base: position 100,687 of record NZ_JBALNQ010000008.1, on the reverse strand, counting down.
TAAAAAGCTCATCCCTAGTTGATTTACTCCTAATTCAGGTCGTGCATGTGGAATGGCCACCTCTGGGCCAATGACAACATATGGACCTAATGTTTTAATATTAGAAATCATCGCATCGATGTAGGTTGATTCAATAGCCCCTGACTCTAGCAAAGGATTGGCTGCTACTTTTACAGCCTGCTCCCAATCAGGGAGCTGTCCAACAATTTGAATCGTATTCTCTTTCAGTAAATCGCTTAACACTGGTTGATCCCCCCTCTGAATATCTACCTTTTTGTGAAAGGTTAGTTGATTTAAAGCATTGGTTAAGCCTTTTTCATCATAAACATTGGCAAAGCGCTGGATCGATTGAATCAGCTCTTTTGTCGAGATGTCACGGTATTCGATCCCAAAAAGATGATGATACACTTCATTGACCAAGCTGTTTTTTTCTGTTGGTGTCATAATTGGCTTTACATAAAAGCACGGCAGCTTAGATTCGATCTCTACCGTTGAAAAGACGAGATCATATTGGTCAACATTCTCCTGTTGATAGCCTTGTAATGACAGGGTTTTTTCTACGATAATTTCAGAGAAAAGCGATTCCAGCAGGTGTTTCACCATCAACGATGAGCTTATTCCACTTGGACAAACCACGATCGCTCGTTTCTTTTTAGGTACTACCTGCTTCGGTTTTTCTAACATTGCTCCAAAATGAATCGTGATAAATCCAATTTCATCTTCTGGGATTTTTATACTTAATAGTGATCCAATCGGCTGGAGCAATTCCTTTACGATCGTATATAGCTCATGATGTTCTCGTTTGATTTGATCGAGCAGCGGATTATTAATCGGAATTCGATATTTCATTCGAAAATAAGCTGGCTTTAGATGCTGATATAAGCTGTTAATGACTTCGTTCTTTTTTTCGAAAGCAATCGCTGCTTTGTTTTCAAAATCAAATACAAGCTTTTCACATAATGTAAAAATTAAGTCCCGACCTCCATCAAGAACAGAGCGGTTTCCTAATGAAAGACCTAGCAATTGAGTGGTGAAATAGCATAGCTCATTTTCATCTTCCTCAAACTGAATAGATTGAAATAATGTTTTTGCCACCCGCCACATATGTTCTTTTTTCAATAATTCGATTTCATCATGATGGAACCTGACAAACTTTCTTTCCCTATAACGGTAATAATAGAAAACAAGAAAAAACGTAAAATGATGCAATCGTTCCTCGACAAAATGGAGGTCGAACAGCTTTTCCATTTCAGTAAGCGTATCGTGAATCGTATTCAAAGCAATTTGCTCCGACCGATCACTTACTAGATAGTTGATTAGTTCTTTATAATACGGAATGCGTAACAACTCAGCTAAATGATGTTGGACAAGTACCCGCTTATCCGACTCTGCACCTGAAAGATGATAGCCCTTTTGCCTGGAATAGCGTATTTCAACCAGGAAGGAGAGATTCCTTTCATTGGCCTTTTTCACATCGGATATAACTGTGTTCTTACTTACCTGCAGGAGCTGGGTTAAATGGACCGACGAAATGGGCTCTTGCCGGATAAAAAGGTAAAGGTAGATGAAGATCAAACGTTCCTCTTCGGTTAAAATAAAATCGCGTTCCTTCACTTCTATTCGTTGTTTCCGAAAATAGTCGATTACCTCTTCCGGCATCACGATAAATTGATGTCCCCTGTAAGGAATCACAGGAAGGGTTTTCTCCTTCAACCAATAGTTGACTTTCTCCAAGTCATAGGATATCTGTCGCTTGGTTAAGTGAGTTTGATCCATGACCTGATTCATGGTAGTATTCTTCACTTTTAATAGATGCCTCAGTAAAAGTGCAGGTCGTTTATCAATCATCATCGGGTCTCTACCTCCTGAAGTAATCATATAATAGAACGCTTTCATGTTGTTCGGTGATTGGGAACAATTGATGTTTGAACAATCTGACAAAATTGCGCCCATCTCGTTATTAGACAAATTTTTGTTTCATTATAGACAATTGTGAATGATTTCACTATAGTAGTTTTAAAAAAAGAGCTGGTGAATAAGTATGTATTTAATGGATTACCATCATCATACCAATCATTCCTTTGACTCCACCGCTAGTATGGTAGAAGTATGTAAAAAAGCAATAGAAAACGAGATTCAAGAGATTTGCTTTACCGAGCATTTCTCCGTTAATCCAATTGCACCAACCTATGGTCACATCGTTTTTGAAAAATATTTAAATGAGATTCGGTATTGTCAGGAACAATTTCACAGCCAGTTAATTGTAAAAGCTGGCATTGAACTTTGCGAGCCTCATCTTTTAAAAGACCAATATGATGAAATAGTGCAGCCACTAAACTTAGATTTCATCCTGGGCTCGGTCCATAATCTCAACAACCAGAAGCTACGCCTTGCCCTCAAAGAAGGTCATCCAACCGCCTATGAACGGTATTTTAATGAACTATATCACATGGTATCTACTGCTGATGTAGATATAATCGCACATTTCGATTTAATGAAGCGCTATGCCTATAAAGAACATGGCCTTTATGATTTTCATCAATATCAAGAAATCATCGAGCAAATTTTTAAAAAAGCAATTGATAGAAATATAGGAATTGAAATTAATACCTCTGGACTTAGAACAGGATTACAACAAACATTACCATCGCTCGAGGTCATCCAACTGTATAAAGAGCTAGGCGGAGAAATTTTGACGATTGGTTCAGACTCTCATGCAGCAGAGTCTGTTGGTGCCAACCTCACAGATGCACTTTCTATAGCGAAGGATTGTGGATTTAACTATATTTATAAGTTTGAAAAAAGAAACCCGATACCGGTAAAAATATAGAGTATCAATAACAAACCTAGTGTTTAAACCTACTATATTGTCACAAATCATATATCAATATAAAAAAGAATAGGTTTATTACACCGCAAGGGTGCAATAAACCTATTCTTTAATCTATTAACCGATATAGAAAATTTTAAATCTATGAAAAAAATAATGATTTCAAGAAAATACGCTTTGTGACAGGTTCTCAGTTTTGGTAAGCCTTTTCACTTCGAAAAGCTTCTAACTGATGGTCTCCCTTTTTTGCTGCAACCATAAGACTCATAATGGTAAGCATCGAAAAAGAACCGACTAATAAACCTGCAATAAACATAAACATAATAGTACCCCCTAATGGCTATTTACTAATTCGTAGGAAGGTGATCATATTCGGTACCTGGCTGGCATAGTTTCAAAGAACGTTAGCCCCTATAGTTTTGCGACACCATTTTTCAATGGATTTGCCCTTTCGTACGAACTATGTATTTATAAGCTAACTATATCATTAATTACTTGCCGTTAATAGTACTATTAACCATTTATAAATAATAAAAACCAAAAACAGACAATATTTACTAAATTAAGACAAAAATAAATGGGCATGGAGGGGGTGAAAGGATCATTGCACAAGGCACACTAAAATCTTATATAGTTTTGTCGAAATAAAATTTAATCGTTCTGACAACTTTCCACTTTAATCTCACTCTATGTTTGGTATTTTTAACGTATAATCACATTTCCACATTTTTCTTATCCAACGAATGAATAATATATATCACCTTAGGGTATCTCCATTAATATAACCGCTATTCAATATCTTTTAAATGATATCAGTCAAAACAATATAAACAGTAATCTTAACTATATTGTAGGGAGTGGTTTTAATGGAAGAACAAGGTAATATTATTCACGGGCTGCTCTGGGGTGTCTCAATAAGTGTCCCGCTATGGATAGCACTCTTTGGTTGGATAAAACTACTTCTTCGGATTTTACTTTAGTTTATACCCCTCAAAAATAATTTTAAGATTTCAAACTATCCACCTTCTCCATTATCCTCCGCATCATCAAACTTGTATAGGAATCTATAAAAAAACAAAAGATTGATTTCATCAAAGAATTTCCAAAAATGATCCAAGTGACGATAATCTATCAGTTACAAATTTCCTATTTACATTCTCTGGAAGGATTTAAAATATAATCTTTCTTTAGTATAATGAATAGGAAGATTAAGTATATTGATAGGTGGTAGTACGTGATGTTAGGTGCAGTTGAAGCCGGCGGTACGAAGTTTCTTTGTGCGATCGGGGATGATACAGGCAAAATCATAGAACGAATTCAGATACAAACCACTGTCCCTGAGGAAACAATGCCAAAGGTTATTGAATTTTTTAAGGGTAACCAGATTAAGGCAATCGGAGTGGGTTCTTTCGGTCCGTTAAATCTGGATAAGGAAAGTCCCAGATATGGCTACATCACTTCGACACCTAAACCAGGTTGGCGTAATTACCCGTTCGTACGGACGTTAGAGAACGAATTCGGCATACCGATAGGTTTTAATACCGATGTGAACGCAGCTGCATTAGGTGAGGCTACTTATGGAGCAGCAAAGGGATTGGATAGTTGTTTATACATAACCATTGGAACAGGTATTGGGGCAGGAGCCGTTGTCCAGGGCAAACTTCTTCAAGGATTATCCCATCCGGAAATGGGCCATATTCTTGTAAGACGTCATCTGGAAGATACATATCGAGGAAACTGTCCATATCACGGCGACTGCCTTGAAGGTCTAGCTTCTGGCCCAGCAATTGAGGCACGTTGGGGCTCCAAGGGAGTAAACCTAGCGGACAGGCTAGAAGTATGGGAATTACAAGGATATTATATTGCTCAAGCTCTTATGCAATATATGTTGATTCTTTCTCCGAAAAAAATTATCCTTGGCGGCGGAATTATGCATCAAAAGCAATTATTTCCATCAATATATAAACATTTAAAAGAATTCATTGCCGATTATGTCATTTTACCAGAGCTATCTGACTATATAGTTAGTCCCGGCTTGGGCGATGATGCTGGGATTACTGGATCACTTATGCTTGCCCAGCAGGCACTTCAAGAGACTATATAATCAGCGGAGGTTATCGTTTTGCAACCATTATTCTTAAAACCAGTTTTTAAAGAACGTATTTGGGGCGGAATTGCTTTAACAACAAAGTTTGGTTATGCCATTCCAACCGACCAAACAGGGGAATGCTGGGCCATTTCTGCTCATCCCAATGGGCCATCGATTATAGAAAATGGACCATATGCAGGGATGTCATTGGACGAGCTTTATAAAAAACAGCCAGAGTTATTTGGAAACCCAAAAGAAGAGGTTTTTCCCCTGTTAACGAAAATTCTTGACGCCAATGCGGATTTATCCGTTCAGGTCCACCCTGAGGATGAATATGCAAATATTCATGAAAATGGAGAGTTAGGCAAAACAGAATGCTGGTATATCCTCGACTGCAAGGAAGGCACTGATATGATCTTCGGCCACAATGCCAAAACAAAAGCGGAATTAATCCAGCAAATGAATGAAGGAAAATGGAATGAGCTCCTGCGTAAAGTAAAAATAAAGCCAGGCGACTTTTTCTATGTTCCAAGTGGGACCATCCATGCTTTATGCGAAGGTACGCTTGTCTTGGAAACACAGCAAAGCTCTGACACCACCTACCGGGTATATGACTACGGCCGCAGGGATGCGGAGGGGAATTTACGTGAACTCCATTTAGAAAAAGCCATTGATGTCACCACGGTTCCTCACCAAGAAACAGGTGTAACCCCTATAGTGGAGGAACGTGAAAATGCAACGGTAACGACTTTTGTGGAATCTGATTTCTTCTCTGTCTACAAATGGACGATCAATGGCAAAGCAACTTTTTCATCTGCTGACCGCTACTTGCTCGTAAGCGTCATAAAAGGAGACGGTGCACTTGTTCATTCAGGTGAACGTTATCCGCTGAAAATAGGAACACATTTCATTCTTCCGGTTGGTACTGGAGAGTTTGAACTACATGGAAATGCAGAGTTTATTGTTTCCCATAAGTAATCTTTCAAAAAGTCCCCAGAGTTTTCAACGAACGGTGGGGGGAGTTTTATTTCCAACAAAGGAGAATTTTTGTAAGGGGCTGTCCAAAAAGTCAGGTAACTGACCTTTGGAAGCCCCTTTTTCATTTTATAATGGAGCTTTTATCAAGTTATATCTCCTTTTTTCTTTATTCACATTGGCCTAGTGCTAACTAATGGTGTTTGAATCTATAATTTTTGTGATACTCTCTATACCCCACCCTGCTGGAAATTCTCTGGATGGTACCTGGCACCCGGTTCTTTTCTCGTACTTTATTAAGATTGGTGTGGTTGGGGATGAGTATCCCCATAGCTAAAGCTAGGGGTTTCGAAAGAATAGTCTAAAAAAGCACCATTGTCTATTCGTGGGCTACCACAAGTCCCGCTAGTACATCAGGCCGAAGCCTTCAGCTTTGCATATCCATTTTTCATGATGATGATTTTCTGTGGAGCCTGAAGGAATTGATTTCTTTCAAGTCCTTCAAAGGCACTCTTTACATGTTTTCGAATGATATTAAAGGCGCCATTTACATCCGCATGGATTAGAACTTTTGAGCCCTTAATTTTGTAAAAGGCTCTAGTGCATCGATACCCACTAAAAGTAGTTTCGTGTTCTTCTCCAAAAGTTGGGATGGGGTCATGATTCAAGAAACTGGACTTGGAAGTATAGCTCTCCTCCCTATCAATGACCTGAACACCTTTGCGCTCGGCTTTGTATCGAACCATTTCAATGAAAGTCACATAGGGGATTTGGATGAAGGTTTGCTTATTTGCCTTTTGCATAGCAACCTCCACTTTCCAGCCAACATTCCTGCCAATGATAATCGTATCGATGTTTCTTTCTAGAGCAATTTCCACCACTTTACCGCTAGCCTTATGCAAAAAGTCCATGACTCGATTATTTCTTTTTCGATCCAGCGAAATCATTCGGTTCGTGGTAAATATCCCTTCATTTGGATCTTTGCCATTTCGAATGATACTCGTGTACGTAGCCTTTAATTTGTTATAGTATTGATTGATCGATTTTAACCTTGCGCCCTTGATAAGCAGAGGCTTTAGCCCCGTATTATCGACGATAGTTGCCAGGTTATCAACGCCTAAATCAATACCCATTACTCGTTTCGGCTCAAATATCAATTCATTAGATTGCTTGTCAGAGCGTTCAATTTCCTTTTCCTGTTTACCTTTAAAAATGACTTCTACAACATAGCGACCATAGGAGGGGACAATTCGAACCTGTTGAAGTTTTCCTTCAGATTGGTCTATCTTTCCCAATTTTAACTGTAGATGAGTTCCAGGAAATTTAAGAACATTTCCTTCTTTAATCGTGGTTATTTGATTAGTTAAATAACATGTGGTTCTTCCATTCTTCTGTTTGTATTTTGGAATCTTTGGCTTACCGGAAAAGCTAGCAGGATTGATTTTATATTTCTTAGAGGCTTCGAAGAAACTTTTCCAATCGTCATAAACTTTTTTCATCGTTTGTTGATTGGACTGGGAGGGCATAGAAGTGTAATCTACTTGTTTCATCACTTTAAATAAGGCTTCTACAAAGCCATATCCAATAAATGATTTCTCAAGATGAGGCATTTCAAATAGCTTCAACATTGGATTAGTTATTTTACCATTTTTGTTTACTTTCTTGGGCTTCATCTTCGCTTTTTCATGGCTTTTCTGGCGAATCTCATTCATTTTAGGTAAATGTGATTCAATATCCATTAGAACCTGAAGTTGATTTTCATTTCTAGTTTCCTTTTTTAGAGCGCTGTAAACCTGTCTAATATAATAATTGGTAATGTTATACAAATTTTTCGCCTTAAAACACAGAGTATCACAGTATTCAAACAAATCATGGTCTGGATGTATTTGAATTTTATAGGCACTGTACATTTCGTTCACCTCCCAACTAAGAACAAATGTTCTATTTATACTTTCATTATACCAAATAGTTTGATAGAAAGTATAGTAGGAACCTTGGCTTTTTCAAAAAAATACAGCTTATATCCCCATATCTAAAGACAGGGGTTTTAAGCTGTTTTTTGATAATTTTTGTGATACTCTCTATACCCCACACTGCTGGAAATTCTCTGGATGGTACCTTGCACCCGGTTCTCTTCACTGCTTTAAACTTTAGTAGAGTGGGGGTCTGACCCCAATGTCCCAATGTCCTAAAAAAGTTTATGTCGTTTTCCTCGAATCAATATCCAATCGTGTTTCCAATTTCCTAAGAAGATACGTAAATAGCATGACGAGAATGAAATAGTAGAATCCCACCACGATGTACGTATCCAATTGCCGGTAATTAGACGCCGCTTCACTTAAGCCAGAGCCCCACAAATCAGCCATACCGACATACGCCACTAAAGATGAATCCTTTAAACCGATAATAAATTGATTGCCCAATGAGGGAATTGAAAATTTAAAGGCTTGCGGTAAAACTATTCTTCGCATGGCAAGCGGATACGTCATACCTAGTGATTGGGCTGCCTCCATTTGTCCCCGATCAATCGATTGAATGGAGCCACGGAAAATCTCAGCGATATAAGCCCCACTATGGATGGCTAAGGCCAACGCTCCAGCCCAGAACTGAGACAAGGTAATGATGGAAGCAATGCCGAAGTAAAGAATGGCAATCTGTACAATTAACGGTGTTCCACGAATTAAGCCAATATAGACCATTGCCACTTTGTTAAGCCATTTATTTTTTGAAATTCTAAAAAACGCCATGATTAGCCCGATGATAATCCCAATTAGTAAGGATGTCATTGTTAATCGTAAGGTAAGAACGGCAGCATAAATAAATACTTCGTAGGTGTCTAAGAAAATTTGAACGATGATCCACACCCCCTCCCGTTCATAGTCAAAAAGGTCCAAGACAAGGACATGCAATGACTCCCTTACTCTCCTAAAATATTGCGGTTAAACCATTTGTTACTGATCTTCTCATACGTTCCATCCTTAATAATTTCCTCAAGAGCTTTATTTAATTTGTCAAGCAGCTCCTTGTCCTCTTTTCGTACCGCAATCGCTTGATCATCTTGAGAAAGCGGTTCGCCCACATCCTTTATCTTAATGGCGCCTTCTTTAATGATGGGAAATCCGACCATTTGGTCCGTAATCACCGCGTCAAGTCTCCCAGTTGGCAAATCCATCAAGGCAGTTATGTCACTGTCATACTCAACCACCTTGTCCTTATCTGTGTTTTGCAGCGCCAATTCCTTGTAATTACTTGCCTTTACAACACCGATCGTCTTCCCTTTCAAGTCCGCAGCTGATTTAATGTCTTGTTTATTTTCAGCGACAAAAATCTGTGCACCAGATTGATAGTAGGTATTGGTAAAATTGACCGATTTTTTCCGTTCATCCGTTACGGTCATACTGCCAATAATCGCATCATACTTTTTCGCTTGTAACCCTTGAATAATCGTTTCCCATGGGTTTGTCACAGGGACAGCCTTCATCCCCATTTTCTCCGCAAGGGCTTTGCCAATTTCCACATCGAAACCTTCTAATTTTCCATTCTCTTTAAAATTAAACGGTTTATATAATCCGCTCATGGCATACTGAAATTCCTTTTTATCTGCTGACGTTCCAGCGCTTTTTTCTGACGAACCACAGGCCGTCAGGATGAATGAAACCAAAGACAGCGAAACAAGCAATCCTACCCATACATTCTTTTTCATGAGTACCTCCTCCATTTTTTAAAGAATATTCGTTAAAAACTGTTTGGTTTTCTCGTTTTGCGGATTCATAAAGAATTCATGGGGTGCTGCTTCTTCTACTATTTTTCCTTCTCCCATAAACACAACCCGATCAGCTACTTCCCTGGCAAAGCCCATTTCATGGGTAACCACAATCATCGTCATTCCCTCATACGCCAACTGTTTCATAACCTGAAGCACTTCTCCGACTAATTCCGGATCAAGCGCAGAGGTTGGCTCATCAAATAGCATAATGCGTGGCTCCATGGCAAGGGAACGAGCAATAGCAACGCGTTGCTTTTGACCGCCAGATAGATTTTTCGGATAGGCGAAGGCTTTATCCGTTAGCCCAACCTTCTTGAGCAAAATCATAGCCTTTTGTTCAGCCTCTGCCTTGTCCATTTTTTTCACATATAAAGGTGCTTCCATCACATTCTCCAACACATTCTTGTGTGGGAAAAGGTTAAAATGCTGAAAAACCATTCCCACCTCTTCTCGTACTTTATTAAGATTGGTGTGGTTGGGGATGATCTTTTCCCCCATAAGGATAATTTCACCTTGATCAAAAATCTCCAAAAAATTAAGACACCGCAGCAAGGTACTTTTCCCTGAACCACTAGCACCAATAATCACGACAACCTCTTTCTCTGAAACGGTAAGCTCAATCCCATTTAATACAGTTTGGGACCCAAAAGACTTAACAAGATTCCTTACCTTAATCATGTCACCCTCCTTGTTACTTTTTTATAATAAAGAGCTCACTAACATCCAAAAAGAATGAATGTCCTCCTGCAAAATCATTACGACTTAAAACAAGCTTGTTCACTGTTCATTCTATTAACCTAAACGCCAATATATGCGTAAATTTGGGACACTCGGACGTTTTAAAATATTTGTCTCCATACAAAAAAACCACAGACAAAGGTCTGTGGCTGTGACAAATTTTATACTTTCTTATCTTTTTAAAATAGTCTGCTGGATAGGTCACTGTAGAATGTGCTCTACTAATCGGTACTTGCCCAGTCTTAAGTAAGCGGTTTTATCTATGAATCTATTTTAATTCAGTGTGCATAGCACCGTAAACGGCCCCTAATAAGTTGGCATTTTGACGATACTTACAAGCTACGATTTCCGGTTTTATTTTAGCAAGGTCCACTCTTGCTAAAATATGATCTAGCTTCTCATTGATTCCATCTATGAGTTCGTCTCTTGCACTGATGCCACCGCCAATGACGATTACCTCAGGATCGTAAATGTACTGTAAATTATAAATCCCTACTGCTAATAAATGATAGAATCGATTAATTGCTTCAATACAATCTTTATCACCTGATTCTGCCAGCTGAAATATTTGTTCACCAGAAATAGACTCGGCACTGATTTGCTTTCTTTTAGCTACCTCTCTTACCAGTGCAGCCGTTGAAGCCACCCTGCTCCAAACGTCATTGCTATCTTGAACATCACTTGTTACCAGCATATAACCAAATTCACCGCCATGGAGATGGGCTCCTTTATGTAATTGACCGTTTTTAAACACCGATCCACCAATACCGGTTCCAATCACCATGACAAGCACATCTTTTTTTCCCTTAGCTGCACCATTCCATAACTCAGCATAGCCCGCACAATTCGCATCATTTTCTAAGTAAACCGGTAGTGAAGTTAGCTCTTTAACCAAATTTTTAATATTTGGTCCATGTAAATAACGGATGGCACTTGAACCAGAAATCACACCTTCATCCGAAACAGCACCAGGTGAACTAATCGCGATTCCTTTTACATCCGAATACGTGACGATAAGGTTTTTAATAATCGATAGCAGTTCGTCTAATGTACCTGGTGTTTTTACTTTATTGTTCTCAAGGATCTCAGCATTTTCAGTGACTAAGCCGTATTTAATAAATGTTCCGCCGATATCAAAAGCTAAATATCTACTCATCTTGAAACGCCCCTAGCTAGCAAAACTTTTATTTATGCTATTTGAAACTTGTCTGTTGATTTCCGCTCCAGGCCTTCGCGCACCTTAGGGCGGTCCAGTGAGCCTCCTCGGCGCTGAAGCGGAGGGCACTGAAAACTTTACAAACTAGAAAAAGGAAGAAATCTAAAATATTTGAAGTTGTTACCGTATTTCCGCCGAACCCGATTTACGGGCACTATCTGC
>NZ_JBALNQ010000008.1:24373-88806 GCF_036961885.1 Neobacillus niacini | reverse complement strand
TTGTTACCGTATTTCCGCCGAACCGAATTTACGGGCACTATCCGCCTCGGATTGTTACCATAATTCCGCCGAACCTTTAATGAGTGTCCGCTCTCACTTCTTTTTACCGTTTTAGGGGTCTCACCAGCCCAGTCCTCCCGCAGGATTCTTCGTGCCTTCCACTCCAATCAACAGAGTGCCCATACAAAAATTAGCTTTTTTAAACAGCCTATTTATATATGTTTTCATCCTCTGCATCGAATTGTTTGGTTTCGATGACTTGCTTTAGCCAATAGGCAGATTTTTTTAAAGCTCGGTTTCGATTTTCTTCGAGGTTAATTTCTACCAAGCCATATCGATTCTTAAAGGCATTCATCGGAGACACATTGTCGCTAAAGGCCCAAAGCATATAACCTGTACAATTGGAGCCCTCTTCAACACCCTTTAATAACCACTTTAAATGCTCACTAATAAATTCAATCCGGTAATCGTCTTGGATCATGCCCTCTTCATTTTTAAATCGGTATTCATTTTCAACACCCATTCCATTTTCGGCTATAAACCATTCGATATTTCCGTACTCTTCTTTCATCCGCATGGCGATATCATACATCACTTGAGGGTAGATTTCCCAGCCGCGGTGTGGATTCATTTTTCTGCCTGGTAAATCAAAGCTTTCATAATAATAGGAAGGATGGAAAGGTGTCTCTTCATTCCATGCCGATGAACGAGCTTTTACTCGATATGGGAAATAGATGTTCAATCCCACATAATCGACGGTGTTCTCTTTAATGATTTGCAATTCCTTTTCTGTTGCTTCAAATGCAATATCATGTTTATTCATTAATTCTATTAATTCTGCAGGGAATTCCCCTTTAATCGAAGGATCTAAGAAAATTCTGTTGTAAAATAAATCAAAGATTCGGGCTGCCTTTTGATCATGTTCAGCAGATGAACGCGCATAGGCTACCTCTGGATTGATGATGTTACCAATCTTTGCTCCATATTTATCTTTTAAGCCCATTTGTTTAAATAAACGAATAACTTTAGCCGTCGCTAAGTTTTTATTAAAATTCCATTGCATCCATTTTTGAGTATTTTGTTCAAATGGATAACGAACTGCATCTAAATAAACACGCGTTTGAATCACAATCGGCTCATTAAACGTAAACCAATGCTTAACGCGATCACCATAACGTTCAAAAGCTTTCTCCGCATATTTAACGAATAGATCCACGACATGCTTCGAACCCCACCCGCCATATTGCTTAAATAATTCAGCAGGAAGCTCGTAATGCTCAAGACAAATCATCGGCTCCACGTTATTCTTAATTAACTCATTGATCATATCATCTATATAACTAGCATATTCCTCATCTACCACAGCATTTTCATAATCTAGTAAAAAACGAGACCAGTTAATAGACGTCCTAAAGTTTTGCAAACCGATTTGTTTCATATAGCCAATATCTTCTTTATATCTATTTTTAAAATCAGTTGCTACAGCAGGACCATACCCATTATGCCAAACATTTTTATTCTCTTTATACCACAGGTCAAGAAAGGAATCCTGTGTCTCTTTTTTTCCTGACCATCCCTCAGTTTGCCAAGCCGACACGGCTGCTCCAAGGAAAAAGTCCTTCGGTACATTGATTGTCTTTTGCATCGTAATTACCTCCGGTTCAATAAGAATCTTTTATGATTAATGAATATTATTTGCTGTTATGTTTCTATACTTTGTTGGAGTATAGCCAGTAAATTTTTTAAAAACATCTACAAAATACTTATATTCTCGATAGCCCACCTTTTCAGCAATTTCATTTACATTAAAAGGCGTTTCTTCAAGAAGCTGTTTTGCTGCCTCAACACGTAAGGTATTAATATAATCATTAAAGCTCTTGCCCGTTTTTTGTCTAAATAGTGAGCTGAAATAATTAGGAGAGATATTAATATAGTCCGCCACCTCATGTGCCTTGATCGGTGACTCATAATAGGACCTAATATATTGTTCTGCCCTTTCAATTAACCAGTCACTGCCTTTTGGGTTAAAAGCCGATGATTCACTTACAGGACTGACAACAAACCCTTGTTTACTAAAAGGAAGATATTGAGTATCTTCATATAATTTCTGATAGACCTCTTTCAGCTGACCTATTGTTATGTCGATTTCATTAAAAACACAATTCAACTCTGGAAAACTCAAGTTTTCAGGAGTAAGAGCAGACTGACCATTTGTTACACAAGTTAACAATACATTTTTACTTGTAAAAACCGATACACTTTCATACCCCTGACTCTTCAAGGAATTTTCCACTAGCTGTTCCCAATCTGCTTTCAGGCTTTGCAGCTCTTCCTCAGATAAATCTTTTGTTTTATTCTTATACTCTTTTAACATAGAAACAAAGGGATAAATACGCACATTGGCGAATAAACTCGAGTGGTTCGGAATGGTATCAGGTAAATCTAAAACTTGATGAAAGATAGCATTTTGTAAATTCATCTGATAAATTTGCTTAGCTGCTATTTGTTCCTCTTGTATGGCACTCGTAAGTTTCGTGATGACTCGTAAAAGCTCATTTACATCTACCGGCTTCAATAAGTATTCCTTTACACCTAATTGAATGGCCTGTTGCGCATATTTAAAATCGTCATACCCACTTATGATAATCGTCCGAATATCAGGATAGTTCTCTGCAAGGAATGCGGACAATCTCAAGCCATCGACATTCGGCATTCTGACATCGGTTACTACTAAATCTATATCACCATGTTCTTTAATCTTTTGAATAGCCTCCGCCCCGTCGTACGCAAGGTCAACGACTTCCACCATATATTCGTCCCACGGAATTGTCTGTTGCAAACCACGACAAATAATCGGTTCATCATCAACGATTAGCATTTTAAAAGGCATACTACTCACCTGTCTCATTTGAAATTAGATTACTATTATCATTCTCGGATATCGGAAGCTTTAGACGGATCCATGTTCCCACTAGAGAATCTACCACCTCGAACTTTGCCTCTTCACCAAAGGCAAACTCTAAACGGTCGATGAGATTAGGTAGGGCATAACCACTTTTACGATTCGGGTCTTGTTCCTGTTTCTCATTCGGAAATCCCCAGCCATTGTCGATGACATCCATCCAAATTTCCTTCTCTACCTTAAACAATCGAATCCGGATAACGCCTTGTCTAGGCAAATCATCAAATCCATGAAGAATACTATTTTCTACTAATGGCTGTAAAATTTGCTTAATAATATAGATATCTTTTATTTGATCATCGTAAAAAATACTATAATTCAAACGATTGCCGATGCGGCTCTTTTGTAACTCCAAGTAATTTTGAATATACTGGACCTCTTCCTCTACCTTCACCCACATTTTTCCCATATTTAAATTCATACGGAATATTTTTGACAATCGCTCAATTAACTGACCTGTTTCCATTGCTTTTTCTAACCGTGCTGTCCACCGAATCATATCCAGCGTGTTGTACAAAAAGTGTGGATCAATCTGGCTTTGAAGAGCCTTCAATTCCGATTCACGCTGTTTGATCTTTAACTTATATTCTTGATTAATATACTTCTGTATCGTCGTGACCATTTGGTTAAAGCGGAGTCCTAACTTTCCAATCTCGTCTTGTGAGGAGACAGGAACATTAGCAGTAAAATCCCCTTCTCCAAGTTGCTTGGTTTGCTTCGTCAGTTCCACGATCCTTCGGATAAAAGATTGGTAAAATCCTATAAAAGCAATTGCTCCAAGCACTACTAAAAGAAAAAACATAAAAACAAACAAGCCGCGGACATTATATAAACTCTTAACCACTTCTCCTTCATTCACCATCGCAATTGAAACCCAATCTGTTCCGGCGATTGCCCTTTTAACAACTAAATAGTCACTTTGATTGGCCTCGGCTTTCAACGTTCTACTCTTGCTGTTTACAATCCAATCCGTTATTTTTGGATCAGGAAAGGGCGTGCCAGCTAATGAAGGATCCTGGTGCAGGACAACTTCTCCTTTTTTGTTCAATACAAAATAATCACCAGGTTGGTTCATCGTATTATTTTCAATTGTCTTATAAAGCTTAGATTGGTCTAGGCGAATTCTCACCATTCCGATAGGTTCGTTGATATGGTTAATATCATTAATAACCCTTGTTAAACTAACAACATTCTTTTTTGCAGCCCCATTTTCAACCACTCTATAGGTATTGCTCCAATAGGGAGCGCCTTCTAGATCTTTGGCGACTTGATTCAATCTAACTTCATCACCAATTACCCGGTTGCCAATCTCTAAAACATGTCCATCATTCGCGATTAATAGAATAGAATCAATATAGCTATGACTCATAAGCTGAAAGGTGAAATAACCATTAATCCCTGCAACTGCCTCTTTATACTCTGCTTGATTAAGATTCTCCTCCGTAGCGGTAAAAAACGTTCGGAAGTTTTTTTCATAAATCATATAAGAAGACATATTCTCAATCCCACGGATGATGGAAGTTAAGTTATCTTCATTTTTTTCAAGTTTACCAACTGCATTGTTTTCAGCCTGCTGCTTAAAAATGGTTGTGGTTTGATAGTAAATTACACAGCCTATAATCAAGGTTGGTAAGGTAATCAAGAGTAAGAATACGGTAACAAACTTATTTTTTAATCCCCAATTTCGGATCATTGCACATCAGCCTTTTAATTTTATACCATTTAGTTTATCCTTTTACGGCCCCGGCTGTCATACCATTTACAATTTCTTTTTCTAAGAATAAATAGAAAATGATAATAGGAATCATCGACATCGTTAACCCTGCCATCTGCGCTCCATAATTAACGGTAAACTGACCAGCAAAACTTGCAAGACCTAACGGTAATGTTTGAAGGGCTGGATCATTTAGTAATACGAGAGCAAACGAGAACTCATTCCAGTTATAAATAAAGTTCAAAATGATAACGGTAGCAAGCGCCGGACGGGACATCGGCAAAATAATCGACCAGAAAATCCGGAAAATCCCGCAACCATCGATAATCGCCGATTCTTCAATATCTTTCGGAAACGCCTTCATAAAACTGGTTAGAATAAATATCGTAATGGGTAAATGGAAGGCAATGTAAGGAAATAACAAGGTAATTGGATTATTTAATAACCCCAAGTTTTTCAATAAAATAAACATTGGAACAAGTGTAGCGTGAATCGGAATTAACATCCCGAAAATAAAGAAGGTATACAGGGCGTTCTTAAACTTAAATTCAATTCTTGCTAGAAAATAAGATGCTAACGCTCCGATCAACACAGTGAGCACTGTTGCGAGTAAACAAATAAAAATACTATTTTTAAAAAGAACACCTAAATTTGCTGTGCCCCACGCTTCTATATAATTATCAATAACCAAAGTCTTTGGTAAACCAAATTGATTCACCGCAAATTCTTTTTCTGACTTAAAAGAGTTAATAATCATCCAAATAATAGGATAAACATTGATCACCGAAAAAATAATCAAGACTGCATATATGAGGGTATTTTTCACACTCATTTTCCTTGTACTTTGATGCAGCGGCAATGCAGATTGTGTTGTTTTCTTAATCGTTGTTTCCATTTGAGTACCCCTCCCCATCATATAAATTTTTGACCTAGAATTTTTTTTACAAATCCAATCAATAGGAGACTGAAGAAGAAAATAAATACCGATATCGCACTGCCGTAACCATATTTCAGATTCGAAAATGTCTCATTGAACATATACAACGCCATCACGTCAGTAGAATGGGATGGTCCACCATGCGTCATGACATAAATCAAATCAAACGTCCTTAAACTACCGGAAATACACAATATAATCGCAACAATGATGGTATCCCAAATCATAGGGATGGTTATTTTCCATGTCGTCATCCATTCTGAAGCACCATCAATTTTTGCCGCTTCCTTTACTTCTTCCGGTATATTTTGCAAGGCAGCTAGGAAAATAATTAAATAGAGCCCAACGAATTGCCAAATGACTGTAATACACACAGCCACCATCGACCACTTTGTATCACCTAACCAGTTTTGTGCCAAAAAATCTAACCCAACAGCCCTTAGAATTTCGTTAATCATTCCATCCTTCGTATTATAAATCAGGCTCCATGTTAGCGAGATTACAACCGTCGATAAGACTACGGGCAGAAAACCAATGGTTCTAAAAATCTTTAAACCTTTAATTTTTCGATTTAACAACAGAGCAATAAATAAAGCAATCGGAATCTGTCCAAAGACAGAGGCGATGACCACAAAAATGTTATTACCTACTGAATTCCAAAATAATGAATCTTGAAAAAGATTCTCAAAGTTTTGCAAACCGATAAATTCCATTTCTGAAAAACCGTCCCATTCCATAAAGGAATAATAAAACGATTGGATAATCGGATAGATAGCAAAAACGGTATAAATCAAAAATGCCGGCAGTAAACCGATAATAAGAGCCGCTTTACTTTTCCCAGTTAGTTGCATATTTATCTCCCCTATGAAATGACAGGTTGCCATGAAAGAGGCAACCTGTATTTTAAAAGATTATTTCTTTCCTTTTTCGTTTTCCTTCTGCATTTCTTCTGCTAATTGCTTCGGTGTTTTTTCACCAATCGTGATGGATTGTAAGCCATTGTTAATCATGTCTGTTAACTCAGGTGTTAACGTTGCATCATACACTGGTGCTAAACCGCCTTGTGCAAATCCGTTAGCTGTTTTGTAAATTTCAGGAATGCTATCATCCATTTCAACTTGTACTGGAACAACGATATTAGACTTAGCTAATCCTTGGTACAACTCATCATCATAGAAGTACTCTAAGAATTTTAATGCTGCTTCTTTTTTCTTACCAGATAGCTCAGCATTTAGAGCGATACCGCCACCCGCTGCACCAGAAATTTTTGCAGTATCTCCTTCTCCGCCAAAGCTTGGGAACGGAGCAACGCCGATATTATCAATATTTTCTACACCTTCTAGGATTGGTCCAATTGCCCAAGAACCTGCGAAGTGCATGGCAGCTTTTCCACTATTAAATATTGTTCTAGATTGTGCTTCATCAATAGTATTGAAATCTTCATTAAATGCTTTAAGCTTCGCCAAGTCTTCAATTACGGATAATGCTTTTACAAAGTTCTCATCCGTAAAGGACCCTTTACCACTCAAAGTGTTTGGTAAGAATTCACTGCCTGTAAAACGATCTGCAATGGTTGAAATATAAACGGATTGTAGAGGCCAAATGGATTTATTCCCTAATGCAATTGGTGTTACCTTTTGGTCATTTAATGCCTTGATTAGATCTTTTAACTCATCATACGTTTTTGGAAAATCTTCAAATCCTGCTTTTTTCACTGCATCTTTATGATAGTAAATCAAGCTAGTTTCACTAATGTTTGCAGGAATCGCGTACTGCTTTCCGTCGACTGCATAATCCTTCAGGATACCTTCCGGAATTTTCCCTTCCCACGTATCAAGAATTTCATTTAAAGGAAGTAACACCTTTCCTTCAACTAGAGGCTGAATACGTGCACCAGGCCACACGCGGAACATATCCGGCAATTGCTTTCCTGCTGCCTGTGTTCTTAGCTTTGTTTCATATTGATCATGAGGAATACTTTCAATTTTAACGTGGATACTATCTTTGTTTTCTTCATTGAATTGAGCAATGATATCTTTATAAACCTTATATTCCGGACGATTTTCAGTCCAGTCATTCCAAACGGTAAGTTCGGTAACCTTACCTTCTCCAGAAGACTTCTCTTCTCCACCGCCACATGCGGTTAAAAATAGTAATAACAAGCCTACGACTAATATGCCTAGCTTCTTCATTGTTTTGTTTCCCCCTTAAGAAAATAAATCGCTTACATTCTCTATTGTAAGGGTTTCCATTTTTTAAACTATCCGAAAAATTTTAAAAAACATCCGATAATTTACGCTTTTTATAAACATTTTCATTTTCGGGGTTAACATACACAATTTCGTAACAACTTCCCCCAAACCACCATGTCCTTTTGCCCACTTCAAACCTATATAGAGGGTAGAAAGGGTGGTGCATTATAATGAATTTAAAATCAGGCAAGATTGAAGGATTTGAACAGTATTCTCAGTTTACGAGTCTTAAGGAGTTTAATACACATATCGAGATGTGGTTAGCGGTAAAGAAGGAGGATTTCTCAAAAGGAGAATTAGTCGCGTTGAAACGGCTGGTTCGTTTTTCAGCTAAGGTCCCTGGCGTTTCGAATGCAAAGATTGGTACGGTATTAAAAGCCATTAATGAGGAATATCAGGGGAACGGAATCTCTCGCTCAACATTTAAACGAATGACCCTGAAAGCGAAAGAATTGGGAATCATCACCATCCATGAAACCGAACGGAAAAATGGTTCACAGTCTAGCAATCTATATTGTTTTAATCGTTTTCCAAAAAGTGAACCACCCAAACCAGAAAAATTGAACCACCAAAAAGAAACTAGTATTCCTTTAAAAACTAATAATAAAAAGAATAATAAACGTAACGAAGCACCGATTGAATTAGATCATACTTTTGTTAGTGATAAAGTTCCCCAAGCATTTGTTCAAATCATAAAGTACTTCTTCTCTGACGCAAAGACAATTGAGGAATATTGGCGTATGGTTCATATCGCTGCTTTTCGATTTGACTGTGTTCAGGATACAGAGGAAATACTTGCGATTGCCATTCAGTCCTTGAAGCAGCTGATTCGAAAACTAAAATCCACCAAACAAATCGTAAAACCAATCGCTTTCTTTTATGGAATCTTAACCAACAAACTAAAAGAATTCTATTTAGAAAAACTTTTCGAAAAACAAACGGATAGCCGGCCATTTCGAAAGGTGCTTCCTAGTGGAGAAGTCTTGAACTATGATTGGCTTCATGCAGCGGAATGAAGGTAGGGAGTCTTTACACTCTTTTCTACCTATACCCTATCTCGACAAGCTTCGCTTCGCCTAATTACCGCCAATCTCTAGTTACCAGCTGATGACGGGGATCTAATCAAACGTTTGGTTAACACAAAAATTCCTACACAAACGTTTGATTAGATATGGGAATCCCCTTTTGGTAAACGAACCTATGGCAGTTTAGCAGAAGATTTTTTGTCGATGAAACGCCAAAGCCTTTGATAATGATCCACAGTAAAAATCCATAATAACTAGTAATCTACACAGAGCGACACGTTACGATGCCAATTAATCGTTTGTGTAAAACCGGCACCACCGTAGATAAATCAAGAGATTCTAGTAGAAATTGGGTAGAATCGTGTCGGTGGAAATATCTATGGTCTCCTGGAAAGCAAATCTTACGATTTACTATTGGACCGGCACATGTGTCCCATCGTGGTGAATCCTTACCAATGCGTATGTCTCTTTCCCACTAAGTCACCTCAAAAGGAAGATTGTATTTGGTTTAACCCCGACCATATTGTTAAAACCAAAGCAGCTGGTACGAAAACCATCATCGAATTAAGCAATGGCCATACCATTTTGGTCGATTCAAAACTCTTCTCTTTTAATAACAAAATAGAAATCGCCATTCAGTTAAAGCAGCTCTCATCACAACGAGGCAACCACCCTACTTCTATGACTCTTTACCTCAAACCCAAAAAAGGACTCAATTTTACTAAAAATGATACCGGCATTTACAATTTTATTGAATTAGAGAAAACTGCAGCCTAATCATCGCCTAGGAAAATCAATAATTTGACAATATAAGGAGAAACCCATTTGACTAATCATAAGCCCATTTATGTTGGTATCATTATAAAAGCGTAGAGTGGAAAAGTGTATCTCACAAGAGGAATTGTCCTTTCGCAGTTCAACCACACGACCCTATATTAGTATGCTTAAGAGAAATAAAAAAAAGCCCAGTCTTGAAACCATCTTCGCGATTGCTGCCGCATTTGAAATAAAGGCTTCCGAATTTATTAAGGAAATTGAAGATCATCATGATCAAAATCAAACAGAAATCACAAGCCCCAAAACCGTTGAAGTCATAAGGCGAAGTAGTTATTAAATTGTGTATTCTTTATGACATGATAGGATTATTTAACGCTTACATGAATAGTTGTGGGTGAGATGATTTATGAGAAACAGTATAGAAAAAGTCGTGCCCCATTGTATTTTTTGCAAAAAGGAATTGAAAACGGATGAATTTGTTTATATGGATGGGATAATGGACACGTTCATGCTCGTTGCTCGAATTGGAAAAGGGATTTCATTCAAGGCAGGAAAATATGAGGAAATTGTCAGTAAGTATCCCCACTATTTTGGTAATTTTAAAGTGCAACAGTAAAGGAGCAGGTTCTGCCTGCTCTTTCTTTTTACGCAATTGGTAAGATTCCTCTTTGTGTAATTCTCAAAACCTCCCGCAATCCAACCCAAAAATAATCGGCACCATTTTTTACTAAACCAGCACCCATCCATACAGTGAGACTTTACACTCCTTTCCACCTATCCTCTCTCTCGACAAATCTCGCCTCTTCTTCAGCAAACAAATCCCCAGTTAACAACAAATAGGATGAATCTAATCAAACGTTTAGTTAGCACGAAAATAACTACACAAACGTTTGATTAGATTCGGGAAATCCCTTTTGTTAAACGAACTCATGTCAGTTCAGTAGAAAATTTCTTGTCGATGATACGTCCCAGTCTTTGACAATGGTCTAGAATAAAAATCCATAAAAACTGGTAATCCCCACAAAGCGACACGTTACGATGCTAATCAAACGTTTGTGTAAAGCAGTCATCAACGCAGATAAATCAAGAGATTCTGGCTGAAATTGAGCAGATTCTTGTCGATGGATTTATCAAGTTATTATGTTTCCTGTATATCGCCTTGCTAACGGACTGGCAGCATCGGTTATGGTCCTCGCGGTTCAACCATGGCTTTTTGTAACTCCCAAATAATAATCAATATCGACCTCATTTTGTGATGGCTGGTAAAACATATTCCGTAAAGGACAGTTCACCATATAGCGTCAAACAGCGAAAAACAGGGCATTCCATAAAAGGAATACCCTACTGGTGTGACCTAAAGATATCTAAACTTCAAATCTTCTACCATTCTGCAATAGATTTCTTTACATCGCCGATAGTTGCCGTTTTGAATGGCCAGTAAACATTCTTTCAGGTAATCCTTCCAAATTCGTGAGTAAATTGCGTTCCTGTCCACCTTTGTATGGATACGATTTACAAGAACAGGTGCTATACGATAGTACTCCTTACCATCATCCTGTTTGACAAGCAAGTTGTCCCGAAATGCGCGAAGGATCCTCAGTTCATACCCGTCGTCTGCGCGGCCTAGGGAGTCGCATTTGAAAGTCGATCTACTCATACTTGATGAAGTGCTACTGACAGATTAATCAACAGAAGATTCTCCAATTCTATTAGAAAATAAAAACGCCTCTGCCATACCGGCAGCGGCGTATTCACCCACTCCACAATATTGAACCGTCCACTGTGGTTAATTCTAAGCCCTCAGATATTTCCTAAACGGTATTAGCCATTTGTATACCTTTCTTCTTCCTAATCGAGTCCGTTTTATCCACCATAAATACAAGCCAATATTCAACACGAGTCCGGGGAGAAAAATTACGAATAATGGTAACAGTTTATGCTTTGAATACATAGTAACTATCCATTTATCAGGTAAAACATCTGGGTAGGCAACTTTATGAATCGTTTCTGTATAAGCTCCCACTTTCTGTGGTGCGATAATCGTCGTGTTGTAATCGTAATGCTGATTTGACATAAAATTGAGTATAGGTGGATTAGTCACAATACCTTTATTTTCTGGTTCCAAAAAAACTAGAAAAGGCATCCACGTTTTATTTTCAAGGCTTATTTCTTTGGTAAATTCCTCTCCCAGTGTAGGAGATGAAAGTCCCTTTGTACTTACAACAATAAAAGAAATATGATCAGAATTAGAGCTTTTTACGGTAACTCCAACAAAAACAGCATTCAGAAGTAATATTGCACAGCACGCTATAAATACAGGATCAAAAAAAGTAGAAATATGTATGATACGTATACGTTTGCCTTTTTTGCCTTTATAATGTTTAGTTTTTTTGGAAAAGCCTTTAAACAAATATCCAATCAAGAATAGTACTACAACCATTGAAATGAATATGAATATGAATATGTTAAATTTCTCAGAAATTGTACCCAAACGCGGTATGATAATGGGACTTCCGTTGATTGTAAATACTTTCCCTATTATTTGACTTTGCTCAACAAAGGGTTCTCCAACCTTTTGGTCTGTAGCGGGATTGTTATCACCTTGTGTTATAAATGTATGATTTTCCTTAACCTCTACTATTCTATGTGTAACATAGGGTTGCTTTAAGAACTTTGGTTTAAATGTAATAATGTCATTTACCCTGTATTCCCTGGTAGAAATTAAAATATATCCATCATTAGTCATTATGGTGGGCTCCATACTTTCTGAATAAACATACCCAAGGGTAATAGGCAGTTCACTTCCAATAAATCGTGAGGTTATGATAAATATAAGTCCTAAGATAAAGAATACATAAAATGCTTTGCCTATTACATTCGTTAGTTTATCCAAATTCCCACCTCAAATGAAAATAAGGAACTTCAGGTCAAAGTATGACCAAAAGTTCCATATCAGTTTATTCGATTTTTTTAGACTAGCTTTCTAATTATGGCTGTACTGGAGCAGTCGTACCAGCATTAACTTTTACAGTATGGCTCCAGTCCTTTCCTGGACTGCCATAACCGTTTCCTAATTTAGTATTGACATACACATTTACATCAAAGCTTTGGCCTGGGGCAAGTAATACATAAGCGTTCTTTCCTACACCATTTACGAAGTTCATACCAGTGCTATCTAAAAGGTTTTTGCCATTAGGTTGAGTGTTTCCGTACCAAGCTTTTACGTTCGTAACGACACCATCAGTATCAGCAATTCTATATTGAAGACCCGCATTATGTTGTGAACTCCAGCCATCCGCTTCTAACCAAACGTAAATGGACTTTTCACTTTTATTCGTTACTGTGAATACGTCATGAAATTCTGATTTTGCCTGAGGGTTAAAACCTTCCCCACCACTAGAAGTATTCTTGAAATTAAGAGTCAACTTCCCATCTCCAGCTTCTTTTGCATACAAGCCATCACCACTTAACGCCACAAGTGCTTTCGAATCTGTTACAACCCCCATGCTAGAAGAACGATCTGCATTGAATACATCAATCGCTCCTGTTCCCATCGCTGCTGTTAGAGCCGCTACAATAAGTAGCAAAAATCCTACAAAACCTTTCTTTTTCATTTTTACTTCCTCCCCCGAATTAGATTTACTTTACAAATAAATTGTATAAAAAACTACGAGGGGTAACATCATACTGCATGGTACTTCTATTGGAACAATAGTGTAATCCTCTAATACTACTTAAGTAGTATTGCCCGCATAATTTGGCAGAAGGACATACTGACATTCCTGGAACGGTTTACAAATAGGTGATTAATGCTTGACAATTTCTAGATTTTTAACATAAAGTGCCGCTTGTGTACGATCATGCAAACCGAGCTTCGCAAGGATTTGGCTCATATGCTTCTTTACCGTATTCTCAGATATGAACAATTTATTGGCGATTTGCTGATTATTTAATCCCAGGCTTAGCTTTCTTAAAACTTCCCATTCCCTAGATGTCAGTTTGTCATTATAATTGTTTTCATCCTTTTTTAGCTTGTAATCAAGTAGTTCTGGGTCATAATACTTTCTTCCACGACCTACTACGCGTATAGCATATATAAGTTCTTCCGGTAATGATTCCTTTAGGACATATCCTTCTGCGCCAAGTTCCTCAGCCATCATAAAATCTAAATAGGAAACAGATGAAGTTAGAATGATAAATTTACTATCTATATTCAGTTCCTTAACTGCACGGATAATGTCTAATCCAGACTCTTTTCCCAGCCTTAAATCAATCAAGACGATATCGGGATGTTTCGTACGTATCAGCTCAATCCCTTCCAACGTGTTGCTACAAACTCCTTTTATTTCAAAATCACACTCTAGGGTGAGTACAGAAACAAGTCCTTGGACCACTAGAGGATGGTCTTCAACTATTACAATATTCATATTAACTATGCTCCCTTCTCATTTATGATTTTACTATTCGCCTTCCCATTTGGTATGGTTACCGAGACCACAGTCGAAACATCCATTTCACTATGAATTTCAAACTTACCTCCCATTTCATTCGCTAATCTATTCATATTTTCCAATCCTAACCCATAGCCTTTTTTTATTTCATAATTAGTTGCATCAAAGCCTTTACCGTTATCCGAAATACTTAGCACCGTGCTTAAATTCCCTATAGTTAGCCGAATAAATAAAAGAGTACATTTCCCATGGCGGATGGCATTACCAGTTGCCTCACAAATTATTCGATATAACCCTCTCTTTTCGGAAATACCGAGTAATTGTTCGTCCCCCTTGAAATCAAAATCAATGGCTATGTCGTTTAATTTAGAGATGTTATTAAGGTAACTAACAGTATCTTCTTGAAAGCTACTGCGCCCTTCTTTTCTCGAGCTTAGCCTATATATAGTAGATCTTAATTCTTTCATGGCTACTCTAGCAGAATCTTGTATTAGCAATAACCTCTCCTGCATTTGAGTAGTAGTCATGTTTTTCCAATTATCAATTACATATTGGACAGAATATGACATGCCAAAAAGTCTTTGTGTAACACTATCATGCATCTCATTAGCGATCCGATTCTGTTCCTCAACAATCATTAATCTTTCGGTCATATCTTCAAAATGAAACCGTTCAAGTATGATTGCGCTTAAATCTGAAACAAATTCAAGTTGCTGGCCATATTCAACTATATCTGATTTAATGTTATCTATTCTGATTCCAATCATCCCATATTCCTTTGATAAGGACTTTACAATGACTACAATAAATCGATAATCACCTATATCCAGCTCTACTTTATTATCTAAATGCAAATTATCCTTCCATAAATCACTAAGACGATTCATAAGAGCCCCTTTGATAGTAGTTGAAAGAACACCCGTTGTATATTGCATCTCCTCATTTTCCTCGTCCAATTCAATCCAGTAAAATACAAAATCTGATCTTGTAAGCTTAGCGGTATAATCTACAAAAGTTTGATATACATCTCTCGGATTATGCTGGGTAGCTAAGGCCTCAACAACCTGATAAAGCGACATAATATGTTCCATTGTTTCTTGCGTCCTTTTATTACTCTGCTTCAAAAGGATATTTGCCTGTAATGACTCATTTCTCTGACTCTTCAATTTATTAGTTAACCCTGTCATTAATTGGACAGCAAGTGTGATAAGGATAAATATTAAAATTAACTGTGAATGCGTAGATAAAACCTCTAATAACTTCATGCCTTTTTCATTAAAAAATAAATATGAGATGCCGGCGGAAATAGATAAATAGCCAAATAAATTCAACCAGCAAAAATACGATGATGAAAAACCAATTGATATTAAAATAGGATTTAATGCATACCAAACAAATGGGCTATTTAACCCCCCAGTCGGTAATAACATAAATATGATTCCAACTGTTTCAAAAATCACAAACCCTTTTGAACTCTTTGAATTGATTTCGTATCCCTTATATACCTTCGTAATTATCACAACCGAGATATATAAAAGTACTATAACAACGAGCTTAAATATCCAGTGTGACGGCGGATCCCCCAAAAGATAAAATATCGATGTGAAGAACCAAGAAAAATATCTAAATGTATGGAATACCCTCTGATGCTCAGATTCAAATTCATGGATACCTGACTTCTTCAGAATATAACTAAGCATGAGAATAACCCCTTCCTGCATAGGGGTTGGAAATGCTTGTTTGATAAATAAAGAGATACCCTTCATCAATCACATAATAAACTTTTATACCTCTGTCACTATCCTCGAAAGTAAAAATCAAAGCATCCTTCTCATCTGAGATTTTCAATAACGATGAGAAGGAATCAACCACGGCTCTCTTATTGCTATCAATGGTTGTAA
This sequence comes from Neobacillus niacini, assembly GCF_036961885.1. Taxonomy (GTDB): domain Bacteria; phylum Bacillota; class Bacilli; order Bacillales; family Cytobacillaceae; genus Neobacillus; species Neobacillus niacini_H. The sequence continues at coordinate 72,787 of NZ_JBALNQ010000008.1, read as the reverse complement.
TACCTGACTGTAATACAGTAACCATTCTAGCTTTATATTTCTTATCAATTTTCTCTTTCTCCGAACTGATGATAGGATCGTTCGCCTTAAATTGATGGATAAATTTGAGTCCTGCTGCTAATAAAACCAGATATATAACTACAGAGGCAACTTTTACTAAAAACAAAGATACTTCCATGCCAAAAAAATAAAATACAAGCTGTTTGGGGGATTTACTTAAGATAGGTGTTGTTGTTTTAAAGCTTGTCTCATTACCTACAGTAATCTGTACTTTTGAATACTCAATATTTGTGTGTGCATTATGATCGATAGGTATTTCCTTATCGTTATATATGACTTTTCCCGTAATCATAGGCATAATTTCAAAGATATAATTTGCGGGAATAATATTTATACTTTCTTCTACCTCATTCATTAAGCTCACCAATTGTTTTAAATTAATTGGGTAGTCTTCATCCATTAAATTTATACTTGTTCCTTCTAATTCAAAACTATCTTCTTTGCCCAATATCATTTGCTTATGCCAAAGGTCAGCTGCAATCAAGTTTAAACCTACTTCTTTTGAACCTTTTACCTTGATAGGTTTATCCGATATTATATTAGAATTAATATGTACAATTAAATCATTTGTAACTTTCGTGAAACTTCCATTTTCAACATTAATGATTCCACCTTCTGGATGTAAGACAAATGGCTCTACATCTGCTTTAAAGCTAAAGACGGTTTCTTGGATAATATTATTTTCGGTGTTGGTTTCTGTGGTCTCCTCTGGAAGCAATAATATATAAAAAAATAGACCTGTTGTTAACACGCTTAGACCTACTAAAATACTGTAAATATACTTCTTTTGTTTTTTATTTTTTAGCTTGAAGGCCATTTTTAAACCCTTGGACACTTTTTTCACCTCCGTCTCATTAATGATATTATTGCTTTTCCCCTTCAATTTGATCTTCCGCCTCTTCATTGATTGTCATATTTACTAGTACATTTTTTTGAACAGCCATATTACCATTGTTCCACCTGAAGTAAAACGTTGCATTTGATTCCGTTGTTAAATCATTGGGAATCATAAAGCCATTTCCATCCGTTCCGTTAGTTAAATCCACTTTCGTATTTTCACCTATGTCCAATAAAATCGCATCCTTCAGTAACTGGAAATCTAAATTTTCCAAAAATATTTGTTCCAGGTATATTGGTTGGTCCATATTATTTTTAATGGTTAGGTTATGATCTACATCCGTGATGGCCATTGTTTCTTCTGTTCTTTGAAATTTCATCTCTTTTGAGTAATAGTTAGTAGATAATTTCAAAACATCAATATTTAAGTTTATTAACTCGGGTAATACAATAAAAGCATTCTTTGAATCTGCAATCTGCATGGAGACATCCCTATCAGCATAGAACTGTGAGACTCCAGACGATTTGATGACAATTGAAATCATACATATAATGGTAACCACAAATACAATTATCACTCTCAAGCCCATTCTAACCTCCTCATCTTTGATAAATGTGTAATCATTCAAGAATACAGTGAAAGGATTCAATACAAGTCAATTTACATACTACTATTTTACTAGACTGACAAATTAACAGAGGATAATATTAATATGAAAGTAGGGTTAAAGACAATTCATAAATAAGTAAATACTACTACTTTAATGCTACCCCTATAATATTTTCCATTCAATTGGTTTCTTTGTCTAATTATGGTAAATTTTCGACAGTGTTTTAGTTTTTATTGGTATATTTTTTATCAATTTGTAGATTTATGTTCATAAGCGTAAAATAGAGGACTTCTACTACATTCTGTTCCCAGTTCTCAACATTTCTCTCCACCATTATTACTTTTATACATTCAAGCTTTTAAACTTTAGTTGAGCGGGGGACTCACACCGAAATTTAAAGTTTCCTCTACAGGCTCCACAACAGAAGAAATCTTTTTATTTGCCGCAACCGGTTTAATTCCATCCGAACAAAGATTAGAAAATAGCGAGCAGCTTAATCTACATACGCTACCAATGGAAGAATTGAAGACATTGATTTAAAAGGGCGAATTCAAGGATGGTGCAGGTCTAGCAACTGTTTTACGCTACAAGTTTATAACCGATTAACAATAAAAAAAGCGTAAAGGTAATCTTCTACGCCTTTTTCTGTATCTAATTTCAAAGAAAATCATTGGATGGTACCAGTTCACTGATTTTCTCTTCATCTTTCGCCACACTTTACCGCGTTAAAATTACTCGATTAAGGACAAGATTACCTACTCCCACCAATTAAAAAGCTGCCAGAACCTTCCCCTGGTGTTGCCTCATCGTCTACGCTCCATATGACACAAAGTTCAATAATATGACAATATTTGTATACTATGGTATATGGAATGAGGAGCTATTTAACGGTGTAATAGATATGTAAGAGAAATTGTTTCAGGAGATAAATAGGAGAGGTTGGGGAAAACAGTTGAGAAAAATGATTGATCTTGATTACAAATTTATTGATAACGATTTGGCTTTTATGATGGGAGAATATGATCAGCGCGGGAAGTTATGTGCAAGAATGGTAACGCAAGAAAAATCCTTTCTGGTAGACAGATCGTGCCTACAGATCATTAACGATTCATTAAATTGCATAGGATATGATTTAAAAGGAGCCATCAGAGGGACTAGGTCTATACTCGGTAATCGGATGATGTGTCCAATCATGGTTAATCCATATCTAGGCATATGTCTCTTTCCCACTAAGTCACCCGTGAAAGATGATTGTATATGGTTTAACCCCGACCATATTGTAAATACCAAAGCATCCGGTAATAAAACCATCATTGAACTTAGCAATGGACATACGATTTTGGTCGATTCAAAACTCTTCTCATTTAATAACAAACTGCAAATCGCCAATCAATTAAAGCAAATCACATCTCAACGAGGCAACCACCCTACTTCTATGACTTTTCACCTCAAACCAAAAAAAGGACTCAGTTTTTCTAAAGATGATACCGGTAGTTACAATTATATTGAATTAGAGGAAACCGCAGCCTAATCATCACCTATGAAGATCAATAATTTGACGATAGAAGGAGAATCTCATTTGGTAAATCATAATCCCCTTTATATTGGTATCGTTTTAAAAAAACGCAGAGTGGAAAAGTGTATCTCACAAGAGGAATTGTCCTTTCGCAGTTCAACCACGCGAACCTATATCAGTATGCTTGAGAGAAATCTAAAAAAGCCCAGTCTTGAAACCATATTCGCAATTGCTGCCGCATTTGAAATAAAGGCTTCCGAATTTATTAAAGAAGTTGAAGATCATCATGAGGAAAATCAGACAGAAATGATTGGCTAGTTTGAAAAGGCAGGAAAAGATATTGCCATTTAAAATTGTCCAATGAGTAATACTTGGCATTTAGAGAAACCATCCCTAAGCTGCCGCAGGGGGTGGTTTTCAAAACTATTAATCGATCAAATCCTCATGAAAGAATAACGCATGTTGGTGGGAAAAATGCTGATGGAACTAGATGGAGAATTACACAAGAGAGTGCCATCCAAGGTATTGAGGACGGGAAATGGGCCTTTTATGTAAGTGTAGGAGGAAGAACAGTTGATGTTATAGTTGCCAAAAGCCAATATGGCCACAAATATTTAAAAACTGTTCCTGATGGAGTTCAACCAAATAACTTATTAAATTTGGCCGTATGTACTCTATAACCCTATCAAAATTCACTTAAGTAAGGTGGGTAGCCCTTGAAAGGGCTACCCATTTTTATATTGTATATGTAGTTTAATTATTTTCTGAATGGCCCCTGTGCTGATAGGTTAAACAACAAAACAATACCACCCCAAGGAAAACCTTTGGATGGTACGTTAGATTGTGCCTGGCACTCTGTTTGATTTCAGTACTCTTTCCTAACAGGCTATCAATCTTCGACGAAATCCGTGTGGTGACAGGCACCGAATTTTTTCACTGTCTCTTTTATAGAGCTATCAGTTAATTCCCTTTCAAGTAAGATCAATGGATTTACAATTTGCACCATTCAACTTTTCCATTATCTGTGTTATAGTCTAATACTGACTTCTAACAATTCAGTGAATAAATATAAAGATATTTCCTAAACAAAATAAAATGAAATTTAAATGAGGTCGAATAGATGAGTATATTAACGGTTAAAGACCTAAACCACGGATTTGGCGATCGTACGATCTTTGATAATGTTTCCTTCCGCTTGTTAAAAGGAGAACATATCGCTTTAATTGGGGCAAACGGTGAAGGTAAATCGACGTTTATGAATATCATTACAGGACAACTTCAGCCTGATGATGGAAAAATAGAGTGGGCTAAGAATCAACGAGTTGGTTATCTTGATCAACACACTGTACTGCAACAGGGATTGACAATCCGTGACGTACTAAATACGGCTTTTCAATATCTCTTTGACGTCGAATCGAATATTAATACCATTTATGAAAAATTAGCTGACGTTACTCCTGAAGAAATGGAAAAGTTGTTAGATGAAGTTGGTACATTACAAGAAATATTAACAAATAATGATTTTTATATTATTGATTCTAAAGTAGAAGAAGTGGCACGGGGACTTGGTCTTGATGATGTAGGATTAGGAAAAGATGTTCATGATTTAAGCGGTGGGCAAAGAACAAAGGTTTTATTAGCCAAGCTTTTACTGGAGAAGCCAGATATTCTTCTTTTAGATGAGCCTACAAACTATTTAGACGAACAACACATTGAGTGGTTAAGACGTTACCTACAAGAATACGAGAATGCCTTTTTATTGATTTCTCATGACATGCCATTTCTCAATAGCGTAGTAAATGTCATCTACCATTTGGAAAATAAAGAATTAAATCGCTACATCGGTGATTACAACAATTTCCTTATTGTCTATGAAGCTAAAAAAATACAAGTTGAAGCTGCTTTTAAGCGACAACAATCAGAGATTTCTAATTTAAAGGATTTTGTAGCCCGTAATAAAGCAAGGGCCTCTACTAGTAGCCTGGCCATGTCCAGACAGAAAAAACTCGATAAAATGGATGTTATTGAATTAGCACAGGAACGACCAAAACCTGATTTCAACTTTAAAGAAGCAAGAACCTCTGGTAAATTAATTTTTGAGACAAAAGAATTTGTCATTGGTTACGAAGAACCGCTATCAAAACCGTTAAATCTTTATATAGAGCGTGGACAAAAAGTGGCCTTAGTTGGTGCCAATGGGATCGGTAAGACGACACTCCTTCGTAGCATGCTTGGAGAAATAAGATCCCTTTCTGGTACACTTGAACGTGGTGAACACCAGTATATTGGCTATTTTGAACAAGAAGTGAAAACGGAAAATCAAAACACGTGCATCGAAGAAATATCAAATGAGTTTCCTCATTTAAGCCAAGGACAGGTACGCGCTGCTCTTGCAAGATGTGGTTTAACTAGAAAACACATTGAAAGTAAAATATCGGTTTTAAGTGGTGGAGAAAAATCGAAAGTCCGGTTATGCAAGCTCCTTAACCAAGAAAGCAATATCCTTATTTTCGATGAGCCAACCAACCATTTGGATATAGATGCAAAAGCTGAGCTTAAACGAGCTTTGAAATCGTATAAGGGAAGCATGCTCCTTATCTCTCATGAACCTGAGTTTTACCAAGACGTGGTAACAGATATTTGGGACGTAGAATCATGGACAACTAAAGTTTTATGAACTTGAACGACACGAGCTTGCCATTTCTGACCAATCCCGACATAAATCGGGCAGTGACAGGTACCGGTAATTACAATCGCGACTTCATTTTTCTAGTGCAATCAAAAATTTTGCGCAAAGATCCTGCCCACAGAAAACATCAAAGCCCAACTAGCTCCTTTCCGCTAGTTGGGCCTTTTTACGCGCAAAACTTCCGATTTTCCCCTTAAATAACCGTCCCCCTTGCCCCCTTTAAATAAACTTGATTATATATTCGGCCTGGAAAGTCTCTCCGGCTCCAAGCTTATTCACTCCAAACTTCCCCTTTATGTTTCCTGTCGTATCATATTTATCTGCGATGCCGTACCAAGGCTCAATGCAAACAAACGGAGCGATCGTCCCATCTGTTTCCATATATTTCGACCAAATCCCAACAAAAGGAAAACCTTGTAATAGTACTTCTACACCATGACCTGATTGATTAGATACCAATTTGACTTTATCGATATTGCTGTAAATAAGAGCATCATTGGCAAATAGAGAATTTTTGAGTTGAATCTTTGAAAGATCATTCACTGTCCCTTTCTCATGAATGAGGGAATTGTTTAACTCATATTCCATAACATTCTTATTTGCGGCAGGTGTAAAGTTCAAATGGTAATCTTCAATGGTTTCATTTTCTACTAGTGGAACCTTAAATGCAGGATGTGCACCAATTGAAAAATACATCTCTTCCTTGTTTACATTCAGGATTTGCCATTGAACCATCAGCAAGTCCTCCATGAGACGATATTGGATCATCGCTGTAAATTCGTAAGGATACACATGAATGAAGCGTCCTAGAGACTCAAACACAAAAGAAACGGTTGTTGGTGTCTGCTCAGCCACATCGAATTCAATATCACGCAAAAAGCCATGCTGCGACATATTGTAGGTCTGACCATCCAGTTGATAGTGGTCTTCCTTTAAACGTCCCACAATCGGAAATAAGACAGGCGAGACCCGTCCCCAGTATGCCTCATCCCCTGTCCACATATAATCCAGCTTATTTTTCTTATGGGTCACTTTACGTACTTCTGCTCCGTGTCTGGCAATTTCAACCTTCAACCAATCATTTTCAATGACTATCATCTTTTTCCCTCATCTCGATGAACTGGCATTCCATATTCATATTATCCTAATAAGACCTATTATAAGTCCTATTTATAATGATTTGACACAATAAATTCTGCATGACAGTCTAAGCTAAATGGTCAATATATATGTTAAAGTTGTGTGGGACCAGACCATTAAATAAGATTTAACACTTTAACACTTTAAACTTTAGTTGAGTAGGGTCTGACCCCAATGTCCCCGAAGGTGTGCTCTCTAATTATACAAAAAGTGTAGTGGTAAGCACTCTATCGTTTATTGGCACGCTTTTGTCATCGGGTGATAAGAACGATGCCATTCGTGATACATTTAAGTGTCCGTAAGCACCTTCAGGTGTAAGTAACTATCTTTTTATCTGTGTGGGAATTCTGCATACAGATAAACTGGAAATTCGCTGGATGGTGCCTGGCACCTGAATCTGGTAGTCAAGTGCCTTTCTTGACAGGCTCCCAGGGTTCTGAGACACTGCAAAAAGATGGGAAGGAGAAAAGGAACCAGAGTAATTTAATTATCACTGATTCCTTTTTATAAATCCGGTTTTATAGTGTCTACTTTTAAGGTCGCAACGCAATTTTTAGTCGGGCCTTTTCACGCGTAAAACTTCCGATTGACCCCTAAAAGAACCGTCCCCATGGTTCTTAATTCGGCCCAATATACGATCCTTTCTCAAACATCATAACTAATTCATTTTCTTTTAATATTTTTCTGCCAATTTCACGATTTAAGGAATTTAACTTGGTAGCTTTATATAATCCATTTATTGTTTTTTGAAAAAGTATTTTACCACCATCGTAATCCGCGGTTAAAACGGCTTCCCCTTTTTTTATTGATTCCAAAGTGTCTTTCATTCCTGGATGCATGGTTGGCTCTATAACATCTATATTTTTTATCTCATCAATACTTTTATTAAAAGAGTCCATATCAACTTGTAGTTCTCCTTCATCATAAGTAACATGAGATTCAATCACGCCCATTTGTTTGCGTTTTGGAATCTCTCCATTTAATTCCCAACTCATATATTCAAAAGCTCGATTTTTAAAAATAAATGCTTTCAATTTCGTAAACTCTTCATACGTTATAAACTCACCATGAGCTGAATGATTACGCATTTCGTTAAAGTCTTCTAATTCTTTCCCAACCTCAGGCATAAACTTAGTTAAAATAGGGAAAGTATTTTCTTTAAAGTATTGCGCAAGGTCTCGCCACATCATTCGCTTCTTTGTGAGTTTATTATTATGCTTGTAAACGATATTCCGTAATTCTTGTTCGAGTACACCAAAATAATTCATGACTAAGCCCACATAGGATATGAGGTCTTTGGATTTTTTTAGTGCATCTTCTTGAGTTAGTGCTGTAGCAATTGTTTTTAGGGACGCATCTGAAAATCCCGATAAACTCACTTTCAACTTTTTGTATTCGTTATCCAATGCATCCATACTAACAAATTCGTAATGTATTCTGGAACTCTTTCTTTTAGATTCAACAAACTCCCAGCCTACCAACTCATCACCCGTATCAATCTTTAATTGTACTAAACCTACATTCCTATCGTCGGATAAACCCTGTAATAAAATTTGTTTACAAAAAGAAGCTACAATTTTAAATGCCCCAAAATCTAAAGTACCGTATGCATAATCGAGTAATGAAGAACTAACAGTTCTATCCAAAACAATTTGTTGTTCGATATCTGTCAAACCCTCGCTTTCAAATTCCATAAATACCTCTATAGTTGAGACACTTTTAATTTCGTTTATTTTATTTTCTATCAGATTCATATTCTTATAGAACAACCAATACAGTTCCCCATAATAGGCTTTTAATAATCGGTCATTAGGATTACTATTTTCTAATTCTCTTATGATTTGCTCCAATCTATAAATGCAAAAAGAGCGTAACCCTTTTGGAATTGGATGATGGGGCATGGCCATTTCATCTTGAAAAATAGGTTCAAATGTAAATTCATGTATGAGATTATGCGTTCGATTACTTTGAGAACTTCTATTTATAGAAGGTTGATTGAAATTGAATTTCTTTATCTTTACAATGTCCTTCCCCATACAGCATATTTTAAATTTTTTACCTGAGCCGCATGCACAAGGTTTATTCTTACTGAGTTCCATTTTTTATTCCCCTTTAACGTATAACTACATTCTCATTTTTATATTATTAGGACCCTATCATAATCAATAAAAAAAGAACCAGGGCTCTGTCCCTATAGTCATTTAAACCCTTCCCTAATTTTTAGGACCGAGGTTTTTGTCTGCTATACCTAATAACCATGCAAAAAATCCTATTACAATGGTGACTGCCAATAATCCCATTTCAAAAAAATTATAAATGGTAAACTGGCCCGTAAAGAATAAAATAATAATGATTATTGTATTGAAAATAAATAAGAAACCCAGCAAATTGATTAACGAACGGTCGCTTTTTTGAACAGTCTCATAGGCTTCTTCTGATATTTCACCTGCCTCCTCGTAAAAGAGTCTTATCAATATATTTTTGATTTTATCTATAATCCTCATCCCCATCCTCCGTTGATTAAGATTTATATGCAACCCTTACTTCAATTTTAGTACATTTCTCCTAGTCATTCAGTTAAAGTTTAAGAATTGTTAAGGGAATCCAAAAAATAATCCCATCTCATTATTTGAGAAGGGATCATTCATAATTCAATACCTTAGAAACGTTGCCTGGTGTCACTCATCGAGTTTTATCGAAGATTGATAGGTTGTTAGATACATAAAGAGTGTTAGAATGGAGTTCTCCCACTGTTTGGATATGGATTAAAACTACCTTAAACCCTTTTGAAAAACGAACTCTGAGTTGTTTTCTGAGAAATTTTTTGTCGAGGTCAAGTCCCATCTCACTTATCTAGGGGAGTAATTGTCTGAAAAAGTTAAGTTTTTTGAATATTTCCTCCAAAACTGACAATAAAAACTAGGAAAATACACATTCACACACCAACTTCTACTATGTAAAATACCACTTAGACGTTTGATTAAAAATCCCTTACACCCTTTTAAGACAAGGACCTTTAACTGTTAACTATTAAAAATCTTGTCGATGAAAAATCCCCTCTTAGCGGACTATACTTGTCCCAAATCTTTCGGTCACCATAACGCTTTATGAAAAGCCATCATAGTTTTCCCATTGTCCAATCAACAATTAAATGAGAATCTACTAATAGTAATCCCATTCGGTATTTCCTCTGACAATATTTTGTTGCTTAGGACCAGTCTAACTTGCAGAAATTAAGTTATATAGTATTTAAAAATTATTTAATAGTTCCTAGCTCCCGTTTTTCTCTTTCTTGCGTCTAATAATAAGATAACTAATTAATAGTCCAATCACCGCCCCTATGGAATCAAATAATACATCCCTGTACGCTGCCACCCTTCCCGGCATAAAAGACTGATGCCATTCATCCGATAGAGCATAAAGAACAGTTAGGAGCCATGCAAGGATATATGAAGACCGAAAGGTTTCAAGTGATTTAAACAGTAAGAATGCTAGAATCCCAAAGACAATAATATGTGTAACTTTTCTTACAATTAGGTTTAGCTCATTTATATCAACAGGGTTATCACTCTGAGCCACGATAGTCTTAGTTTCATTTATGACGGCCTTTCGAATTACTTTTGCAGTGTTCTGCCCGGTGAAGTAGGGCAGCTGTGTAAAGAAGAAGATGGATACCATCCAAGTAATCGCTGCCACTATCCACCATTTCCTCTTTCCCATTAGCTACCCTCCCCCAAAATCATATTAAGAAATTTCATTACTAGTGAATCCCATTAACTCCAGTAAATCCTTTGAAATCTTCTCAGCTTCATTTTGATGATTACTATCATGCCCATACCTTTTTAATTTTTCAATCACTCGTGGATCAACTTGATAATCGCCAAAATCATCCCATTCTATCGTTTGACACAAATGGTGTTGTTTTAAATAATGGATCGTATTTTGGTCTTCCTTCATCGATGGTCTATTAAGAATCAATAGTGGTATATTGGCACTTACTGCCTCTCCTATCATTCCCCAACCAGCTTTTGAAATCACTAAATCAGATGCTGCGATATAGTTCTGTGATTCCAAATAACTCTTCGGTATTTGGAATACTTTAGGACGTTCTACATGTACATTTGAAGATACTAGAAAAACACAATTTGGACTTTCCCATATAGGTAATCGTTCTAGTATTCCTACATCTATTTTCATTCCTAAGCCTAAAAATACAATTTGCTGATTTCCCTCAGGATTAACAAGATTTCTGATAATATTAACCTCATTTATATCTATTTCTCGAGAAAAAAATCCATATTCATTTGTTTTAATGCTCCATTGTTCCTGACTTCCAGCTAAAGAAAAATAGTAAGACATTTTATTATACGCTTCTTTAAATGGAACTAACTCTCTATCATCAATTAAGTCCTGGTAGGCAGAAAACCAAGTAAAATTCGACAATCCTACAGAAGGAATACCCAAACTTTCAGCAGCACCAAACGGCAAGGGAGATATATCTGATACCACTAAATCAACATTACTTAGTTTCAAGAACTCTCTTTCATGTTGATTATATTCTTCCAAATTTGATACGAAACATTTATACTCCTTCAGTAATTGTGTTTTATCTGGAAAAATTGAATCCTTTTCAAGAAAGTACCCCACATCTGTTTTAATGTTTCTATAACTAACACGCTCTGAAAGTAAAGATTCCTTGATAAAAGAGAGCGCAAAGGAATTACAGACAATAATTTTCAATTCAGGTTCTTTAAGAAGTTTCCTGATAATAGCTATACTTCTTGAAGCATGCCCATATCCATAATCAGATATATAATAGGCAATGGTTTTCACAATTCTCCACCTCAAAACAAAAAAGGAAAAGAACATTTATTCTCTCCTTTAACCAATTAATTAATTTGAATAACCATTAGGATTCTTCTTCTGCCAATTCCATGTATCACGGCACATCTCTTTAATTCCTCTTTGAGCAGACCACCCTAACTTGGTGTTAGCTTTGGAAGAATCTGCATAACAAATTGCAACATCTCCTGGTCTCCTATCAACTAATCGATACGATATCTTTATACCTGATTCTTGTTCAAAGGCAGAAACAAGCTCTAATACACTATATCCAGTACCTGTTCCTAAATTATATGCTTCCACACCGTTAGAGTACATAACCTTTTCAAGTGCCTTTAAATGTCCATTTGCAAGGTCTAGCACATGGATATAATCTCTTACTCCAGTACCATCCACTGTTGGGTAATCACTTCCAAACACTTTTAGTTCGTCTAACTTGCCTACAGCTACTTGAGATACAAATGGCATTAAATTATTGGGGATTCCATTTGGGTCTTCTCCAATCATACCACTTTCATGGGCACCAATTGGATTAAAGTAACGCAATAACGCAATGCTCCAGTTATTATCAGAAACATACAAATCTTGTAATATATCTTCAATCATAAGCTTAGTTCGTCCATATGGATTGGTTGCACTAAGCGGAAAATCTTCTGAAATCGGAACACTTTCAGGCATGCCATATACAGTAGCAGACGAACTAAACACTAAATTTTTTACACCATATTTCCCCATAACATCAGCCAGAATTATTGTCCCAGTGATATTATTATGATAGTAATGTAGTGGAATCGAAACCGATTCTCCAACTGCCTTTAAACCCGCAAAATGGATAACTGCTTCAATATTATTAGTTGCAAATACTTCCTCAAGAGCACTTTTGTCCAGAAGGTCAATCTCGTAAAAATAAAATTCTTTATTGGTTATATCTTTTATTCTCCTTAAAGACTCGGAATTACTATTAGAAAAATTATCAATAACAATTAATTCATAACCATTATTCAACAATTCTACGCATGTATGACTACCAATATATCCTGCTCCACCTGTGACTAAAATAGCCAATTAAATTCCCCCATATCTTAAGAGTTAAAGTATATAAAAAATATCTATAGAAGAAACACTCTTTTTCAAGTGTTCTATCTATAGGCATCATATTACAACCGCCTATCCCTCTTCAATTTATAAGATCACTTTAGCTTTTGATTTTTGGAAGTGGTTAATGACATCATCCCATTCAAAATACAAACGAGTAAAGTCTTCATCACTTATACCCATACCTGTTTGAACTTCAACAAATTCCAACTCAGAAAATGCTTTAATACCGTGTTTCTTCCCTGCTGGAAGGTGAATGATATCCCCGGCTTTTACCCGAGTTATATAGTCATCCAAAGCCAATTCGCCTTCTCCGCGGACAATGGTCCAAACTTCATCACGTAAATTGTGATAATGATAGCTTGAATTCTTTCCTTTATGAATACAAATCCGTTTGGTTACCATTTCATTTCCGTCATCATATTTCGCATAATCAAGCACACGTGACCAGCCCCAAATTCGCTCTTCATACATGGGAGGCTGTTCAAATCCGCTAATCAATTCCTTAATTCTCGGGCTTGAAGCTTTATCCGCAACTAGGATTCCATCAGGACTTGCAGCAACGACAAGATCTTTTACGCCTATAACGGTAACAGGAATATCAAGCTCGTTTATCAAATGGGTATTTTGCGAATCATCACTTAATACACCCTTACCAATTTGGCAAGTAGCCATTTCCTCTGTTAACGTATTCCAAGTTCCAAGATCCTTCCAATAACCATCATAAGGAAGTGCCACAATATGATTCGCCTTCTCTACTACTTCATAATCAAAACTAATCTTAGGCAGATTTTTATACTGGAGTGATAGTTTATCATAATGAAGTGGTAAATCTTTTTCTATCAAAATATCAAGTAAGTACTTTAATTTAAATGCAAATACCCCACAATTCCAAAGTGCATTCAAGTCAATAAGAGTTTGTGCCTTTTCTTCACTTGGCTTCTCAGTAAAATGATTCACTGTAAAATAGGAATCACCTGTTACAGTATCCTTTGGAACAATGTAGCCATATTTAGCGGACGGATAAGTTGGTTTCACACCGACCAATGCCAAATCTGCTTTAGAATCTAGTAAAACATTCTCAATTTCTTTTACTTTTTCAAAAAAGCCATCCTCAACATAAGGATCAACGGGTAATACCACAACTACTTCATCTTCTGATACATTTTGAATAGAATAAAGATAAGAAGCAGCTAATGCAATAGCCGGGAAAGTATCGCGACGTTCAGGCTCAATAATTAAAGGTACATCACTTCCTAATTGTCTATGAATCATATCTCTTTGCATTTTAGAAGTAGCAATGACAGAAGAATCAGCAAGACCGACTGTTTCCAGTTGACCCCATACACGCTGAACCATTGATTGCTTTTCTTCATTATTACTTTCTAATACTTTTAAAAACTGCTTGGATCTTGTATCATTTGATAATGGCCAAAGTCGCTTACCCGATCCTCCGGATAATAATACAAGCTTCATAATGTCCCTCCATTAAAAAAACAGGTCACTTGGACCTGAGTCGATTTATCATACTTAAATTTGCTACTATACTATGCAAGAGAGTATTCTAAATTATTTACAGTTTCTCTACCAATGGAATCATAAGTCAGGTTTACCTTTTTAACGCTTACCAGATCATAACAGTTTCTTCCATCAAGAATGATTGGTGTTCTCATTAGTTTATTGTATTTTGTTAAGTCAAATTCTTTGACTTCATCCCATTCTGTAAAGATGAAACATACGTCAGCCTCATTAATGGTATCTTCTATCGTATTGCAGTAAGTAATTTCATCTGGATATATTTTCTTAAAGTTATCTACACCTACAGGATCCCAAGCTTTTATATTTGCGCCATCCTCAAGCATAATTGGGATATTCACGAGTGTTGGTGCTTCCCTTAAATCGTCAGTTCCTGGTTTGAAAGTTAAACCTAGAACAGCTACATTCAACCCTTTGAAACTATCAAAATACTTGCGGGATTTTTTTATCAATTTAAGCTTTTGATTTTCATTCACATCAATTGCTGCCTTAATAGTCTTTATTTCATTATCATGGAAGTTTGCTAGCCAGTGAAGCGCTTTTGTATCTTTTGGGAAACAAGAACCACCATAACCTATACCAGCATTTAGGAAACGATTCCCTATTCGACCGTCGTATCCCATTCCACGAGCAACATCTTCTATATCAGCTCCAATGATTTCACAAAGGTTTGCTATTTCATTAATAAATGATATTTTTAAGGCAAGAAAGTCATTGGAAGCATACTTGATCATCTCAGCACTTTTCCTATTTGTAACCACAATCGGTGCGTCAAAATCCTTGTAAACCTCTTTTAATACTTCTCCTGCATATGGTTCTTCTACTCCTAAGACAATTCTTGAGGCATGTAGTGTATCCCTAACAGCAGTACCTTGTGCCAAAAACTCAGGATTAGAAGCTACATATACATTTACATCGTGTACTAATTTAGATTTAATCATTTCTTCAATCTTATCATTGGTACCAATTGGTACTGTAGATTTAACAACTACTACACAATCTTTCTCAATACTCCCAGCAATTTGCTCAACTACACCATATACATAACTTAAATTAGCAGAACCATCCCTTTTTTCTGGGGTTCCAACACCGATGAAAATAACATCTGCATCTTTATATGCTTCTTTAAACTCAGTTGTAAAATTCAATCTTTCTATATTTTTAGCAAGTAATTCTTCAAGGCCTGGTTCATAGATAGGGGAGATCCCAGCCTTCATTAAAGCAACTTTTTTATCATCTATATCTACACAAGTAACAGAATGCTTATGTTCTGCCAGACAAACACCCGTAACTAAGCCAACATATCCAGTTCCAGCAACAGCAATTTTCATCTTAGTCACACCTTCAATATAAATTTCTTTTTTAATGAACTTTGATACTTGATTAGCAATTAAGCGCAATAACTATCACAATAATAATAATATATTCAGCCCTTACTAATAAACCCAATATGTTCCTTCATGTGAACCTAATGAATGAACTAAAAATAAATGTATCACTATCATCATGCATAACAGTTAAAGGCACAGAGAACAATCAATGCTAAAAGCAAGACAACTAGCTTAAGATTAATAGCCTTTATTCTCTTTATTTATAAACTTAAAAAAAGTATATTAAACTCTAGTGTAGTGTATAAACAGAAATAATCAACCAATACAATACCGGTTGACTCTCCCCTCTATTCATAGCGTGATGCCTTACCCTAACAAAAAAATCCTACTAATCTATAATTCTCGACAAAAACTGGATAGTGACAGGCACCCATATTTAAGATATTACCTGCTTTACTCGAGTTAAATGAAACTAATGATATTCGCTTTAACCTCAAGCAATCCTCCATACTCTTCCTACATTTGTGTATTAGTAATATGCACTAATACTAATTACTCTTGAATTCCTGGTTAACAACAGATATTGCTGCTCCGATTACTTGATGCATATCATAATACTTATACATACCAAGTCTACCACCGAAAATAACATTAGGAGTCCTTTTTGCTAATTCATGATATTTATTAAAAACCTCATTGTTCTGTTTATCATTCATTGGGTAATATGGTTCGTTCCCTATTTCCCATGTTCTTGGATATTCTTTTGTAATAATTGTCTTTGATTGATTACCAAATTCAAAATGTTTATGCTCTATAATGCGTGTATAAGGTGTTTCAGCATCTGTATAGTTAACAACTGCGTTGCCTTGATAGTTATCTAGATCCAATACACTATTCTCAAATTGCAAGCTTCTGTATTCCAATGCACCATATTGATAGTCAAAAAATTGATCAATCATTCCAGTATACACAATTTTTTTAGCATCTTTTAAATATTCATCTTTGTTTTCGAAAAAGTCTTTCTCTAATTCAACATCGATTAAGTCACTGTTTAGCATTTTTTCAACAATTTGGGTATATCCTCCTATTGGTATACCCTGATATCTATCATTGAAATAATTGTTATCATAAGTAAAACGAACAGGCAAACGTTTAATGATAAAAGCAGGTAATTCAGTTGCTTTACGCCCCCATTGCTTTTCAGTATAACCTTTAACTAATTTTTGATAGATATCTGTTCCAACTAATGAAATTGCTTGTTCTTCTAAATTCTTTGGTTTATCAATACCAAATGCTGCTTTTTGATCATTAATTTTTTCCTTTGCTTCATCGGGTTTTACTACACCCCACAATTTATTAAATGTGTTCATATTAAAAGGCATATTATAAATTTCACCATTATAGTTTGCTATTGGACTATTTGTATACCTATTAAATTCTACAAATTGGTTGACATAATCCCAAATCTCTTTATCATTTGTATGAAAAATATGAGCCCCGTACTTATGAACATTTATACCCTCTATTTTTTCTGTATAGATATTTCCAGCAACATGATTTCTTTTATCAATAACCTTTACTGTTTTACCCCTTTTTGCAGCTTCAAAAGCAAATGTGCTACCAAATAAACCTGCACCAACAATTAAATAATCATAACTCACTTTTTTCCCTCCTATATTGTTCTTCTTTATAAAAGATATTTTTTCAATTAAAAACTCCTCAGAAATACAGTACGAGGAAAATAACAGACTTATAAACAATAAAATATATTCATTTTCTAAAATCACATGCTTTATTTACTTATGGGAACATAGTATAAGATATAAACAATTTTGGGTATCGGCTTAGAAAAGGATTTTGCTGAAAAAATATAAAAATCGGAAGTCTAATTTTTTTGATCATTTTTTTTCTTAATATACTTATCAATTACTTGACCTTTCAATTCAATTACAAATGGCTCTTTGAAGATATTTAAAACGCTAGCATATACAGCAAAAAACAAAACAGAGGAGATAGCTAAAGTAAAGAAATTAGAAAGACCTAGTCCCATAACCCATATCGATGCCAGTGTGGCTAATACTAATCCTAAAAGAATCGATTTATAATGGATTTTTGAAAACATTGGCATTATAATATCTTTAAGTGCAATATACTGTGCAATAAATACAACAATTTCTGCAACTAATGTACCAATAGCTGCACCTGTTGATGCAAGATTGGGTATCAAGATTATGTTAATTATCAAATTGACAATTGCACCAGCAATCACTGAAAATAACACAACTTTTTCTTTTCCCTTTGGAACAAGTATCTGAATACCCATAATGTTGGTCATACCAATAAACAGTAGCGTCGGCATAATAACCTGCATAGGAAATACAGCACCTTCATATGCATTCCCGGATAAGAAAAAAATACCGGAACGAGCAAATATCATAAAATACAATGTCAACGGTGCCGCCAATATGATAACAAAATTCAGTGTTTTTTGGGTAATCCTTAAAAATTCATCCTGAAATCCGTGTTCAATATAAAAGGATGCCCTGGGTAAAATTACGGTACCCAAGGAAGTGACTATACTAACCAAGATCATTTTGATCTTTACCGCTGCATAATAGTATCCAACTTCCTCATCATTTTTTATAAAACCAAGCATTATTTTATCAAGGTTTGTATATACCGTCGTTGCCATAGACATTGCAAAAAAGACAAATATTGGTTTCATATGCTTTTTAAAATTATAATTTCCAACTGGGCGCATGCCAATATATTTACGAACATTAATAAAATTTAGTAAATTTGATCCTACTGCAGCTAGTATAGATATACCACCATAAATTACATAATCACTTTGCTGATGAATCAACGCAAACATTGCTATCAAAGCCACAAATTTAAAGATCATAGATCTAATTGTAATGTAAGCATATTGTTCAAGTGCTTTATAAAGCCATTCCACACCGATTGTATTAAATAAAATTGTTGAACTAACAATTAAGAATAGAATTTTGGACTCTTGGAGTCTCGGTACAGTAGATAAGGCAATAAAAAATGCAATATAGGCTACAAAGCTCATAATGATATTAATAATGAAAATTTCCTGTACGTTTTTTGTTAATTCTTCCTTATTATCCCTTATCTTTGCGCATGTTCTTATACCATATGTAGGAATACCCAGCTGAGCAAACATTGCAAAATAAGAAATAACAGAAATAGCAAATGTAACTTTGCCCATACCCTCTGGCATAAGTATTCTTGATACATACGGAAATGATATTAAAGGGAATATAAATGACGACATTGTTAATATACTATTCATAATAAAATTAAATCTTATAGATCTTAGATTTGCTGATTTCATTTATAACTCCTTATTATATAAATACCACATCATTCTCTATTTCCTTACATAACTATTCTTTATGCACTTCTAATGTTTCAACCATTACAACATGTACCTATAAAGATGGATTAGAAATTCATATAGTGAATAAACAAGTAATTTTACCGTACATTGTACATTATTCCTTTAAACTAAAACCGATAAGGCAATTTCCGGTATTAATTACGAAAAAATTCCCCCACTATTGATAATTTTCTAAAAAAACATATCTGAACTACACCGAAATTACCATAATAATACTACTTTAATTTTCCTTATTACTTTAGATATCATTATATTTTGTTACAATTACAGGATTAAAGAAAAACCCTGCTAATAAACCTTTAGTCATAACATATAATTTTTTACGTCTAAATTCACAGTTTTTCCTAAATAAAATTTGCATAGCTAATTTAAATGTACCTTTGATAAATGAAAATAAACCGCCATATTTTCTGCATATATAAATCCTATTTCTGAAATTATAATAATATCTATCCAATCTATTCTTCGATTCTTCAATAATATTTGTACCTTTATTTTCAGCCATTTTGTGTATTACAACACTATCAAGATCTACATACCCTTGCTTAACTCCATTTAATCTTGTTGTGTATTCTAAGTCATCTCCGTATATGAACATTTCAGCTATCGGAATACCCACATTTCTTGCAACACCAAGATTAATGAAACATCCAACAAATGAACAAAATGTTACTTTAATTAGATGCTTATCAATTATCTCATTTTCACCTAACCACTTTGTATCAATTTTTTGTGCATTCATAGTACAAATGGATCCATCTGTCCACCTTACTACACTAGATAAAAAAGAAAATTGATTTTTAATAGAATTCGCCTTAGATACTAAAGATTCTAATGATGATGGTTGAGGTATTGTATCATCGTCCATAACCCAACAATAATCATAAGATTTCTGCAGTGCCGTTTTAATTCCAATCGCAAAACCTCCAGCGCCCCCTACATTCTTACCTGTATTATGATAAAAAACTTTATTAGAAAGGAACTTCTCACAGACTTCCTTTGTCCCATCAGTGCTATTATTATCAATAATTAATATATCAAAGTCTAGATAACTTTGGTTTTGTAAGGCATGTAAGCATTCTTCTAAAAATTTTTTCCTATTATACGTCACAATTAATGTAAGTATTTTCACAGAATATTTCTCCCATTCGCTGTTTTACTTTATTTTGTATTTCGTTTGATATACTGAGCATTTGCACACAAGGTTAACAGGATATAGAAATAAACACTCGAACTCATCACTTCGCTTATCATTGAAATACTGTATGCTACAATTGCAGAACTCAGAATACTTATTGCCATCTTCTCTGTTGTATTTTGCAATTTTGTTATTGCAGCATATACCATATTAATAAATAATGCTAAACCAATAATCCCACCGTTAAACAAAATATCCATAAACTGATTATGTGTTCCTGTTGTATATCCAATTAAAATATTGAAACTTTTTTCAACACCCAAACCGTGACCTATTCCCCAATAACCAGGCATTTGTGCTAAAACACTATCCCAAATGAATGTTCTGCCATTAAGGGTTAAAGATTCATGCAAAATATCTTCAATAAGCCAAGAAAATTTATTTTGAATTTTAGTGAAAATTATAAGTACACTAGTTAATATGGAACCCAAGAAAACGATAAATATAGAGCGTTTTATTACTTTTACAAACTTTAGAGATAGTATTATTACTATTGCAAAAACTACAGTACACAACAATGATGTGGAAACGCGATTAATTATAATGAAGTATAAAGAACTAAATATGCTTATCGGAACATATAGTTGCAATTTTTTTCTTTTACTAATTAGTAAACCAAATAAGGATACTGCATATGCAAGGTAGGCAATATCTCCAATCCTTGTTCTTATTCCAATTAGATAAGAAATACTAGCCTCACTATTTTCTGCATAATCGATACCATTTTGAAAGAATGTTATTAAGTTAACCAATAATATCATCGACAACACACTTGCAATGCACTTTACTGTATAGTGCATATCCTTTCGTATCCAAAACTGTAGTATAATACATGTAGATCCATATAAATAAAACTGCATGAACCATACACGTATATCACCAGAGTTCACAAATGTAGGCACTAAAAGAAATGTAAGAAGTGCCAAAACTGAAACAATAAAGCGGTCCAACCGAACCCTCTTTGTAAGTATTAGATAGGTAGCATAAATTAATGCTAATATCTTACCTAATGAATAAAGATCATGGGCAATTGGCACTCCATATGCACCCAAAGGCTGGCACAGTGCCGTTATAGTTAATGCAAATATTATTTTGCCAACATTTATTTTATATTCCATATACATCTAACCACACTAACGAAAAGTTTGTTTCATTCATTAATTAATTTAAAATATTTATTTATTTCACTTGCATTATCATTTTTTTCAGAAACCAAATTCAAATTAAGTTTCCTTTGTAAATCCTCTGATTGCAATACTTTGATAAGACCCTTAGCAAGAAATTCGCTATCTAATTTACAAATAATTCCTGTTTCTTCATTCACGATTGAATCATAGATTGTATCATATGCAGCAACAACAATCGGCTTGTTCAATATTTTTGCTTCATCTAGCGCAATCGACTTTCCTTCATATCTTGATGGTTGGAAAAATACATCACAATTTTTTATATAGGGATATGGATTTTCCCTAATCCCAAGCAAAACCACATTATCTTCCAGGCCTTCTTTTTTTATATTCTGTAAGATCTCTTCTTGTAGTTCCCCTGTTCCTAGGATGTACCATACAAATTCAATGCTTTTATTTTTCAAAATTCTACATGCCTTGATTCCTATATCATATCCTTTTTGGTGTACTAATCTGCCAATAGAAAGAAGTATCTTTTTTTCATTGGCATTCTTAAACTCATCGGGATAAAACTCATCTGCCATCTTTCTAATAGATAAACCGGAAGAAATATTTTCAATCACCTTAATCTTAGGTAGCAAATCAGGAAAGTATTTTTTTAAGCTATCGGCACAAGAATTAGATATCGTAACGATGTAATCTGCTTTATCCAAAAATCTTTTTTGAAAACTTACATTATAGCCAAGTCGATCAAAATCATTATGCATCCACACGATTTTTTTCTTTGCACTAATATTTTCGATTGCATAATATGTTGTTGTGCCATTTAAATAGGCCAAAACAACATCATATTCCTTTTGCAAACTGGAAAGATTTTTCCCTTCAACATACCAAAGTAGTTCATTTTCAGACATTTCATTATGCTTTGAGTTTATCCTTTTTCTTACAGTCCAACTCAATTTTTTAATTAACTCGCCTAAACCAATATTATTTGCTTTGATTAGTTGTTTTAGTGGAGTTGAATAAATAACTAAATCTCGAGGTGCATTAACTATATTTACAAATGAAGGAATCTGACTTAAATTAAAAGAAGCATCTATTTTATCTACCACCATTAAATCAAATACATATTGATTATTTTCAAGTATACTTTTATCGATAGAATTAAAAAATGACACAAGGCTTTTTTCAGCACCACCCATTTTTAATCCTGTAATCAATACTAATATTTCTTTCACATCTTTTTCCATCCAATCTACATTGAATTTACTACCAAAAAATCAATAAAGTATAGCTTGAAATTGTCTTTAATGATTACTACATTAATTGTAGTATATTTTCCGCAAAATCTTTATAATTTTTATTCGCCTGATAATTTATAAACCAATATCTACGCGCTGATCTACGTAAATGCGTGTATTCATTGTCTGACATCCGAATAATACAGGCTATTTTATCTGCAAGTTCTCTATCTGAAAAATTCTTGTTTAACAAATAGCCGCTCACGTTATTAACAACAATTTCAGAAGTTCCACCAACATCCGTTGCAATTGTAGGGATTCCAAATGAGATGGCTTCCATAATTGATACTGGCAGCCCCTCTGATGTACTAACATTAACAAAAAGATCTGCAGGATTCTGGCGATAATATTCATAAACCTGTGTATTTGCAACTGAGCCCTTAAAAACTACTTTTGAAACTTTCAATCCATTCGCTTTTTCCTTCACTTTATCTAGTAATGGACCTCCCCCGATATGAGTCCAGGCTATTTGATACCCTTCGCCTTCCAGTATTTTCAGAGTGTCTATAATCCTGTCCACCCTTTTAATTGAAGTTACTCGGGAACAGGAAATAAGATGAAACCATTCTTTTCGGTCAGAAACGCCTTCCCCATGATCATAGGTACCTAGACGAGCTGTCGTAATCTTGTTTCCGTAAGCGGGGAACTTCTTCTCCAAATAATGAGTGCCATTATCTGAGCAAGGAAACACTTTATCTAAATTTTCTAACAAGAATTGACGCCGAGGCAGGTAGCCTCTCTGATGAATGTCCTCATAAATATCGAATCGGTGTGCACGGGAAACAGTTTTTACAGGAATGCCTATCTCCTGGAAATAAGTTTTAATCTCTATCGCTATCCGCGCAGTGATGTAAAACCAATAACTATATACGAAAACTTGATCAGTCGCTTGAAAGTCATTCTTCTTCAAATAGTGTATGATTTTCATTGCCTGATCTCTTGCAGCATTGTCAAAGTACGCATCGAGAAAACGATGTTTTAACCTTCCATGGTACCCCCACATTGTGAAAATGGCTTTTGAGGCACACTTTCCTTTGCGGAACTTTGTATTACTAGATTCAAAAAGCTCTGTAGTAACATTTTGTTCATCGATTTTCCTCGTTTGTGGATCTCTAATCATAGCATCAGTTGGAAAAATGAAAATCCGATCGAACTCTGCAGAAATTTCACTTATTTCACTTTCGAGGAAGCTTTCCCCAGCTCTATATGGAAATTTCGTATCAATTAATATAAGATATTTCATTACTTATCCCCTTTTGGCCTTTAGGATATCTGCTCCTCTACAAATTTTAGTAAGCAGTCACGCATACCACGTTTCTTTTCTTCAACATCCTCTGACCTAATTTTGTATTGGTCTATTACATCATTATAACTTGGTATATTATTTCCATCGTTTATAAAAAATGCAGGATTAGTTATTCCAAATCCACTATAATAATCGTCGAATTTATAGCCACTTCCTGGAATTGAAGACACCTGAATTCTCATATTTGGAATATTAAAGCTATCAGCACAAACGCAACCATGTAGGGAACTTGAAATAATAATGCTACATTTTGCAATATCTTTTATTACTTTAATGGGATCCTCACGTAGATCAATAATTTTAATTGACGGAAATTTTTTCTTGAAGCCTTCATATATTCCATTATTTTGAAAAATATGTTCTTCTTTATAATGTGGGATTATACCAACTTCAAATTCTTTGTCCGGAATTTTTCCTAGTAAATCTGCCGTTAATATTCCTCCATCACACAAAACAGGATTTATTTTTCTACCAAGTGATTCTTCTATCACCTTCTGTGTTAGAGCTCCTCTCACTGCAATAAAATTGACATTTTTACGAACTAGTTCCAATTTCCGCCCACTAAAATTCTGTAAAAGTCCAGTACCCCAGACTGCATATGGTGAGCTTACAGGTCCGCAAATCAATTTTTTGGCTGAGTCTTTGATATTATTTTTTATACCTGAATATTTATTACCCCAAATTGCACCACCACAACTACCAATTCCCATCACATCAAACTTCGAAACTGATTCACAGTGTTCGATTTCACGTCCGGTTACCATTGGTACAATATATTCATTTAGCAGGTCACCCATATTTGGTAATTTGGCATAATATAATTTGACTGGTTTCATTTTGATAGTTCCTCCTGTGTATCCCTAACGATTCATTTATATCTTGACATTTTCATTAATTGTAAGGCTTTTTAATATTTTTTCACAAGTGCTGTCCCAATTAAAAATATTGATAATTCTCTCTTTTGATTGAATACCCATATTTTCATCTAATTTTTCCAAGGACTTAATCATTGTTTTCAAATCATCACAAAGGAATCCAGTGACACCATTATCAATAATAAAATTCGGACCAGGTGCATGTCGTGCTACTACTGGACATTCTTGATACATGGCCTCTAGGATACTCATCCCAAAAATTTCATGTTGATTCATATTTATTAAACAATCAATAGCTTTATAATAAGAATGCATTTCTTGATTTGGGACAGCCTCCAAATATTTAACTCTTCCTTCTAATTTATACTCTCTGATTTTTGAAAACAAAATCTCTTTTAAACTACCCTTTCCTATCAATAGTAAAAAATACCTATCATCAAGTTTATGCATTAATTTTAGAATATCCAACGGTTGCTTATACTCTTCTAATCGCCCAACAAAAGCTAAAATCTTTTTTTTAATTGGTAAACCCAGCATTTTTCTCAAAGCGTTCTTGCTTTCTAACACTTGAGGAATAACATTAAAATCAAGACCTACTGGTAGGACTTCTATATTCCTTACGCCCATTGTTTTCAGTTGATCTTTGACATGTGGTGTTTTTACAAAAGTAGAGTGTTCACTAAAATAGCCTATATTTCTTCTAGAAAACGAATTCATAAGAATACGTTTTAAGTAATTCTTACTATCACTAAACACAGTACCTATATAATTATAAAAATTGATTTTATGCTTTTTACAAAATTTCATTACATGTGGTGCATAAATCTGATTATCACTTTGCAATTGCAAAATATTTATCTCATAATCTAAAAGTACAGAGCATTTGAAGAAACCATGATTTACAATATTCTTTGCTGGTACATGAACAATCCGAATATTTTCAGAAACAATTTCTTCATTTCTCTTTTTCAGTTCAGAATTTAGTAAAAAAATGAATACCGAATATCCACGTTTAGCCAAAGCCTTCGCTAAGCCAACCTCTTGAAGATTATAGTATCCCTTTTGACCACTTGAACCACAATATAGACGTAATATTCCAAAATTCTTATCAACTCGATTAATTGTAGTAGCATCTTTCAACATGTAAAATTCTCCTTTGATACAATCCTTTGTACCAACCAGAAATTAACTTTATCTTTGTACATCAGCTGTGATTTCTTCTTTATAATCACAAAACACTTTTTTAGTATGAAAATATTTTTACCAAAAATAGGATGAGCAAACGAAAGCAATTTCAACTGTCTCCTTTTTTTGCAGGTGGTTTGGCTAAAACCTTTTCATAGATATTTGTTAAATCCTTATAATTCTCTTGTGCAGTGTAATGCTGTTTATAGTATTCATAAGTACTCTTGAACAAATCATCTTTCTCAATTCCCATTGCCATCACAATCTGAACAACATCAGCGATTTCTTCTGATGAGTAAGGGTCAAAAGTAAATCCCGTTACTCCTTCAATAACTAGACTTTCCACGTTGCCTATAGCGCTACCCAAAACTGGGGTTCCACACCCAAACGCTTCTACAATAGTCATTGGGAACCCTTCATACAATTGAGTTGGTAATATAAGTGCCATACTCTCAGCAATATGCAGAATTGCACTTTTATTTTCTACAAAGCCCAACATTTTGACGGACTTCTCAAGCGAATTAGCTATTATGAATTCTCTACACCATTCTTCTTCTGGGCCAGTTCCGCATACTAATAGAATTGGCGTAAATTCACTGTTAACGGACAGTAACTTCCACGCTTTCAATAGTTTGTCTATACCTTTAGTTTTATCAAGACGACCAGCAAAGATGAACTGATTCTTCCTGTGACATTCCTTTCTGTATTTATTTTTCTTCATCTCAATTATCCTTTCAGCCTTTTATTGATTTTCCAATTTACATTATCTTTTAAAAAAATATATATATGCTTTCTTCCTTTTATAAGAGTTTTATCTGTAATCAAAAATAAAATTCATTTAAAATGGTGCCTCTTGGTAAAACTAAAATTATAAAAAATTATTAAACCTATTAAAGCTAAGTAGTCATATAAAAAATAGAGCTATTTTTCTATATTCTAAGTCTTTTATTCTATATTTATAAAATTTGGTTTAATAAAAACCTTTTCCGGATCGATAATCTTCTTTTTACCTTTATTCAACTCAAGAAGTTTTAACATATTAAATTCAGTCAAACAAATATAATTCAGTTTCTTGTAGGTACCAAAAAAACGATGTAATTTTAGTGTGACAACACATGCAATCGTTTGTAATTTGCTTTGTCTATAACACGAATACTTAATTGCACACTTTAGCCCTTTGCTGGTGCAATCCTCACAGATATTACCATTTCGATAAAATGTTGCAGCTGGACAAAGCATTCTAAAGTTGTGTATGGTCTGAACCACTGGGACCTTGCATGCGAAAGCAGCATAATACACAGATGGAGAAATCAAATTCAGTGTGTTATGAACATGTACTATATCTATATTTTGCTTTTTTATTACTTCTTTGACCTCTCTATACGTTTTAATAGAGAACACTGTTGTAAAAGGTAAACACAGTTTCTGAAACAAATTCAAATCTTTCAATTCGGAATTGTTCCTACTATAAAATACTACCTCATGTCCCTTTTGTTTTAACAACTTCGTCTCATTTGCGACAACAGTATCTTCCCCGCCAGGGATTTGATAATAGTTGTGAACAATTAAAATTTTGGGCTTTGATATTGTCTTTTCCATTTTCATTTACCTTCCACCATAACCAACCAGATAAACTTAGTATTAGTTTGCAAATATCTATTAAACAGCCTCTTCGGCTCTTGAATTAACCGATATACCCACTCCAAATTATTATTCTGCATCCACTCTGGCGCTCTATTTATATTGCCAGCAATGTAATCAAAACCAGCACCTACTCCAAGCATTAAGCCGTCCAATAAACCTTGGTGTTCTGCCATCCATTTTTCCTGTTTAGGTGCACCTAGCCCGATCCACACAAAATCAGGTTTAGTCTCATTAATTTTTTTTATAACTTCCTCGTCTTCCTCAGGCGCTAACGGGCGAAACGGAGGACTATACATTCCAGCAATTTGAATACCGGGATATTTAACAGTTAACTGTTTAAAAAGTTTATCGAGTGTTTCTTCAGTGGATCCGTAAAAAAAATGACGGTAACCAATTTCAGCAGAAACCTTAAACAACTCACTCATCAAATTGGGACCAGTGGTTCTACTCATATTTTTATGTCCACGCTTCCGCCCAATCGTACTGAGTGGTCCACCATCTGGAATTGCCATTAGACCACTGTTTTGAATGTCACAATATAACTTATCCTCATAAGAAGTAACAGTTGTATGAACATTGGAAACACAAATGTAATCACCTGCAAGCCGGTTTCCAGTTACACTCTTTACGTTTGCTCTTAAATAATCTAGCAACCACTCAATATTTATTGCAGCTATTTCCACACCAAGAATATTACAGGTGGGGATTTTTGACTTGTCCACAATACGCTTGAAAACAGGTGTTTTATTGTAAAACTTTATCCAAGAATCATTTTTTTTTTCCATCGTACTTCAACCTCCTGTCATATACTTGTGCCGAAAAATAAAAAATACGTTGAATAACTGTCCGCCCTAAAAAAGCATACTTATGTTATTCGTAAACTCACAAAAATATATAGGCTAGTGGGTTTAACCAAGAAATATTTATTTAATCTTTCAAGAACAAAAATTTACTTTTTCCATACCAATCATTTTAAAGGTTTTTTAATTTATACTAAGAAATAAATTAATCAAACATTTGTTTAATCTTATCTTCTTTATTAACCTTCATCATATCCGCTTCAACCATAATACGGACTAGTTCTTCGAAAGGTGTCTTTATTGGATTCCAACCTAATAATGTTTTTGATTTAGTTGGATCTCCTAATAATTGTTCAACTTCAGCAGGTCGGAAGAATTTGGGATCAACCTCAACAATCACTTCTCCAGTAGCTTTGTTAACACCTTTCTCTTCAACGCCTTGACCAGTCCACTGAATCTCAACACCAACATGCTTAAACGCTAACTCAACAAACTCACGTACAGTATGCATTTCACCAGTCGCAATCACAAAATCCTCAGGCTTATCATGTTGAAGTATTAACCACATACATTCAACATAATCTTTCGCGTAACCCCAGTCACGTAATGAATCCAAGTTTCCTAAAGTTAATTTCTTTTGTTTGCCTTGTGCTATACGAGCTGCTGCCAAAGTAATTTTCCTGGTTACAAATGTTTCTCCACGACGTTCTGATTCATGGTTGAATAAAATACCGTTAACTGCAAACATATTGTATGATTCACGGTAATTCTTTGTAATCCAGAATCCATAAATTTTTGCAACACCATATGGTGAGCGTGGATAAAATGGAGTTGTTTCTTTTTGTGGAACCTCTTGGACTTTTCCGAAAAGTTCAGAAGTTGATGCTTGGTATACTCGTGTTTTCTCAGTTAATCCTAGAATCCGTACAGCTTCAAGTATATTTAGTGTACCTTTAGCATCTACATCTAATGTATATCCAGGCATATCGAAAGAGACACGTACATGGGATTGTGCAGCTAAATTGTAGATTTCATCAGGCTGAATTTCACCAATAATCCGAGTAACGTTTAATGCATCTGTTACATCCCCATAATGAAGGTGGAAATTTGAATGATTTAATAATGCATTTGCTTCTTCTTCTGAAAGAAGGTCTTCTAAGCGTTCTTGGTTATAAGAAGAACTGCGACGAATCATACCGTGTATTTCGTAACCCTTCTCTAACAAAAGTTCTGCTAAATAGGAACCGTCTTGCCCCGTTACACCTGTAATTAATGCCTTTTTCATTTTGTCCTCCGATATATGTTTACTTTACTTTTGATAGTTCGTTTTCTATGAACCATTGATACGCTTTTTTTAGTCCTTCATCTAATGAGATAGAAGCTTTCCAGCCTAATGTGTTCAACTTTGTTACATCTACTAATTTTCTTGGCGTTCCATCCGGTTTAGAAGTATCAAACTTAATCTCTCCAGTAAACCCAACTACCTCTTTAATTTCTTCTGCTAATTCTTTAATCGCAATGTCTTCGCCAACACCAATATTGACAAATTCATTACCAGAATAATTGTTCATTAAGTAGATACTTGCATCTGCAAGGTCATCTGAATATAAAAACTCCCGTTTCGGGGTACCAGTACCCCATACTTCAACAAATGGAGCATTGTTTTCTTTTGCTTCGTGGAACTTACGAATTAATGCCGGTAATACGTGAGAAGTATGTAAATCGAAGTTATCATTCTCCCCATACAAATTCGTCGGCATGACAGATATATATTGTGTTCCATATTGACGATTATAAGATTCACACATCTTAATCCCTGCAATTTTTGCAATGGCATATGGTTCATTCGTAGGTTCAAGTAACCCCGTTAATAAGTACTCTTCTTTTAATGGCTGAGGTGCCATTTTTGGATAGATACATGTGCTACCTAGGAATAATAGCTTTTCTACATTATTGCGATAAGCTGCGTCTATAATGTTAGTTTGAATTAATAAATTGTCACGAATAAAGTCCGCTGGATATTCATTGTTTGCAACAATCCCACCCACTTTAGCAGCAGCAAGAAATACAAATTCAGGTTTTTCTTCTGCAAAAAAGCTGTCAACTGCTTTATTATCTCTTAGATCTAATTCTTTGCTCGTACGATATACAAGGTTATTGTACCCTTGTTCCTTAAGCATTCTGACTATTGCTGAACCAACAAGGCCACGATGGCCAGCTACATATATTTTTGAATCATTCTTCATCATTTATTTCTTACCTCGTTTCTAAAATGCGTCTTTTGAGCCAAATAATACTAGCACCGTTTTGAAAATAATTTTAATATCAAAAAGGAACGTTCTTCTTTGGATATATTGAAGGTCTAATTCAACCATTTCATTAAAACCAAGACTATTCCTTCCACTAACCTGCCAAAGCCCCGTACACCCCGGAGTAACCACTAACCGCTGCTTATCATAAGCAGAATATACCGCCACTTCTCTCGGGAGAGGTGGGCGAGGACCAACTAGACTCATATCCCCTTTTAGTACATTAAAAAGCTGCGGTAATTCATCAACACTCGTTTTCCGAATGAATTTTCCCACTTTTGTAATTCGTGGGTCATCTTTCATTTTAAACATAGCACCGTTTATTTCATTGTATTTTAATAGTTCAGCAAGCTTCTCTTCTGCATTTGACACCATGGAGCGAAACTTATACATTTTAAACTTTCTTCCATTTAGACCTATACGGTTTTGTGAGAAAAAGATTGATCCTTTTGGATCTTCTATCTTTATTAGGACTGCAATAATCACAAACAGTAAGCTTAAAAGGATAATTCCGCATAACGAACCAAAAATGTCTACCAATCTTTTTGTAAAAAGATAAATCTTTCCGTCATTGACAATCGTATTTTTCTTTTCTATATAAACAACTTCTTGATTTGCTAGATTGGACAACCTTGACACTCTCCCTCTTTCTATAAAATGACTTTATCTTTATCTAAAGAAGAAACTAGGTTCTTCAAGTAATCTATCATGTCATCATGGAGGTCTTCGTGTTGCAAGGCAAATTCAATGGTTGTTTTAACAAAGCCAAATTTTTCTCCAACGTCATAGCGTGTACCTTCAAAATCATAGGCAAACACTCTTTGAATTTCATTTAACCTTTGGATCGCATCTGTTAACTGAATTTCGCCACCTGCTCCTTTTTCTTGACGATCGAGGAACATGAAAATTTCTGGTGTTAAGATATAACGTCCCATAATCGCTAGATTAGAAGGAGCCGTACCTGACTTTGGTTTTTCTACAAAGTTACTCACTTGATAACGACGTCCTTCTTGCGATGAAGGGTCAATGATTCCATAACGGTGTGTCTCGGAATCTGGTACTGTTTGTACCCCAATCACAGAGGAGAAAGTATCTTCATATTGATTGATTAACTGTTTTAAACACGGTGTATCACTTTGAACAATGTCATCCCCAAGTAATACCGCAAACGGCTCATTGCCAATAAAGTTTCTCGCGCACCAAACGGCATGTCCAAGTCCTTTTGGTTCTTTTTGACGGATATAATGGATGTCTGCTAGGTTTGTTGGATACCTTACTTTCTCTAATAGATCAAATTTTTCTTTTTCGATGAGATTTTGTTCAAGCTCCATCGCATTATCGAAATGATCTTCAATCGCTCTTTTTCCTTTACCTGTAACAATGATAATATCTTCAATACCAGAAGCAACTGCTTCTTCGATTATGTACTGAATCGTTGGCTTATCGACAATTGGTAACATCTCTTTCGGCATTGCTTTTGTTACTGGCAAGAACCTTGTTCCTAAACCAGCAGCTGGGATTATGGCTTTTCTAACTCTTTTCACTATTGGTCCCTCCTCTATATGATCTTTCGATTATCTAAACAATTTAGCAAAAAAATAAATACCTAATGGAAATACAAGCGCTGACCAAGCTTATCCTTTCATTAGATATTTATGTTTTATATATAAAATCGGGCATCTAACCCGTCCTCACACCATGCTTTTGACGACAGGCGTCTAAGGATTGAAAGATTTCTCCCCTCCCACAGCATGATCGAGTACTCCCAAGGATATCGGACAGGGTAGCATCGCCGCCTCAGGCTGTTCAGCCTGAAAGATGTATGTTATTTTAAAATAATCTTATCGGCTTAATCGGATTTAAAATAAACCGAGTAATTTTTTCCTTTTTATACGTTCTGGATCTTCCTTATAGACATGCTTGCCTTCAATCATCAGCGCTGCATTGTCATCAAAGTAGTAAACCATTTCATTCCCGTACTTCTGTTCAATCACAGCAAACGCTTCTCTCATTTTAAACGTACGGTTTTTGATATTATGAGCATCCGATGCAATCAAGTGCGTTAAGCTTGCTTCCACTAACTGCAAAGAAAAGTTCTTAATTTTTTTACCAAAGTCACCACATACACTTGCCGCTGTGATTTGTGTTAGTGCACCCTTCTTTACTAACTGATAAAGTAAATCTGAACGTTCAATGATTTCCTGATTCCGTTCCGGGTGAACAATCACGGGTATCAATCCGTTCACCTGCAGCTCGTAAAACAATTTCTCGGTATACCTAGGAACATGGTTGGAAGGGAATTCTACTAATACATATGGTGTATGATTCACAGGAAGAATTTCTCCTGCTAGATATCCTTCGATCATTTCTCCATGGATCCGGACTTCCTGACCCGGCAATACTTTCAATTCGATGTTTTCATTATGTAGTTGTTGGTTTAACTCTTCGACTCTAGCAAGTATTTGTCGCTTCGGATTTTCATAGGCATTATTCAAATGATGCGGCGTCGCCACGATCGTATGAATCCCCTGTTCAACCGCTTTTCTTGCCATGGCAATGCTATCAGCAAGAGATTGCGCCCCATCATCGACACCTGGCAATATATGACAATGTAAATCGATCACGGTAGCACAACCCTTCCAATTATCTGTTAATTTAATGTGACATAATTCATGGTAACACCGTCGAACGCTCTGGT
The DNA here is from genome assembly GCF_036961885.1 of Neobacillus niacini. Taxonomy (GTDB): domain Bacteria; phylum Bacillota; class Bacilli; order Bacillales; family Cytobacillaceae; genus Neobacillus; species Neobacillus niacini_H. The sequence continues at coordinate 39,260 of NZ_JBALNQ010000008.1, read as the reverse complement.
AAAGGGGGGGAATTTGTCGAAATTTAGTTATTTTGAACTATAATAATAGTAATAGTCGTTATCCTTCACTTCTTTATGGTTTAACACAACGCCAACCAATTTACTTTGTGCATTCGACAGTAATTCCTTCGCCTTTTTCGCTTGGTCAATTTCCGTCTTGCCACTATAGACAACCAAAATCGAACTATCTACCTTATTCGCAAGGATTTGCGCATCTGATACGGCTAACAATGGCGGTGTATCAAAGATGACATAATCAAATTGTTCTTTCGCTTCCTCTATAAACTGCTCCATTGATTTCGAGCTCAATAGCTCGGCAGGATTCGGTGGTACTGGACCGCTTGTTAAGATATACAGATCCTTTTCTTCTGTTTCAAGAACGGTGCTACCGAGTGTAGCTTGCTTCGTCAAGACAGTGGTGAATCCAAACAGGTTATTGACACTGAACGTGCGATGAACCGTTGGCTTGCGAAGATCGGCGTCAACGAGTAACACTTTTTTGCCAAGCTGTGAAAAGGCCACTGCTAGGTTTGCAGCTGTTGTTGACTTTCCTTCACCTGGTCCAGAAGAGGTAACCATGATTGCTTTAAGCTCTTTATCGATTGAAGAATATTGGATATTTGTTCGAATCGTTCTGTATTGTTCAGAAATCGGTGACTTGGGATCAAGCGTTGTAATCAGCTTACGGCTAGGATCCATTGGTCTAAACTTCTTATTTCTCTTAAACGCCAAGATTCTCACCTCTTCCTGCTGTTCTGCTCCCTGCTGCTTTGCGCTTTTTCAACTCTTCCATCTTTTGATCGTCAATCGTTGCAATAACCCCTAAGATCGGAAGCTCTAAGATTTTTTCAATATCTTGTTCGTTTTTAATCGTGCTATCAAAGTACTCCAGTAAAAACGCCAAACCAACTGCTGCCATTAAGCCAACCACAATCGCAATTGCTATATTCATAACAGGCTGTGGTTTAATCGGAGCTTGATGATCAACCACTTGTGCTTGAGCTAGAATACTAACATTATCGACACTCATGATTTTCACAATTTCATTTTGAAAGACTTGCGCCGTTACATTCGCTATTTCTGCCGCCACATTCGCATCCGGATCTTGGACCGATATGTTTACAACCTGCGAATCCTTCTCACTGCCGACGTTAATTTTTCCATTTAAATCTGTTGCTGTCATATCCAAACCAAGTTGAACGATTACTTTATCAAGAATCGCTGGACTTTTAATGATAACATTATACGTATTAATCAATTGAAGGTTAGTTTGTACTTCGTTGTAGTTGTATACTGCTTGGTCACTTTTTGCTTGGTTGACGAGAATTTGTGTCGAAGCTTGATAGATTGGGGTAAGAAAAAAGTAACTAATGACGCCACTGACTAAACCAGCTGTCATCGTAATAAGTATGATCATAACGAGTCGTTTTTTTAATGTCTCTAGTAACTCTTTTAAACTAATAGTTTCTTCCATTATGTCCTCCTGTAAATGTTGAATCAAAATAAGGTTATTATACCATGTATCAATGTCAGTACATGTCGATTTTTGACGAACGGTGGATATTTATTTTTATCAATCCTACCAAAATACGAAATCTGTAATATTTTGATGTTTATTTCGGATCACTAGTTCTTTTCGACTATTTTTTCCAAATAGGATTGTAGAATTTTGTAAATTACTTACACCATAATACCATGTTTTATGTTAGAAAATGTTGTTTTTTTACAAATGGAATAAATTCCATGTAAAATTTTGCTATAATGATAGAAGAAAAGAATCTGGGGGTAAACAAATGAAGTATTTTTTCACAGTCATTTGGGGAATTATCTGTGTCAGCGTACTCGTGTATGGTCAATTCCACTGGAACCAGCAAACAACAGCTGTAAAAGCCGTTCAACCCGTCATCACTGTCGAGCCTTATGAGCAAGAAGTCGATACGTACATGGAACTTGCTGCAAAATGGCCTGAAACTGCAAAAGAGCAGCTAAAACAATCCTTGGAATCCAAACAGCCTTTTAAAGTTCTTTTTGTAGGTTCGAGTAGCAGCGAATGGGAGAAAGTCGTAACACAAGCGTTAACAGCGAACTTTGGCAGTAACGTGATCCAGACTGCCCACTATACATACGATCAGACAACAAAAGAAATAGTCGCTGAAAATAAACAGCTTGAGTTGGCAGCTGAAAAAGCACAGCTGGTGGTCATCGAGCCATTTTTATTAAACGATAATGGGCCTGTGAAAATCGATGCCACGTTAGCGAACCTAACGAAAATCATGGCAGCTATTAAGGCGGAGAATCCTGACACCACCTTCATTCTGCAGCCATCGCATCCCATCTATCTTCCGAAATATTATGCTGACCAAGTGGCCGCCTTAAAACAATTTGCACGAGAAAACAACATCACCTATCTTGATCATTGGAAAGCCTGGCCGGCAACAGACAATCCTGACATTAAGAAGTATTTAATTGAGGGCCAAAAGGGCCAAGAGGGGCCAAATGAACAAGGCTACCAGGTTTGGGGGCAATTCCTGTTAGATTATTTTATCAACAAAAAGGCAAACTAGATTGATATCCTAGTTTGCCTTTTTTCTATATATTAGGAACCTTTAGCTTTAAAAGGTCATTTTTCAAATCAGCAAGTAGTTGTTGCACCGTCATGCCATGATCACTCATGCCGCGATCATAAGCTTTTTTAACAATGTCAGAGAATTCATTATCCGATATCTCTTCTTTGCTATTCTTTTCCCCCATTTGACAATATTCTCCTTTCTTCGATACTTCTTCGCCTATTCTACTAAACTTCCTATTAGTTGTAAATCATGTGTTTGATTTATTTTTAGAATATTCCGTGTCTATTTTTGTTAAATTCTGCATAAATAGGCAAAATTCTATGGTAGACTAGTAGATAGAAAGCTGAATAATGACAGGAGTGATGAGGAAAAATGAAGAAAAAAGTCGCAACGGCAGTCGTAACTGTCGCCATTCTCTCTGGCGCCTATGCAGGAATGGCTTCAGCCAATACCTATTCCGTGCAAAAAGGCGATACTTTATCGAAAATTGCCAAACAGTACCAAACAAGCGTAAGCGATTTAAAGCAATGGAATGGACTTTCGTCCGATTTGATTTTTATCAATCAAACACTCAAGGTAGCGAATGTAACCTTACTGGCACCGGCACCTGCCGCACCGGCTGTCACCGTCACTTCCTACACCGTTGTAAGTGGCGATTATCTCGGCAAAATTGCCAAGCAATTTGGAACCACCGTCCAGGAATTAAAGAAAGTAAACGGTTTGTTGTCCGATTTGATCTATGTTGGACAAGTCCTTAGCGTATCGGCACAAACACCAATAGCACCGCCGCAAGCGCCGACAACACCTGCTCCTCCTGCACCACCAACGCCGACTGCCCCAAGTAGTGAATATATCGTGAAAAGCGGCGATACCCTTAGCAAAATCGGCTTGCAATTTGCAATGACGGTTCTTGAATTAAAGACCGTTAATGGATTAACATCTGATCGGATTTATGTTGGCCAAAGGCTTACGGTTTCTGGTGCTGGTGCTGGTACGACTCAACCGCCACAGGTGACAGATTTTGCTGGGACCCTTGTTAACACAGCCAAGAGCGTAATTGGCACTCCTTATGCATGGGGTGGTTCTACACTAAGTGGCTTTGATTGCAGTGGTTTCATTTATTATGTTGCCAACCAAAGTGGCAAGAGCATCGGACGCTATTCCGCTGCAGGCTACTACAGCCGTACCTACTACGTCGACCAGCCGCAGCCAGGCGACCTCGTCTTTTTCCAAAATACCTATAAACCAGGTATCTCCCACGTCGGCATTTATCTCGGTGACAACCAATTTATCCACGCTGACGAGAAAAAAGGCGTATCGATTTCGAACCTGGGCAGCCCTTATTATACCGAGCATTTTGATGGGTTTAAGAGATTCTATTAATACTATACAGTTGGAAGCCAGGTATTGTGCCTGGCTTTTTCGTTGTTTCATCGTGGCAGGCAGGTGAACAATTGTCTTTGGCAGATAGAAAGGCCAATCTGCAAATATTGACCTTGTTGAAACGATTACCGTTTTTCATGCATGTATTTCATCCATTTTTTCTGTTTATGATTACTTACTAAGTAACCGATAAGACTAGTAGCGGATACTCCCGACGACAGGTTGCGAATGAAATCATCTGAGGTATAGATGCCCGCTACAATTCCGATCATTCCAAGCAGTGTTACTAGAAATAAACGCTTTTTATTATTTTCATAGATGGTAAATTGAAATTGCCTTCGTTGTTCGATTTCTCTAAGATCTGCTAGTTTTTGTGGAGCATCGAGAAATTCAGTTACGGAATGGATCAGCTTAAAAGCAGGCTGTGACTGAATCCATTGCCATACCCACGACCATTTATTTTTCCCTTGTTTATTTAGCCACTCCATGAATACTGGTTTACCTAAATCGAGCAGCTCCTCCTCTGGAGCCAAATTACGGATAATCCCCTCAATGGTGACAAACGAACGTCCTAAAAAAACAAATCTTGTGGGAACCTGGATCGGCAGGGCTTGAATCATATCATTCATTTCTATTTTTAATGCGAGTAGGTCCATTTCCTTTAATTGTTCGGGTTGGAACGAGGCCAATTCGGCTAATAGCTTTTCGATCGTTCTCGTTTCAGCATCCGGAAGCAAAAATCCTAATTGCGCTAAGCTCGCCACCGCTTGCGAATAATCTTTAGAAAGAAAGCTCTCAATCAATTTTTGAAAATGCGCGGCGTCCTTTTTGGTGATTTCGCCAATCATCCCAAAATCAAGTAAGATGATTTTCCCTTCCTTCGATACCAGAATGTTTCCTGGATGCGGGTCGGCATGGAATCTGCCAGGCTCGAGCCATTGAGGAAGAAACACTTTCATCAGCTGCTGCGCAAGCTCTTTTCGGGTAGTATTTTCTATAGATTCGAAATCGGTGATGCGTGTGCCATCCACCCATTCCATTACCAGTACATTCGACGTGCTGAGCTCGGAATAGACCGAAGGAATTTGGACAACATCCATGTCCTTAAATCTCTCCCGAAAAAACAAAATGTTGTCAAGTTCCTTTGAATAATCAAGCTCCCGCTCAATCACATCTTTTAATTCCTTAAATAGCACGTTAAAATTAATAAACCCTTTTGGAATGGGAACAAGGTGATCCGCAAACCAAATGATGATCGCTAAAACACGGAAATCCGTTTGCACAATGGTATCGATATAAGGACGTTTTACTTTAATTGCGACCTCTGTTCCATCATGCAGCACACCTTTATACACATCCCCAATGGAGGCGGAGGCAATGGCTGTTTTTTCTATTGAAAGAAACTGTTGCTGGAGCGACTGACCCCATTCCGCTGCAAGAATCCCCTCAATTTCACTCCAATTTGATGGCGGAACGTTATCGGTCAGATCCTCGATTTGACTAATAAAGGCTTTCGGAAGCAAATCTGCTCGGGTGCTTAAAATCTGTCCCACCTTAATCAATAAGCCTTCTAACTCAAACAATGTTTTTCGATACCGTTCTCCTATTTTCCCCCAAAGGATGTCCCACTCCGCTTGCGGCTTTCGACGAATTTTAAACCAATAGATTTGTAGAAAAATAACAAAGGCCATCGAAAGCACCTTGGCCATCCGCACTAGCTTATTTCTTGTTTTCATTTCTATCCCCCATTGTGATAGGATCGCCTGTCTCTATGAGAATGCTCTACATGTACTTTTTAAATTAGGAATGGGATTTTTGCCAAATCATCTACGATAAAATCTGCTTCCACTTCGTTCCATTGAGAGTCTTTTTTCCATATTCCTTTCATGCCAACATTACGGGCCGCTTTCACATCATTTTCAGGATGATCCCCTACAAAAACACTTTGACTCGCTGAAACTTTCAGTCGCTCTAGGGCCCTCTTAAAGAGTTCGGGATCTGGCTTTTTTATCCCTTCCCATTCTGAAATTAAGATCGTATCAAAATACTCTTCGATCCCTAAAGCCTTTATATTATCCAGCTGGAACTGCCCCCAACCATTTGTAATCATTCCTACTAGTAGATTCCTACTCTTCAACTCTTCTAACATAGTGATGAGATTCGGAAATGGAACACAATGATTTTTAAAGTCTTCGATATAATCCTGAAGCAGTTCCTCCCACGTGAGCTTAGTAATCCCAAATTCCTTGACCATTTGCTGGTACACTTGATCCTTCCACACATACCCGCGCTGATCCAACTCAATAAATCTCTCCACATAGTTCTCTCGTGGAATATGCTCCATATTCAACCGCTCGTATTGCCGATTAATAAACCTTTTTACAGATTCGTCCCTGTCTAACAACGTACCATCTAAATCAAATAAGACCGCTTTAATCACGTTGACCACACTCCCTCGTTCACCTATTCTTCTATTTCGTTAACATAAATTCCTGCTGGGGTGGTCAAATGCTCGAATACCGCTAACTGAGATCGAGGTGGCTGTCTGTTTGTTTTGTATCCAGTTGCCATTTTTGACGTGAGGAAGTACCTTGCGTCACCTAATCTGACAGTTTTGCAGGAAATCGGACCTTTTTAACGAATACTTATCTGTAAAAATGGAAGGAGCGGGTGGAGATGAATAAAAGACATGAAGTCTTATTTACACAGTTAGAAGGCTATCGAAGTGAAATTTTAGGCGTACTAGAAAATGTTACAGAAGTGGATGCTGAGTGGGTTCCCAGGAACTTCAACAATAATATTCGCTGGAACCTTGGCCATATTTATCTCGATCAATATCTATGGATCCAAGCGGTGACAAAGGAAGTGGGCGATGTTCCTGAACCCTTTCACACATGGTTCGGGTATGGAACGTCACCAACAGACTTTACCCCTGAAACACCTTCATTTGAAGAGTTAAAGAGCCTGTTAAAGGAGCAGCCTGCGCAAATAAAAGCGAAATATGGCGAGCGCCTAGAGGAAGAATTCCCGCCAACCGAAATGGGAATGCACACCATCGAGCAAGTCTTAATCCGAACCATCTTTCACGAAGGCATGCACCTCCAGACTATTCTTGATTTGAAAAAATGTAGGTAGTGTATAAGATACCTTAGCCAGGCTGTTGCCTGGCTTTTTCAGCGTTTCGCGCAGTGGTGGAATTGATTTGGCAGATAAACAAAGGGTTTTGGCAGGTAAAATGGAAGTTTGGCAGGTAAGCACTTCGAAATGGCAGGTGAAGGGAGACTTTTGGCAGATAAGATTTTTTTAACTTAGGCTATGTTAAATTCTAATGTTGATTTGTGACCATATGAAAACCGCCTTTGTGGAAAGGCGGTTAATTGAGCTATCGTCTCCCGTTAGCGTAATCACCTTAAGTAAAAAGGTCATCTTACCTTCTGGTAAACGAGACCTATGGCTCCAGAATCAAAGGTCTTGTTTTCAATTAGCTTTAGATTGATCTTTTCCTTGAGACCTTGGAATAACGGCAATCCCTTACCGATCAGGACGGGAGAAACTGTAATTTTATACTCATCAATTAAATCAAGCTGCATAAGGTGGTGTGCCAGCCTAGGACTGCCGAGGATGACCATATCCTTGCCTGGCTGCTGTTTGAGGTTAATGATCTCTTCCTCGATATCTTCTTTTATGAGTCTGGAATTATTCCACTCGACATTCTCCAGCGTCGTGGAAAAAACGATTTTTGCTGTCTTCTCGATCCACTCGGCATGATTCCGTTCATGCTGCGAAGCTGATGGGTTCGAAGGCACAGATGGCCAGTAACTGTGCATCATTTTATAAGTCCCACGTCCCCAAATAACAGTGTCGGCAGTACTCAGAATTTCTTTCGCGTGTTTCTCCAAATCATCATCGTAGGAAACCCAGCCAATGTCCATTTCACCATTCGGCCCTTCTACAAAACCGTCAAGCGATGCGTGCAGAAATAGAACGAGTTTTCTCATTTTCAGTTCTCCTTTGTTCATGAGGGATATCTATATTATACATTAACTAGATTTTAGCATAATTCAACTTGGGTTGTTTCTTATGGATTGCTAATCCCAAACCTGCCCGTGAGCTTAACAAGAATAAGCAGGAATCCGAAGCTTTATGTTCGTGTCGGTGACAGTGCTCGGCACATTTTCTCAGCGAATAGCCCTCAATCATGCATTCAATAAAACGAACGCACACATGTGGCATTCTCGTTCGTTGAAGAGGTGTGTTAGAGATGAGGAGATTTTTTTGGCAGGTTAGACTTTTTTAGCTTAAAAAAGGTAATAAAAATGGCTTCCACCGCCAAGGGATTATGCTAAATCGGCTTCTGAATATCCATTTATAAGAAACACAAGTACCTAAGCCAGGCTGCCGCCTGGCTTTTTCAGCGTTTGGTGTAGTGGTGGTATTGATTCGTCAGGTAAACAACGGGTTTTGGCAGGTAAAATGGAAGCTTGGCAGGTAAGCGCTCGAAATCGGCAGATATGGAAATCCTTTTGGCAGGTACAATGTTTTCCCTCCAACCAGGAAAGCTTCATTTAACTCCGCTCTTGTGCCTTTTTTTGAAAATGTAAAAAGAAGTCAGTAATCAGCTTTGACACGACAAGAATTACGATATAGATCAAAAATAAGTGAAAGTAATTTGCGCCCCTGTCCAACACGATTAAATGGTGTAGGGCCATTAACGGCTTTACGATAAACGAAAGAAATAAACTCAAAAGCAGTGTATAGAGGTAATAGTTTTTCTTATTATTTATGGTCCATTGGTATACCAACATAAATAGGACGGGCACAAGCGACGAGTCCAATCCGAAACTATTGGGGACCGGCGGTATCATTTTATAGGGATAGGTCCAAAACGTCTGGGTGGACCCCCATTCATCAAAGTAAAAGAACCAAACATGGACATTGAACCCATAAAAACCAATCTGCAGTGCTCTTTTCCAGTCAATCGTAAAGAAAAGAATCACAAGCGGCGCCACAAAAGCAATTACATAAAACCAAAATTGCCATGTATCAAATGCAGAATACTCTTGCCAATAGTGGAGCCAGTTTCTCGCTCCCTCTCGTTGTTCTTTTATTAACTTATTTAAAGCCTCGCGATGAGCATCACTCATAGGAATCCCTACCTTGATTATATTTTCCCTCTTAATTTACCCATTATTTTTCAAAAAAATAGACTTCAAAAAATTTCCTTTTTCCAAGAAAAAAAGGGATTAACAAACAGGGATTTGGGCTATCAAAGTAGAATGGTACCTAAAACGAGGAGGTTTAACATGTGGAGAAATTCGGGATATACGGCAAATTGATTGCCAAAGAAGGCGAACGAGAGCAGTTGGCGACGATTTTATTAGAAGCTGCGGAATCGATGGACACTCTTGGTGATTGTGAATTATATCTTGTGAGTGTAGCACCGGCGGATCCAAATTCTGTGTATGTTTATGAAGTGTGGAGTAGCGAGAGTGCCCATCAAGCCTCATTAACATTGGAATCCACCCAAACCTTAATCCAGCGGGCGAAACCTATCCTGGCGGGCATGGAGAGGATATCTACATTTGTTCCAAGAGGCGGCAAAGGAATGTAAATAGGTATGCGGAACAAAGTTTAAGCTCTGTTCCGCATTTTTACGATAGCTTTAATTGATTCACCATAGACGAAACGAGCGTATCTAATGGGTTGATGATGGTCATAGAAGCCTCGCGCTCAACCTGCTGTGCGGCTGCAACCATTGAAAGTTGGGCAACCGAAACAATCCGCTGCTGATTTTGTTTTTTCAAAGCATTGGCCACTTCTCGTTGGTACTTCTCCTTCTCGCCACGCATAAATATTTCGAATGAATTTTCAATGACGACCACCTCGATATCCAGCGTTTTCAGATGATGCTGTGCATAATGCTGCAGACGAGTCATCGTACCTGAAACGGTATTAGGATTCGTAAACAGGATCGTTTGCGGCTCATCAATCTTGCAAATGGCTTCAAAATACGGTTCATCGATCTTGATGATCGGGACGTTGAGTGTTTCCTCTTTTAACAATGCAATGTAGTTGGTACACGTAATTAGAACAGCATCCACACCCGTCTTAACGATCCATTCTACTTGATCCTTCACTTTCCTTTCCGCTTCCGCCTCCGTGAAACTTGGATCGGAAGTCACTCGCTGCATTAAACCTGGATCAACGAAATGACTTAACTTGAAGTTATAAGCAGATAGTGCGGTTTCGATATAGTCGATATTTGAATAATGGGCGTGTAAACAGCCGATTTTTTTCTTCAACTTCTCACTCCTTAATGAAGTCCGGTGACTATTTTTTTATATAATGCAGTTCAGCAAATTGCTTGTACCGTCGAACATCGACCAGGGTCAGTTCGTTCTCCTGCTCGCCTGGCACAAACATTGGTATCCCCCGACCAATGATGACGGGCGTGATTTGAATTATAAACTCATCGACTAATTTTGCTTGCAACAGCGGCTGCAGCACCGCTCCCCCGCCGACAATCCAAATCCGTTTGCCGTCTTGCTTCTTTAGGGACTGGGTGAAGTCGACAATATCTTCATTAATAAAATTCACATGTTCTGAAGAGCCTTTCAAAGTGCGAGAAAAGACATAGCATTCCTTATCTTCATACGGGAATTTATCTGGCGATAGGATGGCGATTTGATCGTATGTACTCCTACCCATAAGAATCGTATTAACACTCTCAAAGAATTCCTCATACCCAGTCTCATCTTCCCCTTCCGTCCCAAACAACCAATCCAATGAGTGATTCTCGCGTGCGAGATAGCCATCCAAGCTAATTGCACCATAAAATACTAAGTTACTCATAGTAAGCCACCTCTGAATTCTTCATATTTCTACATACGTCAAATAACCATCATTTAGTCGAACCGCTGCATTCGGTTTTGCCGATACATGGTTGAAAAGTTTTTTGCTTACCCGCTTACATATTCTTTCTATCTCAGTATTTTAAATTCCTTCTAGTATATTTAACGATTGAGTAACGTGCCAAAAATGTGATAAGTTATTAGAATATTAAATTTTTTAGGAGGATCAACAAGTGATAAATTATAATGGTCGAAAATTTGTTTCCGTTGAAAATACGGCAAACGGAGAAGTTTCTTCTAAGACATTTTTTGAATACAAACAAGAAGGGAACATCCTATCAGCTTCCTATTGCGGAGGAGAAATTGTAAAAGGAACATTAATTGGTTTCGTTCAGGCCGATGGTCGTTTACAATTTAGATATAACCATGTTAATGCAAAAAACGAAATAAGGGGCGGTCAATGCTACTCTATTCCAGAAACACTTCCAGATGGACGAATTCGATTACATGAAAAATGGAAATGGACCGATCATGATCAAAGTGAAGGAGTATCCATTGTCGAAGAAGTGAAATAATCTCCATTGAGGCGCTGCTTCAGAAAGAATTTCAATTCTGCATGCTACCAACTTTCTCCTCTTTTCTAGTTCCACAACAGTGCGGGTTTTCTAAAGAAGGGGTATAATAATTTTACTCAGAGTGGCTCAGTGCTGTTTCTTACTTTCGGAGGTTAAAATGAAATTTTTTATAAAGTTAAATACGATTAGTGCCTTATACGCATTAGCCTTGTTTCTCGCAATCGAACTCATCATCAATGTATACCGTATTAGTGATATAACTGGCTGGGATTGGGATCATGTTTATTTTATCATTGCGATTATTAATGTGATTGGACTTCTCCTTTCAACACTTATCTTTATTACCTTAACAAGAAAATGGATGATCGGCAGCAAACACAGCTATTGGCCACTCATTCTGTGGCTACCCTACTTTATCCTTTTATTCGCGATAATTAGAGGGTTACTTCCTATCCAATTCGGAGATACACTTTTTCCGAGATATAGTCTTTTAATTATTGGATCTTCCTTGCTATTCCCGGTTTACATATTATTTATTAATGTTTATGCTTCACCCTTACGTATAGATGAGGATGATGTACCGGAGGGAAGGTTCTGATGGCCTTTTTCCTGATTTATCCGTTATAAAGCCATGAGATCCGTCCGACGGTTCTGATGGCTTTTTTTGCATGATTTATCCAGTAGGGAGCTACTGAGCCGACTCGTCCCTCTTACTTCAGGAGTAACCCTTTTTCCGAGATTTAGTCTTTTGATTTTTGGGTCTTGCATTCTTTTTTCGGTTTACATATTATTTATCAATCAATTCTATACACCCGTTAGTATAGATGAAGAGGAAATATGGCAGCCCTAATGGAATACCATGAAAAGCTCCCTACTACTCCTCTGGTTGCGGGATAAAATTACTTACTATTCACACTATTTATGGTAAATTAATCTTAACCACTATTTCACGAAGGGGCCGATGCTAATGGAGAATTTTTATTTGTTCGTCGTTATGTGTATTTTGCTGATTCTTTTACCTGGCCCTGATACGGCGATTGCCACAAAAAATACCCTTTCTGTCGGAAGAACGGGTGGGTTTAAAACGATGCTTGGTACTTGTTCTGCACTACTGATTCATACGTTGGCCGCCGTTGCCGGACTTTCAGCCATCATTGTGAAATCAGCCTTGTTATTTTCTTTCTTCAAATACGCCGGCGCCGCCTATCTTGTGTATTTAGGAGCCAAGACATTATGGGCACTATGGAACAAGCAAGTCACTCCAGAAATAAGTGCCGAGAGTAGGTATGAAGGCAAATCTTGTTTTAAACAAGGTTTTCTTACCAACCTCCTCAATCCAAAAGTAGCTGTCTTTTTTCTAACCTTCCTGCCTCAATTCGTCGATTCAGGCAGCCCAACTCTAATTCCGTTTCTAATCATGGGAATCACGTATACGTTTTTAACCGCCATATGGTTTTTCATTTATATTTATCTACTTAATCAAATTGGCGCTTTTATGAAGAGGCCCAGGACCCAACGTGTGATGGAAGCCGCAACCGGTACGATCCTGATAGGTTTTGGGATTAAACTAGCTTTAGAAAAGGCTCAGAATTAGGTATATTCGTCATCAGTTGCATAGACTTTAAGTGGGGGTTATGGAACTTGACTAAACAATTGATGCTAGTATGCAGATTATTTTTAGGAGTCGTTTTTTTAGTAGCGGGGTTGAACGGGTATTTTGTCATCCTTGGCCTTGAACCCTTTATCGCAACAAGTCCCGACGCCATGGCATTATTCGAATTTAACTATCTACTAATTGTAGAAAAAACCCTCGAAGTGATATGTGGAATTTTACTATTAATTAACCAATTTATCCCGTTGGCCATTGCTATTTTATCACCCATCGTCGCCAATATCTTCCTGCTCCATTTGTTCCTTGACCACTCATTACTTCCTTTAGCAGTTCTACTTGTCCTCACTCTTGGGTATTTGTTGTTTTATTACAGAAGGAACTTTATGAGTTTACTAGAGAGAAAACCAAACGCTTTTTAATCTGTTTCTCTATTGCAAAGATGAAGCCTGCATTTGTTTTAATGCGAATGCAGGCTTCATCTGTTCATCAATATGTAACTTTAGAAGCGAACTTGCCCTCCCCATTTTTTTGGATTCACATTGACAGGAATGGAACAAAAAGGTACTATAAATTTAGCTACTATGCATAACCAAGTAGTTGTTTTTTGAATGGCTATCTTGTTTAACAATGTAGTTATTTTTTTCATCAGCTACCTTGCTAAACAACATAGTTATGATGGTACCTTATAACAAAGAAAAGAAAAGGAGCTTATACCATGTCCTTAAGAAGCCAATTACTAAAGGGAATTTTGGATGGTTGCGTCTTAGCCGTTATTGAAGCAGAACCTGTTTATGGCTATGAATTATCGAAGAAGCTTCAGGACTTCGGATTAAGTGATGTTAGCGAGGGTACGATTTATCCCGTATTGCTCCGCTTACAGAAAAACGGCCTTATCAAGGGGGAAATGCAGCCCTCCGATTCTGGCCCAAACCGAAAGTATTATCATTTAACCGAAGAAGGTAAAGAGTCGCTAGACATGATTGTTACAGAGTGGAAACAGATGGTTGAACCAGTTAATTCTTTATTTAAGGGGAGGAAATGACCATGAAGGCCAAACAATTAATTGAGGAAAATAACCGCAAACGTGAACAGCTCACGCCAGAGAACGAAAAATACTATGGGGACATGCTGATTTACATTCGGCTGCAATTATCTCTGTCCGAGCAACAATCCGAGGAAGTATTGATGGAAATGCTGGATCATCTCCTTGATGGTCAAATCGAAGGCAAGTCGGCGTGGGACATTTTCGGTGATGACCCTAAAGGCTATGCGAATGAAATCATCGAGAACCTGCCGAAGGAGCAAAAACGAGAGGTTGTTCCATTTATTATGGGGGTTGTTCTTAATCTAGTAAGTTGGATGTTAATGATCCGGGGAGTGGTGATTGTCGTTATCTCACAATTCAAGGATGTGGATTCTAGCGTTTATATCTTCTCCTCTTTGGTGATGTTTGCATTTATCTTAGCTTCCGTCGGGTTCGGGGTATGGTTTATCTTTAGGACCATCCAACATTCCTTGTTTAATGAAAAGGCTAGTGAAAAGAAAGATACAGTCAAGGTTGGAATTTTCGGAGCCATCTCGATGGGGCTCGTCATCGCATTAACTAAATTTATTCCAGACTTTGGTCCCGCCTTTGACTTTCCTTGGTTGGCGTCAATCATAACAGGCGTTGCTCTATGGGTAATCGTATTTACGTTGAAAAAACTTGAGGTTGGGCTGAGGTAGGTTTCGGCACATAAAACGTTCGGTTTGGCACATAAAAATGATTTTTGGCACATAAAACAAAAATTCGGCACATAAATCTCCGAATCGGCACATAAGCAAGGTTTTTCTAAAAATAGGTCATTTTGTTTGGATCTGGATTCAGGAAGATCACATAGAAATTGGCTCTGAACT
>NZ_JBALNQ010000008.1:0-24271 GCF_036961885.1 Neobacillus niacini | reverse complement strand
AGCTGTTTTGGCGGCGGTGGAAGCGGTTTGGCACATAAAAATGATTTTTGGTACATAAAACCTAAAATTGGCACATAAATGCCTGTAACACCAAAAAAACACCGGATTCGCTTCAGCAGCGCGAACCCGGTGTTTCCCAAATTTTATGCTGCTTGCTCGATCAATGTTTCCCTGACCTGGTTACGTTTGAAGATAATGGCCATGTACGTGAAGGTCACGACCATGAAACCAGCCATGTAGGCGAGCAAGACGGCGTTATTTTGCCACATGTAGGCAATGTCGCCGCTGGAGATTACCGCTTTGAACGCTTGGACGGTGTACGTCATCGGGAAGAACGCGTTAAAGGGCTGCAGCGCCTCTGGAATTAACACTAGCGGGAAGGTGCCCGCACTTGTGGTTAATTGCATGATCAAGATGAGAATCGCGATGAAGCGACCGACATCGGTCATCGTGGTGACGAGCATTTGAATCAACGTGACGAATACCATGCTTGTGATGATCGAGGTCACGATAAATAATGGTAAACTTTTCACTTCAATCCCTAGACCAACAAGTAGCACAAAGTCGACCAATAGGGCTTGAACGACTCCGATCATCGTAATAACACCTAATTTACCGACGAACCATTGTGCCGCCGAAGCTGGTTGCACGGCTGGTTCCTTCATTGCAAACACAATCGAGATAATGAGTGCTCCGACAAAGAGTCCAAGTGAGACAAAATAAGGCGCAAAGCCAGTACCATAGTTTGGCACAGTGTTAATCTCATTTTTATCAACCTTCACAGGCTCGCCCATCATTTCAAACGTGTCCTCGTTCGCTTTTACACTAGATGCCGCATCGGCCCCAGCAGCCAGCTTCTCATTTAATTCCGAAGTTCCCTGCTGCAATTGTTCTGAACCTGCTTGTAATTCTGATGAACCTTCAGCAAGCTTTCCAGTTCCGTCCGCGATTTTATCGGCGCCGGCCGATAATTCACCCATGCCCGCTGTCAGTTGATTGGCACCGGCATTTAATGCTGAGGACCCTTCGTAGAGCTGGTGGATACCTGATTGTAATTTTTCCTGATTATCATTAATTTCTCCGATTCCGCTAATTAATTGGTCGAAGGCCGGATCGGTTTGTTTTTTCAATTGCTCTTCTAACCCCGTCGTCGCCCCAAGTAATTGTCCATTCACCTGGGATTTGAATTGCGTGAATCCCTGATGCAATCCCGGAGTGATCGCTTGTGCGACCTGCTGCTCAACCTCAGCGTTGGTTGGCGCCGTCTGCTGTGACATAATCGCCTGGACGGTTTCAGCAGGTATACCGTTCGCAACCAAGGCTGAAGCTAGTTCCTTCATTTTAGCCGTTTGCTGGGCAATCATCTGGTCGGCAATCTGTGCTGATAACCCTGCACTGAGCTGTGACTCGAATTGATTGATACCGGCGTTTAATTTTTCAGTGCTTCCGGATAATTGACTGCTAATCCCCGCTGCGATCCCTGCTGGTAATTGCTCCTTCACTTGCTCCGCCCCTGCTTGCGCTTTTGCGGTGCCTGTCACCAGCTGTGGAAGCTTGCCATCGATTTCAGCCAAGCCTTGGTTAATCGCCGCTGACCCGTTTGCCAGCTCACCGGAACCGGCGGCTGCACTATGGATGCCTTCATTGAATTCAATGGATTTGCCCGCTAGGACTGCTAGGTTTTCCTTGATTTGGCTGGCTCCTTCGTTCAGTTTTGTACTGCCATCGTTGAGTTGATTGGCTCCGCTGCTTGCTTTGTCTAACCCGCCGGCCATTTCGGTTACTTTTTCAAAAATGCTTTCAGAATAGGTGGTGACAAGCTGTTTGGAAATCTCCGCTTTGATCTCCTTCATCGCGGTTTCCCCGATTTGCGCCGATAGGAAGTTTGCCCCTTCATTCGGCACGTAGTTGATGGCTAACTTTTGCGGTTTATCCTCAAGAAGGGTGGTCGCATTTTTTGAAAAATCACTTGGAATTTCAACAAGAATATAATACTTTTGATCCTCCAAGCCTTGATAGCCCTGCTTCTTATCCACGATATCAAAGTCAAACGTATGACTTTTTTTCAAATTCCTGACCAGGTCGTCGCCAATCTGGAGCTGCGCCCCGTTAAGTTCCGCCCCCTCGTCCAGGTTGACAATCGCCACCGGCAGATCGCCCAAATATTTATATGGATCCCAAAACGCCCACAAAAACATTCCCGCATAAAGGACAGGAATAAAGAGGATGGCGATGATGGGAATAAGAACCTTGCGATTGCTAAGGATTGTGGTTAATTCTGCTTTAAAGGAAGATCCCTTCATGCTTTCATTCCTCCTAGTGATTTTTTTGACATGTATTTTGATTACAAGGTCAGTTCGGTCTACTGACCGTTTCGTTCATACGGTCAATTCATTCTAAAAAAATGACTATTCTGTTCAAACGGTCACTTTTTTATAAAAATAAAAGACTTTTAAGTTAACAAGCCTTTTAGCAAGTAAAGTTCAAACAGCTTGGTGATTTCTCCTTTTTCCAATGGCGGGTGGTTTCTTTGCCAGTCGATCACGAGTGAAAAATACATTTTCAACATCACGAAGGCCGTAACCTCTGGATCGCAAGCTTTGATTTCCCCTTTATCGATGGCTTTTTGAATAATCACTTTCATGTACTGGATGATGGAGTGTTCGACCCTTTGCATCGCTTCGACAACGGTTTGCGTCCCCATGTCCCGTTCTTCCTGAATCAATTTAATCGTCAATTGATGGGATTTGCGAAACTCATAGACCCGTACTAACACCCTGTTTAGATTTTCAAGAATCGAGGCTGAATCGTCCATGGCGCCTTCCACTTCTATTCGAATATCGCCAATCAGCGAATTAATAATATCATCAAATAGTTCTTCCTTTGTTTTAAAAAAGGTATAGATTGTCCCTTTACCTACATTGGCTAACTTCGCAACCTGATCCATCGTCGTGGCTTTATACCCATACAAAGAAAATGACTTGGCCGCAGCTTCAACAATCAGCTTCTTCCGATCAATTATTGCCATTTCATTCACCTCCAGTTGACCAAAAAACTAATTCGGTCATTTTTACAAAAAGAAATATATCACATTGATTTTAAAAATGCAATTTCTGCAGATTATGTCATACGTTTTTTTGGAACCATTTCCCACATCATTACGTCTAATTGAGTAGAGAGAAAAGGATTAAACTGGGGGATCATTTTGATGAAAAAAGTTCTAATTGCGTTGTTTATTGCGCTGGTGTTGTTTTGTGCCACAGGAGGCTTGGAGCGTTTCGCACCTGACGGGGAAACTCAGGATCCAGAAGTTAGCCAGGAAACGAAAGCCTCAATCGAATTATAAAAATCATTCAGTCCTAGCGCCTGCTGGGGCTGGTTTTTGCGTGTCCGCCGTGACCTTTTTTTGCATGGTGCATAATTTGTAAATGGACAAGCACGCACTGGAGAATGAGAATTTATTTTTGATGTATACAAGAATGATAGATTGGTAAGAATATTGATAGGAGCAAATTTTGAGGGGGAACGAAAAATGAATGATACTAAATTGCTATTATCACAATTTACTAATGAGGAAGGCTTCGAGCTTAATAAATACCTGACCCACTTGTTTGAATATGTGTCACTCCAGCTC
This sequence comes from Neobacillus niacini, assembly GCF_036961885.1. Taxonomy (GTDB): domain Bacteria; phylum Bacillota; class Bacilli; order Bacillales; family Cytobacillaceae; genus Neobacillus; species Neobacillus niacini_H. The sequence continues at coordinate 20,637 of NZ_JBALNQ010000008.1, read as the reverse complement.
GGGTCGAATCCGGCAATAAATCCACCGACAGAAGTGGAAGATAGGTAGGTCCAGGCGCTGCATGATGCCTGGACTTTTTTTTTACAAAGGCTGTACTTTCGCAAAAGCTTTTGTTATAAAAAGCAACAAAGTTTACCAAAAGAGCCATACAAAAAGCCTGACTTGAATAGAAATCTGCATTTCTCTCCTCGGACGGCCATTTTTTGGGTATAATATAGGAATATAGATTTTTTCGAAAAAGGGGGTCGTGGCGTTGGAGTCAACGACTGCTAATGAACGGATTGAACTTCTCTCGGAGGAGATTAAGAATATGCTGCACCCACATGCGGCCGATGATATTAAGCTCGTTCAAAAGGGCTTAATGCTGTACCGGCAAGGGTTGGTCAAGCAAGTCCAAATATGGAATGCCCAAATTACGGCAATGGTGCAGGATGTGACACCATGCCATGTGAAGCTCAACTTTACCTTTTTGACCAATAGTCAATGTACGTGCCCGCACGAGGGACTGTGCCGTCATCAGCTGGCGGTGTTCTTTTCAGCTTATTCGAGGGTTGGAAGTGTCGCTGAATGGGTGGCTTCATTTCGGGAGCCGATGAAGGAGAAAAATGATATCGCGAGCTGGGGGCTGCAGAAGGCGAAGGATTTAATCAAGTCGAATGGTGTGCTGAAGCCTGATTATCGGCGCTGGGTCGAATCGTTTGAAGTGAGCTTTGATACGATTTTGAATTCGAAAAAGTATTCGAGCCCTTTTATTATTGCTGAGCTTTTTAATATTTATGAACGGCGAATTAAGGCGAGCGCTCCCGTGGAACAGGAATGGCGCCTGCTGTATGATCTAGTCGGAATTGTTGTCTCGTTTAAAAAGCTTGCTGTCTTGACGGAGAATTCTGGGTTTGCTGAGGATGCGGTTAGGCGCGCCTATCTCTCTGTCTTTCATAATTTAATTGAGGATGCCGATGAGCTCGTTTTAAAAATTGGCGTCCAATCCCTGCCGTTTGATTTCGACGAGTTTATTTTACACTTAAAGGACGATGTATTTGAGCTGCTGACTGCGGCTACAGGACTCGAGCAGGAGCGTATCTATCTATATCGGCTCCTCTGGGTCAACCTTTTTAAAAAGAAGGAATGGCGTGAGCAAGAAATCGTAAGGATTCACGAGCGGATGAAATCGGCCCAGGAGTGGGAAAACCTCACTCCACTGATGATTGCAGGAGTTCTAATTAGCATTTTGCAGCAAAAGGACGAACTGGCTTTAGAGTTGATTAGTAAAATCGACGAACATGTCATCACACCCTATATGCTTCATTGGATAGAACTATTGTCACAGACGAAAGCATGGAAACGAGTAGGACCATTTATCGAGCTGTTTTCATCAAACCTTAAAGGCTATTTAGAATTTTTGCGAACCTATCATTCTTGTGCCGCCTTTACCCGCGTGGCGCTCAAAGCGATTCGGCCCTACATTTCGGAAAATGGCAAGGTCGACTTGCACGAACGCACTTTGCTGTCGACGTTACCATACAGCTATACAGAATATGAGTTTATGCTGTTTGAACGCGGCCAGTTCGACAAATGGGGTGACCTTCAGGCATTCATGGGCTGGAGCTTTTACGACTTGCCGCGGGATCGCGTCAAGGTGATCGAAAAGGAAAAACCTGAAGTGCTGCTCGGAATGCTGCACCAATCGGCGCTGAACGAAATCAATCAAAAAAACCGTTCCAGCTACAAAGCAGCGGTACGGCACTTAAAAAAGCTGCGGACCTTATATAAAAAAACCAAACGCGTCGACGACTGGCACTACTTCCTCGACAGCCTCATGCACAAAACCAAACGCCTCCGCGCCTTCCACGAAGAATGCCGGCGGAGCAAGCTTATTGAGGAATAGGGTGTGGTTGAACGGGTGGTGCGTGGGGTGGTGTCTGGGTGGTGAAGTGGTGAAAAAATGGTGCCTGTCACCGCTCGTGGACACTTTCCACCCCAGGTGGACAGTTTTGATGGTTAGTTTGATGATTTTTTGGGCTTTAATTTCTTTTGTACATTTTTCTGTGGGTTTTGGACATTTTTTGGTGGGTTATGGACTTTTCCAGATGGGTTTTGGACACTTTTCAATGAGTTTTGGACATTTTCCGAAGGGTTTTGGACATTTAGACAATATCTGGAAACTAACTACCTAACTAACCAACCGAACGCTGCCGCATTAAGTGGCATTACAAATAAACAAACCCCACCTACCCAAGTAAAAGGAGCAATTTTACGATGCTAAAAGCAAGATTTGTTAAGCTTCTGACAATTAAATTAGAAGATGGCCGCTATCTATTGGCAGCTGAGGATGAGCACGGGTCGGGTTTACCCCCTTCTGAATGGAAGAATGTGCTGTTCGGCCGGCATGATGAGAGTTTTTTTGGCACGCTTCTGGAGACGGAGTCAGTTGATGGCATCGAGGGTGTGGTGGTCACTGGCTGGCATCTTGTTTCTCTTTTTGCCAAGGAATCCTTTAACCGTTTTATCGATTGGGACTGGAGCGATCAATCCGAAATTTGTTTAGCGGCTGCTCATGCTCTTCATGAGGGGATTCTCGAGAAGGATTGGCTACCGGACTTTTCCGTATGGGAACAAGGCGATTTCCGCTGGCAGCTGCCTGTTCGGGTGAAGGATGAGTTCGATCCGTCCTTTTGGGAGCAAGCTGTAGATACCCATATTGAAGATTCTGAAACGGTCCAGAATTTTATTTCTGACTTATACGACCATGCGCTAGACGCCTATTTAACGCGGAATTCTGCGATGAAAGAGTTGTTTGGACCGAAGCTAGCGTTGCTTCGAAAACAAAATATCTCTGGTGCCGAGCTTGCCCGTTATTTTGATGAAGAAAGCTGGCTTGAATGGGTCGGGATCAAGGAAAGCGACACTCCTTTTACGATTGGTCTCAAATTAGAGGAGCCGATTGATGGAGAAGGTCTTTGGAATCTGGATTTCTTTTTACGCGGTAAGAAAAATGTCGATGACGTGTATAGCATGGATGCGAAGCTTCCTGCACGCTGGAAGCCATTTTTGGAAAGAATTGACCGTGAGCAGAGCCGCTGGGCAAGGTTAATTCCGTGGTTGAGTGAGGACGGTGCGACATTAAAGTCTGGGCTCACAGAGGAAGAAGCGTGGATGTTTTTGACAGAGGCAAGTGAAACGCTTGTCGCTTTGGACGTTGAAATCCTGCTTCCAGCCTGGTGGCAAGCCATGAAAAATGCCAATTTGAAGGTGAAGGCTTCTCTAAAAGGGTCATCGAGCCACCGTCCATCATTTGTCGGACTGCAGGCGATGCTTGATTTCAATTGGCGTTTTTCGATGAATGGAGTCGATCTGTCTGAGGATGAATTCAGCCAGCTCGTCGAAGAAAAACGTCGACTTGTCTTTATTCGTGGTCGCTGGGTTAAGCTCGATCCAGGCTTTATTCGACAAATTCAGGATTTGATGAAACGTGCCGAAAAGGAAGGCTTGCATGTAAGGGATTTGCTCGAGCAGGAGCTAATTGAGACTCCTCCTACGGAAGATGAGCTGGAAAACCCAAAGGCCTTCGCGCGGATTCAAATTGAATTAAACAGCCAATGGAAAAAAATGATTAAACAGCTTTCCGAAGCGAATGAGATCCCATTAGAGACGGTCCCGGGAGGGTTACAAGGCGAACTCCGCCCCTACCAGCAGCTTGGAATGAGCTGGCTGTGGTTCCTGCGTCAATACGGTTTTGGCGCCGTCCTAGCCGATGATATGGGCCTCGGAAAAACCGTTCAATTAATCGCCTATTTGCTGAAAGTAAAAGAAGAGATGGTGGCTGCCCCCCATGACTGGGCGGATACTGATTTGGTGACAGGCACCGGTGTCAAAGCCGATACCGATTTGGTGACAGGCACCACTGCCAAAACTGAAACCGAGATGGTGACAGGCACCACTATCAAAGCGGATTCTAAAAAACAAAAAGGTAGCAAGGAAAAGAGTACCAGTGAAAAAACGCCTGTTAAGGCTGCCTTGATTATTTGCCCTACATCGGTACTCGGTAACTGGCAGAAGGAGCTTGAGCGTTTTGCTCCGGAGATGAATGTTTATCTGCATTATGGATCGAATCGATTGAAGAAAGACGACTTTTCGGAAAAGGCCAAAGATGTGGATATTGTCCTGACTTCCTATGGTCTCAGCCATCTGGATACGGAGGAGTTTGAGTCTATACTTTGGAGCTCGATATCGATTGATGAGGCTCAGAATATTAAAAATGCTGGGACGAAGCAGTCGAAAGCGGTACGAAGGCTGCGTGGTGGCCATCACATCGCCTTGACTGGTACACCAATGGAAAATCGATTGTCAGAATTATGGTCGATCTTTGATTTTACCAATCATGGCTATCTTGGCAGTCTGGGCCAATTTCAGAAAAAATTTGTCATTCCGATTGAAAAGGATGAGAAAAAGGAAAAGGTCAATGAGCTTCAATCCTTAATCCGCCCATTCCTGATGCGCAGGACGAAAAAGGACGATGAGGTGGCTCTCAATCTCCCTGACAAGCAGGAACAAAAGGAATACTGCCCACTGACAACGGAGCAAGCTTCCTTGTATGAACAGCTTGTACGCGATACTTTTGCAGAGATTGAAAAGCTGTCTGGTTTTGAGCGCAAGGGATTAATTTTGCAAATGCTTAGCAGGTTAAAGCAACTTTGTAATCATCCAGCACTCTATTTAAAAGAAAAATCAGTTGAGCGCCAGCTGCTTGACCGCTCAAATAAGTTGGAGAAGCTTGTCGACCTTGTAGATGCAGTATTGGATGCCGGCGAAAGCTGTCTTATTTTTACACAATATATCGAAATGGGCGAAATGATACGTTCAACTATAAAGAAGAAATTTGGTGTGGAAGTGCCGTTCCTGAACGGAAGTGTACCGAAGACACAGCGTGATAGCATGATTGAGCGGTTTCAAAATCAGGAATTCCCTGTGTTCTTGCTTTCGTTGAAAGCGGGTGGAACCGGGCTAAACTTGACGGCTGCCAATCACGTCATCCACTATGACCGCTGGTGGAACCCAGCCGTTGAAAACCAAGCAACCGATAGAGCCTATCGAATCGGTCAGTCCCGCTTCGTACACGTGCACAAGCTCATTTGCACAGGAACACTAGAAGAAAAAATCGATGCCATGCTCGAAAAAAAGCAGCACCTAAACGACCAAATCATCCAAAGCGAAAACTGGATCACCGAACTCTCAACCGACCAACTCAAAGATCTGGTGTATCTTGGGTAAATAGGAATTGGAATTATTTAGTTGATTATACAGTGATGTATAAATGGTGACAGGCACCACTAAAGAACCACTAAAAAAGAGAGATCCAACATCTGTTTGGGATGTTGGATCTCTCTTTTTGTTTTGTTTCACTATTGTAGTATGACGATTTTTACTGTTTTTCTACCCCATGCGTAAGCTTGGGCATTGTTTGGCATCAACACATCTATTTTATGACCTTTAATCGCGCCGCCGGTATCGCCAGCAATTGCTTCGCCATATCCTTCTACCCATACTCTTGATCCTAATGGAATGACGGATGGGTCAACTGCGATTAATTTCATATTTGGATTTTCTCTGATATTGTAGCCCATGGCCGTAAAATTGCCTGCAGATTCATAGCTATATGCAGTTGAATTTACATACAATTCAACGCCTGCGCTTGCGCCTGCTGGTGCTGGTGTTGCTGTTGAAGCTGATACTGGTGCGCTAACAGCTACTATTGATCTTGCTGCTTCTTGTTCTTGTCGAACCTTTTCTTGAGCAGCTTGCAGCTCTGCTTGGATCCCAGCCATTTGTTCATCAACCTGGCTATATTTTTGTTGCATTACCGTTAAAGATTCTTGTCTCTTTTGTAGATTTTGATTAAGCTCTTCTTGCTGTTTACCAAGGTTTGTTTGTTCTACTGCCAGCTGTTCTTCTTGCTTAGCAATTTCTTTCTTATCTTCTTCAATTTGCTTCAGGTCGTTTTCTTGGTCAGTCATAATATTCTTATCAGCGTTAAGCAGCGTCGTTACCGCACTTGCTCGTTGAATAAGGTCTGCCACACTTTTAGATTCTAAGATTACATTGATGACAACATTAAGATTATCATCCTTTTGCAATGCCACTAATCTATTTTTCATAACACCTTTACGGTTATGTATTTTATCCTGAAGGACTACAATTTCCTCTTTTTTCTTTTCTATCTGTTGTTGGACAGCGGCGATTCTCATTTGAGTTTCTGCCAACGCTTCTCTATTTTGTGTAATATACGATTGTAAAGATTCCATATCTTTTTTAATCTGATCAATTTCCTTGTTAATAGAGTCCTTTTCATTCGCCTTTTGTTCAAGCTCTTGCTCCACACTATGTAAAGCGTCCTTACTTGATTGTGCATGTGCCACAACAGTACCTGACACCAATAATACGCATGTTAGAAACATGAAAATCATACGCCTTAAACTTTGCATACGCTTCCCCCTTCTCTACTAATCTATTTATAACATGACAATGTACCAGTTATATTACAAAAACATTAAAACTCCATCACAAATTGTCATATAACAGTGGAAAACAATGTGAACAGATGAAAAACATCGGTGCCTGTCACCACTCGTGGACATTTTACTGTTTTTGTCCTCGCGGGGTGGACAGTTGGTTATTGGGTATAATTCCCACGCCCATTGAAGGTGATTGTTGGAGTGAGGTGCACGCGCGAAACAAGGGGAAAGTGGGAGTTTATTTATATATATGTAAGAGTTTTGTCTAATTGATGAACTAATTGGGGCGTAGAAATTTTGCTTGTTTCAAAATTTCGCAGGAAAAAGGGGCGGAATATTTCCGCCCCCCTTTTTTTTTGATAATCTTTGTCATGTATTTGTAATATAAGCAGCCCTTGTGTCAGATCAACCTAACTATATGGTTTAGATAGAACTAAACCTCCACCTCCCTGCTAGCAGCCAAAACCTTTGGCCCCTCTTTTTTTCTGGCTCTGAATCTTTTCTTGTCTGAATACATGAGGATGGCGACTTTGTTGTCTTCCATAATCGCAAAGTTCGTAAAGACGTCGTAGGCTTGCTCTTCGGATAGTTGCTGATCACCTTCGATTAGCTGAAGTGACTGTTGCCGGCAATGGAAACGGGAATTATTCTCAAGAATATGGATGGAGATTTGTGATTGGTGAAAAGGAATGGAATGGTAGGACAGGTTTGAAGGTCGGTGATGTGATGTTTTTGAGAGTTGTAGGGCATCGCAGAAATCTGGTTTTCCTTTAATGTGCATTTCTGAGTGACTCGGTCGTTCGCCAATAAAAATTAATGAGTGTGGCATTTTCAATTCCCCCATTGATACAAATATTTACAATAGTTTATTATTCGACAATAATTTCAATAGTCCTTTTTTCCTATATGTGGTTTTATCATGCTATCCATTCATTGTGCATGATTTTCACATAAAACATCGTGCATATTAGTCACATTCAAACTATGACTTTTCTTTTGCCGTTAAGTTAAAAACAACTATTGTTTTTGGCGGTGAATAAGATGTCTTTATCGGAAAAATTGCGGAAGCTCCGCGACAATCGCAATTGGTCGCAGCAAACTTTGGCGGAGATGATGAATATGGACCGGTCTACGGTGGGTCGGTATGAAACCGGAAAAAACATACCAAACTATCAAACGGTGATACGATTTGCGGAGTTATATCAGGTGGACAAAGAGTATTTATTAGAGGAACTAAATGCGCAGGTTCCTAAAGTCGAGACGCCAGGATTCATGACCAAGGAAAACTTAGAGGATCATGAATTGGCCATCATCCACCAACTACTTGAACAGGAACCTGATTTGAAAAAAAATCTACTAGATATCCATCTAATGTCTCCTAAGCGCCGTGCGTTTTTTGTCGATTTATTAACATATCAGATTAAAGCTAGTAAAAGGCATAAAAATATCTAAAAAATAGGCCGCTGATAACATATCAGCGGCCTCGAAAAATAAAACAGGGGGTTTTGTCATAGTATACCCAACTGAAAACTTTTTAAACACTTACTAGAATAGAATTTTTTTCCGTGCATGTAACTATAAACCTCCTATAGTTACCTCGAACCTCATTTTCCCACCTCACCGGTAACTATAAACCGTCTATGATTACCTCGAACCTCGTTTTCCCGCCTTGCCGGTAACTATAAACCTCCTATAGTTACCACAAACTTCATTTTCCCACCTCACCGGTAACTATAAACCGTCTATGATTTCCACGAACCTCACTTTCTCGCCTTGACGGTAACTATAAACCACCTATAGTTACCACAAACTTCATTTTCCCACCTGGCCGGTAACTATACCCCTACCATGATTACCACAAAAAACTAGAATAAAAAAATTCCGGCGCTCATTTGGCCGGAAAATGGGGACTATTTTGGAGGCATCGGTTTTCTTTACTAAAAGACCTTTTATTTCGGGGGAAAATTTTAAAAAAGGAACCAGATTTATTTTTGCCAAAGGCTGTGTTCGTAATGATTGTTGTTAAAATCTTAAAGCCAATTTTAACGTGGCAATAGTTATCTTGCGCCTTCGAATTTTGTTTGCAAGCTCTTTTCTTATTAAATTTCTGCTTTTTTCGCGCGAATGCACAGCACAATCATAAATTTTGTTTCAAAAAGCAACAAAGTTTAAGAAAAGAGCCTTACCAAAAATAACCCAAGATATTATCGGCTGCCAATGAAGTTTCCAAGACAAAAGCAATTTTTTAAAAACAGTCATCCAACCTTATCAAAAATGAACTGTGAGATGATCGTGAATTTCGGATGTAGTGTGTGTATGCGGGTGTTTGGGGTAGTTTCTGATCGGGCTCCATTCTCTTTCCTTTAACTGCCCTTTCATAATCCATTCTAGCTGGCTGATTCTTTTCTGGAGATGGTCGATCGATTGATTCATCTGAACGATTTCTTTTTGGAAGTGATCATTTTTTTGATTGGCGCGGCCCACCATTTTTATCAAACTTTCAAGCAGCTGTTCTAAGCTAGTCGCGATATCATCATGATTAGTCAAAAGGCAGCTCCTCCTTCAAAACAGTAGCCGGCGGCGGTTCAATAGGCGAAAAATTACTTGGTTTTCCACTCAAAAAGCGAATCGATTCGGCTACTACCTCTGTTACATAAACGCGCTTCCCCTCTTTGTTGTCATAATGCCGTGTCTGCAGCCTTCCTGTCACACCCACAACCGAACCTTTTCGGCAGTACTGCGCAGTATTTTCAGCATATTTTTTCCAAAGTGTGCATTGAACGAAGTCGGCTTCAATTTCCCCATGCTGGTTCCGAAATTGGCGACTTACGGCCAATGTCACTGTCGTAACGGACAGACCATCCGTCGTCTTTCTTAACTCCGGATCACGGGTCAATCTTCCAACAAGCGTAACTTGATTGATCATACTTTTTGGCTCCTCTCCATTTGATGGTTTTATCATAGACCATCCTCACATCGCTGTAAAATTGGTGTTTTTAGTAAATAAATGTGTTTTTGGCCTCAAATTTAAATTTTCCTATAGAACAAAAATCAAATTTGGCAGGCTAATTTTTAAAAAAATTAGAAACTTGCAAAAAGCGACAAATATTTTTCGACATTTGCTTCAAGCACAGATATGTTATAATTTAGAAAAAGTGAACGACAATCGATAACCGGAGGTGCCGTTGATGAAATCCTTTAAGTTAGTCGCTTTGGAAGTTGTGGAGGAGGATGGGAATTCCGTTGAAATCCCACTAGAAGATGGGTTGATTATTAATAAAGAAAACGAACGTGCCAGTTGGCTGCTTGAGGCCTATACCGATTTATCCCTTTTTGACTACTTCCAAAAAATCCACGCAGAAAGCCGCGAAGTGATTGTTCAAGCGGTCATAACCAAGCGTGAGAATGATCCTGCCTTTTTTCAGACAAAAATTGCATCCCTAAACAAATTTGATCAACATATTAGTGTCCTGTTTGAAGGACGTTTGCGTCGAAACCGAAGTGATTACTCTGAATTACTGCTCGACAGCCTGCTTGAAAAGGGGTTTGGCGGTCAAGCTCTCCTTGAAGAATTCAGGGACAAAATGAAAAGTAAGCCGAAATTGAAAATCAAGCACGATTAAAGATCAAGCTCAATTAAAGATCAAGCTCAATTAAAGATCAAGCACAATTAAAGATCAAGCACAATTAAAAGGGCAGGCTGCTTGGCCTGCCCTTTACACTTTTACTCGTCTTTGGTGTCGCGGTCGATTACATCACGTTTGTCTTCGATGATGTCTTCACGATTTGTACCATTGTTAAGGTTGTTGTTGTAACGTGTGTTTGTGTTGTTTAATCTGTTATTGTCATAACCATTCATGCCGTCGTTATAACGGGTGTTTGTGTTGTTTAAACGGTTATTATCGTTATAACGTGTATTTGTGTTGTTTACTCCGTTATTGTCATTAGTAGTCGGTGGTGGTGGATTTTGATCATTATTATTGTTACACCCCGCTAACATTGACACTGATAAAACCGTACCTGCAAGCAATATAAACAGCTTTTTCTTCAAAAATAAAAGCCCCTTTCCATAGAAAAATATTGACCCCTTTTACTGGTCTGAAGTTATTTTCCCCAAGTTCTTCAGGACTATTACAAAAAAAATAACCGGAGAAATTCCCGGTTACTTTCCTAATGCAAAGGTGATTTCTGCTTCACAAGCAATTTCTCCATCAACCGTCGCAACAGCTTTCCCTTTTCCAATTGGACCCCGCAAGCGGACAATTTCTACTTCCAATCTTAATTGATCGCCCGGTTTTACTTGTTTCTTGAAACGGCAGCTATCAATTCCAGCAAAAAACGCCAATTTACCGCGATTTTCCTCTTTTTTCAAGACGGCAACGGCTCCAACCTGCGCTAGCGCCTCAACAATCAGCACACCCGGCATGACTGGATAGTCAGGAAAGTGTCCATTGAAAAACTCTTCATTAGCGGTAACGTTTTTGATTCCAACCGCCTTGACGCCTTCTTCTACTTCTAAAATTTTGTCTACTAGTAAAAATGGATAACGATGGGGGATAATTTCCTTGATTTGTGTCACATCTAACATATTTAGTACCTCCTCATAGGAACTGATATTTACATTTTACTATTAAGAGGATGCAAAAAGGAAGGGCAAGAAGCCCTTCCTCGTTTATTTTTTTTCAACTAAGTCGAGAATATGTGTCCAAGTCGATTCTTTTAACACATCTCCCGCATTCCCATCACCGAGCACTCCATAGCCAACCGCGGTACCTGCGACCAAAAAAGCTCCAGCTAAAACGACCAAAAGGACAATTCTAAGCCAAATTGGAATTAGGCGAATCCGAATCCGTTTAGTAGCAGACGTCGCTTTACGGACCTCTTGAGCACTTTTGACTTTAGAAGTTTTTTGAGTCGCAGAAGCCCCTACAGACTTTTTTTGCTCATCTTCTTTTATCTTTTTATACTCTTCCCTCGTTTTCACCTTTTTTAGATGATTTACTGACATCTCTTATTCCCCTTTTAACCGAATCCATCTATTTATTATCGGATCATTCTACTGTTGTTTTTTCAGTTTACCTAATATTATACCTCTATTATAAAAAATAATTAGGAAATAGGCACCAACTTTTTGCAGAAAAAGTGTTTCCATGGCAAAAAATGTAGTTTGGCTTCTGGAAATTTGTTTCGGTTAAGAGCTTGGTTGCAGTTAATTCAGGGAAAATAATGTTAGCGGGAATCAAAAGCCCACTCGTTTAAGTGCCGAATTTTTGTTTTATGTGCCAATTGCAATGCTTTATGTGCCAAAATTTTCGTTTATGTGCCGATTTCCAGATTTATGTGCCAAAATTCATTTTTATGTGCCAAACCAAAGCTTACACGCCAAACCGCCCACAACAAAAAAGCCCAATGACAATGTCATCAGACTTTTAGCTGTTTATCCTAGTCTTCTTTTTGGAATTCGGTCGATGTTGTCGAGCATAATTCCTGTTCCGATGGCCACGCAGTCCATTGGGTTTTCAGCAACTAGGACTGGTACTTTCAACTCATCTGCAAGCAATGCGTCGATACCGTGCAGAAGAGCTCCTCCGCCTGTTAAAATGACGCCGCGGTCGATGATGTCGGCTGATAGTTCCGGCGGTGTGCGTTCAAGAACGCTTTTTGCCGCTTGAACGATCACGGACACAGACTCGTGCAATGCACCTTCGATCTCTTTCGAACGAACCGTGATGGTACGCGGTAAACCGCTGACCATGTCACGCCCGCGGATATCCATTTCCTCCGAGCGTGAACCTGGAAACACGGTTCCAATGTTGATTTTTATATTCTCAGATGTACGTTCACCGATCAAAAGCTTGTACTCACGCTTGATGTAATTAAGGATTTCCATATCGAAATTGTCGCCGGCCATTTTAATGGAAGATGAAGTAACGATATCACCCATAGAGAGGACCGCAACATCCGTTGTCCCGCCGCCGATGTCCACCACCATGTTACCGCTTGGTTGGAAAATATCCATTCCCGCGCCAATGGCAGCCACTTTCGGCTCCTCTTCCAAGTAAATCTTCTTTCCACCACTTTTTTCAGCTGCTTCTCGGATCGCTTTTTGTTCAACGCTAGTAATGTTCGTTGGGCAGCAAATCAAAATACGAGGTTTCGATAAAAAGCCCTTCACGTTCAGTTTATTAATAAAATGTTTTAACATTGCTTCTGTTACGTCAAAGTCTGCGATTACGCCATCTCTCAATGGACGAATGGCGACGATGTTTCCAGGTGTCCGTCCAACCATGCGGCGAGCCTCTTCACCAACTGCAAGAACACGATTTGTATTTTTATCAATGGCTACAACAGAAGGCTCATTTAATACAATTCCACGGCCTTTAACGTGAATTAATACGTTAGCCGTTCCCAAATCAATCCCAATATCCCTAGCAAACATTCTCTTTCTTTCCTCCTTGAAACGGTCATACTTTCCTAATTGTTAATGATACCATATTCCTTAAAATTTCCATACATTTAATAACAAAATCTGTAGAACTTTGTCGGAAAATTTTTATCGGGAAATTCTGCCATCCTTTATGTCATTAAAAATGGCCTTTTCCCCTGACTTTCTTAGAGTGCACTAAGAAGTCTTCGAAAATGGCCATTTCAAAACATTTTTCTTTTTTCATAGTGATCGTTTTGATGATCGGCCTATTTAACGGCCTCACCTTCTTGTTCTTCCTTCTGATACTTCATCTTTGTTGCTTCTCCACCGCGGAGATGTCTGATCGATTTATGGTAATCTAGAATTTCTTTAACCTCATTTGCTAGCTCAGGATTTATTTCAGGAAGTCTCTCAGTCAAATCTTTATGGACAGTACTTTTGGATACGCCAAACTCCTTCGCTATCACACGAACCGTTTTTCGCGTCTCCACGATATACTTTCCAATCTTGATAGTTCTCTCTTTGATGTAATCGTGCACACCACTCGCCCTCCCTAAATTGGATGTGAGAAGTGCGAAATGAGACCCGCTTATCACTATGACGAAATACTAAATCCGCATAACTGTCCGCCTGGGGTGGACAGTGTCCACGAGCGGTGCCTGTCACCATTTAAATGTCAACAATTATTGTCACCATTTATGCAGTTATGCAGCGATACGATGAATAATCATGTCCCCAACTGAATTCACAAGAGCTTCAAACGACTCTTCACCTCTAACACTCTCTTTGTTAAGGTTTGTATTCATTTTATTAGCTTGGATATGAATATATGCACGAATTATCTAATCGGGACAAGGTACCGGATTTATTTTTAGAAAAGTCGGACACTTTAGCACGATGGTGATGGCTGATATACTTATTTCGACATCACTGCGAAATGGCTGTAACGTGCGCACAGTCTCGTTTTTAAAAGGAAATGATTACCTGCGGCCATTATTTCCTGAGAAATTTGTCGCCGAGAAAATGTCGAATGAAAATTTAATAAAAAATTATTTTAATCTATAATAGAAGGAGTAAACAGAAAGGATTTTGATGATGCAGCCTTTTACGGAAAGAGTTATTGCAATAATTAAAGCCATTCCCGAGGGGAAAGTGATGACCTACGGACAAATTGCTCGAGAGGCGGGGAGCCCGCGTGCGGCACGTCAGGTCGTTCGTGCCCTGCATTCGATGAGCAAGAAACATCGCCTGCCCTGGCACCGGGTTATCAACACAAAAGGTCAAATCGCCATTCAGGACGATGATTCCTATCATGAACAGCTCTTCTCGCTTGAAAGCGAAGGCGTAGAAATCGGGCTAAACGGGATCATTGACCTTAAAAAATATCAATACCACCCATCAGAGGATTAGATAGGTGGTATGTTATATTTTTGTCATTCCCAGCGCGAAATGCTCCCATAATATTTTTTCAACTAGTTCCCATTTTTGCTCCTCACAACGAACCATGAGGACGATTTCTGAGCTGATTTTTTTGCTCCCTCGTTTATTCCTTTTTAGGATGATCATCTTAATAAGAAAGCCCAACAGCAGTCCAGAAACAGCTCCGATAATCCCCCAAATAATCGGCCCCCACTTTAAGACATAACCATAAATCGTTCCAAGCAGCATAAAACATGTGGCAAGAATAGCAGGCCCATCAAATAAACTGAATCCATCTGATTTATGGATCGAATCAAATAGTCCCCTTAATTCCTTCCGCTTATCCAGTGGTGCTGCCAATATCATTTCCTTTGAGATTCCTTGTTCTTCAAGTGCGGTAATGGCTAACTCGATATAAATAGAACTCTCAAATGTGGCAATAACAAACATCACTTCAACTCGCTTCTAAAAAGGAAATTTGAACTCTTTTTTCTGATAATGTTCACGCAGGTATTTAGCCATTTCTTTTTCGAATAGGTTATTGTAGTAGATGGTGGAAGTATAGGCGTCATATTGGATGAAAAAAAAGATGGAAGGCATATACATTGCCCATTGCATGTTGATTATTTCCTTCGCCACATCAAAATCCCCTATCATGGTAAGATGAATGGCTTGGGGGATATCGCCGAAATACATGATGGCTGCAGTATAGGCAAACATAAAAAATCCCACCACTACTTTGTGGATATACAGATGACCAAGGCCTGGAAACAACACCGACCATAGCATCGCAACCCATGGTTTCCGTTTATCAAGGAAGTTAAGATCCCATGCACCCATCGCATTCGGCTGGATCGGCGCGTCCTCGCGATTGGCCAAAATATATTGTTTATTCAAGTCGATTGTCGTTCGAAAACTGTCCCATACTCCAAACATATAAATTCCCACATAGAGAATAAGCCAGCGTTCGTCTAACACGTCCTTTGCTTTGGAAAAATCACCTGTTAATGAATAGAATATTCCGAGATTCACATTTGCAGTTTGATTAATGAACATTTCCCAAAGGACCAGAATAAACCCAGCAATGTACCTGTGCAGTAATAAGTGGCCAAACCCCGGATATGAAAACGAAAAAAAGGCGATTACCCAAGGGTTTCTTGCTTGCAGAATGGATGTTGTAAATTGGGACAAATGAGCTCTTTTTCTTCTATATGGAGGATTTCGAGTCACCTTCGCACTCCTTTTTTCTATTATTTTTTGCCTTATTTGTTTCAAATATCCTAAATAAAAAAAACAGAAACCAATTGCTGGTTTCTGTTACTTTTGCTGCATAAACACATTTTTGACTTTTTTCACTGGTATTTGTGAACCGCCGCGGCCCTGGACGTTTTCAACCATCATCGCCACCATTAAACTTGGCGAGTTTGTATTGTAGGCAATGAAAAAGCCATTTTCCGTACCAGTTTCGCCCTGTTTTTGCTTGATTTCAGCGGTGCCCGTTTTACCCGCTAGTGGATAGTCTGCGATTTCCGCACCATGAGCGGTTCCACCTGCATCCCCGACCACCTTTCGCAGCAATCCGGCAACGGTCGAGGCAATTTCAGGTGAAACCACTTCCTTCTCCGTTTTTTCCGCTGCTTCGAGCACGAGACTTGGCTTAATCATTTTCCCACTGTTGACAAATGGAGTATAGGACTGCAATAAATGAACGATACTCATTTGAATTTGTCCCTGGCCATAGCCAGAATCTGCCAAAGCGATTTCTTTATCCAATTTTCCAATCGTTGATGTTTCAAGCGGGAATGGATAATCGGACTCTTCTTCAAAACCAAACTCCTTTAACCCAGCGGTGAATGGGTCTTTCCCGATCCCCAATGCCGTCTGCGCAAAATAAATATTATCTGAGTAAACCATGGCTTTTTCCAGGTTAACTGGATTGGCTTCATGAACTCTCGTCACAAAATAATTGCCCCATGAAGCACTCTTTTGCCATTTCAGACCGCTGATATCCATGGTTTGCTCTGGGGTTATAACGTTGTTCGTAAGCCCGATAGAAGCCGTGAGTGGCTTGAATACGGAACCTGGCGCATACGCCTTGTTGAACCTAGTGTTCATTGGCTTTTGCGGATCATCCTGAAGCTGTTTCCACTCATCCGTTGAGAAGCCCAGCGTAGCTTGATTTGGGTCAAATGATGGAGAACTGACAAGTGCCAGCGTTTCACCGCTAACGGGGTCCAGCGCAGCGCCTGTGCCTGCCTCCCCTGCCAACTCTGCAAAAAGGCTCGCCTGCAAATCGATATCGATGGTTAGCTTTATATCCGGTCCATCCTCGACTGGTTTTTCAGCCAGTAATTCGCTGCTGCCATCCGGTTTTTTAATCGAAATTTTTACGCCGCTTTTTCCTTTCAGCTGCTCGTCAAACACTTCCTCGAGCCCTCTTTTTCCAATCACATCTGAGCTTGTGTAGCCTTTATCCTTAAGCTTTTCCAGTTCTTCCGCGGTAATCGAGCCAACATAACCAGTTAAATGGGCCGCTGCCTCTTTATAAGGATAAATCCGCGCCCCCACCTTTTTCGTCTGGACCGGCTCCAGGGCAATCAATTGCGCGATACGCTCCTGGTCATCCATTGACACCTTCTTGAGGGGAACAAACAAGTCAGGCTTCACCCAGCTGGCATTCAGCGCCTTGTTGATTTGGTCTGGAGTCATTTTTAACAGGCTCGCCAATTGCGCAATCACAGGCGCTTCCTGCCCCTCCATCTTCCCTGGGACCACTCCGACTTCGTATACCTGTCCGTTCACAGCCAGCCCATTTCCTGCTCGATCAAGGATTTGGCCGCGTTTTGGCGTCGTGGAGCTAATCGCGATTTTGTCACCATCTTTTAATTCTGGAAAAATATATGTGGTATTCCAGTCCACATACCAGTTATTCTTTTTATCATGTTCTTGTTTTTTCAGTTTGGCTTTGTGTGTAAATTCAATGGGTCCAGCAATGCTATTCATAGTTGAGGAAAAATCATAGGTAACACTGTCTTGATCTTTGGGCAGTTCTTCTTCGTCGCCCGGCTTTTTAAAGGTCACCTTGAGGTCTTTGATTTGTAGGTCATCGTAGATTTTTTGATAACGGCTGGTGAAATCTTCCTTCGAAATAACCTCCTTGGAACCGTCTGTCAGGTACTCATACATCTGATCAAACTTTTGGTCATTCCATAGTTTTATGTAAGTCGCAAATCGATCCTGTGGCATGGGTTCTTTGCTGCAGCCAGCTGCCACTAAGATGAGCATCATCATCACCAGTAGCCCTAGTGTTTTTTTCAAAAAAACTCCCCCTTTGCTACCATTTTATCACATAGGGTAAGAAAAAAGCCTAAAAAAAAGAGGAAGGTGGATTGATTCCCCTTTCCCCTTTGTTCATTATTAAGAGTTTGTTTTTTCAGTTGACTCAGAAGATTCGTCGTCTGATGGAGTTTTATCGTCAGATGGAGTACCTTCTTCATCTGATGGAGCTTTCTCCTTATCAGTCGCAGGGTCCTCAATCATTTGTTGTTTTGGACTTTTTGTATCTTCTGCTTTTTGATCCGCTGAAGTGCCTTCCTGTAATTCGCTGACTGGCTTGTTAAAATAGTTAGTCGGATTAACAGCTACACCATCTTTGCGGACTTCAAAATGTACATGCGTTCCAGATTCTTCATCAAACAAGCTTTGTCCAGCCATGGCAATAACTTGTCCTTGTTTTACCTTATCGCCAACCTCAACCTTTACATCTTTCACGGATTGATATTGTGTTACAATACCTTTATCGTGTTCGATTTCAATAACATTCCCAAGGGTAGCATCTTCTTCCACTCTCGTAACTTTTCCACTCAGGGCGGCTACAACATCGAATGTTTCGCCATCTTTTGATGTAAAATCAATACCTGTATGCGGAACATACTGATTGTTGTAAAATACTAATGCTGCTTCTTGTTTTTCATCCGTTGCGTTGAAATCATAGAATTCCATTTTGACTGTCGCATCCATTGGATTTCCTACAGGCATTTTCAAGTTTTCTAATGCTGTGTTTACTTCAAGTGCTGGCTTATCGTTGTTTTTACCAGTTAGGTCTGAAGACTTGTAATCATACTTGTCTGTTGCATTATCGCTGCCTTGGAACCAAAGTACGGCTGTCAGAATGATTGCTGCACTTGCAATATAAATGGCTGGAAATACCCAACGCTTTTTGAAAAAGCGTTTAACACTGGAACTTTGAGAAGATCGCTTGTTTTCTTCCTCTCTCATTTTCATCACCTCAGCAATCATTCTGAACAGATAAGTAGAATTATATACACTAGCAAAAAAATTTTTTCTACTTATTTTTTGTTTAACTATATTTTTTTATGCATGAAGGAGGAATTTTTTTTGAAATATGTAGTACGACTGCTTCCCATTGCTTATATGGCAGCGATCTGGATCATGTCGAGTCTGCCATCCAATCATTTCGTCGAACTCCCAAATTCCGGGCTGGACCGGACGATTAAGGAATCGCTGCATTTAATAGAGTTCGCAATTTTGTATGTATTGCTAGTTTTGGCCTTTTTGACACGGGGTCGTCCGTTCACTATGGGACTAAACGCGCTCTGTGCCATCATTGCTGCCCTCTACGGACTCACAGACGAAATACACCAGTCCTTCTATGCTTACCGGTCAGCGTCCTGGTTTGACCTCTTGAAAGACGTCACCGGGATTGCCGTATGTTTCTATTTTATCCGCGGCGCTCTCTTTAAAGGGAAATTTGTTAGACTTGGGAAGGTTTTGGGTTGGGTGAGGAAGTTGTAGCCACTGCGGGGTTCGCGGTGGTTTGTTTATTGGGGGGCGGTTGATGATAAACTCTGCCCTTCAACTTACCTGTACATGGTAGATTCATGGTAGAAAGAAAATGATGGATAACCTTTCGGGAATTAATTTTTAGAAGGTTGCGTGCCTCTGCATTGGTAATAGAGTTGTTTATTAGAAGAAAATAATCTTGAATTTTTTGGTGGTGGGCAGTTTTGCATTGAATTTTACATTTCGGGCAGAGCCACGAACCTGCATGGTATCTCATTGGAGAACAATTGCATTTTGTGTTTTGACAATGGACACCTAAAAACAGATCTTCGGGGGTCAGGTTGAATTCTTGGAGGAGATCAGGATTGTCTGGAGAATTTTTTTCCAGTAAAAGACGATTTATTTTGCGTAACTCCTTTTCGTTTACGATTTCCGTCTTATTTTGGTTTTCAATTTGCTCAATTTTTTCAAGCAATTGCTCACTGTTACAAACACTACTACTGTTTTTATGACTATAATCAATATGAATTTTGGATTTTTCATTGGCATTTACAAAAAAATATAAGATGGGAATGTCGGTAATATGGTGCTTGGCTAGCCAGCGTTTTAGCTTTATTGACTGCACCTTAGCTTGGAGGATAGGATTTTTCGTTCGTTTACCATCAAGAGTTACTTGATTGAGCAGCTTAGCGAAATGCCAGTCCTTAGATCTGTTTTTCACTTCTAGAACGAGTATAAAACGAGTACAAACGAGAAGGATGTCTATCTGGAAAAAATATTTCCCCAATTGAAGACGGATATCGTGATAAATCCGATAATTAGCACTCGAAATCAGATCTAAATGGAACATCACTGATTCCTCTCCACGAAAACCGGTCAACCAGCTATTATATTCGGTAGATATTTCGTACCTTTTCCAATGATCATAGGGAATATTCCTTAACAACGCCTCAAACATAATTAGCCTCAATGATTTCTCACACGCCTTCATAATCAAATGCATCATTCCTTTCTGTTTTCTAACTAATTCAGTTCTTCTACCCTGTAATCCTGCTAGAGCTTGTGTCAAATTTATGTTGATTTAGTAGATATGTGCCGAAGCTGGTGGGTTATGTGCCAAATTTTTAATTTATGAGCCATTTTCCTGATTTATGTGCCAAATTTCCTTTTTATGTGCCAAACCGAAGATTCACTCCCCAAAACAGCTTAAAAGCCTGGCGAACGCCAGGCCATAGTCATTGTCTTTAGCTTTTAACCATGTTTTTACCAGTTTCTAAGGGTATATCCCGAACCCAGATTCCAAAATAAATGACCTATTTTAAGAAAACCTTACTTATGTGCCAATTCTTAGNNAATTTTTATTTTATGTGCCGATTTCTTCATTTATGTGCCAAATCCCCTTCTTATGTGCCAAACCGACAGTCCACCCCCAAAACAGCTTAAAAGCCTGGCGAATGCCAGGCCAAAGTCATTGTCTTT
>NZ_JBALNQ010000078.1:0-20746 GCF_036961885.1 Neobacillus niacini | reverse complement strand
ACTTTCGGGGGTCACCTCACCATTACACTTGGGTGTTGCCTTTTTTTACGTTTCTTATAACGGATTAACAAAGCTGTATTTAATGTGGGCAGTGCCATTGTGAATTTCCAGTGATTTTATTAATCTTCTTGGCCAGCTTCTAATACCTGTTTTTTAGAAATTTCCAATAGATAGATATTTCGTTTCTAGGTAAGGCTCAATACCTTCAAGACCACCTTCACGACCAATTCCACTTTCCTTCATGCCGCCGAATGGAATATGTGAGCCAGACGGAGCTCCATCATTCCAGCCGACAATCCCAAAGTCGAGATTTTCACTTAGGTAGGTTCCCGTTTTATAATTATTAGTGAAGAAATAGGCTGCCAAACCATATGGCGTACTATTAGCAATCTCTACCGCATCTTCCAGGCTCTTAAAGGTAATAATCGGCGCAACTGGACCAAAGGTTTCCTCATGCATAATGTTCATATTAAGCTTAACATTAGCTAATACGGTAGGGGAGACGAAGAAGTAGCCTTTTTCCCTATCGGCTATGAATTGATTCCCCGCCAATACCTCAGCACCTTTTTCAATAGCATCATTTATTTGATTAATGATTTTGTTGTAGCCTTTTTCATTAATGATTGGTCCAATCTGTGTCCCTTTATCTAGTCCGTTGCCTACTATTAGTTTTTGGGCAGCTTCTGCAAATTCTTTGGAAAAGGTTTTAGCAATCTTTTCATGAACAATGATTCGATTCGCGCAGACACATGTTTGGCCAGCGTTTCGGAACTTTGTTAATAGTGCTTGTTGTACAGCGAAATCAAGGTCCGCATCTTCACAAACGATAAGAGGAGCATGCCCCCCTAATTCCATCGTTACATGTTTTACGGTATCAGCGCTGTTTTTGATTAATAGCTTTCCTATAGGAGTTGAGCCAGTAAAAGTAATTTTTCGTACGTATTCACTGCTTGTAAAAAGTTCCCCAACCTTCGTACCAGAGCCATTCACGTATTGGATAACATCAACAGGTATCCCTGCTTCATGCGCTAGTTCAACTAATTTTATCGTAGTTATCGGAGTTTCGACAGCAGGCTTAACAATGAATGGGCAACCTGCAGCCAAGGCAGGTGCTGCCTTTCTAGTCATCATCGCTGCTGGGAAATTCCATGGCGTAATCGCAGCCACTAAACCAATTGGCTGTTTTGTAACAATGATTCTTTTTGTTTCAGAGGATGCAGGGACGGTTCTTCCATAGATACGTTTTGCTTCTTCTGCATACCAATCAATATAGCTTGTGGCATAATCAACTTCCCCAAGAGATTCACTCAATGGTTTTCCATTTTCCAATGTAATGATTTCAGCTATTTCTGTTTTATTTTCTTGTATGATTCGTGACCAGTTTCTTAATAACCGAGAACGCTCATGAGCATTCACCTTTGCCCATTTTTTAAAGCAGTCATGTCCTTTTTTTAGTTTTTCCTTGATTTCTTCTTCAGAGTTGATTCGGATTTCTTTGATTACTTGACCTGTAGCCGGATTTTTCACTTTTATATAATCGGACATTACTTTCAACCTCCCATAGTTTTTGTATGGACTTTTTGAAACTAGCAAGATGAAACTTTACTGGTTCGGACACTTTTACAATTTTATTCAAAAGCTCTTTCCAATATCGCTAATCCTTTTACAAATTCTTCATCTGTAATCACGAGTGGGGACAAGAAAAGAATAACATTGCTTTTTAATCCAGCACTGAGTAGTAAAAGTCCATTTTCATTTGCATATTTCACAATTTCGGTTGTTTTTGCTTTGTTTGGTTTTTTACTAGAGCGGTATTCAACAATCTCGCATGCTCATTAACAGATAAAATTTTATTCAAAGGATGACCCTGGTTTCGTGAAGGATACTTTCTCGTTTCCAGGGTCTTTTTGTGATTTTTCAGTCTCTATAATTTTTTTTAGGTGAAAGGTTTATTCTTCCATTAGCTGTTGTATTTCAAAATATAGAACCTGAATAAATTTTTTAGTATTTATTCTAATAGGCTCAATTGTTGCAGTTTTTTTGCCTTTTAATTCCTCCATTTTTTGACGGACCGTGTTAAAATCGAAAAACTTAGATGAGTAATTTTCAAACTTTGGATGGCTGAAATCGGTTAGCCCAAGTGATGCCAAACTGTTCAAGGAATGATAAATCGCTCTCCGTACACGTTGTTCCGACGCTTTCATTTCTCTATTTAAATCTGCTTCACTTGCCGATTCTCCAAGCTTTTTCAACGCTATCTCTTTAAATATCTCTTTAATAGCTGGAAACTCAGGAGCAGATGTTTGTTTCTGTTCACAATCATAAAAAAACTGCATAATTTCCATAAGATCTTTGTTACCGCTTTCTCCAGCAATGCCCAGTTCTGAAAGGAGGAAACGCCCAGTAGCGGAAAAAGATCTCTCTTTATGAGATGCTGCATATGGCTTTGGAGAGCCAATATTCATGGCGTTATATAAAGAGCGTTGAATATCATGAATTGATTTTTCCAAACGGATATGATCCTTAACGTTCTTTAAGACCGATAGTACTTCAATTTTATTTATTGGTTTGGTAATATAATTATCGATCCCATATGTATAGGCTTGTCCAATAAGGTCCTTCGATTCAACCTGTGAAATCATAATAACTTTTCCTTTAAAACTCGGTTTGATTTTCTTCACCGTTTCGATACCATCCCGGACAGGCATCAACAGGTCAATTAATAGAATATCAACTTTCCTCATATCTAAAAGCTCAGCGTTAACTTCTGCACCGTCCTCTGCTTCTCCGACAATTTCGCCAAGCTCCTCATCTTCTATAATATGGCTGAGCATGGAACGAATCGATACATCGTCATCTATAATAAAAAATCGCAAGTTATCACCTTTTTTTGGTCAAATTTTCAATCGGAAGACTCAAAATAAAAGTAGTTCCTCTTCCTTCTTCAAGGTTTTCAAGAATTACTTCTCCTTCAAGCTTTTCCACCAGCCCTTTTACAAATGTAAGTCCTATACCTGTCGATGATTTTCCGGTATTATCAAATTTTAAGGTAAACCCAGGTTTAAATATGACATCTTTATATTGATTGGGAATTCCAGGTCCATTATCATGAATACAGATTTCGAGGCACTCTTGTTTTTGATCTACCAGAATCTCAATCCTGCCTGATTCCTTGATGGCCTCCACTGAATTAGCAACAAGGTTATTAACAATAGAAATAAACGTATATACATGATATGGAGGGTGTGAGCCGTTATATGAATAAACGAATTCAATTTTTTTTCCTAATAGATCAGCATACTTTTCATGTGTTCGTACAATGACCGATAAGAGGGATTGGATATCTAAAAAATCAAGAAAATTTTGTTCAGTTATCAATTTCGAAAGGCCAGCCAAAATTCGTTGATTATCTTTTTTGATCTCATGAACCTCACCGGCAATCCTTAAAACTTGTTGTGGAATTCCTTCAAGTGATAATTCTTTTTTTCCATCCTTGATTTCCTGTAATTCCTTGTAAAGGTTATAAGATAGCTTCGTAATCTCCTCCGCATCCTGAACGGATTTTTTCAATAAAATCGTTTCTTCATAGAGATTCGATACGAGCATGATCATATGTTCATTTTGTTTTTGAATTTCTAATTCCCTTAGTGTTGATTCACGCAATTTTATCGTACTAAATAAACCGATTACAAAAAAACTTCGGAAAATGGCAAAGATGATAAGTTTATTTAAGGCATCCATGGTGACTGGTGCTTCAAGGACTGCATTCTCAACGATTAACTCTATTACCCCCGCTGCTAATTCTGTGATAATGCCTAAAAGACCCATCACCCATGGCTGAGTGTTAAAATGATGGATTTTTAATAAATAAAATACAAGTGCGTAGGTGAAATAATAGAAAAAGGATGGGGAATTTATAGATAATGAAGCCAGCCAATCAAAAGGATCCAGAAAGATAAAATCAAGAGTGATCCGAAATAGTAAAACAGAAATTCCTGCAAGCACTCCACATCTAATAGCAGGTACTT
Organism: Neobacillus niacini; assembly: GCF_036961885.1. Classification (GTDB taxonomy): domain Bacteria; phylum Bacillota; class Bacilli; order Bacillales; family Cytobacillaceae; genus Neobacillus; species Neobacillus niacini_H. The sequence goes on along the minus strand of NZ_JBALNQ010000078.1, from coordinate 16,718 downwards.
TTCTCAGCCCCAACAAAAAGATAAACAGCATCGGAGGACCAAAACTCACCCGATAAAATTCATTAAATGGATAAAATTTTATTTCTCCAGCCAATGGGACCAAAATCATCATTAAAGCCAATAACGTTACTTCTTTTTTTTCCAAAAAACGTTTGTACAATTACACCACAACCTTGTGAAGCAGGGGACGGTTCTCTTGCTTCCAAATAAAGAACGAATAAGAAGCAGATGCTTCCTACGACCAAAAAAAAAATTTTTTGTAGATTTTTGTTAGTTCTTGTAGTTATTATTTTATACTGAATTCACTAACATGTAAACGCTTTCAATGAATCTCGCATTATATTATAGTTTTATTTTAGCGGGAAATCTTTTAGAAAGATAGACTTCTTGTGAATCAATTGTAAAAAATAAGAATAAGGGGTGGTCAAATGAAGAAAATTAGTTTAGCCTGGCAAATTTTAATTGGGCTAATATTAGGTATTGGTGTTGGTGCTGTGTTTTTTGGAAATCCAGATGTTGCAAAATTTTTACAGCCAATAGGGGATATCTTTTTAAGACTAATTAAGATGATTGTTATTCCTATCGTTATTTCCAGCTTAATTGTTGGGGTTGCTGGAGTGGGGGATTCAAAAAAGCTTGGAAAAATCGGTGGGAAAGCGATCATTTATTTTGAAGTTATTACAACTATAGCGATTGTTGTCGGACTATTGTCAGCAAATATTTTCCAGCCAGGTGCTGGAATAGATATGAGTTTATTACAAAAAACAGATATTAATAGTTATGTAGATACGGCTGAAACGGTAGGAAGCCATGGAATGGCTGAAACGTTTGTGAACATTGTCCCGCCAAATATTTTCAAGGCATTTGTTGAAGGGAACATGCTAGCCATTATTTTCTTTTCAGTATTCTTTGGACTTGGACTTACTGCAATAGGTGAAAGAGGAAAACCGATTGTTGCTTTTTTCCAAGGCACGGCTGAAACGATGTTCTGGGTGACAAATCAAGTAATGAAATTTGCCCCATTTGGTGTATTTGCCCTTATTGGAGTAACGGTTTCTAAATTTGGAATCTCATCATTAATTCCATTAGGTAAACTAGTCATTCTCGGTTATGGAACAATGTTATTCTTTGTTGTCGTAGTTTTGGGATTGGTTGCAAAATTTGTTGGTGTGAATATTTTTAGTATCATTCGTTTACTAAAAGATGAGTTAATTCTGGCCTATTCAACTTCATCCTCGGAAACAGTTTTACCAAAACTAATGGAAAAGATGGAAAAATTCGGATGTCCTAAAGCCATTACATCCTTTGTCATTCCAACGGGTTATTCCTTTAACCTGGATGGGTCAACTTTATACCAGGCTTTAGCAGCTATTTTTATTGCACAAATGTATGGTATTGATTTGTCTATTGGAGAACAATTATCATTGATGCTTGTGCTAATGGTGACATCAAAAGGAATAGCAGGTGTTCCAGGAGTTTCGTTTGTTGTACTGCTTGCTACGCTGGGAACAGTAGGCATTCCACTTGAAGGTCTTGCGTTTATCGCAGGTATCGACCGTATTCTCGATATGGCCAGAACAGTTGTTAATGTTATTGGAAATTCATTAGCGGCAGTTGTCATGTCAAAATGGGAAGGCGAGTTTGACAAAGGAAAAGCGAATTCTTATATAGCATCATTAAAGGATACAAAGCAAATAGCTGCTTAACATTTGTGTGCCTTACCCTTAGTACTATAAAAGCTGAGGGTATTGGCATATGGATTTTACAAGAGAAAAATACTAAATTAAATGTTTAGAATATCTACCATTATCGAAGGGGTTGAAGAATTGTGTCTACAAATAGTGTTTTAGAGAAAGAGGCAGCCACTGGTACCAATGAAGAAAAAAATAACATATTAAGGTCAACTCAAACTGTTATTCATCAAGCTTTAGATAAGCTTAAATACCCTGAGGAATTCTATGAGCTCTTAAAGGAACCATTAAGGATGTTGACTGTAAAAATTCCGATTCGAATGGATGATGGTACTGTAAAAATTTTTACCGGCTACCGCGCCCAGCATAACGACGCAGTAGGACCAACAAAGGGAGGAATCAGATTTCATCCAGAGGTAACAGAGGAAGAAGTTAAAGCTCTTTCTATATGGATGAGTTTGAAATGCGGAATCGTTGATATCCCTTATGGCGGCGGAAAAGGCGGGATTATATGTGATCCCCGTGAAATGTCTTTTAGAGAATTAGAAAGGTTAAGCCGTGGGTATGTACGGGCTATCAGTCAAATCGTTGGTCCTACAAAGGATATACCTGCACCTGATGTATTTACAAACTCACAAATTATGGCGTGGATGATGGACGAATTCAGCCGAATTGACGAATTTAATTCTCCCGGCTTTATTACCGGAAAACCGCTTGTTTTAGGAGGTTCTCATGGAAGAGAGTCTGCTACAGCAAGTGGGGTAACGATTTGTATCCGCGAAGCTGCGAAGAAGAAAGGAATTAATCTTGAGGGCGCACGGGTTGTTGTGCAAGGTTTTGGCAACGCTGGAAGCTATTTATCAAAATTCATGCATGATGCCGGAGCCAAAGTAATTGGTATTTCCGATGCATATGGTGCCCTTTATGATCCAAATGGTTTGGATATCGATTATTTGCTTGATCGTCGTGATAGTTTCGGTACCGTTACGAAAATGTTTAGCAATACGATCTCAAATAAGGAATTACTAGAATTGGATTGTGATATCCTTGTTCCTGCTGCTATAGAAAATCAAATTACTGAGGAAAATGCTCATAACATTCGTGCCAGCATTGTTGTTGAAGCTGCGAATGGACCAACTACTTTGGAAGCTACGAGAATTTTGACTGACAGAGGTATTTTACTTGTTCCCGATGTTCTAGCTTCTGCAGGCGGAGTAACGGTTTCCTACTTTGAATGGGTTCAAAATAATCAAGGTTACTACTGGGCAGAGGAAGAAGTGGCAGAAAAGTTGGAAAAGGTAATGGTAAAATCCTTTAATAAAATTTATGATACATCTCAAAATCATATGATTGACATGCGTTTAGCAGCTTATATGGTTGGAGTAAGAAGAATGGCTGAAGCCAGCCGATTTAGAGGATGGATCTAACAGATAATCAAAATAATTAAGCATAAAAAATCTCCCATCACATAGATAGGAGATTTTTTTATATGGAAGCAGGGGACGATTCTCTTACTTCATCTATATATTTAAAACACTTTCGTTGTCCAATCCTCACAATTCCAAATATCAGTCGCGATTTCACGATAGAATTCAGGTTCGTGGGATACCATCAAGATACTTCCGCGATATGCTTTTAAAGCACGCTTTAATTCTTCTTTTGCATCCACATCTAAGTGATTAGTAGGTTCGTCTAAAATTAATAAATTTGTTTCTGTGTTTAAAATTTTACACAAGCGAACTTTGGCTTTTTCGCCTCCAGAAAGGACTTCGATTTTACTTTCAATATGTTTCGATGTTAATCCACATTTTGCAAGAGCAGCACGGACTTCAGCCTGATTCAAACTTGGGAACTCGCTCCAAATCTCTTCAATACAAGTGTTGTAGTTAGACTGTTTCACTTCTTGCTCGAAGTAACCGACGTGTTGATACTCACCGCGTTCCACTTTACCCTCCAGCGGATCAATCAACCCAAGAATACTTTTTAAAAGAGTAGACTTACCAATTCCGTTTGCACCGACGAATGCAATTTTTTGTCCGCGTTCCATTTTTAAATTAAGAGGGCGGGAAAGTGGTTCATTGTAACCAATAACCAGATCTTCAGCCGTGAAAATCCAGCGGCTGGCTGCACGAGCTTCTTTGAAAAGAAACTCTGGTTTCGGTTTCTCTCTCCCCAATTCAATAACTTCCATTTTGTCTAGCTTCTTCTGACGAGACATTGCCATATTACGAGTGGCCACACTTGCCTTGTTACGAGCAACGAAATCCTTCAAATTCGCAATTTCTTGTTGTTGACGTTTGTAAGCAGACTCTAGCTGCTGTTTCTTCATTTCATGAATATTTAGGAAGTTATCATAGTCACCAACATAGCGATTTAACTCTTGGTTTTCCATGTGATAAATCAAGTTAACAACATTATTTAAGAATGGAATATCATGTGAAATCAAGATAAATGCATTCTCATATTCTTGCAGGTAGCGCTTCAGCCATTCGATATGCTGTTCATCCAAATAATTCGTAGGCTCGTCCAGTAATAGGATTTCAGGCTTTTCTAGCAAAAGCTTAGCAAGCAAGACTTTCGTACGCTGCCCGCCGCTAAGATCATCTACATCCCGGTCGAGTCCAACATCGTCTAATCCTAGACCACGAGCTACTTCCTCAACTTTTGCATTAATTTGATAGAAATCATTACTATCTAACGTTTCTTGTAGCTCTCCAACTTCTGCAAGTAAGGCATCGATATCAGCACCTTCATCACCCATTTTTGCATAAAGTTCATTGATCTCTGCCTCAGCATCAAAAAGATATTGAAAAGCAGTACTCAAAGCGTCACGCATTGTCGTACCTTTTTGAAGTACCGCATGCTGATCCAAATAACCTACACGAACTTTTCGTGACCACTCCACTTTCCCCTCGTCGGGTTGCAGTTTCCCAGTCACAATATTCATGAAAGTAGACTTACCCTCACCATTTGCTCCGACTAGTCCAACGTGCTCTCCTTTTAAAAGTCGAAAAGACACATTATTAAAAATCGCACGATCACCGAAACCGTGGCTTAAATTTTTTACGTTTAATACGCTCATTTTCTTAACCCCTTATTTAATATCACATGTGGATATCTTACTAGATTTAGACTAGATTTTCTACTTGAAGTTTTTTCTTGTGCAAAATGTAAATCGATTTTTGGGCTAAATTGAAGTCTGCCCCTTATTAATTAAATGAGATACTTGGGTATATAACAATTATATGCAAAGATGAATTTAACCAATGTAATAAAGTGAAAAAAGAACAAGTATCATAGAATCAATTGTTTTAGTGGGGCTATTCTTTTTTGGTAAACTAAGAATGGTTGGCCATACTCTTGTTGAAAATAGGAGGTAAGTATATGAACGAATTACAATTATTTAGTGAACTACATAAATTCTTAAATAGTCTAGGTGCAATGGAGTATACCCTTGCACCCAAGACTTTAACCTTAGGATATAAACCCCGCCGTTTCGGTGTAAAAAGTTCAAAGTTTGCCACTTTATATGGAGAAAAAAACTATAACTGTTTAATACTTCATGTCGATCCAGGTAACAAAGACTCTATTAGAGGAGAAATGATTCAAAAGGAAGTTCAGAAACTCCTACATTTTAATATCAAAGAAATAAGAGGTTTTGCTTTAAAAAAACATGAAGTTTATATTCCATTTGAAGTGATTGACACAAAAGAAAAATTAGTAGAATTAAAAGATTTTGTTCGCAGGCAGTTTATATCTATTGTTCGCAGGTGATCCAAAGATCCAGGAGGCTGTTCCTATCCTGTTATTACACAGAGGTTATGGGTTTTAAGAATATAGTAGAAACGTAAAGAGCTGAACCAATTCTTATAAACTGGATTTTAAAGCCGCATTCAAGGCATGAGCATGGTATTCATCGAGCTCGTGCTTTTTTGTTGTCTAAAAGATGAGGAACTTTCTGTAGTGGTTTAAAAAAGACTACTCTTTTCATTATTTTAGAAATGATAAAAAAGTATAGAAGATAATAAAAGATTACCCTATGTTAGCGTTTTCATAGAATATAAACCGCTATATGATGAACATGTAGTAATTAATTTAATATTAAAAGGAGGAAATTTTAGTGAAAAAGGTTTGGAGATTATTTTCTTTATTAATCATAGCGACATTGTTAACTGGTATGTTAGCAGCATGTGGTAGTGGTAAAACGGGTGGAAGCAGCAAGGTGAGTGTAGGAATTGTTCTACCAACAAAAGATGAGCCAAGATGGGTACAGGATGAGAAACGGTTCAAAGATGCACTAGCTGATTCTAAATACACGACTGAAATCTTATTTAGCCAAGGTTCTTCTGCAAAGGAAAAAGAAAACGTAGAAACTCTACTTAACAAAGGAATTAAAGTATTAATTATTGCTCCTCACGATGGTGCAGCAGCTGGGGCGGCAGTTGAAGCAGCGAAAAAAGAAGGTGTAACAGTTATTTCTTATGACCGTTTAATTACTGAAACGGATGCAGTTGATTATTATGTAACATTTGATAGTGTGGCAGTAGGTGCTGCTCAAGGCCAATATTTAATTGATAATGCCAAAGGTAAAAACGTTCCATTATACCTTTATGCAGGTGCTGCTTCTGATAATAACGCATTTTTATTCTTCGAAGGTGCTTGGAAAGTGCTTCAACCTAAAATTGCAGACGGTACTTTTGTAATCGCTAACTCTAGTGAAGCTGTGGCATTAAAAGATAAGAAAGAACTTACTCGTGATCAATTAGGAAAAATTTTAGGTCAGGTTACAACAAACTGGGAACCAAGTGAAGCGATAAATAAGGCTCAAACACATTTAACAGGAGCTGCTGCTAACTTAAAAGGTGATATAGCGATTTTAGCTCCAAACGATGGAACGGCCCGTTCTATTTCTGATGTTTTCGGATCTGACTCTGACATTTCTAGTTTCATTATTTCAGGTCAAGATGCTGAGAAAGCTTCTATTCAATATATCATTGACGGCAAGCAATCGATGACAGTATTTAAAGATGTTCGTACACTAGTTTCTGACGCAATGGGTATGGCTATTGACATTTTAGATGGTAAAACACCTTCTACAACTGGTGCTTACAACAATGGAAAAATTGATGTAAAAGCTAAACAAACAAACGTAATTGTTGTAGACCAAGAGAATGTTAAGAAAGAACTAATTGATTCAAAATACTACGAAGCTAGCGAGTTTAAAGGACTAAAATAAAAAAATGCTGCGTGATAGTAATCAATCCGGATTACTATCACGCACTTATTATAGCTGTTTTGTTTGGAGGGAATCGCAGATGAGCGAATATATTCTAGAGATGAACCAAATTTCAAAGGAGTTTACAGGAGTTAAAGCGCTTGACAATGTCACTTTTAAAGTAAAGAAGGGTGAAATTCACTGCTTAGTTGGAGAGAACGGAGCTGGAAAGTCCACGCTGATGAAAGTACTTAGTGGTGTTTATCCTTATGGAACTTATGAAGGAGATATTGTTTACGAAGGTAAGGTACAACAATTTAATAAAATTAACGATAGTGTGAATGCAGGTATCGTTATCATTTACCAGGAGTTAGCTTTATTTCCTGATCTTACTGTCTATGAAAATATATTTGCTGGCAATGAAATCAAGCAAGGAGCTTTAATTGATTGGAACAAAACTATTGTTGAAGCAAAAAAAATACTAGAAAAAGTAAACCTCGATATTAACCCGGAGACACTCGTTAAAGACTTAGGTGTGGGAAAACGTCAGTTAATTGAAATTGCCAAAGCGTTAAGTAAAGATGTAAAGCTTCTCATTCTAGATGAGCCGACTGCAGCTTTAAATGAAGACGACAGTGAAAATTTATTAAAATTACTAGATGGTTTAAGAAAACAAGGGATTACCTGTATTATGATTTCTCATAAATTGAAGGAAGTTATTTCGATTGCGAATAGCGCGACCGTTATTCGGGATGGGCAAACGATTGTAACACTTGATAGCTCCAAAGGTGAAATAACAGAAAACACGATAATAAAAAAAATGGTAGGACGCGAAATTCAAGATATTTATCCAAAACGTGCCAGGAAATCATTTGAAGAAAAGGTGCTAGAGCTAAAGAATTGGTCTGCTTATGACCAAAACCTTGGGAGATATGTTGTAAAAAATGCAAATCTAAACGTTAGAAAAGGTGAAATTATTGGTTTGGCAGGCTTAATGGGCTCTGGCCGAACGGAACTTGCTCTTAGTATCTTTGGAAATGCGAAATCATATAAATTGCAAGGTGACTTACTGTTGGATGGAATGCCAAAAGTATTGAAACATACAAGTGATGCAATAAAAGCTGGAATCGCGTACGTTACCGAAGATCGTAAGGGAGATGGGTTGTTTTTACTACAAGATATTAAAAGCAATATTTCTGCCGCTAATTTACATGGAATTGCAACCAACGGCGTGATTAATGACAACGAAGAGATTAAAGTAGCTGATGATTATAAAACATCATTACACATTAAAGCTGCTTCTTTAGAACAGCTTGTTGGCAAATTAAGCGGTGGTAACCAACAAAAAGTTTCGCTAGGTAAGTGGCTGTTTGTTGGCCCTAAACTCCTAATATTAGATGAACCTACTCGTGGTATTGATGTAGGAGCAAAATTTGAAATTTATACGGTGATGACCAAGCTGATTGAAGAAGGTATGAGTATTATTATGATTTCTTCAGAGCTAGGGGAAGTATTGGGAATGAGTGACAGAATCTATGTCATGGCCGAGGGAGAAATTAAAGGCGAATTGCCAATAGAAGAAGCCGATCAAGAAAAAATAATGCAACTTGCAACGCAATAGGAGGTTAAACCAATGACTTTAATAAATGACGTGAAAACGTTAATTAGTAAAAATATTCGTGATTACGGGATGTACATTGCCTTATTTGTCATCTTTCTTATCTTTACTATTTTAACAGATGGCTTATTTATTTCCTCTCGTAATATTAGTAACTTACTAGATTCTGCTGGTTATATTGCAGTTCTTGCTGTCGGTGTTATGCTGGTCATTGTCATTCGACATATTGACTTGTCCATCGGATTTTTAGCAGGATTCCTTGGGGCAATTGCAGCTATACTTCTGATGCAATATGGTTTCCCTGTTTATATCGTTATTCCAATTATTCTCGTACTTGGAACGATTGCTGGTTTGCTTACAGGCTTTCTTGTTGCAAAAGTAGGAATTCCTGCCTTCGTAGCTACACTAGCTGGTTGGTTAATCTATCGTGGTGCAATCCTGCAAGTAACATCGAAGTCTGGTACAATCATCGTTCAAAATGATACTTTTAATGCCATCGGGAATGGATTTATTCCTTCAATTATGCAAATTAGTGGATTACATTTACTTTCTTTATTAATTGGTGTTATTGGTATAGTATTTTACAATTATAGTGCAATATCCAATCGTCGTAACAAAATTAAGTATAATTTCGAAGTAGTTTCGAAGCAGATTTTTATCCTACAACTTGTGTTCGTATCAGCTATTATTGCTGCAATCACATGGATTTTAGCTGACTATAATGGTTTTTCTTGGACCGTTATCATCATCTTATTAGTTGTTCTTATCTATCATTTCTTCACAACAAAGACAATTCTGGGCAGACACATTTATGCAGTCGGAAGTAATCCAGAAGCGGCACATTTAAGTGGGATTAACGTTAGCAAGATTACGTATATAGTCTTCGGTTCAATGGGGCTGCTATCTGCTTTATCAGGGATACTCTTTACATCTCGACTACAATCGGCAACGACCACAGCTGGTACACTATTCGAGCTTGATGCAATCGCAGCTGCTTACGTTGGCGGTGTATCTTCAGCTGGAGGGGTCGGGAAAGTAACAGGTGCCATTATCGGAGCCATCGTAATGGCATCCTTAACGAGTGGGATGAACTTACTAGGTGTAGGAATTTCCTATCAATATATGATTAAAGGTGGCGTATTAGCCTTAGCCGTAATCTTCGATGTTATGACAAGAAGAAAAGGAAGTTAATTATATGGTAGCAAGCTGGCTTTCACCAAATGGAGGAAGCCTTTTTCCTTATTTAATAATAGTGCAGTTTCTTTCCTAGGCTGATAGAATCAAATTATATAAAAAAAGAAAAAGAGAGAAAGGGAGAGAAGGTTGATGAAAAAATATATGTATATCTTACTAGGCATCGTATTTGTCTCCCTTTGTTATCTAATTTTCGTCTCAGCCAACATTGTCTTTACCAATGACCTAGGCTTACCTAAAGCCAAAAAGCAAACAAACTCTCAATATCGATTGGTCCTCATCACAAGAGACATGGATACTGTGTTTTGGAATAAAGTGGGTATTGGCGCATTGAGACAGGCAGAGAAAGAAGGAGCTAGCTTAGAGATATGGGGAAGCTTCAGCAATAATCCAGAAGAATTTCTAAAAAAATTAGAACTCGCTATTCATTCCAAAGTAGATGGAATTATTGTACAAGGGCTCGATACAGATGAATTTAAAGAGCTGACGAAAGTAAAGGCATCGTTTAATGGTATCCCAATTATTACCTTAGCAAATGATGTACCAATGAAGGAAAGTCTAAGAAGAACATATGTCGGGTCCAATCAATTTCAGGCTGGAGAATTAATTGCAAGGAAACTGTTGGAGGATATGGGGGAGAAAGGAAAAGTGGTACTCCTTTCTGATAGCCATCAAGAGCATTACCAGAGAGAGCGAATTGAGGGTATCAATGCCACGTTAAACTCGTATCCAAATATAAAGAGGCTATATGCGGAAACATCAGAGTCAAGAGGTCAAGTCATCTCTACTGTGAGGGACATGTTAAATCAAATGCCAGATGTGAATGCATTTATCGCTGTAAACGCGAATATGATAGGTCCGATGGTACAGGAAATAGGGAAGAGGTCTCAGGTTGAGCCTTATTTTATTTATACCTTTGATGATGGACCGGAATCGTTACCGCTTTTAGAGGAAGGGAAAATTGACGGTGTCATTGAGCAAGATCCAGAAAAAATGGGCGAAGTGAGTGTACAAAAACTTATTAATTGGCTTAACGGAGAGACTGTTCCCCTTGATATTAACGGTTACTTCACAAAAATTCGTATATTGAAGGACGAGCAGTAATGATTAGTATACAAAGAAAAATATTAACGCTTACAACTGTTGTCATCGTCATTATGTCCATCATATGGATTACGCTAACCATCTACAATTATAAAACACAAGTAAAATACAATCATGTATTAAACCGTTTCTTAGTATTAAATGATGTTTCAAGTTCTAGTAATCAAGTAATTACAGACTTAAGTAACTATATAATCCATTCCACACCAGAAAACTTACAGAAATTAGAGAGTAGCAAAAAGGTAATGGAATCAGCAAGAAATGAAGTATTTAATGTTAGAAATGAAGAAAACGATTTTACGTTAACAAACTACATTAACTTAATGGGTAGTTTGCTCGAAACAACTGATCGATTGATGGGACTTGAACGAGATTCGGAGGCAGCGGTAAACGATCTTGCTGAAACATCACGTATTGGCAACTATATTTCCGATATGACCCTCACGTTAATCGATATGGAGCTTAAAACACATGAACCGTTTTATCGGGGAATTATGGAGCAATCGATTGAATTAGTGAAGCTTGGCATATGGATGATTCTATTAACTTCTTTATTACTTTTATTGGCTACCTACTGGTTCTCCTTAAGCATTACAAGACCAGTCCAACAATTAACAGAGGCTGCGAGTGAATTATCAAAAGGTAGATTTGATAAAGAAATAACAGTCAAAACAAATGATGAAATTTCCTTTCTTGCTAAAACATTTGATCATATGCGATCGAATATTAATAACCTAATTCAGCAAATAAAGGAAACGGCAAAGTTAGAACACGAGCTTCAACAAAATAAAATATTGCTTCAAGAAAGTCATTTTCGCAGTTTACAAAGTCAAATTAATCCGCATTTCTTGTTTAATACACTAAATACGCTTTCGAAAAAAGCGTATTTAGAAGGGTCTGAGGAAATTAGTGATTTGCTCGTTAGTGTGGCAGACCTGTTACGGTATAATTTAAAGCAAATTGACAGGTCCGTTACATTAAGGGATGAATTGATGATTGTGGAGCAATATATGGAGATTCAAAAGACACGTTTCATGGATAGACTTCAACTACACTTAGAAATTGATGAATCAAGTATAGACGTAGCAATTCCTGCGCTCACTCTACAGCCGATAATTGAGAATGCTGTCATTCATGCTGTAGAACCTAGTATAGATGGTGGTGCCATTTCTATCCGTGTGATAAATAAGGATGAATATGTGATGGTTCAGATTGAGGATGACGGAACGGGCATGTCTGAGGAGAAAATCACTCAAATCCTATTGGAACGTCAAGTGCAAATAGAAGGTCATTCAACAGGAATAGGGTTTAGTAACGTTGTCAAGCGTTTGCGTCTTTTTTATGAGAGGGACGATGTTATTACGATTGAAAGTACATTAGGTAGCGGCACGGCTGTCTTATTAAAAATTCCAAGACAAAGAGGTGAGAAACATGATTAAGCTCTTAATTGTGGATGATGAACAAATAGAACGGGAAGGGATGAAAACCATTTTAGATAGATCTTTCCCGGATCTAATTGTAGAACAAGCAAATAACGGGTATAAGGCTGTAGAGCTAGCGTCAAGCTTTGAACCAGATTTAGTGTTAATGGATATTCAAATGCCCGGGATGAATGGTTTGGAAGCAGTAGAGGAGATTCTTGTAGATTATCCTCATATTAAATTCATTATGGTAACAGCATTTGATACGTTTAATTATGTGCAGTCAGCCTTAAAACTTGGAGCAAAAGATTATATTTTAAAACCAAGTAAGGTGAGTGAAATTAGAGCAACGGTTGGAAAGGTTTTGAAGGAAATAGAAGAGGAAAGGGAATTGCAAGCTGAAAGTAACACGCAACGAGAAATGCTTCAAAGAACGTTAGCTCTCGTTGAAACAGATATTGTCACACAATTACTGTTTGATCATGTACATGAAGTTCACTTGAGTATGCTTATGGAAATGCTTGATATTCGCGCTACAAGTGAGGTTTTTGTCATGAACGTAGTGGTACCAACTGGAATGGAACATCTCTATACTCGGATAAAAGAAAAAGTTAGGAAAACGAAAAGTGGATGGATGGGCGCCTTATACGATGGACAGTTACCTATTATTATTTTCCGAGAAGAGGGCCAATCCTATCGCACTCAAGCGATTTCTCTAGCAAGAGACATTTTATTAGTAGGAAACGCTGAACAGAAAGCGGGTTGGTTCATTGGTATAGGGAATGATTGCAGTTCCTTAGAGGAAATACGTCAATCTTATCAAGAAGCTAGTATTGCTTCTAGCAATACGACACTTCCTGTAAAATATCGATTATATCAAGATATACCTGTATTAAAAGGAACAGACAGTTGGCAACGGGCAAAGAATTTAAAAAAAGAGTTTTCAGACCAGGTACGTTTGAGACAGTGGGACCAAATTAAATCGAACATAAGTCATCTTATTCAAGCGTACGAGATGGAAGACGTACAAATGCAACAAGCACAACAATTAGTATTAGATGTGTTATGGTCACTCTGGTCGATTATGGGCGAAATGGGGATTGAGACGGCAACCCCGATCTACAATTATCAGGCACCAAACTACCGGCAATTACGTTCTGAAACTACCAATCTACTAATAGATATAAAAAATTCTTATGATAATCATTTTAAAAATTTGGAAGCGAATACAATTCATCAAATTAAACAATATATTATGGAAAACTCTCAACAGAATATATCACTAGAAACGCTTAGCAATAAAGTAGGGTTAAGTCCAATTTATATTAGTAAATTGTTTAAAGAAAAGCTAGGCATTAATTATATTGATTTTTTAACAGAATGCCGTATTGAAAAGGCGAAGAAAATGCTAGCAGATCCAGAGAAGAGTATTAAGGAAATTACATTAGAAGTTGGCTATCATGAACCAAATTACTTTAGCAAAGTATTCAAAAAAATGTGTAATAGTACACCAAGAGAGTTTCGGAAAACACTCCTTGGATTAAAAGATTAGGCTCAAAATATATTTAAAAAGGCTATTTTCGCAAACTTTGTTGTTTTGGAATATGGGTTTGATCAGATTAGGTACTAGTCTGATTCCCATTCCCATGTTTTTTCGTATTCAACGGTAACCAGAAGGTTCATCTGATTCCCTTTGGCATGATTTTTCCGGTTCAACGGTAACCAGAAGGTTCATCTGATTCCCTTTGGCATGATTTTTCCGGTTCAACGGTAATCAGAAGGTGCATCTGATTCCCTCTAGCATGATTTTTCAGGATTTGCGGTAATCAGATGGCTTGTTCATTCCATTAAATTTCGGACATTTATGAAAAGCAACAAACTTTTAGAAAAGAGTCATTAAAAAAAATCGAAAAAATAGACGAAGGGAGGGAGAAAACTTTTGATAAGAAATATAAAGAAAGTAGCGCGATTAATTTTTATTTTCCTTTTAATGTTTTTGGTAGCATGTGAAGGAAATGTTTCTCCAAAACCGATAGAAAGTAGAGAACCGAAACAAGAACTGATTTCACCTGATGAAGATAGGATTAAAATCGGATTTTCGATGGACACATTGGAAGAGGAACGCTGGCCAAGGGATAGAGATTTATTTAAAGAAGCGGTGGAGGCTTTAGGAGCTGAAGTCGTGATACGAGAAGCAAAGGGTGATGATGCCCTACAAATCGTACAGGCAGAAAGGTTAATAAGCGAAGGAATTGACTTACTTGTTATTGTTCCGCATAACGCAGAGGCTGTAGCAACCATCGTCAACAAAGCTCATTCTGCTGGGATTAAAGTGATCTCTTATGACCGTTTAGTAAAGAACTCCTCTGTCGATTTATATATTTCTTTTGACAATGAGGTAGTTGGGGAACTGCAAGCACAAGCGATTACAAAGTTAGTGCCCAAAGGGAAGTATGTATATATTGGTGGGGCAAGTACAGACAACAATGCTCATTTATTAAAAAAAGGTGTGTTTAATGTCCTTCAGCCATTAATAAATAGTGGGGATATACAGATTGTATATGATCAATGGACTGAAAATTGGGCTCCTGAAAACGCACGCGCCTACATGGAAGCTGCCTTGAAAATAAATGAAAATGAGATAGATGCTGTTATCGCTGCAAATGATGGAACAGCTGGTGGGGTAATTGAAGCAATAGCAGCACAAGGGCTAACAGGGAAAATTCCTGTTGCCGGCCAAGATGCCGATTTAGCTGCAGTCCAGCGTATTCTAAAAGGAAAACAAACAATGACCATATACAAGCCAATTAAAACATTAGCGTATGAAGCAGCAAAAGTAGCGATCAAAATGGCGAAAGGAGAAACCATTCCAACGGATAGAAAAGTTAACAACGGTAAATTGGAAATTCCATCCCTCCTCCTTTCGCCAATTGCAGTGGATAAAAATAATATGGATGAAACCATTATTGCGGATGGGTTTCATTCAAAAGATGAGGTATATATGCAGAGGTAATGACACAACGAGAGAACGGTCAAACGGATGATGGCTTTTTCATCGTGTTCCACTATGGAGAAAAACGGGTAGGGTAAAATCGGAAGGGATGTTTAGTGATATACAGAAGGAATAATGGAAAATTGAGTGGGGAATGAAAATTTCTAAAATGACTGCACAAAAAGAAGAAGCAGGTTTCCGATAAGGGACTAACCTGCTTCTATTTAATGTAGTGCTGGTTCGGGCTGTTTCATTAGCTTTGGAGGCCATTATTCCATAGTAATTCCAATGGAGTACAGAGAACAAAACTTCATTTTACCTTACGATAAAATATCTTGTCAACAAGAAATTTGTGTTATTATCAAAAAAATGTTATAATAATCTTACAATTGTTTTTTTATCGTATTCCGACTCCTGCTGTATTTTTTTTGCAGATAGAAGGATGGATACGTTTTTTTAATATCCTTCTTAAACTGAAGAGGAATTCAAACAGTTGTGTGAACTTTAAAAGGTAAGTTAGTTGAATAAAATTATCAATTTACTATCTAACAGTAACCGAGTTTTTATTCCACAAGGAGGCCTACATAATGAATCTAATCAATAAGAAAGTTACACACGAGCGTTTTGGCATGGGGAGTATAGTTGACCATAATGATTCTAGTATTGAAATACATTTCGCATCGGAAAATAAAAAGTTTGTTTTCCCAGATGTATTTGGAAAGCACCTAAAATTGCATGATAAAAATGTTGCTAATTTACTTGAAACAATTATGCAAAAAAAGGAAATGGAACAAAAAGAAGAAGAAATGAAGAAGGAAGAGGAAAAAAAACTACAACGAAAAAACCAGGAACTTCGCTTGGAACATGAAAAACTTATGAAAAATCATAAACTTCATCCCGAATCACAAATGGTTTTTTGGTGTGATACAGAAGAACAGAATCGTTCTTTTTCAGAGTGGAACGTTTTTTCAGGCGTAATAAAAAGTGGTAATAACAAGGGGAAGCCAAACAAACCCATCCGCTTGCACCAAAATAGCGCTGTCCTGTTAACAGCAATAGATTCCGGCATGCCTGAAAAAGACAGACGTATCTTAGGTGTTTATATGGTGAATGAAGATTTTATCGGTAAGCTTTGTGAAGATGGATATATTCCTGCTCATTCAGAATACAGACTCCAACTTACAGAACAGGAATCGGATCAGATGCTTTTCTGGAAATATTATGTAAATGAGAAATTCCCTCAAAAAATGACATGGAATACAGGGAAATACCGTTATTTTGATAATTCATGGATGGCTCAAATTTTGCATGATATCGTTTCGTTGAAAAGTGACCCACAGGAACGAGAGCTGGCACAACAATTTTTTGAACATTATTGTAAAATGAATCAGATAACAGATCAAGAGCTATCAAAGCCGAATGGCGCATTAATGCGTATTTAGCCATTAGCTCAAAGATGTTTATAGGGGATTATGGCTTTGGG
>NZ_JBALNQ010000077.1:0-2244 GCF_036961885.1 Neobacillus niacini | reverse complement strand
AGAAAGAAAGTTATATAGGAAACAAAACGGTTATCCAATATCACGACCAAAGATAGCTTGGTATGAAAAGTAAAATAGAGCCTCTTATTGAACTTCCATGAAAATAAAAACTGAAAAAGGGCATGAAAAACAGACCCAGAAAAACCAGTTTTTAAAAAAAGGCTGAGCTCTTGAAGGATCGAATATAAGGTTAGCTGGTAAATCAATTTAATACCCTTCTACTTAAAATGAAATCAGGTAAAGCTGGCGCAACAACCAGAAAAAGGATTAATCTCCCATGAGTGCTACCCCTAAAGGGCGCGACAGTCGGTGGTGCACCGTGGTCGTTGGAGTCAGACTAACGGATGGGCTCTATTGCACCATAGTTCATCGACCTTCCTCTCCCAGCCTTAGAACAAGTATGGACGGATTCAATACATTTTCATTCTTTGTGGTGAAGAGCTGGTTTTTAGCGATTCATGGATGGCTAACGGGGGCGTTGATCTAAATAGGATTAATACCTTCTCTCATATTGCCTTTTGAAAATTCTATAATTTGTTATGATGTACTTTGTAAGTAAAGTAATTAGAGTATACAGAGGGAGTGCTTTAAACTATGGATTACATAACACTTAATAATGGGTTAAAAATGCCAATTGTTGGTACAGGTACAAATACTTATGGAAAAGAAAATAACGAGTATAACGGGGCGTTAACAAATGAAATTCCTGAACTCGTATCAGCACTTGAGTTGGGTTACCGTTCAATAGACGCAGCCATCATTTATCGAAACGAAGAACTTGTCGGAAGAGTTTTAGCAGAAAGCACAGTGCCTCGAGAAGAGTTATTCATTACGACAAAAGTGCCAGGCAGCGAAGAATATATTTCTTCAAAGGAAGCTACTCGAGCAGCGATTGATAACAGTCTAAAAAACTTCCAAACAGACTATCTCGACCTGCTTCTTATTCACTTCCCAATCGAAGACAAAGGACAACTTAAAAACACTTGGGAAGTCTTTGAAGAATATTATGAAGCGGGCAAACTAAAAGCAATCGGCGTTTCAAACTTTGCAAAAAATCATCTAGATGAATTGAAAGAAATCGCTAAAGTGCAGCCAACTGTTAATCAAATACAAGTTAACCTAAAAGAACCTAACAGTGATCTCCTTGCCGTATTAAAAGACGAGGACATTACACCTGTGGCATGGGGACCTATGAAAGGTGAAGCCCATCAAAAAGAAGTTTTGGATGAAATCGGTAAAGCCTATAAAAAATCTGGTGCACAAGTCTTATTAAAATACCAAATCCAACGCGGTGTGATCGTTATTCCTAAATCTCACAACCGTGAAAATCAAGCATCTAATATAGAGCTTTTCGATTTCGTATTATCTGCAGAGGATATAGAAAAAATTGAAAACTTATAAATAGTTAGTCCTTCATCCTAGTGATATGAATAATATCGCTAGGATTTTATTTTTTCAAAGCAATGAGATTGGTATCATTTTTTATTGAACTAACGAAGCAGGATAGTGAAACAAGGAAACCTTGAATGAAACAATAAAAGTATTAATGCGTATATAATAATATAGCGTGTAGAAATAAGGGGGAATTATATTGATTCAATTTTTTCTAATTGTAGGTGTAGTGTGTATTCTTATATCAGGTGTTTCAATCGGAGCTTGGACAGATGGACAACAACAAAGAGCTAATTATTATACAGAAACAACTAAAGATAGACATTTCAAAACCAAAATTGGATTGTATACTGGTTTTGGGGGATTAATCTCATTAGGTATAGCTGGATTATTATATTTTTTATAAAAGAAAAAAAGGACTTAAAGACTGGTCCTTTATATACTTAAACATTTGGTTTACTGAAATTTTCTTCAAAGATTTTATTCCCCACCAAAGAATAACTGTCATTAAGGCACTTTCACATACACTTATACCAAGTACAAATAAAAGTCTTCCTAAATCCTCAAGTTCGTTAAATCCTTAAAGTTGAAGTTCCCAATTGGTAAAGATATTATTATATCCGATAAAAACAATTATTCCAGTAAATAGGAACGAATA
Organism: Neobacillus niacini; assembly: GCF_036961885.1. GTDB lineage: Bacteria > Bacillota > Bacilli > Bacillales > Cytobacillaceae > Neobacillus > Neobacillus niacini_H. Next base: position 194 of record NZ_JBALNQ010000077.1, on the reverse strand, counting down.
GAACTTATTAATTTTAGGAAAGTATAATTCCATATCGTAACCTCCTTATATATACTTTACCATATTAATCCAATTATTTCTTAATAGAAAAATGAAGATTGTGAAAGTTTGTACTTAAAGTAACGGGTAGCGATACTTCAACAATGAGGTAATGCCAATTTCTTATAGAAGTAACGGAGCAGTGTAGTAATATA
>NZ_JBALNQ010000076.1:0-6320 GCF_036961885.1 Neobacillus niacini | reverse complement strand
GAAATGCCATACTGTGCTACACCCACACTATTCCCATCTACCAATACCTCAATCTTTGAAACGCCACTTACATCCAAAAACCAGCCATTAACAGGAATTTCTCCTTTTACTGTAGCACCGTTTGACGGGGTATCAACCAACCCTCTCGATGGTAAATTCTGGATATTTAGTTTTAAACTTTCAAGTTCATTTGTAATCCCATTATTCGAAGTTTCTCTAACAGTTAATGTGTATTGGCCATTAGGTAGATTCTTCGTATTTAACGTAAATTGGTAACCTGCGTTTGCATTTTTGTATACTGGATATGCTTTGAAAACATCTTGACGAGAAATACCATACTGAGCTTCGCCCATACTTTTACCATTTACCAATACTTCTACCTTTGATACTCCATTTGCATCTAGAAACCAGCCATTAACAGGAATTTCTCCTCTTACCGTTGCACCGTTACTAGGAGTATCAATATATCCTCTTACTGGTTCATTTTGTACATTAACCAGTATACTTTCAAGTTCATTAGTAATTCCGTTATTCCCAATCTCCCTGACAGTTAGTCTGTGCTGGCCATTGACTAAGTTCTTCGTATTTAACGTAAATCCGTAACCTGCGTTTGCATTTTTGTATTCAGGAAAAGCTTTACTTACATCGTAACGGGTAAGCCCATACTGAGCCTCGCCCATACTTTTGCCATCTACCAATATTTCAATCTTTGAGACACCACTGCCATCTAAAAACCAGCCATTTACCGGGATTTCTCCCATTAAAGCGTGACCGTTCGCAGGGGTATCAATGTAACCTTTTGCTGGTAAGTTTTGAACATTAATCACTAAGCTGTCTAGTTCATTTGTAGCCCCATTTAGTCCAGTCTCTCTAACAGTTAGTTTATGATTACCATTGGTTAAATTCTTTACATTTAAGATGTATTGATATCCTGAGTTTGCATTCTGATATTCAGGATATGCTTTGAGAACATCGGACCGTGATATACCATACTGAGCTTCCCCCATACGTTTATCATCTACAAAAACCTCTAACTTTGAGACACCATTGGCATCTAAAAACCAACCATTCACAGGAATTTCTCCTGTTACAGTTTGACCGTTCGCAGGGGTATCAATGTATCCTTTAGGTAGAATGGACTCCGCATTTGCCAATATATTATTACTATTAAAGAGAATTAGAATAGTAATAAAGGAAGCAATCAGTATATATTCTGTTACTCGTTTTTTTATAATATCCACCTCTCCTACAAATCTATAAATTTAATAACTTACAAAATAAATAATATCAAACAACATTCTAGTAAACAATCTAATTTTCGACATTTTTTTGGTTTTCACTTTTACTAGGATACTTAATTTTAAAGCAAAACCAATAAGAAACAAGTCAAATTACACTCTTATTTTCCTAATAATTGTTATTTAATTGTTACAAAGTCTTAATTATCTGTAATTTTTTGTAATATTTTTCAAGAAAAAACTTGACATATTCTTGTAATATATTACAATTTCAATGTGTTCAAAAAATGAACAGAAAAAGGGATATAGTTCTACTTCTATTTAAAGGTGTTGTTAGTATTGATAGATAAAGAGTTTAAGGTACTTGAAATTTTACATCAGGATAGCACTCTGAGCCAACGAGATGTTGCCTTAAAGGTAGAGGTTTCGGTTGGTACTGTGAATTCAATAATTAAACAGCTTGTAAAAAAAGGCTACCTTACGATAAATAAAATTTCGAATTCCCAACAATATGTAGTGAGTGAAAAAGGTGTCGTAGTTTTAGAGGACTATATTAAAGACAGTCTTAATCGAAAAATTGTCCTTCCGGCAAAAAAACAAGCCAAGATAAAGCAAGCCGTGATTTTAGCAGCAGGTGAACGTACTGGTTTTAAAATGCCCATTGGATTTTTAAAACTGGGTCAAGGGACCATTATCGAAAGAACAATTAAGTTAATGAATGAAAGCGGTATTAGAGACATCGTCATTATTACTGGATACGAAAGTCACTATTATGAGCATTTAGCCAAAAAATATTCTCGACTGACTTTAGTGAAAAATGAGGACTACCGATGGACTGGGACAATGGCTTCTTTGGCTTTAGCTAAAGAGGTAATCACAGATGACTTTCTTCTTATTGAAAGTGATATTGTTTTTGAGAGGCAAGCCATCCAAGAGTTATTAAAGAACAAAAACCGAAATTGTTTGTTAATCACGAATGAAAGCGGCTCAGAAGACGAAGTATTCGTTGAAATAAAAGATGGATATATTTTCAAGATGTCCAAAGATAGGCATCAATTCAATAAGATTGATGGCGAACTCATTGGAGTATCCAAAATTTCCATCGATATTTATGAGAAAATGTTAGAAGAATTTAGGCATAATAAGAATCCATATTTTAATTACGAATACGCTCTTTTAGACGTTGCAAGAACTTTTAGCATTGGGTATATAAAGTTAATTGATTTAGTTTGGACAGAAATAGATACCAAATGGCATTATAAAAACTTGATTAACTATATCTTCCCCATGTTAATCGAAAAAGATAATAAAAAAAAGGAGGAGAACTAGTTGACACAGATTAAGCAGGCTGTTATTTTGGCCGCAGGTGAACGAAAAGTATTTGATACGCCTGTTGGCTTCCTTGAATTAGAAGATAGTACGATTATTGAAAGAATTCTTTCTATTTTGAATGCAAATGGTATTGACAAAATCATTATTACAACTGGTTATAAAAAGGAATATTACGAGGAACTCGCTAGAAAGAGAAATGTTACATTAGCTTATTGTGATAAATATAAATGGACTGGGACAATGCATTCCCTTGCGCTCGCAAAAGAGCATATTGACGGAGACTTTTTATTAATTGAAGGTGATATGGTCTTTGAAGAAAGAGCAATTTCTTATCTGCTTAATCATCCAAATAAAAATTGCATGTTAATTACCAGCGAATCAGGTTCTGGTGATGAGGCTTTAGTTGAAATTCGAGATAATTACATCCATCGAATCTCTAAGGATATTCACCAACTTAACAAGATTGATGGAGAATTCATCGGAGTTTCAAAAATATCCTTAGAAGCTTATAGAGAGATGATCGAGGACTTCAAATTTAACAAAAACCCCTATCTCTATTACGAATACGCACTCCTCAATATTATTAATAAACACAATATCGGCTATGAAAAAATAGATGATTTAATCTGGAGTGAAATTGATTCAATCGAACACTATAGTAACTTAAGGTATTTAGTTTACCCAAAATTAAAGAGAAAAGAAATGGAAGTTAAAAAGCAATATGTAAAGCAATTGCTTTCTGAGGTTTTGGAAATTGACCAGCAATCAATTAGTAAAATTGAGAAGCTTGGAGGATTAACTAACAATAACTATAAGGTAAATATAAAGGATAAGGACTTTGTTGTAAGAGTGCCCGGTTTTGGTACAGAAAAGACAATCGATAGGTTAAATGAAAAAATTAATTCTTCACTTGCCTATAAAATTGCACTTGATAGTAAAACCATTTATTTTAATGAGTTTACAGGACTAAAAATAACGGAGTTTATCGATAGTGCTGAAACTCTTAATCCTACAACAGCAAAAAGAGAAGACAACATGGAACTGATTGCAGGCGTACTAAAAACACTTCATACAAGCACTGAAAAATTCAACGAGGACTTTGATCCATTTATCGGAACCTTATATTACGAAAATGTCCTGTTGGAAGCCAATGGCAAGCTATACGATGATTATCTAGAGTTGAAGGAATTATTTATGCCCTTAAAAGATGAGTTAGAAAATCTTGGTATTGTGAATGTTCCTGGGCACCTTGATACCCTTCCTGAAAACTTCATTAAAAGTGGTGAAAACAAACTTTATTTAATTGATTGGGAGTACAGTGGCAATTATGATTATCTTTATGACGTAGCAGCAGTATCCCTAGAATGTGCTTATTCTGAGGATGAAGAAGAATTATTCTTCAAAAAGTACTTTGGAACGACTCCTTCAACGGAAGAAAGAAAGAAAATAGAAATTCATAAAATTATGCAGGACATGTTTTGGAGCATGTGGAGTGCAGCTAAGGTTGCATTGGGAGATCCGTACCTAGCTGACTATTCCTTAGACCGATACAATCGTGGGAAAACAAATTTATCCAATTACATGAAAAATGAATCAAATTCTCTTTTATATAAATTATAAAAAAATAACTGAATGAGCGGTGGAGAAATGGGTATTATCGGTAATATTGTCATTTATATTATTATGGTGTGTGCAGTTATTGGGGCTTTTGCAGCGATTCGGAATGACGAAAAAGGACTTGGAAAGGAATTCATGCAAGGGTTATATTCTATAGGTCCAATATTTGTTCCTGTAGCAGGTATTATGGCTTCTGTTCCTTACTTATCTTTATTTATTAGCAAAGTTTTTGGACCAGTCTTTAGTTTTATTGGTGCAGACCCATCAATCGCAGCAACTACTTTTATTGCAGTGGATATGGGTGGGTATCAATTAGCAGATGCGCTTGCACAATCGAAAGATAGTTGGATTATGGCTATGATAATCGGTTTTATGGCAGGAGCAACAATCGTTTTTAGTATCCCTGTAGGTTTAACCATGCTTGATAAAAGAGATCATAAATATATGGCACTCGGAGTTATGTCTGGTATTTTAAGTATCCCACTTGGGGTATTTATCAGCAGTATGATCATGAAGTTAACAAATACCCAAGTTAGAGGCGAAGTCTCAACAAATGCTGACTCAACACATACCTTCGCACCAGAACTAGGAACTCTATTGTTAAATTTAACACCACTTATCATTGTGGTCATCTTAATTGCATTAGGTCTTCGATTTATTCCAGATAAAATGATTAAAGGCTTTATGTGGTTTGGTCGGTTTATGGATATTGGAATTAAATTAGTATTAGTATTTTCCATCGTCGAGTATTTTACAGGAATCTTTAGTAAACTATTTGGAGTATGGGGATTTGATCCGATTATTGCCGATTCAAAGGATCAGTTCCGCGCTTTAGAGGTTGCAGGATATATTGGAATAATGCTGGCTGGAGCATTTCCTATGGTTTATCTTATTCGAAAGTATTTGGCTAAACCTCTCGAAATTATTGGAAATAAGATCGGATTAAGCTCTGAAGGCAGTGCAGGATTACTAGCAGGAGCGGCAAATATATTGGCCATGTTTAACCTTATCAAGCACATGAGACCAAAGGATAAAGTTATTTGTATCTCATTTTCAGTAACCTCCGCCTTTCTAATTGGCGATCATTTAGCTTTCACAGCAAACTTTCAACCAAATATGATTCTTTCAGTAATGGTTGGTAAGCTTTCAGGGGGCATCATTGCTATTTTCCTTGCTTATTGGATTTCTGTTCCAAAAGCATTAGAGCTTGAAAAAGTGGATCGTGCAAACGGGATTATTGGAAAAGATGAATATCTTAAACCATCTCCTAACGATGCCGAAAATTTAGTGAAGGCTAATTAATCAACTTAGATTGACTCAGGAGGATGAACAGGATGAAAGCAATAATATTAGCTGCAGGAATGGGAACAAGATTAAGACCGCTGACAAATGACACACCTAAATCCTTAGTTAAAGTTGCTGGGGAACCGATGATTGAAAGACAAATCAAATTTTTAAAAGAAAAAGGTATCAATGACATCATAGTTGTTACTGGGTATTTGCATGAGAAGTTTGAATATCTTAAGGAACGGTATAGCGTCAAGCTTATTCATAATGATAAATACAATTTGTATAATAATATTTATACAATGTACCTTGTCAGAGATTATTTACAAGACGCATTTGTTACAGAAGCAGATGTGTTTATGGTTAATAATTTTATTAAAACTGATTTAGAACACTCTACCTATTTTGCAGGAATAAAACATGATTTTGAACAAGAATGGATTCTAAAATTTGATGAAAATGATAGAATTTATGACATTGTAATTGAAGGTGGAACAGATTATATCATTGCCGGTGTCTCCTATTGGACTCAAAAGGATGGACGAATAATTAAGGAAAAACTAGAAGAGGCAATTGATAGTAGAAATTATAAGGATTTATATTGGGATAATATTGTCCAAGAAAATTTAAATAACATAAATTTAAAAATTACAAAGGTTAATTCTGACGATTGGTTCGAGGTAGACTCTCTTGAAGATTTAGACCAGGCAAATAATTATCTTTTAAGTAAAAAATTATAACAACTCTTCAAAAACAGTAGGTGGATTACCTGCTGTTTTTTCTTAATTTATAATAAACTTGGCATAATTCTACATTTTGATAGGTCTTTTGAGTAAAGTAAAGTAT
>NZ_JBALNQ010000075.1:0-40256 GCF_036961885.1 Neobacillus niacini | reverse complement strand
TTACTTAATAAAGGCTGACTTTTTAAAAGGTCAGCCTTTATTAAGTAATTTGATGATTTCCTAGGAAATTTGTCGATATACGTAGGCTTATTTTCCCTATTTCTATGCAAAGTCTTTAAATTTTTCTGCTATGTATGGCATAGTAGAATTTACAGATACAATTTGCATCTCTGGATATCTAAGTAAAGTAAGACTTCCGCCAAATACTGCTCCAGTATCAATATTATAGGTATTATTGATGATTCTTGGTTGTTTCACAGGTGTATGACCATAAACAATAATGGCGTTGCCCATATAGTCTTTTGCCCAATCTCTTCTTACAGGAGAGCCATCAGGGTGTTTTTCACCAGTGATATCTCCATACAAAACAAACGTCTTCACTTTAGCATTGGATTTACCTATTAATTCTTCCTTTATTCCAGCATGTGCGATAACAAGTTGATTTTGATCTAATACTAAATGAAGCGGTGATTTTTCGTATAGGTCAATAAATTTATTGCGAATCGATTGTTGCTCTTTCTTTGGTAATGATTTAAATTCTGCAACGGTTGTTTCTAGTCCATGGGATTCCTGAACCTTGTTTCCAAGAAAGTAGCGATACAATTTATTGCAATGATTTCCTGGTGTGTAAAATGCCTTTTTTTTCTCGATGACAAGTCGCCATACTATTTCAGCTACTTTTAGAGAAGATGGCCCGCGGTCGGTTAAATCCCCAACAAATCCTAAGAGTCTATTATCGGGATGTACTGGGATTCCATCCTCCCAGCGGTAACCGCATTTCGTTGTTAGAGCTTCTAATTCTGGTAAACAGCCATGTATATCACCAATAATATCTATTTTCATTGCTATTGTTCCCCCTTTTCATGTATTTTTTGTTTAATTCATTAATTTTATTATAAAAACGAAGGAGGACGAAATATGGAACAGCATGCTCCGGTAATATCCTTATTAGTAGTAGTGACTGTTGCCTTTGTAACGCCTATTCTGCTGCACCGATTAAAGTTAAATTATATTCCAGTGGTAGTTGCAGAGATTATTATGGGTCTAATTATTGGGAAAAGCGGCTTCGATATCGTTCACGAAGATATGTGGTTATCAACGCTCTCTACTCTTGGCTTTATTTTCTTAATGTTTCTTAGTGGATTAGAAATCGATTTTACTGCTTTTACAGGCGGAAAAAAACATAATATTCTTCCGAATGGAAAAAAAGAACCGAACACATTCTTGGTCTCATCGCTTATTTTTATAGGTATTTTTATTTTTTCATTAGGTTTATCCTATTTGTTTGTCTTAGCAGGTTTTATTGACAATGCCTTTTTGATGACACTTATTATTTCAACCATTTCTCTTGGAGTGGTTGTACCAACATTAAAAGAAGCACATCTCATGAAGTCTAATATCGGACAAATTATTTTATTAATAGCCGTAGTAGCTGATTTAGTCACAATGATTCTTCTGGCAATCTTTGTTTCTATCTATGATAAAGGTCAGGGGAATACCTGGCTGCTTTTGATTTTGTTTGCAGCAGGAGTTATCTTGTATTTTGTAGCAAAACGGTTTAAAAATCGACCTTTATTAGAATCAATGTCAAAAGGGACAGTACAAATTGGTACACGTGCTGTATTTATGCTTATTATTGTATTAGTTGGGCTATCTGAGACAGTTGGGGCTGAAAACATTCTAGGTGCTTTCTTAGCTGGAGTACTTGTTTCGCTTCTATCTCCAAATCAGGAACTGATTCATAAACTCGACTCTTTTGGCTATGGGTTCTTTATACCAATCTTTTTTGTTATGATCGGGGTCGAGTTAGATATATGGTCTCTATTTGCAGACAAAAAGCTGTTGTTATTAATACCGCTTTTATTAATAGGACTCCTTCTTTCAAAGGTTGTTCCGGTGTTTTTATTGAAGATCTGGTATGATACGAAAACGGTACTTGCCTCTGGCTTTTTACTAACTTCCACATTATCCTTAGTAATCGCTGCGGCAACGATTGGCGAACGTATGCAGGTAATTACTTCGGAGATGAGCGGGACATTGATATTGGTTGCTGTCATCACCTCAATATTTACACCGATTGCCTTTAAAAAATTGTTTCCGAAAGAAGTTGCACTTGATCGGAAACTAAAAATTGCTTTTTTAGGGGCAAACCAGGTGACACTCCCAGTTTCAAGGGAGCTAAAGTCAAACTTATATGAAACGACCTTGTTTCATACGAAAATGGATAAATCCGACAAACTAATATCCAATTCATTATTCGATATCGTTGAGATTGATGATTATTCTTTGTATACAATTGAAAAAAATAATATTTTTAAAGCTGATATACTTGTTATTTCTACTGGTAATGATCAAACGAATGCTGATCTAGCCTTAAAAGCGAAACAAATGGAAGTTGCAAGGGTTATTGCCCGTATTGAAACACCAGAAATTGAGCAAAGTCTGCGTGGAAATGATATCGAGGTTTTCTCGTCATTTATGTCAACAAAAACATTGTTGCGTGCTTTAATTGAAACACCGAGTGTGATTAATATCCTAACAAATCAAGAAACTGCACTATATGAAATAAAAATGCAAAATGAACAGTTTGAAGGGATGACTTTAAGGAGGTTCCCATTTACTGGTGATGTTATCTTTGTACGGATTTTCCGAGGGAAAGACTCGATTGTTCCTCATGGTGACACCGAACTCCTATTATATGACCGTTTAATTGTAACAGGGTCGAAAGAGTACGTGGATGAACTGAAAAGAGAACTTGAATTTTAATGATGAAAACCAGCTTAGGAAGCTGATACTTTTCATTTTCTAGTAAATAGTGTAATATTAGTACCAAGTACTAATAACTAATATAATGTTTCAAGTGGGGGGACTTTTTCTTTATGAATCTTTCTTTAAATGGTAAAACATATGTGGTAATGGGTGTTGCAAATAAACGTAGTATTGCATGGGGTATTGCTCGTTCATTGCACAACGCAGGTGCGCGGTTAATCTTTACTTATGCAGGTGAAAGACTTGAAGGGAATGTCCGTGAATTAGCAGAATCTTTACAAGCTGAAGGGACCTTAGTACTTCCTTGTGATGTAACAAGTGATGAAGAAGTAGCTAAATGCTTTGCTGAGATTAAAGCAACTGTTGGAACAATACATGGCTTTGCACACTGTATTGCTTTTGCGAACAAAGAAGAATTAAAAGGTGATTACATGAACACGACAAGAGACGGTTTCTTGTTAGCACACAATATCAGTTCTTATTCTTTAACCGCAGTAGCCAAAGAGGCTAAAGAATTGATGGTGGATGGCGGCAGTATTGTAACCTTAACTTACCTTGGTGGAGAGCGTGCATTACCAAACTATAATGTAATGGGTGTAGCGAAGGCTTCTCTTGATGCAAGCGTCCGCTACCTAGCTGCAGATTTAGGGAAAGTTGGAATTCGTGTTAATTCAATCTCTGCTGGTCCAATTAGAACTTTATCAGCCAAGGGAGTTGGCGATTTTAATGAAATTACCAGAGTAGTTGAAGAACGAGCTCCATTACGAAGAGCGACAACCACAGAAGAAGTTGGCGATACTGCTCTATTCCTTTTCAGTGATCTTTCAAGAGGCATTACGGGAGAAAATATTCACGTCGATTCAGGATTTCACATTTTATAATTGTAATGCCCGCTAAAAATGATTAGCGGGCTTTTTCTATGCTCTTTTCTAGCTCCAGAACCTGCGCTTTTGCATTTCTAACTTTTTATGAACGAGTATAGGCAATTTGCATACATATATTGTGTAGGGATAGGTAAATGGAGGTGAATTGGGTGGAGAAAAACACAAAAAGGGGACCGTTACTTTACGTTTCACAGACTTTTTTAAATACTCCTATGAAAAATATGCAGGAAGTATTTACAACCAGGCAGGAAGTCCAGCTGCCGATGGAAGAACCACAGCTAGAAGAGGAAAGCACCAAGAAAAAATTCTATGAGGTTTCACTTGCTAAGACTGATCTTGCCACAGGGTCTGGGTCTAAAGTAAAAGAAGCAAAAGAAGAGATTAAATCCCAAACAAATCAGGAAAAACAGCGTACATTCAATCGAGTAAAAAGCTTTAAGGAAATGGATCTAATGGACCGTTTAGAGTACTTGGCAAATTTGCCTAAAGCGTTGCCACCAGTTCCTTGTGTCTTTTATACCGATGAAAAGAATTATCAAGGATTTTTAGTAGGCTTTAACGAACAGGATATGACCATCAGAATTCCAAATCAATCAACAGAAACCATACCATTAAAAAATTTAAAAGATATCATTATGATTGGAATAAAGAAATAAGCAAAAAAAAGCCAGCCGGATTATCGACTGGCTCATTTTATTACAGGTAATTAGTCACAAAGACCAAGGTCTACGTCGGCAATACACTGTATCGCACAGAAACAATTTAAATCAACTGTAATACAGTCATTGCTGGCGCGGAAACGTTCAACTTGACAGACTCTTTCAAGGTTAATACAGCATCTGTCTCCACCGGCAACAAGATTAATTGGAATAAAGTTTCCACCTTCTCTGCGCCCTGGAATTAGAACACGAAGTGTTGCACAGCAATTATCAAATACATCTTCTACGCGGAAGAAAATTGAAACGCATGCATTGTTTTCGCCACTAAAGAACGCGTGAAATGGTGAACCATCAGCGTTTTTTAATACAAATACACGAGTATCAGCACGATCTCTTCTTGCTGGTGAAACCAATGAACCAAGCGGTTCTAAGAAACAACTAGGACAATCTGCACAATCATCATCTAACACCGCGTTATCCTGGATGTCTTTTATTGCACGAACAACATCGCATACACAGCTATTGCTGCTGTGAGAGTCATTATTTCTGCCACAACCCATAAATTTACTCCTCCTATCCGTGATATATATCTTACATTACTAACATATTTCAACAGTACCCTTTGGGTAACGGACAAACGCCTTCTTGAAAAAAATTAGGCTTATCACAAGGAGAGGATAAAAAACATATGGACATTGACCTATTAAATTTTACTATCTTAGCATTGGCATGCTTCCGATTAACCAGGCTTATTGTTTTTGATAAAATAACAGAGTTTCTCCGCAACCCGTTCTTTGATGAAATAGAAGAAGAAAATGAAGATGGCACTTTTGAAATATACTATGAGCCTAAGAATACACCAGTAAGAAAATTTATTGGTGAGCTTTTAAGCTGTTATTGGTGTACGGGTGTATGGATTTCAGTTGCGGTTGTAGCTGGATATCTAATCTTACCGACTATTTTTGTACCGATTATTCTGGTGTTTGCAGTTGCAGGTTTAGCAGCAATAATTGAATCCATTATTCAAATTTGGTTATAAATAAATAGCATAAATAGTCTTTCGTTTAGACAAGTTATAACTTTTTCTCATATCTTGTAAGTAGTAATATTCCTAAAGCAAGAGTGGTGAAAAAATGAATATTGAAAATAAAAAAACTCATTCAACTAAGCCGGCTCAAACGAAAAAGACGACTAAGAAAAAGGGCTGTGGCTGCGGTAAAAAAACTCAAAAATAGTAGAAAGTAAACTGCCAGTTTTAATGGCGGTTTTTTTTTTAGTGAAATTAAAATGCAAAACATTAGGAAATGTAGTCATAATTTTTGTCATTCTCGAAAAAACTATAATGTAGTGGTGCTTCTATATTTGGAATAAGGGAAGGAAATGAAATGGTCTACATACTCCGACTAATCATCGTAATGGTTTTTGCATCCGTAATGGTTTCCTGTAATCAGGACAAAAATGTGAATGATAGCCAATTGGCCCTCATGAAAACGACCAATCCTAACCCAATTGTTACAGAGAAAAATATTGGGGAGGACAAAGTAAAAAAAATTGAAAAAGAAGTAAGCAATTTAGATGAACTTTATGATGTGGCTGTTGTAAAAGGAAAAAGGGATACACTTGTTGTTTATAAAGTGAAGCATATGCAACGTTTTAAAATGAACAAGATTGAAAAGGACTTAACAAAAAGGCTGAAAAAAAACTTCCCAAAAGAAAACATTACAGTATCAAGCGATTATAAGATTTTTCTTGAGGCTGTTCGGCTAGTTGAGAAAAAGAATAACGGGGACTTATCCGATAAGCAGGCGGAGAAACGACTTAACGAAATTATAAAAATGACATCAGAAATGAAGTAGGAAGGATTGGTTGAAATGGCTGACAAGCAGAAAAATATGACTCCTCAGCAGCAGAAATATCAGCAACTTCAACAAAAGCATGAACTGAAAAGACCTGTTCTAAAGAATTGTTTCAAGGCCTTTTGGGTTGGCGGGTTAATTTGTGTTGTTGGCCAGGCGATAAGTTATTTATATATTTATTTTTTTGACTTTACTGAACAGAATGTTGGTAATCCTACAGTTGCTACAATGGTGTTCTTATCAATGCTTCTAACTGGTTTCGGCGTTTATGACCGCCTTGGACAGTTTGCAGGTGCTGGTAGTGCAGTGCCTGTAACAGGTTTCGGAAATGCAGTGATATCTGCGGCTATCGAGCACAGGACAGAAGGGTTTGTATTAGGCGTTGGTGGAAATATGTTTAAACTAGCTGGCTCTGTTATTCTCTTTGGGGTATTCTCTGCGTTTGTTGTTGCACTCATTAAAACGTTATTGGGAATGTGGGGGGTTTTGTAATTGTTAAAAGGGCATCAATCTTGGATCTTTACTAACCGGCCAATGATAGCTGCAACAGGTGTTTCTGGAGGTCCCTTTGAGGCAAATGGAAATTTAGCTAATGATTTTGATATTTTACATGAAGATTTATGGATGGGGATGGATTCATACGAAAAGGCCCAACGGGTGTTGCTTGAAGAAGCCATTAGAACAACATTAGCCAAGGCAAAAATGGAGAAAGAAAAAATTGAATTTTTATTTGCAGGGGATTTAATTAATCAAATTACTCCAACCAGCTTTGCTGCGAGGACCATGCAAATACCTTATTTTGGTCTTTTTGGTGCATGCTCAACCTCTATGGAAGGTCTAGCTTTAGCGTCATTTATTATTAATTACCAAGGGGCGAAAAACGTACTTACCGGTGCCTCAAGCCATAATGCGGCAACAGAAAAACAATTCCGCTATCCAACCGAGTATGGAGGGCAGAAGCCTCCCACTGCACAATGGACTGTTACAGGTGCTGGGATTGCGCTTATTACAGAAAATCAACCAGGTCACAAGTTGCCAGTAACAACATCTGCAACCATCGGAAAAGTCATTGACATGGGATTGTCGGATCCTTTTAATATGGGCGGTGCAATGGCACCTGCAGCTGCAGATACGATCATGGCTCATTTCAGAGATTTGGAATTAGATCCATCTTACTATGATTTAATTATTACTGGTGACTTAGGCAGAATCGGACATGACACGGCTTTTGAGTTACTAGGAAAGAGTGGACTCAAATTAGAGCGAAAACAATTTCAAGATTGTGGGCTTTTAATATACAAGGATGACCAGCCAGTTCAGGCTGGTGCAAGTGGTGCAGGATGCTCAGCAACCGTATTATATGGTCATTTATTAAACCAAATGAAGAAGGGAATGTATAAGCGAATATTAGTTGTTGCAACCGGTGCATTGTTGTCCCCTCTTAGTTTTCAGCAAAAAGAATCAATTCCTTGTATTGCACATGCAGTGGCCATTGAAATGAATGATGAGGGAAGGTAATCTTTATGTTAGCAATGTTTTTTTGGGCATTTGTGGTTGGGGGAATAATATGTGTAATTGGTCAGCTTTTATTTGATGTTGCTAAGCTAACACCTGGTCACACTCTGAGTTTGTTGGTAGTAGCAGGAGCCATTTTAGATGGATTTGGTCTGTATGAACCGCTGGTTAATTTTGCTGGTGCAGGAGCAACCATTCCAATCACAAGCTTTGGAAATTCTTTAGTGCACGGCGCTATGCAGGATGCAGAAAAGCATGGTCTGATTGGAGTATTAACTGGCATGTTCCAAGTGACAAGCTCTGGGATATCAGCCGCCATTATTTTTGGATTTATCGGTGCACTTCTTTTTAAACCAAAAGGGTAAAAAATCATAGGTTGTCCCTGTGAGAGCGCCTAGTACACTTTGATGCTATAGCTCATATGTTATTAATGAGACTTACCAAAGTGAGGTGACACTCTATGTTCTGTGGATATGGTGGCGGCTATGGCTACGGCTACGGTGGTGGATATTTCGGCGGTTCAACATTCGTTTTAATCGTCGTGTTATTCATTCTTTTAATCATTGTCGGGGCAAGCTTTTATTAAGAAATGGTAAACTTGCAACGAAAAGAAAAGGTTGGTCAAATCAATGGCCAGCCTTTTCTTTTGGGCATTCTTTTCACACTTTTTACCTTCCTTCATACACTATCAGTAGTTTATGAAGGAGAGTGATATGTATCATGGATAATGGATTTTTTAAAAACGTCGAAAAGAAAACTGGCGTTAATATGAAAGATATATTTGATTTAGCTAATTCCCTACAAAATGCAAATTTTAAAGATGAAAAGACTGTTCGCAGTGTTATCCGCCGTGTTTCGCAGATTGCAAATAAGCCTGTCAATCAAGAAACGGAAGATAAAATTGTCCAATCAATTATTTCCGATGGAAAACAGCTTGATTTCAATACAATTTCGAAAATGATAAATAAAAAATAATAATAAAAATAAATGGCCTTTTTCCACATTGGAATCAGGCCATTTATTCTATTTCTTCTTATACGTTAAAGGCGTTAAAAACCTAGTAGGATGTGCCTTTTTGCCTCTTCGATTCTGGGGAAATGAAATCTGCAGTTGATGTTTTGCACGGGTCATCGCTACGTAAAAAAGTCTCCTTTCTTCTTCAAGGGCAGAAAAGTCACCATTTCTACTGCTATCTAATGCGTAATCATGCGGCAGACTGCCATCCACCGCTCCAATGATATACACGTTTTTATATTCCAAACCCTTTGCACGGTGAATCGTACTAAGGCTAATGGCCTCAGTAAAATGCTTGCCTAAATTTTTGATCTCCTTATTCATCGCTGACATATGCTCTGCATGTGACAGTAATGCTTGGATGCTATCAAAGCTTTTTGCTGCAACTTTTAAGTCTTTTAAATCATCAGAGCCTTTATCTTGTTGATTCGACTCATTTCCTCTTTTTTTCAAAAAGTCAAGGAAACCAATGTCCTTTTCAATCGTCTCAATGGCCTGAAGCGGGGAGGAGAATTTCAGTGAACGAATCAGTTGTACAGTTTTTTTTAATTTCTTCTCCTGAAAAGCATGTTTTGTTTTTAAATGGGAAAGTGCCTCAATATTGGAACAATCTTTAAGAATACTTTCTGCCCTTATATCTTTAAGAACTGACTGCTTTAAAAATAATATAGGTAAAATATCAGATAAAGCCTGATGGTCATCTTCGTGTAAGCTTATTTTAAGAAATGAAAGAATACTTTTAACAATGCGTCGTTCGTAAAAAGCTTCTGAATCTAAATCAATTTTAAATGGTAAATTTGAACTAGCCAATCGTTCAAATATAGCTCGCGACCCGGCATTTGTCCGATATAATATCGCAAAATCAGATGGAGTTGCACCTTGGACGATTTTCTCTTGGATATCAGTTACAATCATGGTCGCCTCCTCTTCCTCATCAAAGGGGAAAAAGAGAAGAAGCGGTGTTTCCGATTCAAATTGTGCTTTCATTTTCTTTATTCTTCTAATTTTGTTTTTTGAGATCATGTTATTGGCTGCAGAGACAATTTCATGTGAAGAACGATAATTTTCTTCAAGGAATACTGTCTTTGCGGATGGAAAGTCTTTTTCAAATTCCAGCAGATAGCTTGGATCACTTCCTCGAAAGGAATAAATGGCTTGATCATCATCACCAACTGCACAGACATTTTTATGTTTGCCCGAAAGTAGTTTTACCAGTTCAAACTGCACTTTATTTATATCTTGAAATTCATCAATGAGAAAATATTGAAAACGGTTTTGATAGAGCTCGAGTAGAGCTGGGGTAGAACTTAGTAGCTGAAAGCAGCCAATCAACATATCGTCAAAATCAAAGAGACCTTCTTGGCATTTATATTCCTCATATTGTTTATAAAGGAAGACTGCTTTTTCTTCCCAATCAGATGCTGGTTTCACTTCATGGGGAAACAGTAATGAATTTTTCCAAAAGCCAATTTGCTGAAGTGCTAAATCATAGGAAAACTCTTTTTCCGATAAATCAATTTCCTTACCGGCATCCTTCAAAATCTTAACTCGCTGCCAATCTTTTTTCAGAAGACGTTCGGATGACCAGTTGCTCCCTTCGTGGAACATAAGGATTCGGTAAAAAATACTGTGGAAGGTGCCTGTCACCAACTTATTTATTTGTTCCTTTTTGATCTCGGGATAGGAAAGTAAACGATTTTTCATTTCTCCAGCAGCCTTTGAAGTAAAGGTAACGAGCATGATGGTGCGTGGATCGATTTTTTTAACATCTATCATATAGGCCGTCCTGGCTGTCAGAACTCTTGTCTTACCGCTTCCAGCTCCAGCTAGAACTAATAAGGAACCTTCAGTTTCCACTACAGCTGCAGCCTGACTTTTATCTAATTTGACGCCATTCACAGCCAGCTGTCTTAAATAGGGGTCTTGATTAAAATGGGCCTGACTTTCTATCTTAGTAAAAGGTATCGTACATACTACCGATTTAGCAGGTCGATGTAAACTTGAACTTTTTGTAGTTTCGATAATGGTTCTACCTTGGGGGATACGAAAACCATTCCGCTCAACGAAAACAGGTTCAAGTTCTTCCAAAATCGGTTCTGGACATGCCTTTTCCGGGTATTTTATATGATAAAAATGAGGATGCTTCTGTATTCCAAGAAACAAACGTACTTTTTCATTGCAAACCGGACAGGATAACTCACCATTTTTCCCCTGTAAATATATTCGTTGATATTGTTCTCTAGCTAATTGATCGAGAATAATCCTTTGATTTTGTTTCATAGCAGATTTCATATTTTAGCCTCTTCTTTTAAAAATACGACAACCTACATCATAACAAAATCGGTTTCAATCGAAAAGTGCCTGAAACATAATGGAATGTAAAAAGCACCTGCCAGGTATGGGCAAGTGCTTGAAATTAAATTTTTTTTATCATTGTTTTATGAGGAATACCTGCATCTAAAAATTCCTCCGAAACAACCTCATACCCAAGACCAGCATAGAATGGAATGGCATGTGTTTGAGCATTTAACTTTAATTTATGTAGCCCTTTTCCTAAAGCAAAAGCCTCAATTTCATTCATTATTGCCTTTCCAGAACCAGTTTTTCTAGCCTCTTTTAACACACATATTCGTTCTACTTTTCCAAAACCATCAACAATCCGAAATCGACCTGCAGCAATTGGCACACCTGTCATGTAGGATACAAAATGAGTAGATTCATCCTCTAATGCATCAATTTCTTCTTCCTCAGGGACATTTTGTTCATCGATAAAAACAGTTCTTCTAACTGAGAATGCATCTTTAAGCTCTTTTTCATTTTCAACAATTTTTACATTCATTTATTGATTATTCCTTTCTAAGACGAAATGTTTCATAGACTGTCCAAGAACCATTTTCTAGTTGATAAAGAAGGTGGAATCGATCAATCGTTTCTTCATGGTCAAAGCTTTTCATCCGTAATGAACCATATACATCTGAATGCTCATCATTGGATAAGTTTTGACCAATTGTAATATGTGGTACGAAAGCATACTCCAAGTTTTGCTCGCTAAATTCTTGATTAATTTCATTATGCAATTTAGTTAACTCTTTAGTAGGTTCAACCTTAAGGTAAATAACATTATTCACAGGCTGAAATGAGCTGATTTTTAATGTTTTTAATGGGAATTCTTTGTTATTTTCAGCTATTTGTCTTAATTTATTTGCAAAATTTACTACTTCTTCTTCGTTGGCTTCAAATCCTTTCAACGTTAGATGTGGAGTAATAAGTGAATAATGCGGGTCATACCGTTTACGATAAGAATTTGCTAAATCTTGTAGTTTTTTTGATGGGAAAATGACAACTCCATATTTCATATGTATTACCTCCAGATTATAGATTCGTCGTCCTGTATGATATTATAGCAAATATTCAAAAAATATGAAATCAACCATCAAGAAGTTAAAACATCATCTTAAGTGCTCTTTTTAAATCTGGCTGCCAATATGTCCAGGTATGATCACCATTGAATTCATCATAGAAGTATGTATGTGACTTGCTTTTAATAAGAGAGGAAAGCTTCCGATTTGGTAGTAGAAAGTCACTTATTTTACCGTTTGTGGTTTGTACTTTTGTTTCAAGTGTTCCAACGACATGATATATTTCTAATAGCTCTGTTTCTTGGAAGCTTTCTGTCATTCCTATAACCTCCTCATCAACATATGGTGATTGCAGAATCACTTTTCCAAAGGTGTGTGGGTACTGGAGAGCGGTCATAAACGATACAGTTGCTCCAAGCGAGTCACCAATCAGCCCTCTGGTTGTACCCATATGATAGGTTGGAAACTCCTTATCAAGGAATGAGACTAATTCATGGGCTAAAAAGCGGATATATTGTTGATTCTGTTCACCATCAGGATGGTATTTCCTACGGCGATCTGCTACATCCTTATAGGGTAGCCCAACAATGATTAAATTTTCAATTTCTCGTTTATAAAGGTACTCATCTGCTAATCGTCCTAGTCTGCCAAGTTGAAAATAATCGCGTCCATCCTGGGCAATCAACAGGGAGTATTTATATAATGGTGAGAAATTTGCTGGCAAATAGACAAGAAGAAGCACATCTTCTCCTAGTTCCCTGCTCTTTATAGTAAGTTCTTTTATCGTGCCTTTTGGTATCTCCATGTGAAAATTCCCCCAATGTTCAATCGATACAACTGAATTTTATCATAATTATAGTGGAATTGCGCTAATGGGAGGAGAGTGTTATTTTAATGAAGGAAGGATTTTTTTGAACGGTTATTTGGCATAATGGATAGGATATTGTCTCGGCGGAAGGTGCGAACCTGATTTCGGAGCAGGCAATAAGCACGTATGTACTCGTCGTTGATTTCCTTCACAATTAATTTACGTTGGGAAATTTGCTGGTCTTCCGAAAGATAAATCATTTCTAACGGAATATTTTCCTCTATAGAATGTAATAAAAGCCCATCCATGTAATTCCCTCCATTCTTTATCATATTATCATTATATCCGAACGTTCGTTCTTTATTCGAATGATTTTAGAACAAAACTATTGACTTTATTATCGTTTTTACTATAATAGAATATGTACCTTAATTAAAGATCTGATAGTTCAGCGGGAGAATACATCCTTGACAGGGATGGGGTCGGGGGTTCGAATCCCTCTCAGATCATAAATTGAAAATCCTAACATCTAAATGGTGTTAGGATTTTTTTGTGATTTTTAGTTCGGATTAAGTATATTAGAATCCAATAAATATATGTAATAAATGTATGGAAAATGGACTTACAATTGGCAAAAACAGAACGTATGTTTTATAATTAAAGTATGTTCATATGAATGTAAGGAGGAAAAACCAGGTGAAAAGAGTCTGGGCTTATTATCGTGTTTCAACAAAAAGTCAAGTCTTACACCATGATACTACACTTCAACAGAAAGCTTGTTTAAACTACATAAATAATTTTGGCAATTGGAAAGTAGAACGAGAGATTGAGGAATTAGCTGTTTCAGGGTTTAGTGTAAAGCTTGAAGATCGAAAAGGAATCAATAGGATATTGTTAGGAGCTAAACAAAAAGAATTTGAGGTATTACTTGTTTTCATGTTGGACAGGATTGGTAGGAAAAAGGATGAAATGAAATTCCTTTTCGATACATTAATTAGTAATGGAATTGAAATCTGGTCTGTTACTGAAGGAATGGTTTCAAAGTTTTCCGAAAGGGAATCTGACTATTACCTTCAATGTTCAACAGAAGTGGAAAAAACATCACAAAGAGTAAAAAGGAGGTTTGTTCAATTAAAAGAAGAAGGTAATTTTACGGGAGGATCCCCACCATTTGGATACAAAATCACAAAAATGGAAGGTATATCAGAATTAGCAATTCACCCTGAAGAAGCAGTGGTTGTTAAGAAAATATTTTATCTTGCTGCTATTGAAGAATTAGGTTGTAGCAAAATTTCCCAAGAACTAAATCGTTTAGGTATTTATACTCGTTTTGGGAAACAATGGATATACTCCACTCTTACGAGAATATTAAGAAATCCTATTTATATTGGTTATACCGCATATAATAAATGTAGTAATTTACTTGGAAAACATAAGCGTTCAGACTGGAAGCTTCAACCCAAAAAAGACAATTTAGTTATTATAGATCAGGAAATATTTAATAGGACTCAAGAATTAATGGATAAAAGAAGACCCTATGAAGACTATTCTGGGACTACAATAAAGAGTTCTTTTCTATTAAGTGAATTAATATACTGTGGGTACTGCGGTAAAAAACTAAAAGCTGAGAATAATAGGAATAAATCGAAAAAAGGAGCAGAAAAGAAATTATCTGAAACTAAAATTTATCGTCGATATGTTTGCGAACATGCAAAAAATAAACATGAAATTCATGATCAACGGGATTTTGGTGCTGACAAACATGAGAAATTAATTATTTCATTTATAGCAGACTTAATAAAAGTTGAAACGTTTTTAATTGATGAAGAGGGAATTAAACAAGAAATAGAATTCTGTATTAGTGAAATAAAAAAGATAAAACAAAAATTAAGTCAACTGTATATCTCTTATTTTCAGTTAAAAAAAGATAATCACTTGACCAGATTAACCACTCTAGAAAAACAACTGATTGAATTAAATAAAAAGCTATTTAACAAAGATATTACATTTTCAATTCTTACTACTAAAGAACAATCAATCAAACTTTTAAAAATAGAGTTACCTAATTGGCTTACAAATTATAATGCATGTACCGAATTGGACAAAAGACTGATGTTAGGGAGAATAATTGAAAAAATAATACTTACAAAAGGAAGTTTTGAGTTAATAACAAAAGATTATTTTTCCACGAACACTCAAATCACTTATCAAATTAATAAGTAAATCTTTTTCTTACTAAGTAAAAAAAATATATTGTAATTTGGCTATAAGCTTGACAGGGAAGGGGTCGGGGGTTCGAATCCCTCTCAGAGCATAAATTGAAAATCCTAACATCTAAATGGTGTTAGGATTTTTTTATGTTCTACCTTGACCGTAATTATGATGGAATTATGAACAAATTAAATAGAGTCTTTACATTATTTTTTTGCGAGTTATAATACCCGTATAGGTATAAACCTAAGGGGGTATACCGTTGGACATAAAATTAAAATAAATAAAGTTTATATACTAAGATTTCAACGGAGGAGAATTTATTATGACTAAGAAAATAGTCATTGTTGGTGGAGTTGCTGGTGGAGCGACAGCTGCAGCAAGATTAAGAAGAATAAGTGACGATGTAGAGATTGTGCTTGTAGAACGTGGAGAACATATATCATTTGCGAATTGTGGTTTACCCTATTACATTGGTGAAACCATTAAGAATCGAAGTAAGTTATTAGTACAAACCGTAAAAGGAATGTCGGAACGATTTAATCTTGATATTCGGAACTTTAGTGAAGCAATGAGCATAAATCCCGGAAGCAAAACCGTTACGATAAAAAGTCTTCAAAACGGAGAAGTTTATGAAGAATCTTATGACAAGCTATTATTATCTCCTGGGGCAAGACCAATCGTTCCACCTATTCCTGGATTAAGTGAAAATCAAACATTATTTACATTAAGAAATATTCCTGATACGGATAAGATCAAAAATCATGTAGATAACAATAATCCAAAAAGGGCTGTTGTTGTCGGTGGTGGCTTTATTGGAATTGAGATGGCAGAGAACCTAGTTGAAAGAGGAATACAAGTGACAATTATTGAAATGGCCAATCAAATTATGGCACCTATTGATTTTGAAATGGCAAGTATTTTACACACTCATTTAAAAGAAAAAGGTGTAAATCTCATATTAGAAAATGGTGTCAGCGCATTTGCTGAACAGGGCAAGAAAATAGTCCTATCAGATGGAACGGAAATCCAAACAGATATGACCATTCTTTCAATCGGTGTTAGACCAGAAAATGAATTAGCAAAAACAGCTGGATTGGAATTAGGAGAGCGTGGAGGAATCGTTATAAATGAATATCTTCAAACTTCTAATGAAGATATTTATGCGGTTGGGGATGCTGTTGAGGTTGTCGATTACATTAATGGTACAAAAGCCATGATTCCACTTGCTGGTCCTGCAAATCGACAAGGACGTATTGCAGCGAATAACATGATGGGCAAAAAAGAGAAGTATCAGGGGACATTAGGTACCTCGATTGCAAAGGTGTTTGAATTAACTGTTGCTGCAACAGGAGCCAATGAGAAAACATTAAAGCGTTTAGATGTTAATTATGAAGTTGTTCATATTCATCCAAGTTCTCATGCGGGATATTATCCAGGAGCGGCACCGATTGCATTAAAAGTAATCTTTGATAAAGAAACTGGAAAAATCTTTGGTGCTCAGGCAGTAGGTGCAGACGGCGTTGACAAGCGAATGGATGTTATTTCAACAGCTATTAAGGGTGGATTAACAGTAGAAGATTTAACAAATTTAGAATTATCTTATGCACCACCGTTTTCTTCAGCAAAAGATCCTGTTAATATGGCAGGTTATGTGGCAACGAATATCATGGAAGGTGAATTAGAACATATCCAATGGCATCAGGTTAACAAAATCGTATCAGAAGGTGGACTTTTGATTGATGTTCGCGAACCAATGGAACGTGAATTTGGTTTTATTGAAGGTTCCATTAATATCTCCCTGAACGATTTACGAACTAAATTAGATGCAATCCCAAAAGATAAGACGGTTTATGTAAGCTGTCAAGTAGGATTAAGAGGATATTTAGCAAGCCGGATTCTAAAAAATAATGGTTATCATGTAAAAAATGTCGATGGTGGCTGGAAAACCTATTCCTCTGTATATGGAAGCAATATAAATAAAAATGTTGAAACAAAAACAAACGACCTTGGTGAGACAGAGATACTAAAAGACCGCTTTTAACAGCGGTCTTTTATATGTTAGACTATTTATTACCCTTGACATTATACCTATAGGGGTATAATATAGAGCATGTCATTGAAATTTGTTTCTTTGTAGGAGGCTTAAATGATATATTTAATATTAGCTTCAATAATAATACTAGTTATAGTATATAAAAGATATTTCCCAGTTCTGGGTGTAAAATATTATCAATTAGGAGAACTTGATTTGTCTAAAGTGAAAATTCTTGATATAAGAGACTATAATGAATCTTATAAGAATCCGATAGAAGGTTCATTGAATATTCCTTTAGGGTATCTAAAAAGAAATATTAATGAGATTCCACATTTAGATTTACATTTAGTTGTATCAAGTTTACTTGAAAAAAATGTTGGAGCCCGTGTTTTAAGACAAAAGGGATATCGAGTTGTTGGATATTCATTTGAAAGTAGTAAATTGAATGAAAGTCATTTTGAAATAAAAGCTAACTGCTAAGGAGGTAAAAGTCATGGACTATAATGATCAAATAAAAAATAGGGTGAAACGTATCGAGGGGCAACTAAGAGGAATCTTACGATTAATGGAAGAAGATAAGGATTGTAAAGATGTCATTACTCAGTTATCTGCAGCTAGAACAGCCATTGATCGAACAATAGGGGTAATTGTAAGTTCAAATTTAGTCGAGTGTGTCAAAAAAGCAGAGGAAACGCATGAAAGAAGTGCAGAGGAATTAATCAAAGAAGCAGTAAATCTATTAGTTAAAAGTCGATAAAAAAGGGTTGACACCCTCTTTTATTTTTATTATTATCATACCCATAGGGGTAAAGGTAAAATGCTTATTTTTTTGTTCGTACAAATACCCGTATAGGTAATTAATATATAGGAGGGTTATAAAAATGACAGAAAAGAAAAAAACAACGATCGTCTTATTAAGCGGTGATTATGATAAAGCGATGGCAGCTTACATTATTGCAAACGGTGCTGCAGCCTATGATCATGAAGTAACGATCTTTCACACGTTCTGGGGATTAAATGCGTTACGAAAAGATGAAAGTATTGCTGTTGAAAAAGGATTTCTGGAGAAAATGTTTGCAAAAATGATGCCAAGAGGTGCCGATAACATGGGTCTTTCTAGAATGAACTTTGCTGGTTTTGGGCCTAAGTTGATTAAAAAAGTTATGAAGAAACACAATGCACTTCCTCTTCCTCAACTAATCGAGATGGCTCAAGAGCAGGATATAAAATTAATAGCATGTACCATGACGATGGATTTACTTGGTCTGCAAGAAGAAGAGCTTTTAAATAATATTGAGTATGCAGGAGTTGCTGCATATTTAGCAGAGGCCGAAGAAGGTAATGTCAATCTGTTCATTTAATTTATATGGGAATATCTTCCCTAAAACTATAGGAGGTACTACACATGGATTATATAAATTACGTAATTTTAGCACTTTTCATAATATTTATTGGATATCGTATCCTGCCTACTAAAGGTGTACGAAATATTTCAACCGTAGAATTAAAAAATGAATTAAGGGATAAAGATAAATTATTTATTGATGTTAGAACACCTGGAGAATATAAAGGTAATCACATTAGAGAATTTAAGAATATTCCACTTAATCTACTTACACAAAAAGCGGAGAAAGAACTTTCAAAGGACAAAGAAGTAATTGTTATTTGTCAAAGTGGTATGAGAAGCGGGCAAGCAAGTAAGCTATTAAAAAAATTAGGCTATACGAAAGTAACAAACGTAAAAGGCGGCATGAACGCTTGGTCATAATAATTGAAATAAGGGGAGGATTTTACAATGAAAGCAATAACTGCAAAGGAAGTTGAACAATTACTAAATGAAGGAAAAAAATTAAATATTATTGATGTTCGTGAAGTAGATGAGGTAGCAGCTGGAAAGATTCCTGGTGCAGTAAACATTCGGTTAGGATTATTGGAGTTCCGTATGTATGAATTAGATAAATCAAAAGAATATATCATGGTTTGTCGGTCTGGAGCTAGAAGTGGTCAGGCATCTCAATTTCTTGAGTATCAAGGATTTAATGTGATTAATATGACAGGTGGAATGATGTCCTGGGAAGGAATAGTAGAATAAATTTTTTTAACTAATAAAATACCCATCTGGGTATAAAAATAGGAGGATATTAAATGGATAGCATGAAAGCAAATGTAATTTTAGACGCAAAGGGATTAGCATGTCCAATGCCAATTGTTAAAACAAAGAAGACAATGAGTGGATTGGAGGCTGGTCAAGTATTGGAAGTCCTAGCAACAGATAAAGGATCCAAAGCTGATATTAAGGCTTGGTCTGAAAGTACAGGTCATCAGTATTTAGGGACGTTGGAGGAAGGAGAAGTATTAAAGCATTATATAAGAAAGTCATCTAATGATGAAACAATTGAAAGAACACATCCCAATGTCGTTAATAATAACGAACTCGAAATGAAACTTGCTACGAGTGAAAATATTGTTGTTCTTGATGTAAGAGAAACAGCAGAATATGCGTTTAATCATATTCCTAATGCTATCTCGATTCCTTTGGGTGAACTAGAACAACGTTCAGGTGAATTAGAGAAAGAAGAAGAAATCTATGTTGTTTGCCGAACAGGAAACCGAAGTGACCTTGCTGCACAAAAGCTGGCAGAAAAGGGATTTACTAAAGTAATTAACATAGTACCAGGGATGAGTCAGTGGTCTGGGAAAACAACTAGTTTTCTAAAGTAGCATTATATTTTTTTAACGACAAATATACCATAGGGGGTAAAATGGATGACTGTAAATGTCATGACTTCAAAAGAAGTAACGAAAAAAGTTATTAATAAAGAAGAATTATTTATCCTAGATGTTCGAAATGAGAGTGACTTTCAGGATTGGAAAATTGAAGGAGAAAAATTCGATTATTTTAACATCCCTTATTTTGAATTGTTAGATGGTGTTGAAGGGATTATGGATAAGATTCCTTCTGATAAAGAAGTTTTGGTAGTGTGTGCGAAGGAAGGTTCATCTATTATGATTGCAGAAATGCTTTCAGATGAAAGCCTAACGGTTTCTTACCTAAAGGGTGGGATGAAAGCTTGGAGTGAGCATTTAGAACCCGTAAAAGCCGGGGATTTAAAGAATGGCGGCGAAATTTATCAGTTTGTACGGATTGGTAAAGGCTGTTTATCTTACATGGTCGTATCGAACGGCGAGGCAGCTATTATTGATGCCACTCGTATGACTGATATTTATCTTGAATTTGCTGACAGTATTGATGCAAAAATCACCCATGTTTTTGACACACACTTACATGCGGACCACATTTCCGGTGGAAGAAACATTGCAGAAAAAACAGGAGCAACGTACTGGCTTCCTCCAAAGGACGCAACTGAAGTAACCTTTGCCTACCAACCATTAGAGAATGGGAATCTCGTAGAAATCGGAAATGTAAAGATTAACATCCATGCGTTATATTCTCCAGGCCATACGATTGGATCTACTTCATTTATTGTGGATGAAAAGTTCTTGCTTTCAGGTGATATCTTGTTCATTGACTCAATTGGAAGACCAGATTTAGCTGGCTTAGCTCAGGATTGGGTAGGGGATTTAAGAGAAAGCCTATATAAACGCTATAGAGAACTGTCTGAAGACTTAGTTGTTCTTCCTGCTCACTTTATGATTATTGAAGAATTAAATGAAGATGGCAGTGTATCGGAAAAATTAGGAACATTATATGCTAAAAACCATGGCTTGAATATTGAAGACGAATATCAGTTCAGAAAATTGTTAACGGAAAACTTACCACCACAACCAAATGCTTATCAAGAAATCCGTGAAACGAATATGGGAAAAATCAATCCGAATGAAGAAAAACAACGCGAAATGGAAATCGGACCAAATCGTTGTGCAGTTCGATAGGTAAATAAAAACTAGGAGGTAATAAAAATGGAAGCAAATAAAATTTTAGACACAAAAGGGCTGGCGTGTCCAATGCCAATTGTTAAAACAAAAAAGGCAATGAATGAATTAGAAAGCGGTCAAGTTTTAGAAATACACGCTACAGATAAAGGAGCAAAAAATGACCTTGCAGCATGGGCAAAATCAGGCGGTCACGAGTTATTGAAACACGAAATTGAGGAAGATATTTTGAAGTTTTGGATTAAAAAAGGTTAAAAAAAAGGGAACCAGGTTAGGTTCCCTTTTCTTAAAGGGGAGGCAATGCAATGGAATTTGGATTTATTATTATAATTTTCCTAATTGGTTTTATTGGATCATATATTTCAGGGATGTTAGGAATAGGCGGTTCAATTATCAAATATCCGATGCTTCTATATATTCCACCTTTATTTGGTTTAGCAGCATTTAGTGCCCATGAAGTAGCAGGAATAAGCGCTGTTCAAGTGTTTTTTGCGACAATTGGTGGTGTTTGGGCTTACCGTAAAGGTGGCTACTTAAATAAAACCCTAATTGGCTATATGGGTGTCAGCATTTTAATTGGTAGTTTTGTTGGCGGTTATGGTTCAAGGGTAATGACAGAGAGTGGTATCAATTTAGTTTATGGGATATTAGCATTAGTAGCAGCTATAATGATGTTTGTTCCGAAAAAAGGAATTGATGATATCCCTCTCGATCAAGTGGAGTTTAATAAATGGCTTGCAGCATCTCTAGCGTTCATTGTTGGAATTGGTTCTGGCATTGTTGGTGCAGCGGGGGCATTTTTATTGGTTCCAATCATGCTAGTCGTATTAAAAATACCTACACGTATGACGATTGCTTCTTCATTGGCTATTACGTTTTTATCATCAATCGGTGCCACTGTAGGAAAGATTACTACGGGACAAGTAGAATTCTTACCTTCAGTAATAATGATTGTTGCCAGCCTCATTGCCTCACCATTAGGTGCAATGGCTGGGAAAAAGATGAACACAAAAATTTTACAAATAGTATTAGCGCTATTAATTTTAGCAACAGCAATTAAAATTTGGATGGATATACTATAAATTAAAATGAGCAGTAGATAAAAATAATATTTGGAGGGAATACACAATGGTTAAAATTACACATGCTGCAATAGCTGCTATAACGAAAGAAATACAAGACCTTATTAATGAAGGTAATAAGCCGCTTATTCGTTTATCAATGGGCATTGGCTGAGGCGGCCCTCAGTTGCGTCTGGCTCTGGAAGAGTCGGCTTTAGAAAGTGATGAAATCACAGAAGAAAGTGGAATAAGTTTTTTGGTAAACGAAAGAGATAAGGTTTATTTCAATAATGTAAAGATTGATTATACCAAGTCCTTATTCGGTGGCGGACAATTTATCATTCTTAAGGTATAAATCCGAATGAACTAGAAGAAAGAACCCATCAATTAACTCGCTGGGTTCTTTTTTTTTATGTCCTCAAGACTAAAGAACAAACTTTAATAGAGAAAATCGCCCAAATAAATGGATGTTTAATTTTGTCATAAAAACTTCATGCTTCTATCCTAGAAACTATTTATTTAACCTTTATACTATAGGGGGTATTAAAAATATTTATGGAGGTGTTCAAACAGTGAAGCGTATTTTAGCAATATTTAGTCTTTTTACACTTCTTTTGGGAACTATGCAAGTCTATGCAGAAGAGCAAGTATCGGAAAAAAATTATGATTATACAAATCAGAAATTTATGGCTACGGTTGAAATGCTTTATATGGAAGGGCATAGCAATGATGACTTGTCTAACTGCAATGTGAAACAGTTGTACTATGAAGAAGTAGCTGAAATGTTTTTTACAAAAGGAATGTCCAAAAAGGAAATTCTTAATTATTATGAAAAGGAACAGGGAGTACAAGCATTAAATGCTCCACCAGTTAAAGGGTTCAATCTAAGTCTCTGGCTAACACCATTCCTATTAATAGCATTAGTCTTAATTATTTTATATTTTTTAATTAAGAAGTGGAAAGCGAATCAAACAGTCACTGTATATGAGGAGGGTGTCATCTCTTCAGAATTAGAAGATGTTTATGAATCGATAATTGATGAAGAAAGAAAGAAATTTATATAAAAAAACATTGCAAATCTAAACAGGTCATCATCTTCCTAAATATCAAATAATTGTTAGGATTTTTTCTGTTATAGGGTCAGTCTCCATAGGGGGCTGACCCTTTCTACGTCTCCAGACCTATTTGAAAATCAAGCTCAGGCTCAATTATATAAAGCTTAGGAAAAAGGTAAGATGAAATCAAGAAAGACAAAGGAGGAACACAAAATGAAAAAATTTGGTTTAGTTTTAGCAGGAGGAATTGCAGCCATCATCTTACTTTCTTCAATCGGTCCGATGGTCGGGTTATTGGTAAGTCTGGGGCTTCTATATTTCATCTATAAACAGTTCTTAAAAGCAGAATCAACAGGAGGGAAAATTGTGCTGGGGATTATCGGGGTTATTTTTCTAATGGCTTCTATCTCTAATGCACCTGCCATCATTGGCGTCGTTGCAGCATACATTCTGTACCTTGTTTATAAAAACTGGAATGCCCGTAAACACACTGTAATTAAAGAAGATGCTGATCCGTTTGTAAATTTTGAAAAGCAATGGAACGAATTGAAAAATTATTAATCAAAGGAGAGAAAATAAAATGACAAACTTGTTTACGAGAATTAAAAATATTATTACAGCTGACTTAAACGAGGCA
Source organism: Neobacillus niacini (assembly GCF_036961885.1). Classification (GTDB taxonomy): domain Bacteria; phylum Bacillota; class Bacilli; order Bacillales; family Cytobacillaceae; genus Neobacillus; species Neobacillus niacini_H. The sequence goes on along the minus strand of NZ_JBALNQ010000075.1, from coordinate 16,496 downwards.
CTTGATAAAAAAGAAATCCAAAACCCGATTGTATTGCTTAATCAATACCTTCGCCAATGCGAACAGGAAACTGATAAAGTTGGAAAGTTCCTAGAGCGTCAGACTGCACTTAAGGATGAATTTACAAAAGAATTGCAAGCGGCGGAGGAGCTTGCTTCAAAAAGGAAGTACCAGGCGGAAATTGCATTAAATGCAGGAGAAACGGAATTGTATCAGTTTGCTGCAGATGAGCAGCAATTATATTCAACCCGGGCAGATAGATTACGAGCATCGCTTGAACAAGTTAATGGGCAGCTTTCCGAACTAGAAAAAAAGCATGTTGAAATGAAGAATAAATTAAAAGATATGCAGCTTCGCAGAATGGAGCTTATGGGTCGTGAAAATGTTACAAGAGCGAACCATAAAATGAATCAAGTTCTTGAATATAAACCAATCTCACGTTTTGAAGAAATTGAAAACTATATCGACCGTCTCGAAAATCAAGTCAATAGATCATACAATCAAACGTCTATTGAATCACGAATCGAACAATTAGAAAAAGATATGAAAATTTCTAACTAGAACAAAAAACAACGCATGGATATCTAATTCATGCGTTGTTTTTATATTACTTTTGTTTAGTAATCCAATTTATGAAATTATCCATCACCGTATCGATGAATTGAACGGTAGGTTCATGAATCAGCTTTCCGGATTCATCGAGCTTTTCATGGACTGCCCCTATAAAAACTTCATTACCTGGTAGAGTTAGTGCAGCTATTCCGGGTGAATTTAAAATCTGACGCAGGTGCATTTGGGCACGCGCCGTTCCTAATACCCCGGGAGTACCACCAACGATCATAACCGGTTTGTTCACCATTACTTTATCAACACGGGAGAACCAATCAATCGCATTTTTTAAAAAGGCAGGTACTGAGTGGTTGAATTCAGGTGTAACAAATAGAACACCATCACTATCGGCAACTTTTTTCTTAATTTCAGTTACGATAGCTGGGGGAGTTAATTCATCATCTTGGTTATACATTGGAAGCTTTTCAATTGGCAGAATTTCAATATCCGCTGTACCTTGATAACGTGTCTGCATATAAACTGCCAACTTTTTATTATAGGATTCCTTACGATTACTACCGACTAATGCTACTATTTTCATGAATATCATCTCCTTTTCTGTCAGTATTAATATTATCACTAACATGAACGTATTTCATTTTTTTAAATAACTTTTTTATCAAGTATAGAGAAGCTATTCGCTAGAGTATTAATATCCTATTATTTCTTAAACGTAAAGTAGTAGTAAAGTAGTAGTTAAGAATTAGTGAAGTATTAGAAAAAATGAAACCTTTTTCCTGCTTTATCGTATAATTAACATAATATTTTACATAAATGGAACAGGGGTGTTGATAATGGAAAATCAAACTGAGATTGTCACAAAAGGTAAAAATCCTTCATTAATAGGGATGTTCACGAGTCCAGGAGAGCAGTTTGAAAGGATTAAGCAGGTTCCGAAAATTTGGGTACCGTTATTAATTGTCAGTATTCTATATGTAGTTGGAATGACATTAATTGCAATGTCAATGGACGTCTCAACCTTAATTGGCGAGGAGATCCCAAAAGAGCAGGTAGAAATAGTATTAGGATTTGCCAAGGTAACAATGATAATAACCGGGATCATTACTCCAATTTTTGCTGTACTGATTAGCAGTGCAATCCAATTAATTATTACAAAGATTGCAAGTTCTCCGGCTACTTTTAAACAACTATTTTCGATGAATACTTATATTATGGTCATTGGTGCAGTGGGACTTACTTTAAATGCGGTGATAAGATATGCAATTGGCGGAAATCCAGAGATATCTGTTACGAGTTTAGCAGGTTTATTAAATCAAGAGAAAGCGGGAATATTAAGTTCTTTTGAAGTATTTTCAATTTGGGCAACGGTTGTAACCGCAATTGGGCTCCACAAAACAGCACAATTATCAAAGGGGCTTGCCTGGACGATTGCGATTGTATTCTTCCTGATTGGAATTGGATTTACCTTTATCGGTAGTCTATTTTAAGGAGCGCTGATTTTATAATGAAAAAGAAAACATGGCTTATCATAAGTGTTATTAGCCTGGTAATTATCATGATTTCAGTCAGTGTTTATCGGGAGGTTTTTGCAAAAGGTCCTTCCGTTGAAACCACTGAGCTGAAGGAAGAGGAAATCTCTTCCCTTCTTATGATTCCAGGGACAGTTAAACTGGAAGAGGAACAAATTATATATGTAACGCCAGAAAAAGGGGAGCTTAAAGACCTGCTTGTCGAAGAAGGACAAGAAATTAAGAGTGGAACAGTTGTCGCTACACTTCAAAATCCACAGCTCGAACTGGAAGTGGAGCAAAATAAGCTTGCTATTGAATCTGCTAATCTTAAAATAAATCAAATTGATAAACAACTAAAGCTATTAAAGGAGAAAGAAAAGACCTTATCAGATCAGATAGGGAAGGAAGAGGCAAAAAAACAGCTTGATCCAGAGTATGAGCAGCTGGATATGGAAAAGAAACTTGCTAATCTTGAGTTAAAGCAAACAACTTTACAAAAGAATACGATTGATAAACGTCAAAGTGAATTAGAAATTAAGAGCACTATTGATGGTATTGTATTGTCTGTTAAAAAGTCAGATTCATCTTCACTTGAAGCGAACATGGCTGAACCTATCATACATATCGGTAGACTGGATGCGATGGCAGCAACGGGATTACTGTCTGAATATGACACATTGAAAGTGAGCATTGGCCAGAAAGTGATTCTTCGCTCTGATGCAATACCCGAACAAGAGTGGCTGGGTGAAATTACAAAAATTTCTCTTCTCCCAGTACAAAATCAAACAGCTCTCCAAAGTGGAAGTCAAGCAGTGCAGTATCCAGTAACAATAAAGCTGACAGGTGATATAAAATCAATGAAGCCTGGTTTCCAAGTGGTCATGGAAATTGAAACAGATAAAAAACAAGCGAATGTACTCTCAATTGACGCCTTGCATGACGATGGAGACCAGCCATATGTTTATATCATTAAGGATGGCAAAGCGAGTAAGAAAAAAGTTAAAACGGGCATCACTTCAGGGACGAAAATTGAGATTTTAGAAGGAGTATCAAAAGCGGATACCATTATTATCAACGGGCCAGATTCAATCAAGGATGGCATGGAAGTGACTGTAAAATGATCGTGCTAGATACTATCACTAAAACTTATTTGCTTGGAAAAGAGAACGTTAATGTATTAAATAATATTAGCTTAACAATTGAACAGAGTGAATTCGTTGCTATCATGGGTCCATCAGGTTCTGGAAAGTCTACCTTGATGAATATGATAGGCTGCTTGGATAAACCCACTTCTGGGGATTACTTCCTAAGCGGAGAAAATGTTTCTCATTATAATGATAATGAGCTCGCGAGGGTTAGGAACCAATCCATTGGCTTTGTGTTTCAGCAATTTCATTTATTACCGCGTTTGTCGGCAGTAAAAAATGTTGAGCTCCCGATGATTTATGCAGGTGTATCCAAAGCGGAACGCCAATCTAGAGCAGAGGAAGCATTAAAGAAAGTGGGTTTATCAGATCGAATGGATCATTTGCCTAATGCTTTATCCGGTGGACAGAAGCAGCGTGTTGCAATTGCAAGAGCCATTGTGAATAAGCCAAAGATTATTTTAGCTGATGAACCAACGGGAGCACTTGATTCAAAGACCAGCATTTCTATTATGGAGCAATTCAGGGAACTGAATGAGGAAGAAGGCGTTACAGTCATTGTTGTTACCCATGAATCGGAAGTGGCAGAGTATGCCAATCGTACCATATTTGTTCGAGATGGCATGATACAGCTCCCTTCCTCTTCAACGAGGGGGGCGTCTGAATGAGTTTTATGGAAAACCTTATGATGGCGTTAAGTTCCCTTAAAGCACATAAAATGAGAAGTATATTAACGATGCTGGGGATTATTATTGGTGTTGGAGCGGTTATTATTGTAGTGGCGATCGGGCAGGGTGGTGAAGCGATGCTCAAAACACAAATTACTGGTCCTGGTAATACAGTTGAACTTTTTTATCAGCCTTCAGATGAAGAAATCCGTTCTAACCCAAACATATTTCAGCAGGCTCCGTTTAAACAGGAGGATATCCGTGCTCTTGAGCAGATAAAAGAGATTAAAAGCATCGTAGCTTCTAGTACCCAATTTTCTACAGCACGTTTACAACAGGATACCGTCGATGTGTCTGCTACAGGGATTAATCAAGCTTATGTCAAATTGAATGAAATGAAGGTAGAAAAGGGGAGAAGTTTTTCTACATCAGATTTTTTAGGCGGCCGTCGTGTTGGGTTAGTCAGTCATGTAATCCAAGAAGAATTATTTAAAGGGAAAAATCCTATTGGAAAAGTAATTAATGTGGCAAATCAACCGATAGAAATCATCGGTGTTCTAGAAAAACCCACAGGTCTACTTTCGTTCAGCTCTATGGAAGTTTACCTTCCATTTCAAACATGGCGGACGATTTATGGAAGCAGTGACTATACACAGGTAACCCTACAAGCAGAGAACTCTGATCAGTTGCAGACGGCGGGGAAAAAGGCTGCGAAACTACTAAACAATATGCATAATACGGAAGATTCCTATCAGGTGTTAAATATGGAGGAAATTGCAGCTGGGATTGGTCAGATTACAAGAATTATGACCCTGATTATCGGTAGTATTGCAGGTATCTCCTTATTTGTTGGCGGCATCGGTGTTATGAATATTATGCTAGTTTCAGTGACAGAACGAACAAGAGAAATAGGAATCCGTATGGCGCTTGGTGCTACAAGAGCACAAGTGTTAACTCAATTCTTAATTGAGTCGATAACGCTTACCTTAATTGGTGGAATTCTTGGCATTTTTCTTGGCTGGGGAACAGCAAGCATTGTAAGTTTCTTTGCTGGCTGGCCATCTTTAGTTTCGTGGCAGGTAGTATTAGGTGGAGTCGTCTTTTCCATGATTATTGGGGTAGTATTTGGTCTTCTCCCAGCAAACAAGGCATCCAAATTAGATCCTATCGAATCATTGAGATATGAATGAATTGTTAGAGATGAAAAATTATTTTTATCTCTCTTTTTTAACTATTATTATTTGAATATTCTGTTATGTTGATTTATACTAACACTGTTGAGTCTAGTTAAATAATGGTAATAAGGGAGACGAGCTGAGTATGGAAAACGTGAGTGTAGAGAGTAAAGGCTATTTTGGTGAGTTTGGCGGAAGTTTTGTTCCTCCGGAGCTTCAGCAAGTACTAGATGAGATGGAATCGCAATTTTTAAAGTATAAAGAGGATCCAGATTTTATTGAGGAATTTAACTATTATCTAAAGGAATATGTGGGACGAGAAAATCCGTTAACATTTGCCGAAAATTTAACAGAGCAAATAGGCGGCGCGAAAATTTATTTAAAACGAGAAGATTTAAACCATACAGGTGCCCACAAAATAAATAATGCAATCGGTCAAATATTATTAGCAAAACGAATGGGCGCGAAACGAATAATTGCTGAAACAGGAGCAGGACAACACGGTGTCGCAACGGCAACAGCTTGTGCCATGTTTGGAATGGAATGCATTATCTATATGGGGAAGCTTGACACAGAGCGTCAGGCACTAAACGTTTTTAGAATGGAATTATTAGGGGCAAAGGTTGTTCCAGTCGAGAAAGGCCAGGGCCGTTTAAAGGATGCGGTTGATGAAGCACTAGCAGACTTAGTGCAAAACTATCAAAATACCTTCTATCTACTAGGGTCGGCAGTTGGTCCACATCCATATCCATCTATGGTTAAACATTTTCAAGCCATTATCAGTGAAGAATCAAAGCGTCAAATCATTGAAAAAGAAGGAAGGCTGCCAACTGCAGTAATTGCCTGTGCAGGCGGAGGAAGTAACGCAATTGGCGCATTTGCCCATTATATTGACGAAAAATATGTACGTTTAATTGGCGTGGAGCCTGAAGAAGCAGCCACCTTAACAAAAGGAACACCAGCCGTTATCCATGGTTTTAAATGCTTAACATTATTAGATGAAAATGGTAATCCACAGCCAACCTATTCCATTGCAGCCGGTTTGGATTATCCTGGTGTTGGCCCAGAACATAGTTATTTGAAAACAAGTGGAAGAGCTGAATATGTAACCGTTACAGGCCAGGAGGCATTAGAGGCATTTTTACTGCTTAGTAAAACAGAGGGGATTATCCCCGCGTTAGAGAGTTCCCATGCTGTTGCTTATGTTATAAAACTAGCAAAAGAATTACCACAGGATGATGTTCTGATCGTAAACCTATCGGGTCGCGGTGATAAGGATGTAGAGCAAGTTTTTAAGATGTTGAAAAAATAAGCAAGTTGAAAGGGACGTATCGGCCATCGATGCGTCTTTTTGATTATTAATCGAACATTTTCAGAACAAACTTGTAAATTTTAGAGAAAAGTGAGAACCTTGGGATATTAAATACTCCAACAAGGAGTGATACAGATGATCAAGAAAAAAATTCGCCATATCCAGCGTTATCGTGACATCGTCTATGCATTTACCAAGTACGGATTTGGTTTTATGATGAAGGAATTAGGGCTTTTAGATCTTTTATCAATACCAAAGCGAGTATTTGTTGAGGGCAACAAATCACTCAATAGTAAATCAACAGGTGAAAGAATAAGAATGTTCCTCGAGGAACTTGGACCTACTTTTATAAAAATCGGTCAAATAGCCAGTACAAGACCCGATATTATTCCTGCTGATGTCCTTCAAGAGCTGGTCAAGCTTCAGGACCGTGTTTCTCTTTTTTCATTTAATGAAGTTAGGAGAATAATAGAGGAGGAATTGGCTGATTCACTCGAAAATTCATTTGCTGAATTTTGTGAAACACCGTTAGCAGCTGCTTCAATTGGACAAGTTCACTATGCAGTTTTACTTACTGGAGAGCGTGTTGCAGTTAAGATTCAACGCCCAAATATTATCAGGTCGATTGAAACCGATTTAGAAATTCTGCAGGATCTTGCCAGGCTGGCAGAGAGTAGAATTGATTGGGTAGCAAGGTACCAAATTCGGACGATTGTCGAAGAACTATCCAGATCACTGCGTGAAGAACTAGATTATGAGAATGAAGGCAGAAATGCTGAAAAGATAGCCAAACAATTCGTTAATGATCCAAAGATCCATATTCCTAAGGTATATTGGGAATTCACAACCAAAAAGGTATTAACGATGGAATATATTGATGGAATTAAATTAAATGAAATAGAAAAGCTAAATCAAGAAGGATATGACACAAAAGTTTTAGGTGAAAAAGTTGTCTATGCTATCTTTCATCAAATTCTAATAGATGGATTTTTCCATGGTGATCCCCATCCTGGGAATATCGTTGCATTGCCTGGACAGGTTATCGCCTTTATGGATTTTGGGATGGTGGGAAGGATTACGCCTGAAATGAGGTCCCATATAGCTTCTTTCGTCATTGCGTTAATGCGTAAAAACACTTCAGAAGTGGTTAAAGCAATCACAAGTATGGGGCTTGTACCTGATGATGTAAATGTAAAACAGCTGCATTTAGATATCGATAAGCTACGTGAAAAGTACCTTGATGTACCTTTTAGTCAGATGAGTATAGGAACCGCTGTTAATGAGCTTTTTTCTGTTGCCTATCGACATAAGATTACGATCCCAACAGATTTAACGATATTAGGAAAAACACTGCTGACATTGGAGGGGACGGTAGAAAAGTTAAATCATGAAATTAGTATATTAGCTGTGGCTGAACCATTTGGGCGCCAATTGCTTATTGAGCGCTTTAAACCAAAAAATGTGGCAGAGTTTGCATGGTCAAACTTTACAGAATATGGGGACATCCTTCAGGAGTTCCCAAAGACAATTAAAGATTTTACATCTGTTATGAAAAAAGGAAAAATGCAGATTGAAATATCTACACCTGAACTGGAACCTGTTTTAAAAAGACTGAATCGGATCAGTAACAGGCTGTCTTTCAGTATTGTACTGCTGTCTTTTAGCATTATTTTGGTAGGAATCATCATTGGAGCCTCTTTATCAGGACAAACCTCCACACTTCTAACAAAATTACCAGTAATAGAAATTGGTTTTGGGATTTCAACCATGCTGTTCCTTTTGCTCATATATTCTATAATAAAATCCGGGAGATTTTGAAAACAAATGTAAAAGAACCGTAAAATAGAAAATCTATGCCTGACCATATGGTTGGGCATTTTTTAGTTAAAGAAGAATATATTAAACTATATTATTCACTATCAGATAGTGAGCCAAGGGAGCGGAATATGTATAAGGAGAGAGTCAACCATTATCACAGCACAAGCCGTTCTAAATATATATCAATTGGAAAAAGGTTATTATACATCTTCTTTGGCGCTTCACTTGCTGCGATATCCTTACAGTTATTCATGGTAAAGAATCATGTGATTGACGGTGGTATCGTTGGAGTAAGTATCATTCTCTCTCAAATCTTCAATATTGAGATTGGTTTGTTTCTATTATTACTAAATACTCCTTTCTTATTTTTAGGGTATTCTTATCTTGGCAAAAGATTTATTACTCTAAGCCTTTTTGCCGTTTTAATCTTATCATTTGGCAGCCATCTTCTAGAACCATATCATGCCTTGACCGATAACCCTTTGTTAGTAATTATTTTTGGGGGTGTATTTTTAGGATTAGGTATAGGGATTGTGATTCGTTATGGAGGGTCTTTAGATGGTACAGAGATATTGGCAATATTGTTTAGTAAACGATCTTTCTTTACAATTGGAGAAATTGTTTTGTTTATAAATTTCTTTATTTTTGGCTGCTCCATTTTTATATTCGGCGTGAAAGAGGCTATCTTTTCACTAGCTACTTTTTTTATTGCCTACAAAACAATTGATTTAACAATAAACAAATAATTTTTAGTATACAGAACAAGGGAAGGAGTGACCCTTCCCTTAACTGGCATTTTTATGTTTGTTTAAAAAATTCCGCAACACGTTATTAAAGGCTTCTTTTGCTTCAAGTTTAGCAACATGTCCAGTATTTCTAAAAATAACAAATTCAGAATGCTTAATCTGATTATGCATTAATAATTGTATCCAAACAGGTGTAACGGTATCATATTGACCGCCAATAATTAATGTCGGGACTTTTATCTTGGGAAGCAAGCATAGATTATTGACCTCAAGGCATGCTTGCATGGATGGAAGATAATAGTCACGATTTGGCTGATAAAATTTAAAGAACTTCTCAAAATTATCTTCAGTCCATGAGTAGAGGCAAACTCTTGCTGCATTATTTTTTTGTTTCTCGAGGGAAAAGGATTCTAAGCGAGATTTTCGTAATGTTAAAAATAACTCTCCGAAACATCTAGGTGCATAATGAAGGGTACTAACGAGTATAAGAGACCGGCAGATTTCTGGTGCTTGGCGATATATTTCTTGTGCAACCATCCCGCCCATGGATAACCCGCATATGTGTGCGTTCTGTATTTCGAGACCCTTTAACAAGCTAATAACATCACGTGCAAAATTCGCAATCGAAATTTCGCCAGTGATCAGATACTCTCCATGTCCCCGTAAATCTGGAATAATCAGGTCATATTGATTGGCAAAATCAAACTGGTTGGACCATCCCTCTTTAATTTCACCAAGTCCATGAATAAAAACCAAAGGTTCGCCAGCACCCATACGTAAATAGGGGATTCCCGAAAAAAACGCACCCAAATAAACTACCTCCTATGGTTGTTATAATCACCTTTTTGCCATAAAACGGATCGTGCAAACAGGTAAAATGGTGTAATTAACACATTATATAAATATTTTTTGTTTATTATTACCAATAGGTGTATTTTACATATAATCAAACAAGAAAAGGACAATCGTAGCTTCAGGAGCTGGTTTATAACAGAGTTTACCAAATTATTAACTTCTTGTGAACGAAAACCCATTATTAAACGTTATACAGAAGGATGAAAGTGTTGGGGGGAGAAATTTTGACAAATATAATTGAAGTTAAAAACGCAAGCAAACAGTTTAATAATCGCGAAATTTTAAAAGATGTATCCTTTACTATTAAAGAAGGAAGTATCAGTGGACTGCTAGGTCCAAACGGGGCAGGGAAAACAACAATTATTCGTTTATTAAACGGGGTAATAGATGCAACGAGTGGCCAGATGAAGGTAATGAATTTTGATCCTCAGCAACAGGGAGATGAAATAAGAAAAAGAGCAGGGATTGTTACGGAGAGCGCAAGCCTCTACCATGATATGAGTGCATGGGATAATCTGGTCTTTTTCTCTAAACTATATGGGGAATTTGATTCAAATAGAATCACTTATCTCTTGAAGCAATTCGATATGCTGCCATATAAGGATCAACTCGTTGGGAGTTTTTCGACGGGAATGAAAAAAAGGATCTCACTTGCAAAGGCTTTATTGCACAATCCTAGTCTTTTATTTCTAGATGAACCGACAAATGGATTAGATCCTGAAGGAATTAATGAAGTGATTCACTATTTAAAAAAGGTCAATCAAGAAGAAGGGGTAACCATTCTAATTTGTTCCCATGTTCTTCATCAGCTGGAGACTATTTGTGATTCTTATCTTTTCCTAACCGAAGGCAGAATTGTAGAAAAGGGGACAAAGAAGGAATTAGAAGATAAATATTTAAAGGAAATTAGGTTATTAGTAGAAACGGGTCTTAATCCTGCTAGTCAAAACTACATGGGATATCGATATAGTAGGCGAGGAACGAATCAATTGGAATTTATCCTAGTCTCTAAAAAAGAGATTACTCCTTTATTAACGAATATTCTTAGTGAAACCTGGGTTCACAGTTGTGAAATAACAAATAGAAGTCTAGAAGCTCTTTATTTTAATATTCGGGGAGGAAGAGGAGTTGAATAAAAGTACAGTTATAACTATTGCGCGCAAAGATATGAAAGCAACCTTTTCATCAAAAAAGGTGTGGGTTCCAATGATTATGGTCGCTTTGCTCTTATGTATTGTTGTTCCAGCTGGTATTGCCTATTTCGGAATTCATTTCGATTTTATAGGGACTTCTTCCAAAGATATCGAAAAAACTATAAATGCTTTTATCCAAGACTTTCCAAGTGTCGAAATGAGAAATACACTTGTTGCTTTGCCGACGCTTGGCTATAAATTTGTGTATTTTTTCTTAACCTTTATGATGATTCCTTTTTTCTTAATGGTAGCGATTATTAATTCAATGGTTACCTCTTCAAATAGTTTTGTAGGAGAAAAGGAAAGAAATACGTTAGAAACATTGTTGTTTGCTCCCATATCCATTACGGACTTGTTTCTAGGTAAAGTACTTGCATCGCTGATTCCAACCTTAGGGATCTCATTTGGGGCCTTTATTGTTAGTATTATTTTAGTAAATGTAATCACGTATCCGTATTTTGAATTTTTTCTATACTTTAATTCTACATGGATGATTTTAATGTTTTGGGTAATTCCATTATTAGTTTTGTTTAATATCATTTTAAATGTTTTTATCTCGGCCAAGGTAAAGACGTTTCAAGAAGCCCAGCAATTTGGGGGACTACTTGTGCTGCCAATCGTTGGAATCATCATTTCACAAGCAAGTGGTTTGTTCTTCTTAAGCCCGTTTATTCTCTTCCTAATAGGTACGGGTCTGCTAATAGCCAACCTATTCCTAATAAAACTAGTCACAAAATTTAACAACCGCAACACACTATTCCAAAGCCAAATACACTAAGGAAAAAAGACAGTGACCACCCGGAGGGGACACTGTCTTTTTGTGATAACTTTCCTATATTAATGAAAACGATAGCCCGAGCCCCATACGGTTTCTATGTATTCAGGGTTTGAGGGGTCTTGTTCAATTTTCTCTCTTATTTTGCGGATATGGACGGTTACGGTTGAGACGTCTCCAGTGCTGTCGTATCCCCATATTCTCTCGAATAGGTGGTCTTTACTGAAGACTTGTTCAGGGTTCATTGCCAAGAAGGTAAGTACATCAAATTCTTTTGTGGTTAAGGTAACTTCTTGATTATTTATAAAGACGCGTCTTGATGATCTATCGATAAATAAACCACGGATGTAAATTCCCTGGGATTCTGTATTTTGTTTCATTGATAATCTTTCATAACGGGAAATATGTGCTTTCACTCTAGCAACCATTTCATTTGGGCTGAAGGGCTTTACTAAATAGTCATCAGCACCAAGTCCAAGGCCTCTTATTTTATCAATTTCTTCTTTTTTTGCTGTTACCATAATGATTGGGATATCTTTAGTGCTTCGTATCTTCTTGCAAATTTCAAACCCATCAATGTTTGGAAGCATAACGTCAAGCAAAATTAAGTCGTAACTTTGTGTTAGTGCCTTCTGAAGTCCAATATCTCCCGAATGCGCCATTTCTGTTTGGAAGCCGTTGATTTCTAAATAATCCTGTTCTAACTCGGCAATACTCTTTTCATCTTCAATAATCAAAATCTTCTTCATGATGTGGCCTCCTCAGAAAAGGTATTGTGCGGAAGAATAATGGTAACGCATGTGCCAATCATTAGTGTACTTTCCAATTTTATTTCACCATTATGCTCTTCGATAATCATTTTAGCGATGGAAAGACCTAAACCACTGCCGCCCGTTAATTTATTTCTTGATTGCTCTGCACGATAAAATTGATTAAAGATGAAGGGGGTTGAATCATCCGGAATACCTGGTCCATTATCAGCAATCGATATTTCAACATTTTTATCGGTTGAATGAAGTGTAATTTTTAATTCCTTTTTATCTTTCTCCATATACTTCAAGCTATTGTTAATAATATTTGCAAGAACTCGTTTAAACTTTTCTCTATCTGCAAAGACCACGTAATTACCTAGAGTTGAAAATTGGAAATTTACATCTACATTTTGTTTTCTAAGGTCAAAGCTTAATTCCTCGAAATAATCGGTTAAATAGTCTTTAATATCTACCTTTTCAAATTCAAATGGCACTTTTCCTAAATCTAGCTTGGAGAACAAGAACAATTCATCAATCAAATGGTCCATATCCATTGCTTTTGTATAGATAGTTTGAACATATCTTGATCTCTTTTCGGGTGTATCTGCAACACCATCCCGGATTCCTTCTATATAGCCTTTAATGGAGGTGATTGGCGTTTTCAAATCATGAGAAATATGTGCAATTAATTCTTTCCTATTATCCTCATACTGTTTTTGAATCTTATAGGATTCTTTTAATTGTATTCGCATTTCTTCAAATGATTGTGTTAACTGTCCAATTTCATCATTCCTAATAGCGGTAATGGAATAATCGAGATTTCCATTTTTTATAAAATGGGCTGCTGTTTTTAATTGATTTATCGGTTTGATAATACTTTTGGATACAAAATAAGCTAATAGTCCATTTGTTGCAATTAATATCAATATGCATAATCCGAATAGAATAGGAAAAAAGGTTCTTACAAACTTATTCCAAGGGCTAGCGTCTCTCATTAAAAAGAGCGAAACCTTGCTTGCGTCTTTCAAGAAAAAATCGTGCTGCTTTATGGCAAACGTCTGCTCACCAACTTTTTCTAAGCTGCGGAAGCTTGTTTCTGTACCAAATTCCGGCAGCTTTTTTGTATTTAGCTTTTCAAGTTCTGGAGTTGAAAAGTATATCTCATCATTTTTTCTAATCATTAACCCTGAATCAAGTGCACCAAGGTCTTGGCTTAGGGATTGTAAATACTCTTGACTCATCAATTCATCAGGATTTACCACCGACTTTTCTTTTAGGGCCAGGAACAAGATGGTATCTTCTTGCTTTGTTTTGTGGTAATTATGACTCTCTGGTAAAAAGTTTGTCATTTCTCTAATGTCTCCGAGAAAAACAATTAATAAAAGAAATGAGGTAATCGAAAATAAAATGATTGGAACTACAATCATAGCAATATTTGATAATGTCAGCCGGAGTTTAATAGACAATGAAATAGCACCCTTTTTGTTTATGCTTCTTTTTTATTAAACATATAATAGCCTAGTGAAAAAAACAATCCGAAAGAAGAGCACAAATAGGTGACAGTTTGAAATACCCAACGAGTAGACACTTCTCCGATCCAATGCATATACCAATCCAAATAACTAGAGGGCAGTAAATATAAGGAATTTGGGAGTACAAAAGGAATAAACATCATTATTAAATATAAGACAATCATCGTAGAAATCGCCAGAACACTAGAATGGAATAAAAGTGCTATTAAGATAGCAAAAGCAGTGATCACAATGATGGGAAACCAGGAAATACTGAAAGCCCCAAGACTTATTGGAATGATACTAAAATGGAATGTTTTATCAAAGACAGCACTACTAATTATCACTGATAGCCAATCTAACAAAAGGACAAATAAGGCTAAAATACTGATTGCAATTAATTTTGAAAGAAAAAGCTCGATTCGACTGATAGGTCTAACTTGAAATAGAGCTCCTCGTTCGCTATCTCCTGTGAACAAATCTGTGGCGGCTATAAAAACAAATAAAGGTAGTAAAATCGTTACAAATAAATCTAACAATATAAAATTTATGTTTTCTGCCGGTAAAGCCATCCATTCAGTAATAAATAGATTGTTTACAAGAAGTTTAGTTAGCAATGGAATAAGAACAGCAAAAAATAGAAATAGCTTGGTTACCTTTTTCGCTAGCAGCTTTTCTATTTCATTGAGACTGTTAGCCTTGATTGTTTTCAACATACTAATCCCTCAACCTTCTTGATGTAAACATCTTCCAATGGCTCACTACCGGTTTCATATAATGATGCCTGACCATGTATGAGAAAACAAAAACGATTACATACTTTTTCTAGTTCTGAGATATGGTGACTGGAAATTACAAAGGTTACACCGGATATGCTTGATATCTCCTTGATTGTTTTTCTTAATAACAACAAACCATCTATATCTAAACCGTTAGTGGGTTCATCTAATATGATTAACCGAGGTTTGGATATAAGTGCTGATGCGATACCAAAACGCTGCTTCATACCCATAGAAAAGGAGGATATTTTCTCATTCTGATAGGGGGTTAATCCAGTTTGAAGCAATACATGTTCAATATCTTTTTCTGAAACACTAGAATACAACCGGGAAATCATTTTTAAATTTTTATAGGGTGACATGTTTTCATATGCAACAGCAGGTCCAATTAACGCGCCTACAGGACGAATCGCTTCTTTATAATTACCTAGAAGGTCAACCCCAAATAACTCCACCTTACCCCTATCTGGGGAAGTTAAACCGGTCATACATTTTAATAATGTTGTTTTACCGGCACCATTCGGACCAAGTATGCCGATAATTTCCCCTTCATTAATGGTTAAATTAATATCATGTATTCCTCGGCCATTTGAGTATTGTTTTGTCATTCCGGTAATAACCACTGCTTTTTCCAAAAATGTCACCCTCTATCCATTACTTCTTATTTTTTGTTATGCTTAAATTCGATTACTTTATCTACAGGAATTTCAACAGGGGTTACCGTTGTTTGGTTGTAATTAGAAACGTTCAATTCAATATTTAAAACGATTTCATGGCTTGTACCTTGTTTATCTTTTCCCGTTACTACTGCATTGACAGTTTGTTGTTCAATATAATTGTCCTTGTTCACCTGTGCCGTTAGTTTGATTTGCTTAACCGTTATGTCATGATCCAATTCAGGTGCTTTTACCTTAATGTGAAAGTCTGAGCTTTCAGTCTCAGCATTATCCTGAATCATTACAGCGTGTTTAATCATTAATGTACTTAAGGCATTAGCTGTTAAAGGAATTTCCTTACCTGTTAAATCAAGCTCAATTAACTGGCTGCCATTTTGATTATCTGCAACGGTAATTTGCTGCTGAAGATTTTTTGTCATAACATCAATTAGATTCTCTAAATCATCTTTTAATTCAGTAGTGTTACTGTGATGTGGAGTATTGGAAGTGTTCATTTTATAAACTGTGTCAATACCGTTCTTACTTATAAACCAATTTCCATCCTGCTTATACATGTTCATATTACTGACTTCAGTTTCATTCGCTAAACGTGTGGAGATCAAGCTAACTTGATTAACTGAATCCGATTTAAAAATGGACTCTGATGATAATATTGATTTTTTGTTGTCTTCAATTTTAACGTTAACATTCATCGTTGCACTCTCAGCTGTGTGCGTTTTCTTTAAGGCTTCCTTGTAAAGGTCATAGCCTGATGTATTAGCAGAAATCGAATAAACACTGCCTAACATAAGCGTCCCACTAATACCGATAGCTGCTAAAAGTTTATTATTCATGTTCTTTTTCCTCCATTCGTTTATTTACTACATGATTAGTCTAATGGGGAGTTATAAATACAATCTAAAATAACTATTAAAATTTTCTTAAATTAATGGATTTGTTAAAGGAGAATCTTGATTTAAAAACTAAGTTGATTTTTGCGGAAGGCGCGAGACTCCTGCAGGAGTACGGG